>NZ_JAGGMS010000001.1:8835000-9443615 GCF_017875555.1 Amycolatopsis magusensis | reverse complement strand
AGAGAAGGAGCGGGGCCCGAGTCAGCAATGACTCGGGCCCCGCTTTTTTGTGTCCGTGTGGCGGTATTTCGCTGGCACCGGTCCGGCCCCCGCTGTCACAGTGGCGAGGTGGAAGCCCGAGTACACGCCAGTTTCGAGACGTTCGCCGAGCCGGCCGCCGAGGTCTTCGGCGCTGATCCGGTACGGCACACCGGTGCGTTGTCCGCCGTGGCGAGCGCGCGCAGCCGCCGCCAGGCCGAGGCGATGGTGTCCGTCCACGACGGCGACCGGCTGCACGGCGCGTTCATCGGCGACCGCGGCTGGCCTGCCATGGTCAGTGGTCTGCCCGTCGACGCGGCACAGCTCGTCGCCGACGCGCTCGTCGACGCAGGCGCCAAGCTTCCCGGCGCGTCCGGCCCGGAGCCCCAAGTGGAGGCGTTCGGTCAGGCGTGGACCGGGAACATCGGCGTCACGCCCGAGTACGGCTTCCGCCAGCGGGTCTACGAACTCGGCACGCTCGTCGACCCGACGGGCGTCCGCGGTGAGTTCCGCCAGGCGGATGCCGACGACACCGAGGTCCTCCTGCGCTGGCGGGCCGAGTTCTTGGCCGAAGCCGTCACCTACGTCCCACCGGAGCAGAACCCCGCGCAAGCGCTTGCCCACCAGCTGACCGGCGGCAGTGTCTTCGGGTTGTGGTGCGTGGACGGCGAGCCCGTCTCGATGGCGTTCGCCCGGGTGCCGGAGGCGGGCATGACCAGGATCGGCTTCGTCTACACCCCGCCGGACCAGCGCGGTCACGGCTACGCGGCCGGCGTCACGGCCGGGATCTCGCGACGGGCACAGCAGGCGGGCATCAAGCACGTCGCCCTGTTCGCCGACGACGCGAACCCCGTCAGCAACCGCATCTACCAGCGGCTCGGCTTCGAGTACGTGCTCAGCTACCTCGAGGTGAAGTTCACCGGGGAACCGCTGCGGCACTGACCGGGCGCTGGCCTACCTTGGTAGGCATGGAACCGACGCGTTTGCTGGTCATTCAGCCCGACGAGTCAGACCCCGCCGGCCCCCTCGGCGACTGGCTCACCGGCGCGGGCGCCGAACTGGACATCCGGCTGCCGCCGCGTGATTCGCTGCCGGACAACCTGGACGGTTACCAGGGTTTGGTCGTGCTCGGTGGTGGCATGGACGCCGAGGACGATCGGAACCACCCGTGGCTCGCCGAGGTGCGCCGGCTGCTCGCGGCCGCGACCGGTACCCGCCTGCCGACGCTCGCCATCTGCCTCGGCGCCCAGCTGCTCACGGTGGCCACGGGCGGCACGGTCGGCCGCGCCGAGCGCGGGCCGGAGGTCGGGGCCCGGCTGGTGTCCAAGAAGGACGTCGCCTGGACCGACCCGCTGTTCGCCGACCTGCCGCTGATGCAGGACGTCATGCAGTTCCACCAGGACGACATCCGCCGGCTGCCGCCCGGCGCGGAACTCCTCGCTTCGGCGCCGTGGCACGAGAACCAGGCATTTCGGTTGAACCAGTGCATTTACGGCGTCCAGTTCCACATCGAGACCACGCCCGAGGTGGTGCTCGACTGGGCGCGCGCCGAACCGGACCTCGCGGCGCTGGCCCGAGAGGGTGCTTTCGACACCGAGGCACTCACCCGGGTGCACGCCGACATCGCCGAAACGTGGCGGCCCTTCGCGGAGCGGTTCGTCCGTCTGGCCCAAGGCCGGTTGACACCGGCGGCAGCCCCGACCCGGACATTGCCCCTGGTATAAGACAGGCTTGCGGCCAGGTGTCCGGCGGCTTAACGGCAAAAGTCCAACGTCAGGTACGTTGCGCAGGTAAGCCGTAACCGTGGTCGGAGGTCGGGGTGGACCCCTCGCTGCTCATCATCGTCGTGGTCATCACGGCGTTGGTCTTCGATTTCACCAACGGGTTCCACGACACAGCGAACGCCATGGCGACCACCATCGCCACCGGCGCGCTCCGGCCCAAAACCGCCGTAGCGCTGTCCGCCGTGCTGAACCTCGCCGGTGCTTTCCTTTCCGTCGAAGTCGCGAAGACGATTTCGAGTGGACTGGTGGACGAGACCAGAATCGGGCCGGAGATCATCTTCGGCGGGTTGATCGGAGCCATCGTCTGGAATCTGGTGACCTGGTTCGCCGGGTTGCCGTCGAGTTCGTCGCACGCGCTCTTCGGCGGGCTGATCGGCGCGACCTGGGTGTCCGTCGGCACCGACGGAGTCCGATTCGGACGGATACTTGAGAGGGTCGTGCTGCCCGCCGTGGCCTCGCCGGTGATCGCGGGCCTCATCGCGGCCCTCGCGACCTGGCTCGTGTACCGGTGGCTGCGGGGACGCAGCGGTGGTTCCGGATTCCGCATCGGACAGATCTTTTCGGCCTCCGCGGTGTCACTCGCCCACGGCACGAACGACGCCCAGAAGACAATGGGCATCATCACGCTGACCCTGGTCAGCGCGGGCAGCCTGGCCCCGGGATCGGCCCCGCCGACCTGGGTGATCGTCAGCGCGGCACTGGCGCTCGCGCTCGGCACCTACCTCGGTGGCTGGCGGATCACCTACACCCTGGGCAAGGGCCTGACCGACATCGAGCCGCCGCAGGGCTTCGCCGCGCAGACCAGTTCGGCCGCGGTCATCCTGACCTCGTCGCACTTCGGCTTCCCGCTGTCGACCACGCACGTCTGCTCCGGCGGCGTGCTGGGCTCCGGTGTCGGACGGCGTGGTGCGCCCGTCCGCTGGCGGCTCGCGGGCCGGATGGTCCTCGCCTGGATGCTCACCCTGCCGGCCGCCGGGATCGTGGGCGCGATCGCGGGCAAGATCGCCTCGCTCGGCACCGCGGGCACCATCAGCGTCGGTGTCGCCGGGGTGCTGATCGGCCTCGGCATCTACCTGCTGTCCCGGCGCAAGCCGATCACCGCCCACAGCTTCCACGTCCCGGAGCCCACGCCCGCCGACCTCACCCCGGACCGCCTCCCCGCTTGACCGGCGAGCGACGCCGGAGGCGCTACGGTTGGGGGCGATGGCAGACCGATCCCGATCGAAAGCGTCCGTCGCGCGGTTCGGCTTCACCGACGACCGCGCCGAGGAGCAGTTGAGTGCTGTCGGCCTGTGGTCCGAAACGGGCCCGGCCGAAGGCGCGGACGACGTGCTCCTCGCCTTGTCGCGCGGACCCGACGCCGACCTCGCCGTGCACGGCCTCGACCGCCTCCGCGAGGCCGACGAGCGTGCGTGGCCGGAGTTGGCCGACGCCCTGCGTGAGAACGCGTTCCTCCGCGGCCGGCTGCTCGCCGTGCTCGGCACCTCGAGCGCGCTGGCCGATTTCCTCGTCGGCTCGCCCGACCAGTGGCAACGGCTCACGAAGCGGAAGCTCACCGCGCAGGAGCAGTACACCGAGGAACTGGTCTCAGCGGTCGAAGGGCTCGACGGCACCGAGGCGGAGCAGGCGCTGCGCGCCGGTTACCGCGGTCTGCTGCTGGAGATCGCCGCGGCCGACCTCGGGCACATCGTCGATCCGGAACTCGGCGCGTCGACCTACACCGAGATCACCCACCGGCTGACCGCGCTCGCCGAAGCCGCGCTCCGCGCCGGGCTGGTCGTCGCGGAGGCCGAGACGAACGGGCCCGAGCGGGCCAAGCTCGCGGTCATCGCGATGGGCAAGTGCGGTGGCCGGGAACTCAACTACGTCAGCGACGTCGACGTGGTCTTCGTCGGTGACGGCGACCTCCAGGTCGGCACCCGCATCGCCAGCAAGATGATGGGCATCGTCGGCAAGGCCTGCTTCGAGGTCGACGCGGCCCTGCGCCCGGAAGGCAAGGCAGGCGCGCTCGTCCGCACCCTCGACGGGCATGACGCCTACTACAAGAAGTGGGCGCGGACCTGGGAGTTCCAGGCGTTGCTCAAGGCTCGGCCGGTCGCCGGGGACGAGGAGCTGGGTGCGCAGTACTGCGAGCTGATCGCGCCGATGGTGTGGGCCGCGGCGGAGCGGGAGAACTTCGTCGGCGACGTGCAGCGCATGCGCCGCCGGGTCGAAGGGCACGTTCCTTCCGAACTGGTCGAGCGCGAACTGAAGCTCGGCCGCGGTGGTCTTCGCGACGTGGAGTTCGCCGTGCAGCTGCTGCAACTCGTCCACGGCCGGGTCGATCCCGACCTGCGCTCGTCGTCCACTTTGGAGGCTCTGGCGGCGCTCGGCGAGAGCGGGTACGTCGGCCGGGCGGACGCGGCCGAGCTGGAGGGGTCGTACGAATTCCTGCGGTCCATCGAGCACCGGCTGCAGCTGCGGCGGTTGCGCCGGACGCACCTGTTCCCCGACACCTCGGAGACCACCGAGCTGCGCTGGCTGGCCCGTGCGAGCGGGATCCGCCCGTCACGCGGTCGCTCGGAAGCCGAGGCGCTGGTCGCGGAGTTCAAGCGGCACGGTCAGCGCATCCGGCGGCTGCACGAGAAGCTGTTCTACCGGCCGCTGCTGGAGTCGGTGGCCAGGGTGCCGACCGGCGCGCTGCGGCTGACCACCAAGGAAGCGTCGAGCAGGCTCAACGCGCTCGGGTACGCCGCGCCGGATGGCGCGCTGCACCACATCAAGGCGCTGACCTCGGGGGTGTCCCGCCGCGCGTCGATCCAGCAGGCGTTGCTGCCCGTGCTGCTCGACCTACTGGCCGACACCCCGGATCCGGACGGCGGCCTGCTCGCGTACCGGAAGGTGTCCGAGGCACTCGCGGAAACGCCCTGGTACCTGCGGGTGCTGCGGGACGAGGGCGCGGTCGTCGAACGGCTGGCTTTCCTGCTCGGCACGTCGAAGCTGGTGCCGGATCTGCTGGTGCGTGCGCCGGAGGTGCTCCAGCTGCTCGGTGCGCCCGATCGGCTCGCGGGGCGTTCGCCGCGTGAGGTCGCGACTTCGTTGCGGGCGGCCGTGCGGCGGCAGCCCGGTTTGAACGCCGCGGTCACCACGGCGCGTTCGCTTCGACGGCACGAGTTGTTGCGCGTGGCCAGCGCCGACCTGCTCGGCCTGATGGACGTGGTCGGCGTCTGCGAAGCCCTGTCCAGCGTGTGGGCGGCGGTCCTGCAGGGCACGCTCGCCGCCGCGATCCGGAAACGGGTCGCCGAGCTGGGCGCGGAGCCCGCCGCGATCGCGGTCATCGGCATGGGCAGGCTCGGCGGTTCCGAGCTGGGTTACGGCTCGGACGCCGATGTGCTGTTCGTGTGCGAGCCGGTCGGCGAAGCATCCGACGCGGACGCGGTGAAGTTCGCGTCGTCGGTCGCCGAGACCGTCCGGAAGGTGCTCGGCGCGCCGAGTTCGGACCCGGCTCTCGAGGTCGACACGAACCTGCGGCCGGAGGGGCGGAACGGACCGCTGGTTCGGACGCTCGAGTCCTACCGGGCGTATTACGCGCGCTGGGCCGAAGTGTGGGAGGCGCAGGCGCTGCTGCGAGCCCGGTTCGTCGCCGGGGACGCCGACCTCGGCGAGCGGTTCATCGCGGCGATCGACCCGGTGCGGTACCCGGCGGACGGCCTGGATTCCGGACGCGCTCGCGAGGTACGTCGGATCAAGGCGCGGGTCGACACCGAACGCATGCCGAAGGGCGCCGACCCGACCACGCACACCAAGCTCGGGCGCGGCGGGCTCGCGGATGTCGAATGGACGGCCCAGCTCGCGCAGCTGCGGTACGCGCACCGGTTCCCCGCACTGCGCACCACGTCGACCGTCGAAGCACTGCGCGCCATGGCGCATGCGGAGCTGGCTTCGGAAGGGGACATCGAATCCCTGGTCGAAGCGTGGATGCTGGCGACTCGGGTGCGGAACGCCGGCATGCTGGTGCGCGGCAAGGCCGTGGACCAGATCCCGGGCTCCGGCCGTGAACTGGCCGCGGTCGCGATGGTCTTCGACTACTCGGCGGACGACGACCCCGGCGAGTTCCTCGACTTCTACCGCCGCACCACCCGCCGGGCCCACGCCGTCGTCGAACGCCTCTTCTACGACGACTGACGGCGCCTGCTTACAGTGTGGTCGTGACCGAGCACGAGAAATTCCACGTCCGGATCAAGGTGCGGCACTACGAGCTGGACACCCTGGGCCACCTCAACCACGCCGTCTACCACTCGTACGGCGAGGTCGCGCGCCTCGAGCGGATGGAACGGGCGGGCCTGCTCAGCTCCGGCATGCGTGAGCTCAAGCTCGCGGCGGTCCTGCTCGAGTCGCACATCGTCTTCCGCCGCGAACTGCGCGCGGGCGACGAGGTCGACGTGACCTGCGACGTCAAGTTCGGCAGCGGCAAGACCTTCCACATGGACTCGAACATCACCAAGGCCGACGGCACGCTCGCCGCCGAGATCACCTGCACGCTGGGCCTGATGGACCTCGAGCGCCGGAAGCTGGTCGACGACCCGCGTGGCCGCCTGGAGCAGGCGGGCATGGACATGGACGTGCTGCTCGGGGCCTGAAACGTGAAACACCGGCGGTGAGAGTGGGTGACACCCTCACCGCCGGTGCGGACTTGGCCGGCCGGGGGCTTACACGTCGTAGTAGAGCGAGAACTCGTACGGGTGCGGCCGCAGGCGCAGCGGGTCGATCTCGTGCTCACGCTTGTAGGAGATCCAGGTGTCGATCACGTCCGAGGTGAAGACACCGCCCTCGAGCAGGTAGTCGTGGTCGGCCTCGAGGGTGTCGAGCACGGTGCCCAGGTCGCCGGGGACCAGCTTGACGTCCTTGGCCTCCTCCGGCGGGAGCTCGTAGAGGTCCTTGTCGATGGGGTCCGGCGGCTCGATCTTGTTCTTGATGCCGTCGAGACCGGCCATCATCATCGCCGCGAAGGCCAGGTACGGGTTGCCCGAGGAGTCCGGGCAGCGGAACTCGGCGCGCTTGGCCTTCGGGTTGTTGCCGGTGATCGGGATACGGACGCAGGCGGAGCGGTTGCGCTGCGAGTACACCAGGCTGACCGGCGCCTCGAAGCCCGGCACCAGGCGGTGGTAGGAGTTCACCGTCGGGTTGGTGAAGGCCAGCAGGCTCGGGGCGTGCGTGAGCAGGCCGCCGATGTAGTGACGCGCGGTGTCCGACAGGCCGGCGTAACCGGACTCGTCGTGGAACAGCGGCGCGCCGTCCTTCCACAGCGACTGGTGGCAGTGCATGCCCGAGCCGTTGTCACCGAAGAGGGGCTTCGGCATGAAGGTGGCGGTCTTGCCCGCCTCCCACACCGTGTTCTTCACGATGTACTTGAACAACTGCAGGTCGTCCGCGGCGTGCAGCAGCGAGTTGAACTTGTAGTTGATCTCGGACTGGCCCGCGGTGCCCACCTCGTGGTGCGCGCGCTCGATCTCGAAACCGGAGCCGGTGAGCTTCTGGACGATCTCGTCACGCAGGTCGGCGAAGTGGTCGACCGGCGGGACGGGGAAGTAGCCGCCCTTGAACTTGGTCTTGTAGCCGCGGTTGCCGCCCTCTTCCTCGGCACCGGTGTTCCACCAGCCCTCGACCGAGTCGATCTCGTGGAACGAGCCGTTCTCCGCCGAGTCGAAGCGGATCGAGTCGAAGATGTAGAACTCGGCTTCCGCACCGAAGAAGACGGTGTCGGCCACGCCGGACTCGGCGATGTACTGCTCGGCCTTGCGCGCGATGTTGCGCGGGTCGCGGCTGTAGGGCTCGCGGGTGAACGGGTCGTGCACGAAGAAGTTGACCGACAGCGTCTTGTGCTTGCGGAACGGGTCGATCCGCGCGGTCGCCGCGTCGGGCAGCAGCAGCATGTCGGACTCGTGAATCGACTGGAAACCGCGCACCGACGAGCCGTCGAAGGCGAGGCCCTCCTCGAAGGCGTCGTTGTCGAACGCCTTCGCCGGCACGGTGAAGTGCTGCATCACGCCGGGCAGGTCGCAGAACCTGACGTCGACGAACTGCACGTCCTCGTCGGCGATCAGGCGCTGGATATCGTCTGGAGTAGTGGACACCCTCGGTAACTCCTTCATAATCTCGTTGCCGGCGGCCGTGCCTTTGTCGCCGCACCGCGTTCAGAGCGTGATGACGCGGTGCTGGTACACCCCGCGCGTTACTCTCTTCGGTTCACGCTAAAAGCGCGGTGTTGCCCGACCGTCACCCGTATGTTTCGCCGGTGTTAACGGGTGGGGCGATATCGGATAGTCGACCAGGGCGGACGTGGTGTGCGCCACCGGCATACCCTGGACGGGTGGCGAGATGGACCGGAGAGTGGCTGCCCGGGGCCCGCGAGGCGGGCGCGAGCGCGGACGGCGAAAGCCAGCGCTGGCGTGGTGAGCGGCTCGGCCTGCCGGAGAACGGCCCCGGTTCGATCGCCACGGGCGGTCGCCGCCTGCTCGGCCTGGTCCTCGACCTGGTGCTCGCGTCGCTGGTCACCTCGGTGTTCGTCCAGCCGCGGTTCGACCAGCCCGAGGTGATGGAGTCCTACAACCTGTGGAGCGTGCTGGTCTGGGCGCTGATCACCATGGTCCCGGTCTCGTTCTTCGGGTTCACCCCGGGCATGGGGATCGTCGGGATCCGGGTGGCGCGGCTGGACGGCGCGTCGATGGTGGGCCTGTGGCGCGCGGTCGTCCGCGGCCTGCTGACCTTCATCATCGTGCCGGCGGCGTTGCGCAACGTCGACGGCCGCAGCCTGCTGGACCGCGCGACCGGCACCGCCGTGCTGCGCCTTCGCTAGCACCCGCACCACGAGAAAGAGCCCCCGCCGAGATCGGCAGGGGCTCTTCTGTCGTCCGGGGCCGGTCAGCGGCGGCGGATCGTGCGCTGCACGTTGCGCATCTTGGCGCCCTGCGGCATCGGGCCCTTCGGCAGGGCGGCACCGCGGTTGCCGAGCGCGGCGAGCTTGGCCTCCAGCGCGTCGACCTGGGCGGGCTTGAGGTTCCGCGGGAGCTTCATCAGGTAGTTCTGCAGCCTGCGCAGCGGGATCTGGTTCTCTCCGTGGCCGATGACGATGTCGTAGATCGGGGTCTCGCCGACCAGCCGCGACACGCGCTTCTTCTCCTGGGCGAGCAGGCCCTTCACCCGGTGGGGCGCACCTTCGGCGACGAGCACCACACCAGGGCCGCCGAGTACGCGATGCACGGCGTCGAGCTGGGTGGTCGCGGCGACGGTCTGCGTCACGCGCCACCGGCCGCGCAGGTTGTCCAGCGCCCACGCCGCCGCACCCGGCTGGCCGTCGGCCTTGGAGTAGACGGTCTTCTGCACGCGCCTGCCGAAGATGATGACCGCGGCGAGCACGCCCAGCATGATGCCGATGGGGAGCAGGACCCACTGCAGGTCCAGCAGGAAGCCGATGCCGAAGACGACGCCGGTGACGACCAGGATCGCGCCGACCATCCACGGGATGAGCGCCTTGTCCTCGCGGCGCTGCATCTTGAACGCCTCGAAGATCTGCCCGCGCCGAGCCTTGCTCGCCGCGCGCTTTTCCTTCTTCGCCTGCTTGGCGGCTTCCTTGTCCAGCTTTCCGGCCATATACGCCAGGATACGGGCAGGCCCGGCGAGGGCATCTGCGAGGATGCGGGAGTGGGTAGCGCATCCGTCTCCGAAGCCAAGCCGGGCCTGCTCGACGGGCTCGACCCCGAACAACGCGCTGCCGCCGGGGCGCCACGCGGTCCCGTTTGCGTGCTCGCCGGGGCGGGGACGGGCAAGACCCGTACGATCACGCACCGTATCGCTCACCTGGTCCGATCCGGTCATGTGGCTGCTGGGCAGGTACTCGCTGTCACCTTCACCAACCGTGCCGCGGGCGAACTGCGGTCCCGTCTGCGTGGACTCGGGGTCGAGGGCGCGCAGGCTCGCACCTTCCACGCCGCCGCGCTGCGCCAGCTGCGGTACTTCTGGCCGCGGGTCGTCGGTGGCCCGCAGTGGGACCTGATCGACAACAACAAGCTGCGGCTGATCGGCCAGGCGGCCAACCGGGCGGGACTGGGTACCGAGATCGAGGTGCTGCGGGACCTGGCCAGCGAGATCGAATGGGCCAAGGCGTCGCTCGTCATGGCCGACGACTACCCGGCCGTCGTCGCCCGCCTCCGCCGCGACACGCCCGAGCCCGCCGACCGGATCGCGCAGGTCTACCGCGGGTACGAGGAACTCAAGAACAACGCGCGGCTGCTCGACTTCGACGACCTGCTGCTCCACACCATCGCCGCGCTCGAGGAACACAGCGCGGTCGCCGAGGAGTTCCGCGACCGGTACCGCTGCTTCGTGGTCGACGAGTACCAGGACGTGACGCCGTTGCAGCAGCGGCTGGTCGACGCCTGGCTCGGCGGTCGCGACGACCTGACCGTCGTCGGCGACGCGAACCAGACCATCTACTCCTTCGGCGGTGCGTCACCCCGGCCGCTGCTCGAGTTCACCCGGCGCTTCCCGGAAGCCACCGTCGTACGGCTCGAACGCGACTACCGGTCGACCCCGCAGGTGGTGGCGCTGGCGAACAAGGTCATCGGCGCCGCCCGCAACCGGCCCGCCGGCTCGCGGCTGCGGTTGATCGGCCAGCGGCCCGACGGCCCGGAGCCGCGGTTCGCCGAGTACGAGGACGAGGCGACCGAGTCCACCTCGGTCGCGGCCCGGGTGCAGGACCTGCTCGAGCTCGGGGTGCCCGCGAGCGAGATCGCGATCCTCTACCGCGTGAACGCGCAGTCGGAGGCCTACGAGCAGGCGCTGGCCGAGCTGAACATCCCGTACCTGGTCCGCGGTGGCGAACGTTTCTTCCAGCGGAAGGAAATCCGCCAGGCGGTGATTTCCCTGCGGAGCGCGGCGGCGGCCGGGCAGCGGGGAGAGTTCGTCGACTCGGTGCGCGCGGTGCTGGCGCCGGTCGGCCTGACCGAACAGCCACCCGCGGGCGGCGGCGCGGCCAAGGAACGCTGGGACGCGCTGCTCGCCCTGGTCGAACTGGCCGAGGAACTCGCCGCGACGGTGGAAGGCGCCGACCTCGACCGGTTCGTCGCGGAACTGGAGCAGCGGGCCGCCGCCCAGCACCCGCCAACCGTCGAAGGCGTCACGCTGGCTTCGCTCCACGCGGCGAAGGGCCTCGAATGGGACGCGGTGTTCCTGGTCGGTCTCGCCGAAGGAACGCTGCCGATCCAGCACGCGGACGGCGACGACAACGCGATCGAAGAGGAACGGCGCCTTTTCTACGTCGGGGTGACGCGAGCCCGTGAGCACCTGTCGCTGACCTGGTCGCTGTTCCGCAGCGGGCGAAACCGGCGTCGCAGCCGGTTCCTCTACGGTCTGCTGCCCGAAAACCATCCGGCCGCGCGGGTCGCCCGGAGTTCGCAGGTGCGTTCTTCCGGGCAGCGGCAGGCATGCCGGATCTGCTCGGGTCCGCTGACCGGGACCATGGCCATCAAGCTGGGGCGGTGCGATCGCTGTCCGTCCACGGTGGACGAACAGGTGCTGGACCGACTGCGCTCGTGGCGCGTAAATCGGTCGCGCGAACTCAAGGTCCCTGCTTTCGTGGTGTTCACCGACGCCACGCTGGTCGCCATCGCCGAGCAGTGCCCGGTCGACGAAAGCTCGCTGGTGTCGATCTCCGGCATCGGCCAGACCAAGCTCGAACGCTTCGGTGCGGAGATCCTCGCGGTGGTCCGCGAAGCCGTCGGCTCGTAGCCGCCCCGGCGCGCTCGGTCACCACTGGATTTTTCGGCATAAGCCCAGTTCAGTGGCCTTTTTCAGCGGTTCGGGGACTTTTCCGGAAAATAAGTTGCCCCGGCCACCCCATGGGCAATAACCTGCTTGTACCCGGGTGAAGCGACCCGGAAGAACCGGCTTGCCGAGCTTGGCCTCGAGCGCCGCGATGGGGATGGGAGGTGTCTGGGACGTGAAGACTTTCTACTTGAACGGTAACCCTGGCACAACCCTGTCCTGCGCCGCCGCCGGCCGGGATATGCGTGCGCGCCGGGGGACCGGTATGTCCTGGGCCGCTCAGCACCTCACGCTCGCCGCCGCTGTGGAACGTCAGTTCCGCGGCCGCCGCGCCGCCGAGTTCGCCGCTGAAGCCGGGGTCGGGAATGTCATCCCGATGCCGCTGCCGACCTATGTCCTGCCGACCGTTGCCGCGCGCGGCGTCAAGCAGATCCAGCTGTGTGTTCCGCCTCCCCTCTTAGAGCGAGGTCCCTGACAGTCCCGTCAGGATCAGGCTCACGAAGGCCGCGGAACCGTACATCGGATCCGCGGCCTTCGTGTTTTTCATGTCCAAAACAACCAAGAAATCCTTACGACACAAGGAGAACGGGAATGTCTTCGGCACTCGCCTTCGCGGAGGCGCTGACCGACGAGTACGGAGTCGGTGACCTGCTGGACGCCGTTGCCTCGCCAGAGCGGGAGCTGCCCTGCCGCTCCGGCGACGCGGACCTGTGGTTCGCGGAGGCCCCGGCTGAACTCGAGCGCGCCAAGGTGCTCTGCGTGGACTGCCCGGTCCGCGCGGCCTGCCTGGCGGGCGCACTGGCCCGGCGCGAGCCCTGGGGCGTCTGGGGCGGCGAAATCTTCGAGCGCGGCGCGGTAGTCGCGCGCAAGCGGCCCCGTGGCCGCCCGCGCAAGAACCCCGTCGAGGCCCAGTCCTCGGCCGCCGAGAAGCCGATGCGCCAGGAGATCGAGGCGGCATGACCGACACCGGCCCGCTGACCGACCTGACCGGTCGGCACGACCACACCAATGACGACACGGAGTTCGGCCGACCGAGCCCCGCGCCGACCACGATCAAGGAGATCACCGAAATGTTGCTCTACGAAGAGCTGGCCAGAGCCCGAATACAGGACCTGCACGTCACCGCGCGCGGTGACCGGACGTGGCGCCACACCCGTCCGTCGCTCCGGAACGGACGCCTCGGCCGCTGGGTCACCAGGCAGACGAGCCGGTCCGCGCGGTAACACGATCAGTGTGTGACCGGTGCCCACCGACGGGTGGGGAAGCGGCTCGGGGGCCGTTTCCCCACCCGCGGTTGCGTGTTAGATGGGGAGCATGGCTTCCGGACACCAGCACGGCCACGGGCACGGGCACACCCACGACGACATGGACTGGGCGGCGCGGGCGGATCGGCTGAAGGTGGCCGACCGCCTCGCCACCGAGGCCTACGCCGAGGTCGCGGCACGGTTCGCCGACGCACTGCCCGCCGACCCGACCGTGCTCGACATCGGCCCCGGCGCCGGTGGGATGAGTGCCGCCTTCGCGACCGAACTGCGCAACCGCGGCGGCGGCACCCTGGTGCTGGTCGACGCCGTGCCGGAGTTGCTGTCGCTGGCCGAAGCCACCGCCAAGGAGCGCGGCGGCGACGCGGTCACCGTCCGGACCGTGCTCGGGGACGCCGCCGAAGTCGACTTCAGCGAGTACCGCGCCGATCTGGTGTGGGCTTCATTCGTGGTGCACCACCTCCCGGATCAGCAAGCCGCCCTCGACCGGCTCGCCACCGCGCTCCGGTCCGGTGGCGTGCTCGCGATCGGCGAAGGCGGGCTCGAGCCGCAGAACCTGCCTTGGGACCTCGGGGTTGGCAGGCCCGGACTCGAGCACCGCCTGCACGCCGTGCGCGCCGACTGGTTCGCCGCCCTGCGTTCCGGAATGGACGGGGTGGTCCGGATGCCCTACGGCTGGGGCGCCGCGCTGACCCGAGCCGGGCTGACGAAGGTCGGCAGGTTCAGCTACGTGGTGGACAAGCCTGTTCCGCCGCGATCCGAGGTCGCCGCCTACGTGATCGACCGAATCCGGTTCATGGCCGAAATCGCCGGCGACGACCTCGACGAATCCGATCGGGACGCCATCGCCCGGCTGCTCGACGCCGATGGGCCGGACTATGTGGGCGCGCGCGACGACTTGTACGTCTTGGACACCCGCACCGTGCACCACGGGCGCGCCACGTGAGTGCCGACGAGGTGGTCGCCTGCTCTCGCTGCGGCGCCCGGCGCGGCGCTGACCCGGCGGAGGCACTGACCTGGTCGACCCAGGTGGACCGGGGCGTTCGACGGTGGTTGTGCCCGGACTGCTCGCGAAGTCACGTCCGCGACATCGAGGGCAAGCTGCCCGACGAGTACTGGTGAGCATCACGCCGCCCTGGGCTTCAGCCTGGTAACCGACCGGACTGGCGGCCGCTTGCGCGCGGCGGCCGTGGCGAAGGCACTGACCAGTTGGCGGGTGACCGCGGGAACGTCGCGCAGGTCTTCCAGCGGGGTGCGGACGAGCACCACACCCGCTGCGGACAGCGCGAGGTAGCCGAGGTGCCCGCGCCGATCGTTCGCCGGCACACCCACCTGCCAGCCCAGCGCGATGTCGTCCCACCAGGCGTCGACCTGGCCGATACCGCGCCCGCCCGTATCGCAGACGGTGACGTTCCACTGCGGCGGCGGCAGCGGTACGTGCTGCAGTAGCCGCTTGGCCTGGCCGTTGCCCTGGGTGCAGGCCGTTCCGCTGAGGTGGCGCAACATCGTGCGGACACCGGCCACCCCCCGCTGTCCTCCCGCGAACGTCGCCGCGCTCAACGTGTCGAGATCGCACAGTCCGAAGTAGACGGTCCGGGAAAGCAGATCGCGATGCCGGTCTTCGTCGGGCTCGCGGCGGGCAGCATCCACCGCGGCGCGGGCGGGTGGTGCGTAAGGCAGGTCGTTGAGCCAGACCGGTCCCGGCAGCTTCGAGGTTCGCTCGATCACCAGGCTGGCGTGCGTGGCTCTTCGATGGGCGTCGACGAGCAGGTGGATCGTCGGCGGCGGGGGCAGCCCGACGCCGTGCGCGTTGAGCGAATCGATGCCGGTGATGATCGTGCCCGGACCCAGGTGGCTGACCGCGGCGCGGAGTAGTTGTGAGCGGGTGGGCTCGGTGTTGGCGAGCAGGATGGTGTTGGCGAAGAGCCGCCGCCAAGGACCGCCCGGACGGCAGCGATTGCTGATGGCGGACGGGGAGAGCCCAGTGGAGCGCAGTTCCTGGACGGTCAGGATGTTGTCCCTGGCGATGGTGCGCAGCTCGGCCAGTGCGAGGTTGCTGAGGCGGGTCATGGCTTTCAGCGTGGCTGGGGCGCGGGGCGGGAAACAGCTCCGCGGAGGAATGTGGACAACTCGGGCCGCGAGTGGCGGATTCGGCCACGTTGGCCGGAAGTTGTGGACAACTCGGGGTGAGCGCAAGCGGCGAAGCGGCCCGATGACGCACGATGGAGAAGCGCCGGAGTTGGCAGGGATCGGAGTCTTGGGAGTGGCGGGAACACCCAGCGGGTGATTCGACGCTGGGATGGCGGGGCTGGAGCGGTGGCGCCACCGCTCCGGATCGAGGCCGGTCTCGGCGTGCTCGCGGGGATGGATGTTGTTGGGGCGGAGTCGTTGTGGTGGTTGGGCGCTGCGATCGATGAGCCGTTGAGGGCGTGCCTGCGGATGAGGTGAGCAGGCTGTGTGGTGGGAGTGGTGCCGGGCTGGACGCGGATTGGCGCTGCTGAGTGGGGGGTTGCCCTGGGGCCGGGAGTTAGTCGGCGAAGCCTGGTTGCCAGTGTTCGACGATGGAGCGGAGGGCCAGTTCGGCGTCCAGTTGGCAGAGGATGCCGACGGCGCCGGCGGTGACGCGGTGGATGAGCAGCCAGTTCGGGGGCAGGTTGAGGGAGCGGCCGGTGCGGAAGTCCTGGCTGCGGGTGTCGCCGAGGCGGCCGGCCTGCTGCTGGGCCCAGCGGCGGGTGAAGTGGAAGCGTTCAGTGGTCAGTGGGACTACGAAGGGGGCGAGGTAGGCCTGCACGTCGGCGGGGTCGAGGGTGGTGCCGGGGCGGACGAAACCCTCCTGGCGCATGGCTTCGAGCAGTTTGACCGACTCGCCGTCGAGTGCCAGGCGCATGATCGCGCCGAGCATGGGCGGGGCACCGTGGGGGAGGCGGGCGACGGCGCCGAAGTCGATCACGCCCAGCCTGCCGTCGGGGAGCAGCATGAAGTTGCCGGGGTGCGGGTCGGAGTGCAGGAGGTGGGCGCGGACCGGAGAGGAGTAGTGGAACTCGGCGAGCAGGCGGCCGGCTTCGTTGCGTTGCTCGGTGGTGCCGTCGGCGATGATGCGGGCCAGAGGGGTGCCGCTGATCCACTCGGTCACCACGACCTTCGGGGCGCTGGCCACCACCTTGGGGACGAGCACCTGGTCGTCGCCGTCGAAGGCCTTGGCGAAGCCTCGCTGGTTCTCGGCCTCGGAGCGGTAGTCGAGTTCCTCGTCCATCCGGTCGGCGAGTTCGGCGAGCAGTGGCTTCACATCGGTGCCGGGGACGAACGCCTGGAACACCCGGCTCAGTCGCTGCAGCTGGCGGAGGTCGCTGCGCAGGGCCTCGTCGGCGCCGGGGTACTGCACCTTCACGGCGACCTCGCGGCCGTCGTGCCAGACGGCTCGGTGCACCTGGCCGATGCTCGCCGAGGCGGCGGGCTCGTCGCTGAACTCGGTGAACCGCTCGCGCCACGACCGGCCCAGCTGCTCGGCGAGCACGCGGTGGGTCTGGCGGGCGGGCATCGGCGGGGCGGCCGACTGCAGCTTGGTCAGCGCCTCGCGATAGGGCGCGGCCATCTCGTCGGGCACGGCTGCCTCGAACACGCTCAGCGCCTGGCCGAACTTCATCGCGCCGCCCTTGAGGGTGCCGAGCACCTCGAAGAGCTGTTCGGCGGCCTTCGCCGAGAGGGTGGCGTTGACCTCTTCCGCGCTCTGGCCGGTCAGCCGGCGGCCCCAGCCACCGACGGCGCGCCCGGCGATGCCGAGCGGCAGCGAAGCGAGCTTGGCCGTGCGAGCGGCGGCTCGCCGTGGCATGGCGGCGTCTTCGGAACTGTCGCGGGAGTCGGTCACCTACGCGATTGTGCCTTGTCGATCTCGGGGTGCGCAGCCGTAGAGCGGAGACAGTGTGGGGTACGCCGCACACCGTATGTCCTCGCTCTCAATACCCGACCTCGACCGCGCCGCAGCCGCAGGCCGGGTGCGGCGACCAGTGGCGGCGGCGCAGCTTGCCGCTGTAGGTGTCCAGTTCCAGGGTTCCGTTCCAGGTCGGCGGCGGTTCGCGGTGCGGGTGCAGGGCACGCAGCGCCTGGCGGGTGGCCAGGCCGGCGGTGGCGTAGACGTTCGCCGCGTCGGCTTCCTGTTCGCGGCCAGCCAGTTGCCCGGCGACCTGCGGCCACGAGGAGTCGGCGCTCGAGCGGAAGAGGTCGGCGCAGCGCAGACAGCTGCTCCGGCCCGGGTAGACCAGCGGGCCGACCAGCCCGAGGCCCTCGCGCACGCGGACGACCAGGTGCGCCAGCCCCTCCACGTGCAGGTCGCTGACCATCTCCGGGGCGGGCACCACGGAATCGGTGATCAGCACCAGGTCGGGCAGGTGGCGGTCGGTCAGCCTGGTCGTGCGGACGAGCGGGTTGGCGCGGCGGATCGCGTCCGCCGCGGCCTGGCGGCGTGGCTGGCCGAGGTCGGCGTCGACGTACCCGGAGCCGAGGTCGCGGTCGGTGACGTGGCCCTGCGCCCGCACCTCGAGATGGCCGATGCCCGCCTGCGCGAGCAGGGTGGCCATGGCGACCGCGAGCCTGCCGCCGCCGCGGATCGAGACGGCGAAGTGCGCGCGTTCGCGGGCCAGTTCGTTGCTGGCGCGCCGGGTGTGCAGGGCCCACAGCCCGGTCTCGGCCGACGAACTCAGCGGGCCCGCGGGACCGGCGTCCTCGATCAGGCCCAGCCGGGTGAGCTTGGTCAGCAGGGTGCGGAACTGCTCGGCGTCCGCGGCCCCGGCGAGCTCGAACAGCTCCGTGGTGGTGCGGCTGCCGTCGAGCGCGCGCAGCGCCGTGATCAGGGACGGGCTGAGGTGGGTGGCGACCACCCCGTGCCGGGGATCGAGGCCGATCTGGACCTCGCCGCGACCGCGTTCGAGTACGGAAAGCCCGGGCAGGACCCTCGGCCGCGGGGGCAAGGTGATCTCGGCGGGGTGCGTTGTCTGGCGGTTCATGGAGCTGAGCTTGCGCCGGGGTGGCTAAGAGTCCACTAAGAGTGAAGGGAGTTGTCCACAGGTGCAGATACGTTGTGGACAACTCGGGCGATGTGACCGGCAATCCATCGGAGTTGTCGGTCTCTGGCCGTACCTTTGTCATGTGGCCGACGCACGGGTGCCCTCGCCGAGGAGCCGGGAACACAGCAAGCTCGCACAACCGAAGATCGAAGTACGCAGGAGCAAGCGGCGACGCCGGACCGTCACCGCCTACCGCGAGGGCGAGACGCTCGTCGTCCTGATCCCCGCGATGATGACCAGGGCCGAAGAGGCGCACTGGGTCGCCGAAATGCAGCGCAAGCTGCAGCGCACCGAGTCCCGCCGGGCCTCACCCGCGAGGGAGTCCGACGCGGCCCTGCTGGCCAGGTGCGCCGAGCTGTCCGCCCGCTACCTCGACGGCGAGGCGAACCCGGCCGTGGTCCGCTGGGTGCCGCCGATGCGGACCAGGTGGGCGTCCTGCACGCCGGCGGACGCCAGCATCCGGGTCAGCGAACGCCTGCGGGACGTGCCGCCGTGGGTGCTCGACTACGTGCTGGTGCACGAGCTGGCCCACCTGAAGGTGGCCGCGCACAACGCCGAGTTCTGGGCGCTGGTGCGGCGCTACCCGAAGACCGAGCGCGCGATGGGCTACCTCGAAGGCCTGTCCTCCGCCGCGGGCCTCGGGATCGCGGCGGAGGACTAGAAGAAATGGAGCCGGGTCAGCTCTCGTCGCCGGAGGCGTCCGGCTTGTTCTTCCCGCGCTCCTCGTCCGCCTCGCGCTGGGCGCGTTCGACCTCCGCGATCGGGTCGGTCTCGCCCTCGCCGAGGCGCTCGGAGAAGGCCATCGGGTCGTCGAGGTCGTCGGTGGTGGGCATCAGGTCGGGGTGCGTCCAGAGGTTGTCCCGCTGGTCGACGCCGTGCGTGTCGCCGACCAGCTTCCACAGCGCGGCGGCGGCCCGCATCCGGCGCGGGCGCAGTTCGAGCCCGACCAGCGTGGCGAAGGTCTGCTCGGCGGGACCGCCGGTGGCACGGCGGCGGCGCAGCGTCTCACGCAGCGCGTCGGCACCGGGCAGCCGGTCGCCCACGGCCTCGGCGACCACCACGTCGACCCAGCCTTCGACCAGGGCGAGCAGGGTTTCGAGGCGGTTCAGCGCCGCTTTCTGCTCCGGCGTGGTCTGCGGCTCGAGCAGGCCGGAGGACATGGCCTCCTCGATGCTCGACGGGTTCGACGGATCGATCCGGCCGGCCAGCTGCTCCAGCGCCGACGTGTCCACGGTGATGCCGCTGGCGAACTCCTCGACGGTGGCGAGCAGGCGCTGCCGCAGCCACGGCACGTGGGCGAACAGCCGCTGGTGCGCGGCTTCACGGGCGGCGAGGAAGACCAGCACCTCGCTGCCGGGGCGCTCGAGGCCCTCGGTGAACTTCTCGATGTTCGCCGGGAGCAGGGCGGAAGTGTTGTCCGGGCCCAGGGGCAACCCGACCTCGGTGGAGGTGAGCACCTCGGAGGCGAGCTGACCGAGTGCGCTGCCGATCTGCGAGCCGAAGGCCATGCCGCCCATCTGCCCCATCATCGACAGCAGCGGGCCCGCGGCCTGCTTGGCCTCTTCCGGCATGGCCTCGACCCAGGCGCCGGAGACGCGCTTGGCCACCGGGTCGCACAGGCGCTGCCAGGTGGGCAGGGTCTTCTCCACCCAGTCGCGGCCACTCCACGCGACAGTGGTGGTGGCGCCGGCGGGCAGGATGGTCGCCGCGTCCAGCCACAGCTCGGCCAGGTGGGCGGCGTCGCGAACGGCTGTCCCGGAGTCGCCCTGCGCGCTGAAGCCGATCGTCGCCTCACCGCTGGAACCCAGCTGCTGGAGGGCGATCTGCTTGGCGAGGTCGTAGTTCACCGGGCCCGTGGAATTGCCGGCCTGGCTGAGCATCTGCCCCAGCTGGGAGAGCATCTGCCCCAGCTGGTTGAACGCGTCGGCGCCCTGGCCGAACTGGCCACCTTGATCGGACGGGTCGTTCTCTCGACGCTTTTCGGGATCGGGCGGTCCGAAGCCGAAGGGGGGTTTGCTCATAGCACCACCGTACGCGGGTCGTCCGCGCAGCACCTCGTCACCGGACGTGGTTCGCGCACGGCTGAGGCGGTTCCGTGACCCAAACCCGCGCCTGGGCCGGAAGACCGCCGATGGTCACCGTACGCTGTCTCCTCGTGAGTGAGTCGCGCGACGAAACCACAGCCGAGAAGAGCCGCCCGGGAGCCATCGATCCGTATGCGGCGCTGCCGTCCGCGGTGGAGGAAGACCACGGGTACCGGCTGACCCGGCGCGGCTGGACGCTGGTCCTGAGCAGCGCGCTGGTGCTGGTGTTCGTGATGTGCGGGCTGTTCGTCCGGGTGCCCTACGTGGCGCTCGGCCCCGGGCCGACCTACGACACCCTCGGCCAGGTCGACGGGGTCCAGGTGATCGAGATCAAGGGCCACCAGACCTTCCCGACCAGCGGCGAACTCCGGATGACCACGGTCTCGCTGACCGACGAGGTCTCGCTGTTCGAGTCGCTCGGCTACTGGGTGAGCGGGCGGTACGCGCTGGCGCCGCGCGAGGAGTACTTCAAGCCCGGTGAGTCGGACGAAGAGGTCAAGCAGCAGAACGTCCGCCAGTTCCAGGACTCGCAGAGCAACGCCGAGGTCGCCGCCCTGCGCAAGCTGGGTGAGCCGGTGAAGGTGCTGGCCAAGGAAGTGGTGGCGGGCAGCCCGGCCGATCACGTGCTGGCCGCGGGCGACCGGCTGCTGAAGGTCAACAACGTGGACATCACCGGTGAGGAGAAGGTCCGCGAGGCGCTGGCCGGGACGCGGCCGGGGGAGACCATCTCGATCACCTTCCAGCACGAGGGGCAGCCCGCCCGCACCGAGTCGCTGACGCTGGCGCAGAACCCGGACCCCGCGCGGCCGGAAGGCTTCATCGGGCTCCAGCCGATCGACCGCGCCGACGTGCCCTACGACGTGTCGATCACGCTGCAGGAGGTCGGCGGGCCGTCGGCCGGGCTGATGTTCGCGCTGGCGATCATCGACCAGCTCACCGAGGGTGAACTGGTCGACGGTGAGCACGTCGCCGGCACCGGGGAGATCACCGAGCGCGGCGAGGTCAATCCGATCGGCGGCATCAGCTTCAAGGTGGTCGCGGCCCGTGAGGCGGGCGCGACCACGTTCCTGGTGCCCGAGGACAACTGCGCCGAGGCGGCCGCGGCCGCGCCGGACGGGCTGAAGCTGGTGAAGGTGTCCAGCCTGGACGGCGCCCTGACGGCGCTCGAGGACCTCAAGGCGGATCGCCCGACGCCGTCCTGCTGAACCGGGCTCAGGGGGCGAAGGTCGCCTTGAGCGCTTCGACCAGGTTCGGGGCGAGGTCGGCGCGCTCGATGATCTCGTCGACCGGTTCGCCGTCGGCGTCGCTCAGCCCGCGCAACCGCATCACGCAGGAGGCGTCGCCTTCGCGGAGCACCGCGGCGACCAAGCGGGCTTCCGTGCGGCGCGGGTGGTCCGCGGCGGCCTGACGCAGCCGGTCGGCGTCGGAATCGCCGAGTTCGCCCAGCTCTTCTTCGGCGTCCGGCGGCAGCACGATGATCTCCTGCGCCAGCGCGCAGCCCACGACCAGATCCGGCCAGGCGATCCGGCCCAGCGCCTCGGCGAGGTCACCTTCGGGCAGCGACTCCTGCGCCACCGGCGTGAGCTCGGCGTCGGCGTCGAGCTGGCCGGCCAGCTCCGGCTGCTGCGCGAGGAGTGCCTGCGTGGGCACCAGAGCGAACAGCTGCGGCGGTTGCTCCCAGCCCGCCGACGCCACGAACTCCTCGACCTCACGAGCCAGCGCGCCCACGCCGCTCGCCTGCTTACCGCTCTCCGTCATGCGCACATCGTGGCAGGCTGTCGAGCGGCCGTCTTGGGCGCCCGGTTTGGGCGGTTCAGGGAACTCAGGAGGCCATCCGTAGAGTTAGGTATCCAGGGGCGGTCGGCGAGCCTGCCGGCGCCGCGTCCCGGCGTACGAAGATTTACGACAACAGGAGCGTGTGCAGTGGCCACTCGGCCCCCCGTGAGCCTGCCGAAACTGTCCAAGCGCAGCCGGATACTGCTGATCATCGCGGCCGTTGTCGTGCTGGCGCTGCTACTGGGGGCGAGACTCCTCGATACCTATGTCGACTGGCTGTGGTTCGGCGAGGTCGGCGCCCGGAACGTGTTCACCACCGAGCTGTACACCCGGATCGGGTTGTTCTTCGCGATCGGGTTGCTGGTCGGCGGCATGCTGGCGCTCAGCCTCGCCATCGCCTACCGCACCCGGCCGGTGTTCGTGCCGGTGTCCGGCGCCGACGACCCGCTGGCCAGGTACCGCTCCACCGTGGTGGCGCGCATCCGGCTGTTCGGCATCGGCATCCCGGTTCTCGCCGGGGTGATCGCCGGGTTCTCCGGCCAGGACGCCTGGCAGCGCGTCCAGCTCTACTTCAACGGCACGAACTTCGGCCAGACCGATCCCGAGTTCGGCAACGACGTCGGCTTCTACGCCTTCGACCTGCCGTTCTACAACTGGCTGCTGGGCTGGTTGTTCGTCGCGATCGCGGTGGCCTTCGTCGGCGCGCTGCTCGCGCACTACCTGTTCGGCGGCATCCGGCTGGCCGGCAAGGGCGGGCAGATGGCCGGCCCGGCCCGCGTGCAGCTGGCGATCACCATCGGCACGTTCGTGCTGTTCAAGGCGGTCGAGTACTTCCTCGACCGGTACAACCTGCTCTTCTCCGACCGCAACGCCCCGCTGTTCTACGGTGCCACTTACACCGACTTGAACGCGGTGCTGCCGGCGAAGCTGATCCTGCTGTGCATCTCGGTGTTCTGCGCGATCGCCTTCTTCGTCGGCGCGTTCCTGCGCAACATCCAGCTCCCGGCGATCGCGCTGGTGCTGCTGATCCTGTCCGGCATCCTGGTCGGCGCCGCCTGGCCCGCCGTGCTGGAGCAGTTCTCGGTGCGCCCGAACGCGAACGACAAGGAAGCGCAGTCGATCCAGCGGAACATGGACGCCACGAAGTTCGCGTTCGACCTGGGGGACGTCAAGTACGACGCCTACACGGGCAAGACCACGGCCACCCCGGCCGAGGTGCGGGCGGACAAGGGCACCATCCCGAACATCCGCCTGCTCGACCCGGACGTGCTGACCCCGACCTTCACCCAGCGCGTGGGCCGCGAGAACTTCTACGGCTTCCCGGAGAAACTGGACGTCGACCGCTACGAGGTCAACGGCAAGCGGCAGGACTACATCGTCGCCGCGAAGGAGATCAAGACCGAGGGCCTCGCGGAGAACCAGCGGACCTGGATCAACCGCCACCTCGTCTACACCCACGGGAACGGCTTCGTCGCGGCTCCCGCGAACACCATCGACCGCGCGGTCGGGGACGCCACGGCCACCGGGCAGGGCAACTCCGACGGTGGTTATCCGATCGCCACCACCAGTGACACGGTCAACCCGACCGGCTCCGGCATCCGGGTCGACGAGGCCCGCGTCTACTACGGCGAACTGGCCACCGACTACGCGATCGTCGGCGGGCAGCAGGGCAAGGCGCCGGGTGAGTTCGACACCGCCTCCGACCGGAGCTACCTCTACAAGGGCTCCGGTGGCGTGCCGATCGACGGCTGGTTCAACCGCCTGGTCTTCGCGGCGAACGAGGGGGAGCGCAACATCCTCTTCTCCGACGCCATCAGCGAAGGCTCGAAGATCATGTACAACCGCGACCCGCGGGACCGCGTGAGCAAGGTGGCCCCGTGGCTGACCGTGGACGGGGACCCGTACCCGGCGGTGATCGACGGCAAGATCCAGTGGATCGTCGACGGCTACACCACGATGAACAACTTCCCGTACGCGCAGCAGACCCAGCTGGGCGCGGCCACGCAGGACTCGCTCTCCGGGGTGGCGAGGCAGCAGAACAGCTCGCTGAACTACATCCGGAACTCGGTCAAGGCCACCGTGGACGCGTTCAACGGCACGGTCACGCTGTACGCGCTGGACGACAACGAGCCGGTGCTGAACGCCTGGAAGAACGTGTTCCCCGGCATCGTGAAGCCGAGTTCGGAGATCTCGCAGAGCCTGCGCGAGCACTTCCGGTACCCGGAGGACATGTTCAAGGTGCAGCGCGAGCTGCTGTCGAAGTACCACGTCGGCAGCCCGCAGGAGTTCTTCTCGACCCAGACGTTCTGGAGCGTGCCGCCGGACCCGACCAAGGAGGGTGGCCTCGACCCGAGCGCGAACGGGCCGAAGCAGCCGGCGTACTACGTGATGGCGCAGGCGCCGGGTGATACCGAACCGAAGTTCCAGCTGACCAGTTCGCTGACCGCGTTGCAGCGGCAATACCTGGCGGCGTGGGTGTCGGTGTCATCCGAACCGGAGGACTACGGCCAGATCAGAGTCCTGAGGCTGCCCAGTGACGGCAGCAACCAGAACGACGGTCCGGTCCAGGTGCAGAACCGGTTCCAGAGTGACCCGGACTTCGCCGAACAGCGGACGCTGCTGGGCAACCAGAGCGTCAACGTGATCCCCGGCAACCTGCTGACGCTGCCGCTGGCGGACGGGTTCATCTACGTCGAACCCATCTACATCCAGCAGCGGAACGCGAACAGCTTCCCGCAGCTGGCCCGCGTCCTCGTCTCGTACGGGTCGAAGGTCGGGTTCGCGCCGACGCTGAACCAGGCGCTCGACGAGGTGTTCGGACCGGGTACCGGTGACGCGGCGACCGGGCCGACGCAGCCCACCACGCCGCCGGCGACACCGCCGCCGGCGACCGATCCGAACGCGCCGCCGCCGTCGACCCCGCCGTCGACGCCGGGGCAGAACGTGCCGTTGCCGCCGAACACCGGCAACCCGCAGATCGACCAGGCGGTCGCCGACATCGACGCGGCGCTGACCAGGTTGAAGGCGGCGCAGCAGTCGGGTGACTTCGTCGCGCAGGGCCAGGCGCTGTCCGACCTGGAGGCCGCGGCGACCCGGTACGAGCAGGCCAAGGCGGCCGCCCAGCCGCCGGCCGGGGGGTAGTTCGACACCTTTGGGGCACCCGCCTCACGCCCCGGGAAACCGGGGCGTAAGGTAGGTGTCACAACGCGGGGTGGAGCAGCTCGGTAGCTCGCTGGGCTCATAACCCAGAGGTCGCAGGTTCAAATCCTGTCCCCGCTACAGAGGGAAAGAGGGTCGTGTCCACGGACACGGCCCTCTTTCGCGTTTCCGGGAGGGGATCGTGCGGGCCAGCAGGCTGGTGTCGATGTTGCTCTTGCTGCAGGCACGCGGCCGGATGACCGCGCGCGAGCTGGCCGAGGAACTCGAAGTCTCCGTGCGCACCATCTACCGCGACGCCGAGTCGCTGCACGCCGCCGGGATCCCGCTGTACGGCGACGCCGGACCGGCGGGCGGGTACCAGCTGCTCGACGGCTACCGCACGCGCCTGACCGGGCTCACCGCCGAAGAGGCCGAGACGCTGTTCCTCACCGGCTTGCCGGGGCCCGCGGCGGAGCTGGGGCTGGGGCAGGTGGCCGGGGCGGCTCAGCTCAAGGTGCTCGCGGCGATGCCTGCGGAGCTCCGAGAGCGCGCGGGACGCATCGCCGCGCGGTTCCACCTGGACGCTCCTGGCTGGTACTCGGACGCCGAGGAGACGCCCCACCTGGCGGCCGTCGCCGAGGCGGTGTGGACGCAGCGGGCCCTGCGCGTCCGGTACCGCCGCTGGCGCGAGCCGCGGGACGTCGAGCGCACGCTGCACCCGTACGGCCTCGTGCTCAAGGCCGGTCGCTGGTACCTGGTGGCGGGCAGCGGCGAGCGGATCGCCACCTACCGGGTGAACCAGATCCTCGACAGCTCCGAAGGCGACAGCTTCGACCGTCCCGCGGATTTCGACCTCGCCGCGTACTGGTCGTCCTACCGCGCCGACTTCCTCGCCAGGAGGCAGCGCGGCGAGGCCGTGATCCGGCTGTCGCCGTCGGGTGTGGAACGGTTCCCGGACAACTACGCGGCCGACGTCGTCAAGGCGTTCGCCGAGTCCGCCGGCGAGCCGGGGGAGGACGGCTGGGTCACCGGCACGATCCCGATGGAATCGGCCGAGCACTCCGCGGGCGAGCTGCTCCGGCTCGGCCCCGACGTCGAGGTGCTCGAGCCGGCGGAGTTGCGTGCGCGGATGACCGATCTGGTCAACGGGCTTTCCCGGATCTACGCCGGCTGACCCGTCCGGTCCGCTGTGGACGGTGCGGGCACCGCGCAGGAAGCGCAGCCGGACCGCGTCCGCGCGTGGTAGGCGATCGCCGCGCCGCCGAGGCCGAGGCCCCACGCCAGGTAGCCGAGCACCGCGAGCCAGAGGAAGAGCGCCTGTTCGACCGGTTCACCGGAGATCCAGTCCACGAGGAGCTCGACGAGACCGAACGCGCCGAAGTAGGACACGAGCCCGAGGGCGAACAACGCGGCCGGGAGCAACAGCACCAGGCGCGGCACGCGACGGCCGGCGAGCGGCAGCACCCAGCGCGGCCAGACCTCGCCCCAGCGGTGCACCAGTGCCAGCGGCAGCAGCGTGCCGCCGGCCAGCATGCCGCCGACGAAGATCCACCACGACGGACTCATTTCCAGCGGGATTTGGTCCTGGTAAAGGGTTTGCGCGCCGAATCGGAGGGCGCACCCGGCGACCGCGGCGTACCCGGCCGCCAGTGCCCACCGCGGACGGACGGCCAGGCGGCTGACACCGCCGACCCGTCCGCAGTCGGGGCAGCCACCGCGGAGCTGCCGCCGGAGCGCGACCGCAAGCCTGGCGAACGCGAGTCCACTCAGCGCGCAGCCGAGTCGCAGGAGGAACGGCCGGAGTTCGAAGGGGAGATCGAGTCCGGGCAGGGCGAGGGCGACCAGGTCGAGCACGAGCACGAAGCCCAATGCCGACAACGTCGCCGCGACCACCCAGCCCGCCAGCACCACGGCGCGGCTGACCCGCGGCGCGAAGGCCACCAGTGCGCCGAGTGCGCAAATGGCCGCGACAGCCCAAGCGGGGACCGCGGACAGGTCCGCGTGGCGGACCCCGCCGGGAGGCGCCACGAACAGCCGAACGGCTCCGTAGCCGAGGATCCAGCAGCCGAGGGCGACGGCCCAGCGGCGCGTGTTTGTCGTGTTCACCGGCTCAGCGTCGGCCGCGCGGGGGTTCCGGCGCTTCCGTCTCGCGGGCGAGCGATCTCCCTCTGAAGAGGGAACCTGCCCTCGACCTGCGGAAACGTCCTTAAGTACCCCCGGTGTCAAGCGGTGGGATGCGCCCTGTAATCTTGTTTTTGCAACGCGGGGTGGAGCAGCTCGGTAGCTCGCTGGGCTCATAACCCAGAGGTCGCAGGTTCAAATCCTGTCCCCGCTACCACGAGAGGGGCCCGGTTCGTTTCGGCGAACCGGGTCTCTCTTTTTTCGTATCCGCCTTCGCGGCCGGCGCCAGGAGCGTTCGCGCTCCGTGTCCGCCCGTGCGCCTGCGGTGGCCGCCGAGTCCATATTGGGCTGTAGGGGTGGCGAGTGGACAGTCCTTCTCGCACGGGGTGCGTGTATTCGCACCTGGTGCAAGTTTTGTGGACACAGGAACGTGACCTAGCTGAGCGGGCCGGCGGTCGAACCACCGGCCGACCGAGCGGTGTGGTGCCGTTTCGCCTGGTCAGCGCCCTGCGCGCAGCTGTCACCTGAAGTTGACGTTGGTTGTTTGTCCATTATGGACTGATCGAAAGACTAGGCCGAAAGGGGGTTTTCCGGCCGAAGTGAACTAGCCATTGTGGACTGAACGGCTGGCCACTGTGGACAGAACAGGGGCGGAGTGGGAACGTAGAAGGCGTGTCCGATTTAAATGCAACAGCCGCAGCCCTGCTCGGTCTGCTCCACGACGGCCCGGCCACCGGCGGGCAGCTCGTCGCGGGAGCGGAGGAACGATTCGGCGCCTTCTTCAGCGTCACGCGCAGCCAGGTGTACCGGGAACTCCCGGCACTGGCGAAGGAAGGCCTGGTCCGTCTCGGCAAGCAGGGACCGCGCTCCAGTCAGCAGTACGTCATCACCGCCGCGGGCAAGAAGGCCTTCAAGGCGTGGCTGTCTTCGGACGCCGGGCCCGACCACCTTCGCAGCCCCCTGATCCTCCGCCTGGTGCACGCCGGCACCTTGACGGCCAAGCAGCGCGCGAGCCTCGTCGAGCAGGCCCGTGGCGCCTACGCCGAGGACCTCGACGCGGCCAAGGCGGCGATCAAGGCGGCCGAGGACCCCTACGCGAAGGCGGTGGCCGAGTTCGGCCAGGCGCACGCGAAGGCGGCCCTCAAGCTGGTCGACGCGATCCCGCAGGCCTGAACGGCGGAATTCGCGGCCGGTTGTGCGCAACCGGCCGCGAACGCCGCCGGGGATTCCCGTAACGTGGGGCGGCGTGAGCGTCGAGTTTGAAGCAGAGCTGAAGGATGTCGCCGGCACGCTGGCCCAGATCGAGTCGGTGATGGATCTGGACGCGTTGCGGGCCGACGTCGCCTCGCTGGAGCAGGAGGCGTCGAAACCCGATCTCTGGGACAACCCGGAGGCCGCGCAGAAGATCACCAGCCAGCTCTCCCACAAGCAGAACGAGCTGCGCCGGGTGTCCGAGCTGCGCCAGCGGGTGGACGACCTCGGGGTGCTCTACGAGCTGGCCGAGGCGGAGGACGACACCGCCAGCAAGGCCGAAGCCGAGAGCGACCTCGTCAAGCTGCGGCAGGAGATCGCCGCGCTCGAGGTGCGCACCCTGCTCTCCGGCGAGTACGACGACCGCAACGCCGTGGTGACCATCCGGTCCGAGGCAGGCGGCGTCGACGCGGCCGACTGGGCCGAGATGCTGCTGCGCATGTACATCCGCTGGTCGGAGCGGCACGACTACCCGACCGACGTCTACGACATCTCCTACGCCGAAGAGGCGGGGATCAAGTCGGCCACCTTCAAGGTGAGCGCCCCGTACGTCTACGGCACGCTCTCGGTCGAGCAGGGCACGCACCGGCTGGTGCGCATCTCGCCGTTCGACAACCAGGGCCGCCGCCAGACCTCCTTCGCCCACGTCGAGGTGCTGCCCGAGGTCGAGGAGGTCGACCACGTCGACATCCCGGAGAAGGACATCCGCGTGGACGTCTTCCGGTCCTCCGGCCCCGGCGGGCAGAGCGTGAACACCACCGACTCGGCCGTGCGCATCACGCACGTGCCGACCGGCATCGTGGTCTCCTGCCAGAACGAGAAGTCGCAGCTGCAGAACAAGGCGGCCGCGATGAAGGTGCTCCAGGCCAAGCTGCTGCAGCGCAAGAAGGAAGAAGAGCGCGCCGAGCTGAACGCGCTCAAGGACGGTGGCTCCAGCTGGGGCAACCAGATGCGCTCCTACGTGCTGCACCCGTACCAGATGGTCAAGGACCTGCGTACCGAGTTCGAGGTGGGCAACCCCAGTTCCGTGCTCGACGGCGACATCGACGGCTTCCTCGAGGCCGGCATCCGCTGGCGGAAGCAGAGCGAGCACGCCTGAGCCCCGTTCGGGTGGTGGGCAACTTAGGCTTAACGGGTGACCTGAGTAGGATGACGCACCGTGATCCGGCTCGAAGAGGTATCCAAGGTCTACAAGACCTCGACCCGCCCGGCCCTCGAACGGGTGTCCGTCGAGGTGGACAAGGGCGAGTTCGTCTTTCTCATCGGCCCGTCGGGGTCCGGTAAGTCGACGTTCCTCCGGCTGCTCCTCCGTGAGGAGGTGCCGTCCCAGGGCCGTGTGCTGGTCTCCAACTTCGACGTCGCCAAGATGGCCCGGCGCAGGGTCCCCCGCCTGCGCCAGACCATCGGCTGCGTCTTCCAGGACTTCCGGCTGCTGACCAACAAGACCGTCGCGGAGAACGTGGCGTTCGCGCTCGAGGTGATCGGCAAGCCGAAGCAGACCATCCGCAAGGTGGTGCCGGAGGTCCTCGAACTGGTCGGCCTCGACGGCAAGGCCGACCGCCTGCCCAACGAACTCTCCGGTGGTGAGCAGCAGCGCGTGGCGATCGCGCGCGCGTTCGTCAACCGGCCGCTGGTGCTGCTCGCCGACGAGCCGACCGGGAACCTGGACCCGGACACCAGCCAGGACATCATGCTGCTGCTGGAGCGGATCAACCGCACCGGCACCACCGTGCTGATGGCCACCCACGACCACTCGATCGTCGACTCGATGCGCCGCCGCGTGGTCGAGCTGCAGCTCGGCCGGGTCGTGCGCGACGATGCCCGCGGGGTCTACGGCGTCGGCCGCTGACCGCCGTACCGCCGCACCCCCCTCGCCCCCGACCCCCAAGGGACAGCCACCCCGATGCGTGCCAGTTTTGTGTTCAGCGAGGTTGTCACCGGCTTGCGCCGGAACATCACGATGACCATCGCGATGGTGATCACCACGGCGGTTTCGCTCGCCATGCTGGGCGGCGGTCTGCTGATCGTCACCACCATCGACAAGATGCAGACGAACTACCAGGACGACGTCGAAGTCACCGTCTACTTCACCGACGACGTCAGCGCCAGTGACGCCAACTGCTCGCAGCAGCTGTGCTCCGGCCTCCGCGCCGAGCTGGACAGCAAGCCCGGCGTCGACTCCGTGGTGTTCGAGAACCGGCAGGACGCCTTCGAGCGGTTCAAGCGGATCTTCGAGGGCCAGCCGGAGCTGGTCGAGCTGGCGCGCCCCGAGTCGCTGCCCGCCTCGCTGCACATCAAGCTCGAGGACCCGAGCCGCAGTGACGTGATCGTCAAGGAGTACACCGGCCGTCCCGGGGTGGACAAGGTCGACGACCAGAACGTGTTCCTGGAGCGGTTCTTCAACGGGCTCAACGTGGTCCGGAACATCACCTTCGTGGTCGCGCTGCTGCAGGCCTTCGCCGCGTTGTTGCTGATCTCCAACACCATCCAGGTCTCGGCGTTCACCAGGCGAACCGAAGTCGGCATCATGCGCCTGGTCGGCGCGACGCGGTGGTACACGCAGCTGCCCTTCCTCCTGGAGGCGGTGGTCGCCGGTGTGGTCGGTGCGATCCTCGCGATCGTCTTCCTGCTGGTGGGCAAGATGTTGTTCTTCGACACGCTGCTGACCTCGGCGGGCGGGATCATCCCGCCGGTGACCACACTGGACGTGTTGGGCCCGGTGGCGCCGGTCCTGCTCGGGGTGTCCATCCTGATTTCCGCGGTCACCGGGTACGTCACGCTGCGTCTGTACGTGCGGCATTAATGCCGGTGTCGTGCCGATGAGAATCACGTAGAGTTGTCAACATGGGCAAGGAACGTGGTCACAAGGTGATCGTGTCGAACCGCAAGGCTCGGCACGACTACTCCATCCTCGACACCTACGAAGCCGGTCTCGTGCTCGTCGGTACCGAGGTGAAGAGCCTGCGTGAGGGCAAGGCTTCACTGGCCGACGCGTTCGCCACGGTGGACGACGGCGAGGTGTGGCTGCGCAACGTGCACATCCCCGAGTACGTGCAGGGCACGTGGACCAACCACATGCCCCGCCGGACCCGGAAGATGTTGCTGCACAAGGGCGAGATCGAGAAGCTGATCGGCAAGACCAAGGAGAGCGGGCTCAGCCTGGTCCCGCTGTCGATGTACTTCAAGGACGGCAAGGTCAAGGTCGAACTGGCGCTGGCCAAGGGCAAGAAGGCCTGGGACAAGCGTCAGGACCTGGCCAAGCGCGACGCCGACCGCGAGGTGCGCAAGGCGATGGGCCGCGCGCTGAAGGGCCGGTACTGAGCGGCACCGGCCCGGAGTCCGATGCGGACGTCCCGGGCTGGGTGCGCTCGCTCGGCCTGCCCGGGCTGATCGACCTGCACGTGCACTTCCTGCCCGAGCGGGTGCTGGCGAAGGTGTGGTCGTACTTCGACCAGGCCGAGCGCCACTACGGCACCCCGTGGCCGATCCACTACCGGCTGCCCGAGCCGGAGCGGCTGGACGTGCTCCGCTCGCTCGGGGTGCTGCGGTTCGCGCCGCTGGTCTACCCGCACAAGCCGGGCATGGCCGAATGGCTTTCGGAATGGGCGCTGGACTTCGGCGCGCGCGTGCCGGAGGCGGTGCCCACCGCGACCCTGTACCCGGAGCCGTCCGCCGCGTCCTATGTGGACTCGGCGGTCCGCGCCGGCGCCCGCTGCTTCAAGGCCCACGTCCAGGTGGGGGCCTACGACCCGCGCGACGACCTGCTCGACAAGGCCTGGGGCACGCTGGCCGACGCCGGGCTCCCGGTGGTGGTCCACTGTGGACACGGTCCGCTGCGGGGTGCGCACACCGGGCTGGACGTCTTCGGCGCGGTCCTCGAACGGCATCCCCGGCTGACCGCGGTGCTCGCCCACGCCGGCATGCCCGAGTACGAAGCGGCGGTCGACCTGGTGCGGCGGTACCCGAACGTGTACCTCGACACCACCATGGTCGGCGTGCCGTTCACCGAGGCGATGATGCCGATGCCGGCCGGCTGGGTGTCCAGCCTGGCCGGCCTCGGTGAACGGGTGGTGCTGGGCACCGACTTCCCGAACATCCCGTACTCCTACGCGACCCAGTTGCGGGCCGTCGCCTCATGGGCGGCTGCCGACGACCGGCTGGGGGAGCGGTTCCTGCGGCAGGTGCTGCACGACACCCCGGCGCGCCTGCTGGGCCTTGCGCCGTAGCGGCTTGCCCGCCAGCAGGAAGGCCGCGGTGACCAGGAAGACCCACGGCAGCGGCCCGGCCAGCTGACCGCTGTCGGCCGGTGTGGTGAAGCCGGTCGCGGCCAGGCCGAGCAGTCCACCGGAGGCGACCAGCCCGGCCGGCACCAGTTGCGCGGTCGGGGCGATCGGGCCGCCGTCGAGCTTGCGGACCTCGAAGCGGGCGAAGACGCGGAGCAGCCCGGCCAGCACGAGCCCGGTCGCGGCCAGCCAGAGCGGGGCGGCGACGAGCCAGGCGAGGCTGCCGGGTTCCGGGGTCCGGTAACCGAAGCCGAGCACCGACACCCCGGCGACGACCACCAGCGCGGGCATGTGCCACAGGTACACGCTCATGAACCGCGGGCCGAGCCAGCGCAGGGCGGCCGCCACCGGCGGGCGCACGGCCCAGCGGCCGATGGCCGGGCGCAGCGCGAGCAGCAGGCCGATCTGCCCCACGGCCAGCGCGGCCAGCAGCACGCTCGGCGGGCTCATGTTCGACACCGGCGCCCCCGGCATGCCGATCATGCTCGCCGGGTACGGGCCGAAGGCGACCATCAGCGCGGTGACCCCGAAACCGGCGGCGGACATGGTCAGCGCACCACGCCTGCCGAGCGAGCCGAGGCGGCCGTCGGCGTAGAGGAAACCGATCTGGTGCACGGCGAGCCAGACGAACACGGCGTTGGCGTACCCGATCAGGCCGAGGTCGTTGAAGCGGGCCACGTCCACGAGCACCCCAGCGACCGCCATGACCACCGGCACCCGCAGACCCCAGCGCCGGTGCGCCGCGGCCATCAGCGGCGTGACCAGCACGGTCACCAGGTACACCGCGAGGAACCAGAGCAACTGCGCGGCGATCGCGCCGGCCACCTCCAGCGGCTGCTCCGGGATGCCGAAGGCACGCAGCAGTTCGGGCACGACGAGCCAGACCATGAACAGCGGCAGCGCGGGCAGGAGGAGCCGCTGCACGCGGGCGGCCAGCCAGTCACGGCTGCTGGTGGCGGCGTTCAGCGAGATCAGGTTCGCTGCGCCACCGGCGAAGAACACCAGCGGCATCACCTGGGACAGCCAGGTGATCACCCACCAGCCGGGGGTGGCCAGCGCGTTCCCGGTGGCCAGTCGCCCGTCCGCGTACCCCAGCACCGGCATCAGCCAGTGCTGGCCGACCACACCGGCGATCGCGGCGGCCCGCACGACGTCGAGGAAGAGGTCCCGTTTCGGACGGGTTGTGCTCGTCTGCATGCCTGAAGAGCCTGGTCAATCCGGCCCTTCGGCACAGCGGGGTGAGCCGCCGTATCCGGGTTCGGGTTTTCCTAGTTCCGCGGTGGGGCTGGCCCTACCTCGCCGGCCGGGCGCAGGCGGTACTCCCAGCCGCTCTCGGCGTTGTAGTCGAGTTCGTAGTGGGTCTCGATCTTGGGGCCGTCGTGGAGGTGGACGTGCCGCATCACGGTGCCGCGCACCGGTTCGGTGTCACCGATCTCCTGGATCCGGCCGTCGAGCGGGCCGCCGAAGAAGCGGACGCACTCTTCTGAGTGTGCGGACAATCCGTTCTCCTCCTCACCGGCGACAGCGTCCGCTAATGGTAGGTGAGGTGATCCAGCGGTGCCGCCCTCAGACGGGTGAGCTTGGGTGTCCCCGGTGGCGGCTCAGCCGCGTTCGAGGTAGGTGAGCACGGCGCGGACCCGGCGGTGTTCCTCGGGGGAGACCTCCAGGCCGAGCTTGGCGAAGATGTTGCCGATGTGCTTTTCCACCGCGCCGTGCGAGACGACGAGGGTGCCGGCGATCGCGGTGTTCGACAGGCCCTGCGCCATCAGCCCAAGCACCTCCGACTCGCGCGCGGTGAGCGCGTCGAGCGGGTTCTTGCGGCCGCGTGCCATCAGCTGGGCGATCACGTCGGGATCGATCGCCGTGCCGCCGCCGGCGACCCGCCGCACCGCGTCGAGGAAGTCGGCGACGTCCGCGACGCGCTCCTTGAGCAGGTAGCCGACTCCGCCTGCCCCACCGGACAGCAGTTCCACCGCATAGCTCTCCTCCACATACTGCGAAAGCACCAGCACGGGCAGTCCGGGGATCAGCTCACGCGCGCCGAGCGCGGCCCGCAGCCCCTCGTCGGTGAAGGTCGGCGGCATCCGCACGTCGACGATCGCCAGCGCGGGACGGTGTTCCTTGACCGCGACGAGCAGGTCGTCGCCGTTGTCCACGGCGGCCACCGTCTCGATGCCCTCGTCGGCCAGCAACCGCTGGATCCCCGCTCGCAACAAGACCGCGTCCTCGGCGATGACGACACGCATAGTCCTTCAGGCTCCCCAGGTACGGGCCTGCTCACCAGGTGCACGGCAGGTCCGAGCGGACCACCGTGGGGCCGCCCGGCGGGCTGACGACGGTGATGACGCCGTCAATCGTGGCAGCCCGGTCGGCCAGGCCCGCGAGCCCACCCCCGGTGCGCACCTCGGCACCGCCGTGCCCGTTGTCGGTGATCTCCACGATCACCCGGTCTTCGGTGCGCCAGACCTTCACCACCGCCTGCGTGGCACCGGAGTGCTTCGCGATGTTGGTCAGCGTTTCGCCGACGATGAAGTACGCCGTGGTCTCCACCGCGGCGGGCGGGCGCGGCTGGACGTCGACCGAGACCTCCACCGGCACCGGGGACTTCGCGGCCTGCGCCGAGAGCGCCGCGTCGAGGCCGCGGTCGCCGAGCACGGCCGGGTAGATGCCGCGGGCCAGGTCCCGCAGTTCGGAGACGGCGAGCTTCGCGTCCGAGTGCGCTTCGTCGATCAGCTCGCGCACCGCTTCGGGGTCGTTCTCGAACTTGGACTTCGCGCGGCCGAGGCTCATCGCCACGGACACCAGCCGCTGCTGCGCGCCGTCGTGCAGGTCGCGCTCGATCCGGCGGCGTTCCGCCTCGGCGGCGTCCACGCCACGGGCCCGCGAAGCCTGCAGGTGCTCGGCCTTGGCGGCCAGCTGCTGGTTGCGCGGCGGGCCGAGCAGGGAGAGCGCGAGGTTGCCGTGCAACCAGGCGACCCACGGCAGCACCCAGATCGCGATCGGGAAGAGCACGATTCCGGCGATGCCGAGCGCGAACTCCACGATGCCCAGCGGCAGCGCCAGCATCAGGTAACCGAAGTCGCGCCAGGTGGTCTGGTCCGTGAGGCGGGTGCGCCAGCGCTGGAGCCAGGTGCCCTCCTGCGGCAGGCGCACCGCGTCGGGCAGCGGGGTGTCCAGCGTTTTGCGGACCCAGCGGCGCTCCACGTCGCCGAACCAGCGGGTCAGCCCGGTGACCAGGACCAGCAGCGGGACGCCGACCCAGACCACCACCGTGCCGATGCCCACCGCGGCCAGCGTCACCAGCAGCACGAACTGGACCAGGCGCAGGGGGAAGCTGGCGACCATGAAGCCGACGACCTTCGGCCAGTGCGGCTTCGGCTGCGTGAACGCCGCCCCGTCTTGGGACATCGCCGGTCCTCCCTGCGCAGTGGTGACGACGGTCATCCTGCCACCGTCGACATCGCCGGGGTCCCCGGGAAAGGGACGCGGTCCCCTTCCTCTTCCCAGCGGCTGGCCGGGCCGAGCAGCACCCTGGCGAACCGGGCGTGCCCGGCGGCCAGTCCCCGGGTCAGCGCCACCGAGACCGCCATGAACAACACGCCCAGCGCCGCCCACGGCAGCGCCTCGACGGTGGAGTCCACGGTGATCCAGCGCAGGCCCGCGTCGTAGCTGGGGAAGTGGTAGGCCCCGGTGGGCAGGTAGCGGAAGTAGATCGGCAGGCCGGCGAAGGCCAGGCTGACCGCCCAGAAGGTGACCACCAGGGTGAACTGGATGATGCCGATCGGGAAGAGCAGGAAGAAGTAGGCCGTGTCGCGCCAGGTGGCGCCGTCCTTCAGCCGGGCCTTCCAGCGCGCCTTCTGGCCGCCTTCCGGCAGCGCCCGGTAGGGGACCGGGATGTAGCTGTCGAGCATGGCGTAGACGCGAGCGCGCTCCACCCGGGCGGCGCCGCGGGCGACCAACACGGCCAGCCCGGCGATCGGCAACCCCACCCAGACGATCGCGGTGGAGACACCGGAGACGAAGAGGGTGAAGAGGAACACGAAGCCGAGGATGCCGAGGGGGAGGTTCATCAGCAGGAAGCCCAGCGACCCCGCGAACCGCGGACGCGACCGGCTGCCGTCCTGCTCGACCTGTGCCGTTGTCATGGCTGGTTCCCTTCAGACGTCCGTTGCGCTTACCGGACCAAGCTTCGCCGCAGAGGGGGCCGGGCGGCCATGGTGCGCACGGGCATCCCGGGGGTAGGGACAACCCCACCACGGCGCCGGAATACCGGGTTGCGCGAAGGCGTTATGATGGACAGGTTCGTAGCGACAACCCACCAGGGGGTGAACGGTTTCGACTTTGGACGTCGATTCGAGGGAAGCGTGCCGGTGCAGGCGAGAGACCACCGTAAGCGTCATCGCAAACCAATAAGCGCCAAGGCCAATAGCCAGCGCGACTACGCCCTCGCCGCCTGAGCGAGCGCGTGGTCTGTCGGCCCGGGAGTGCCTCCGTCCCGGTCGCCGGCATCAGCTAGGAGGCTCTACCGCCGGACCCGGCCACGGGGTCCGGTCGGGAAACCAACAGTGGCTGGGCCCGTCACATCGGCTTGTTCGCGTGATCGATGGGGCCGAGTAGAGGCATAGCGGACTGCGCACGGAGAAGCCTTGTTGAGGCGCCAGAGGACCCGGGTTCAATTCCCGGCACCTCCACTTCGTCGACGGCGAGTGCTCGTGGGGAGCACTCGCCGTTGACTTGTGTTCGGGCGTTTATCTGGGGGCCGAGCCCCCAGACCCCCGGCCAGGGGGCTTGCCCCCTGGACCCCCATGCTGTCGGCTCGCGAATGTTGTGGGTGCTCCTCGGCTTCGCCATCGGAGGCCTCGGCTGCGTTATCGGGTGGGCTCGGCTTCGCCATCGGTGGGCGCGCTGCTGGAGGGGCTCGGCTGCGCTATTGGCGGCTGGGGGCTCGGCTTCGCCATCGGTGGGGGTTGCGGAGGGGTGGGGGAGTGTTCAGTATGGGGGGATGTTCAGGGAAAATGAACATGCGGGTTTTTTGAACGAGGCGTTGTGGGGGGAGCTTCGGCGGCGGCTGGCGGAGTTCGGGCTTCGGGGGGAGTTGTCGGCTGGGGGGCTGGACATCACCACCGGCGCGGGTGTGACTCGGACCTACGGCCTGCACGTCCAGCCTCGGCTGACGCCGCAGCTGGCGACGGCGGTGCACGTGCCCGGCTCGCCGCCGACGTTGGTGGTGGCGCCGTCGATCAGCGAGCCGGTGGCCGAGCGGTTGCGCGCCCGCGGCATCGACTACCTCGACACAGCGGGCAACGCCCACCTCGCCTGGGGTGATGTGCTCATCGACGTCCGAGGGCGTCGCAAGCCCGCGGTGCGGCAGCCCAAGGCACCCGCCCGGGGTGCGCGCGCCTTCGGCCGCGCCGGGCTCAAAGTCGGCTTCGTGCTGCTCAGCTGGCCGGAGATGGCGGCGGAGCCACTGCGGGTGCTGGCCAGGGCGAGCGGCGTCTCGCTGGGCACGGCTCAGATGGCCGTCGACGAACTCGCCACCGCGGGCTACCTGTACGAAGGGGCGGACGGTCGCCGGCTGACCCGCGGCGGGGAACTGCTCAACCGCTGGTCGGAGGCGTATTCGATCACGCTGGGTCCCGCGCTCGCCCTCGGCGAGTTCTCCGTCGAAGACCTTTCGTGGTGGCGGAACTCGGAGTCCGAGCTGGTGCGGGCGGGGGCGCAGGTGGGTGGTGAGGCCGCCGCCTGCCTGCTCGACCCGCACCTGCGTCCCGCCTCGCTGACGCTCTACGTCGAGCAGACCCCGCTCGCGCTCATCGGCAGGCACCGCATGGTCCGCGCGGAAGGGACCGGGAACGTGCACCTCCGGCAGCGGTTCTGGCAGGCGCCCGGCGTGGACACCTGGACCGTGCCGTCGACCCTGGTCTACGCCGACCTGCTGGCCTCGGGGGATCCCCGTCAGCGTGACCACGGAGACCGCATCAGGACCAGTGATGATCGACTTACGCGACTCGACCGAACCTGACCTCCTGCTGGCCGCGCGGGTGCTGACACGTGTCGACGCCGCGGCCCGCGAGGCGGGTGTCGACTACCTCGTGGTGGGCGCGACGGCGCGGACCATCCCGTCGATCGGGCTGGTGGGCGGCCCGCCGGAGCGGGCGACCCGCGACATCGACATCGCCGCCGCGGTGGGTTCGTGGGCCGACTTCGAGCGACTGGCCGCCAAGCTCGAGAGGCGAGGCCGCCACGTCCACGCGTTCCTCGTCGAGGGCGTCGAGGTCGACGTGGTGCCCCACGGCGGTATCGAAGGCGAGGATCGCACGATCCTCTGGCCGGACGACCACCGCATGAACGTCCGAGGCCTGAGCGAGGCCGTGGAGGCAGCCGAGACGGTGCTCCTGCCCGGTGGCCTGGAGATCCGGGTCCCGGCGATCCCGGCGCTCGCGCTGCTCAAGCTGCTGACGTGGTGGGAACGGCGGGCCGACACCACGCGCGACGCCATCGACCTGGCGACGATGATCGGCTGGTATTCCACGGGGGAGTACTTCGACCGCCTGTACGACGACGAGGTGGCCGTCCTGGTCCGGCACGACTTCGACCCGGCGCCGGCCGGTGCCTGGCTGCTCGGGTCGCAGCTGCCCGGGCTGCTCGACGCGGAGGGCGTGGCGGCGCTGCTCCGGATCGTCGAGGACGAGGACGCGCTCGGGCGGTTGGCTCGCGACATGCGCGTCCTTCGTGGGCTGGTCCTCGCGCGCGCGTTGGGTGCGGGCGTCCGCGAAACTGCTCGCGGCTAAGTATTGGAATGGATCGTTCCGTTCTGATACAGTAGGAACAGAACAGAGCATTCCGGTCTGGAGAAGGTGGCGGAGATGGACTACAAGCTGGAGCTGGCGCAGGTACCGGTCTCGGACGTGGATCGCGCCAAGGCGTTCTACGTGGACCAGGTGGGCTTCGTGGCGGATCACGATCACCGCGTCAGTGAGGACCTGCGGTTCGTCCAGCTGACGCCGCCGGGGTCGGCCTGCTCGATCGTGATCGGCAAGGGGGTCACCCAGGCGCCGGTCGGGTCGCAGCCCGGGTTGCAGCTGGTGGTCTCCGACATCGAGGCCGCGCACGCCGAGCTGGCCGGGCGCGGGATCGAGGTGAGCGAGATCCAGGACCTGCCGGGCGGGCCGTTCGTGTTCTTCAGCGACCCGGACGGCAACCAGTGGTCGGTCCAGCAGGGCTCACGGGCGGGCTAGGCCGTCCGGCCAGACGATGGTGACCGGGCGGTTCAGGCGGTGGGCGTGCGCCACGGCGTCCGCCGTGCCCCCGGTGCCGCGCGCCGGGCTGCCGTCCCAGACGGCGACGAGCAGGTCGCTGTGCTCCACCACGAACCTCCCGGCTTCGTCGAAGGCGGCGTCGCAGGCGGTGGCGTGGTCGAGGGTGACCGCGCTCTTCGCCGCGGTGAGCAGGCGCAGGTAGGTGTCCCTGGCGGCGCCGCTGAACGTGGCCGAGTAGTCCCGCGACGGGATGACGGCGAACAGCGTGCCGCCCGAGCGCAGCAGCAGTTCGGCGAACAGCTGATCGGCACCCTTGGCCAGGCTGCTCAGCCCGATCACCGGCGCGGCCGCTTCGGCCAGCACCGCGTTGATCTTTTCGATGGCGTGCACGCGGGCCGCGCAGGGCAGTTCGCGGTGGCCGCTGATCCCGATGACCGTCATAACGCGCTGAAAGCCGTTCGCACGGGGTCGTTCGTTACGACCGTGCCGGGACCGTTATCCAGCCCTCCCGAATGGGTGAAAGCTAGAAAATTCAAGTGACTGTGCGTAACAACTAGCTTGATCGAGTCGAGTTCCCTGGCATGAACGAACTCGCCAGCCGGCTACTGGCCCAGCACGTCCGGTCCGCCACCGTGGTGGGCAGCCTCGTGCTCGTCGAGGTTCTCGGCTTGATCGGTTACTTCTTCTCGTGGCGCGCGATGTGGGTTTCCGGCGGGGCGGCGCTGCTCGTGTTCCTCGCGTGCGCCGCCCTCCGCCGTGCCGCCCGCCAGGTCGACACCATCCTCGAAGACGAACTGGATCGTTAGGTGGCCGCGCGGAACCCGCGCAGGCGCAGGCTGTTGGTCACCACGAAGACCGAGCTGAGCGCCATCGCCGCCCCGGCGATCATCGGGTTCAGCAGGCCGGCGGCCGCCAGCGGGAGTGCGGCCACGTTGTAGGCGAAGGCCCAGAACAGGTTGCCCTTGATGGTGCCGAGCGTCCGCCGCGACAGGCGGATGGCGTCGACGGCGGCCCGCAGGTCGCCGCGCACCAGGGTCAGGTCGCTCGCCTCGATCGCCACGTCGGTGCCCGTGCCCATGGCCAGGCCCAGGTCCGCCTTCGCCAGCGCGGCGGCGTCGTTGACCCCGTCGCCGACCATGGCGACCACCTTGCCCTCGCCCTGCAGCCGAGCGATCACGTCGGCCTTGTCGCGGGGCAGCACCTCGGCGATCACCTCGGCGATGCCCACCTCGTCGGCGACCGTCTTCGCCACGGCCTCGTTGTCGCCGGTCAGCAGCACCGGGGTCAGGCCGAGTTCCTTCAGCTTCGCGATCGCCTCGGCGGAGGTCGGCTTCACCGTGTCCGCGACGGTGAGCACCGCGCGCGCCCGCCCGTCCCAGCCGACGGCCACCGCGGTCTGCCCGCGTCGTTCGGCTTCCGCCTTGGCCTCGGCGAGCGCTTCCGGCAGGTGCAGGCTCCACTGCGCGAGCAGTGCGACCCGGCCGACCACCACCGCGTGCCCGTCGACCGTGCCCTGCACGCCGAGCCCTTCGACCGCGGTGAAGTCCTCGACGCCGGGCAGGCGGCCCGTCCTGTCCTTGGCGCCGCGGGCGATGGCCTGCGCGATGGGGTGTTCCGAAGCGTCTTCGAGCGCACCGGCGAGCCGCAGCGCCTCCTCGGCGGTGGTGCCCTCGGCCAGGTGGACGTCCACCAGGGACATCTGGCCGGTGGTCACCGTGCCGGTCTTGTCCAGCACGACGGTGTCCACCCGGCGGGTCGACTCCAGCACCTCCGGGCCCTTGATCAGGATGCCCAGCTGCGCGCCGCGGCCGGTGCCGACCAGCAGTGCGGTCGGCGTGGCCAGGCCCAGCGCACACGGGCAGGCGATGATCAGCACGGCCACCGCCGCGGTGAACGCCCCCGAGGCCGACGCGCCCGCGCCGAGCCAGAAGAACAGCGTGCCCACCGCGAGCGCGATGACCACCGGCACGAAGACCGCGGAGATCCGGTCGGCCAGCCGCTGCGCCGCGGCCTTGCCGTTCTGCGCGTCCTCGACCAGCTTCGCCATCTGCGCCAGCTGGGTGTCCGAGCCGACACGCGTGGCCCGCACGACCAGCCGTCCGCCGGCGTTCACGCACCCGCCGGCGACCGAGTCGCCGGAGCCGACCTCGACCGGCACGGACTCACCGGTGAGCATGCTCGCGTCGATCGCCGAGCTGCCTTCGGTGACCACGCCGTCGGTGGCGATCTTCTCGCCCGGCCGCACCACGAACCGGTCGCCGACCGCGAGTTCGTCGATCGGGATGCGGACTTCGGCGTCCGCCCGCAGGACCGCGACCTCCTTGGCGCCCAGCTCCAGCAGCGCGCGCAGGGCCGAGCCCGCCCGCCGCTTCGACCGCGCCTCGAAGTAGCGCCCGGCGAGGATGAACGTGGTGACCCCGGCGGCGACCTCGAGGTAGATGTTGCCGTCACCGCTGGTGCGTTCGATGGTGAATTCGAACGGGTGCGTCATGCCCGGCGTGCCCGCGGTGCCGAACAGCAGCGCGTACAGCGACCAGGCGAACGCGGCGAGCGTGCCGATGGAGATCAGCGTGTCCATCGTCGCCGCGCCGTGGCGCAGGTTGACCCAGGTCGCCCGGTGGAACGGCCACGCCGCCCACACCAGTACCGGTGCGGCGAGGGTGAGTGAGATCCACTGCCAGTACTCGAACTGGATGGCCGGGATCATCGCCAGCGCGATCACCGGCACCGACAACACGGCCGAGCCGATCAGCCGCTGCCGCAGCGGGCGGATCGGGTCATCGTCCACTTCGGACTCGGTGACGGCTTTGTCCTTGCGTGGCACCGTTGCCGCGTACCCCGCCGCTTCCACCTGCTCGATCAGCGCGGTGGGTTCCAGCTCGGCCGGGTAGCTGACCCTCGCCTTCTCCGTCGCGTAGTTGACCGTCGCGGTGACGCCGTCCAGTTTGTTGAGCTTGCGCTCGATCCGGGCGGCGCAGGAGGCGCAGGTCATGCCGGTGATCGCCAGTTCGACCTCGCTGCTGAGGCGTTCCCGCGTTTCCGAACTCATGTCGCGTCCTTACTTCATCCGCCGTGGGAGTGGCCGTGCCCGTCGCCCTCGGCGGCGGGTGCCGGTGCCGCCGGAGCCGTGCCCTGGGCCTCGACGGTGAACTCGGCCGTCCGGACCTCGCCGCCGTGCTGGAAATCCAGGAACAGGCGGTAGGTACCGGGGGAGGGTACTTCGGTGTGGAAGTCGATCGTGGGGCCCGCGGTGGCGCTCTCGTCCGGGTGGACGTGGAGGTAGGCGAGGTCGCCGCCGCGCAGGGCGACGAGGTGGCCGTAGGCGCCGAGGTACGGCTCGAGATCGGTGACCTCGCGGCCGTCCTTGGTGACGGTCAGCCGGACCGATGACGACCGCCCGGCGACCAGGTCGCCGTCCAGTCGCACCCGATAACCGTCCACTTCGGACTCGCGGGCGGGTGGGTACCAGGCGGGCTGGTAGTCGCCCGGCGTCGACAGGTCCACGCCGAGCGTGGTGGCCTGGCCGCCGGTCGGCTTGAAGTCGGCGTACATGCGGTAGCTGCCGGCCTGCGGGAGTCCCAGTTGGATCCACCAGGAACCGTCGGCGGCGAGCTGCGGGTGCAGGTGCTGGAAGCCCGCGGTGTCGCGGCGCACCACGATCAGGTGCATGCGCTTCTCGTGCTCCACGTCGTACGCGGTGACCGGCGCGCCGTCCGGGCCGAGCACCCGGAAGGTGAACGGCTGCGTGGTGCCGGTGGGCAGGGTGGTGGTGGACGGCACGAGGGTGTAGCCGTTCAGCGAGCTGGCCAGCCCGCCGGGCAGCCCGGTGGCCGCGCCGGCGGGCCCGGCCGCGTCGTGGGTGTCGCTGTGCGCCGCCGCCGGTGCTCCGGACGAGGCGGCGACCGGCCCGGCGGCGCCGCCGATGGCCCAGCCGCCACCGGCGACCAGGACGAGCGCCGCGCCGTACGCGGAGAGCTTCGCGGCGGTGTTCATCAGCTCGCGGCCACCGCGTAGCCGGCCTCGTCGACCGCGGCACGCACTTCGGCGTCGTCCAGGCCGTTTTCACTCGTGACGGTGACCGCGCCACCGGCCAGATCCACGTCGACCTTGGTCACGCCGCTGATCTTGCCGACTTCTTCGGTCACGGACCGTGCGCAGTGCTCGCAGGTCATCCCGGTCACCGCGTAGGTCGTCTCGGTCATCTTCGTGCGTCCTCTCGGTTGGCTGCCGCTTGACTCGAATGTATACCCTTGGGGGGTACCGTAGCAACTCGATCGACAGGACAGGCGGAGGTGCCGTGATGACGGGTGACGCACACCGGCCGGGAGCGAGCTGGGGGATGGCCGCGAGCGCGACGCTGCACTGCCTCACCGGCTGTGCCATCGGGGAGGTGCTGGGCATGGTGATCGGTACCGCGCTGGGATTCTCCAACGTCGCCACGATCGTGTTGGCGGTGGCTCTGGCGTTCGTCTTCGGTTACGCGCTGACCATGCGCGGGGTGCTGCGCTCGGGCGTCGGCTTCCGGCAGGCGCTGCGGGTGGCGCTGGCCGCGGACACCGTGTCGATCGCGGTGATGGAGCTGGTGGACAACGCGGTGATGGTCACCGTGCCCGGGGCGATGGAAGCCGGGCTGGGGCACTGGCTGTTCTGGGGCGCGCTGGCGTTCGCGCTGGCCGTGGCCTTCGTGCTCACCGTGCCGGTGAACAAGTGGCTGATCGGCCGGGGCCTGGGCCACGCGAAGGTGCACGCGCACCACCACTGAGTGCCGAGTCCTCTCATGGGACACAAATGTGGCTTTGGGGGCGGAATCGGCCCCCAAAGCCACATTCGTGTCCGATGGCTTCGGGCCGAGTGTGGGACTCGGCTGCGCGAATGTGGGGTTCGGCTGCACGAGTGTGTGACTCGAATGCCTGAGTGTGTGGTTCGGGTGCGGGAGTGTGGGGTTAGGAGCGGACCAGGCGGGCGATTGCTTCGGAGGCTTCTTTGACCTTCGCTTCGGCTTCCTTGCCGCCGGCCGCGGCCGCGTCGACCACGCAGGTGGACAGGTGTTCGTCGAGCAGTTCGAGCGAGAACGCCTGCAGCGCCTTCGTCGCGGCGGAGACCTGGGTGAGGATGTCGATGCAGTACTTGTCCTGCTCGACCATCCGCTGCAACCCGCGGATCTGCCCCTCCACCCGGCGCAGCCGCTTGAGGTACGCCTCCTTGTCGCCGCTGTAGCTGGCCATGCCGCACCCCTTTACCTCGATCGTGTCGTTCCTGCCATGATACCCAACCCCGGTATGGGGATCAGCCCGCCGATCGAGGGGTAGGGCCAGCCCCACCCCGGCTACGCCCGCGCACCCCATGGTTCCGGTGCCGCCCGCTCGACATGCTCGTCGCAGCAAGTGAGCGAGGAGAAAGCCATGAACCAGGAAGTGGTCCGCCTGACCTCCGTGGTCAAGACCTACGGTGGGGAGCGTAACCGCGTCGTCGCGCTCGACGGGGTGACGATCGGGTTTTCGCGGGGGAGCTTCACCGCGGTGATGGGGCCTTCGGGTTCCGGCAAGAGCACGTTCCTGCACTGCGCGGCGGGCCTCGACCGGCCGACGTCGGGCTCGGTGGTGCTCGACGGGCACGAGCTCGGCGGCATGAACGAGGTGGCGCTGACGCGCCTGCGCCGGGAGAGCGTCGGGTTCGTCTTCCAGGCGTTCAACCTGCTCCCGGCGTTGAACGTGCTGGAGAACGTGACGCTGCCGCTGCGCCTGTCCGGCAAGAAGCCGGACCGCCGCGCGGTCGACGAGATCATCGACCGCATCGGGCTGACCTCCCGCCGCAAGCACCTGCCCGGTGAGTTGTCCGGTGGTCAGCAGCAGCGCGTCGCGATAGCCCGGGCGCTGGTCAGCCGTCCCGCGGTGGTGTTCGGCGACGAGCCGACCGGTGCGCTGGACACCCAGACCTCGCTGGAAGTCCTCGGCCTGCTGCGCGAGTCCGTCCGGTTCGCCGGGCAGACGATCGTCATGGTCACCCACGACCCGGTCGCCGCCTCGCACGCGGACCGGGTGATCTTCCTCGCCGACGGCCGCGTCGCCGACGAACTGCACGACCCGACCGCCGATCTGGTGGCCGAGCGGATGACCCACCTCGGCGCCTTCGCCGCCGCCAGAGCCGGAGCGCACGCCTGATGTTCCGCATCGCCACGCGCATGCTGCGCTTCCGCAAGGGCGGGTTCACCGCCTCGTTCATCGCGTTGTTCTTCGGGGCCGCCATCGTGCTCGCCTGCGGCGGGCTGATGGAGACGGGCATCCGCTCGGCGGTCCCGCCGGAGCGGTTCGCCGCGGCACCGCTCGTCATCTCCGGCAACCAGCAGATCGACCTGCCGGAGGAGCCCGTCGCCCCGGACGAGGAGGACTACGGCAAGGACCGGGACAGCGGGGTGCTGTCCGAGCGCGTCCGCCTCGACGCCGGGTTGATCACGCGGATCGAGAAGCTCCAGGGCGTCGAGCGCGCGCTGCCCGACGTCACCTTCGACGTGCACGAAAACGGCCGCCGACTCCCCGGGCACGGCTGGAGTTCCGCCGAACTGGCGGGGGACTCGCTGGTCGCGGGGGTCGCGCCGACCCGGGCGGGGCAGGTCGCGCTGCCTGGGCACCAACCTGGGGAAACCGTCGAACTCGCCGTGCGCGGCAAGGTCGAGCGGTTCACCGTCACCGGGACCATCGCCGGGCCGTCCGCCTTCTTCACCGACGGCGAAGCGAGCCGGTTGCTGGGCAAGGCGGGCGTGGTCGACGCGATCGCCGTGTTCACCACGCCCGGCACCGACGTCGAAGCGCTCCGCGAGCAGGTCGACAAAGCGATCAGCGGGACCCCCGCGATCTCGCTGACCGGGGACGAACGCGGGCTGGCGGAGTTCTTCGGCGCGGCCGAGGGCGGCACCGGGCTGATCGCGCTCGCCGGGGTCTTCGGCGGCATGGCCACCACGGTGGCGATCTTCGTGGTGGCCTCCACGCTGGGACTTTCCGTGCAGCAGCGGGGACGGGAACTCGCGCTGCTGCGGGCGATCGGCACCACGCCGGGGCAGCTGCGCCGGATGGTGCTCGGCGAGACGATGGTGGTCGGGGTGCTCGCCACCCTGCTGGCGTACTTCCCCGGGCAGTGGCTCGGCGAATTCCTCTTCGACCAGCTGGCAGGCCGCGGGGTGGTCGCCGAGCAGATGATCTACCACCAGGGCTGGATCCCGATGGTGAGCGCGACCGGCGCGGCGCTGCTGACCGCGTTCGGCGCGGCCTTCGTCGCCGGTGGCCGTGCCGCGCGGGCCCGGCCAGCCGAGGCGCTGGCCGAAGCCGCCGTGCAGCGCCGCTGGCTGAGCGCGCCCCGGCTGATCATCGCGCTGCTCTGCCTCGGCGGCGGTATCGCGCTGGTGATCATCACCTTCACCGTGATGACCGGACCGGTCGCGGCGAGCACCGCCGGGCCGACGGTGATGCTGTGGGCGATCGCGCTGGCCCTGCTCGGCCCCGGCATCGCGCGGATCGCCATCGCCACCCTGCGCTGGCCGCTGCGCGCGATCACCGGGCTGAGCGGGCGGCTCGCCCTGCTCAACGCGCGGAACCGCCGGGTCAGGATGGCCGCCGCGATCACGCCGATCATGCTGGCCAGCGGCATGGCGCTGTCGATGATCTACCTGCAGACCACGCAGGGCGCCGCCGGTGAGCGCGCGTTCAGCGAGAACCTGCGGGCGGACACCGTGCTCGCCTCCACCACCGGCGGGTTCGACCCGTCGCTCGTCGGCACGGTCGCCGAGCTGCCGGGGGTGGCCGGGGCGTCCGCGCTGGTGACCAGTTCCGGCTTCATCACCGACTACGACGACGGCTGGCAGGACGACCAGGGCCTGCCGTTGCAGGGCATCACCGCCGAAGGGGCGGGCCGGACGACGGCGACCCCGTTCACCGCGGGAAGCGTCGAGGAACTGCGTGGCGAAACCGCCGCGTTGCCTGCGAGCCTCGCCGAATCGCTTGGCAAGGGCATTGGTGACACCGTTACTCTCCGTTTCGGAGACGGTGCGCAGACCGACGTGCGGATCGCCGGGTTGCTCGGCGGCCGGCCGGGCTACGAGATCGCGCTGGTGCCCGCGAGCCTGCTCGTGCCGCACACCGACGCGGGCACCGTGCCGCAGATCCTGGTGAAGGCCGAGCCGGGTGCGGACCTCGCGCCGGCGCTCGCCGGACTGGCCGAGCGCGTGCCGGGACTGGTGGTCGCCGACCGCGCGACGGTGACCGCGGCGAACGCCGAGCAGCAGGACATCGGGGCGTGGGTGAACTACCTGCTGGTCGCGATGATCGTCGGGTACACGGTGATTTCCCTGGTCAACACCCTGGTGCTGGCCACGGCCGAGCGGCGGCGCGAGTTCGCGCTGCAGCGGCTGGTCGGTTCGACGCGCGGCCAGGTGCTCCGGATGACCGCGGTGGAGGCGGTGCTCGTCGCCGTCGCCGGGCTCGTCCTTGGCGGTTTCGTCTCGCTGACGACCCTGGTCCCGTTCAGTCTGGTCATCAGCGACACGCCGATGCCAGCCGGGCCGATCGGGGTGCTGCTGGCGGTCGTCGGCGGGTCCGCGGGGCTGGTGCTGCTCGCCACGCTGGTGCCGGCGTGGTTCGCGCTGCGGGCGCGGCCGGTCGAAGCCGCTGTCGCTCCGTGATCAAGCCCATGTCATGCTGATGGGGGACACGCGATCGAGCGTGGCCGGAAGAAGGTGCCAAATGACCTGGGCAAGGCATGGCAGCGTTACCGACCCGGCGGCCGACACGAGCTACCTGGCCGGAGTCAAGGCGGAGGAGAAGATCCACCGCGACGTTCAGGAAGGCAGGGCAGCGCGCACGGTCGCGCAGCACTCCTCCGACGCGCACGAGTGCGCGGAACTGCTCGAGATGCTCGGCATCCCGGTCGAGGCGGGCAGACGACACTGAGGTTCAGGCGCCGCCGATGCGGGACGTGAGTTCCGCGGCGGTGCGCCGCACCTCTTCGGCGATCCCCGGCCAGTCCTGAGCACAGGCACCGGCCGGGGAGTCGCACACGTGCCGGAAGGTCACGCTGATCGCGGCGAGCGGGCGGTGGCCGTGGTCGAACACCGGGTGCGCCACCGAGGCGAAACCCGGCGTGACGTGCCCGTCCTCCACAGCCCAGCCGCGCCTGCGTTCGGCGGTCAGCGTCGCCCGGAGCTCCGCGAGGGTGCGTGGGCCGCGCTCGGTCCGCCGCACGAAGGCCGCGGCCGACGGGAACAACGCCCGCACGTGCGCCGCGGGCAGGTGCGCGAGCATGGCCCGCCCGCTGGCGGTGAGCTGCGCCGGCAACCGCACCCCCACGTCGGTGACCAGGGTTTCCGGGCGCGCTGGCCGCTCCTTGATCAGATACAGCGCTTCACCCCCGTGCAGGATGCCGAGGTGCGCGTTGTGCTCGACCCGGTCGACCAGCCTGCGCAGCAGTGGCGCGGCGAGCCGTTCGAGCGGGTCGTGCCGCAGGTAGGCCGACCCCAGTTCGAAGGCCGCGATCCCCAGCCCGTACCGGCGTTCGTCGGGCAGGTGTGTGACGAATCCGGCGGCCACCAGCTCGGCGAGCAGGTGGTAGGTGGTGGACCGGGGCAGGCCGAGGTCGCGGGCCACGGCACCGGCCGACACCGGCCCGGGCCGCTCGGCCAGCGCACGCAGGATGCCCAGGCCGCGCCGCAGCGCGGGAACGTCGGAACTGGTGCCCATGCCCTGCCCTCCTGTCTGGGATCCCAGACGGAACCACTCGATCACCGATTTTGCCCGCGCGGTCGCCGGGGTCCAATGGCAGGCATGCCGGAACTAGTGCACCTGGGAGCGGACCCGCTGCGGGCGGAGCAGGTCGTCGCGGTCGCCCGCGGCCGGGCGGCGGTCGAACTGACCGAGTCCGCGCGGAAGAACCTCGCCTCCACCCGTCAGCACATCGACGCGCTGGCCGAAGCCACCAAGCCCACCTACGGCGTGTCCACCGGGTTCGGCGCGCTCGCCGTGCGGCACATCCCGATCGAGAGCCGGGTCGCGCTGCAACGCTCGCTGATCCGGTCGCACGCCGCCGGAGCCGGGCAGCCGGTGGAGACCGAGGTCGTGCGCGCGCTGATGTTGCTGCGCCTGCGCACGCTCGCCAGCGGCTACACCGGCGTCCGCCCGGTCACCGCGGACACCCTCGCGCGGCTGCTCAACGCGGAGATCACGCCGATCGTCCCGGAGTACGGCTCGCTCGGCTGCTCCGGTGACCTCGCGCCGCTGGCCGCGGTCGCGCTGGCGCTGATGGGCGAGGGAGAGGTGGTGCACGAAGGCCAGGTCGTCCCGGCGGCGCAAGCGCTTGCGCGGGCCGGGATCGAACCGGTCGTGCTGGCCGAGAAGGAGGGCCTCGCGCTGACCAACGGCACCGACGGCATGCTCGGCATGCTGTTGCTGGCCTGTGCCGACCTCCGCCTGCTGTTCGACCTCGCCGACATCACCGCGGCGATGAGCGTCGAAGCCCTGCTCGGCACCGACCGGCCGTTCGCCGCCGATCTGCAGGCCCTGCGCCCGCACCCCGGTCAGGCGGTGTCGGCGAGCCGGATCCACGCGGCGCTCGCCGGGTCCGGCATCGTGGCGAGCCACCGCGGCCCGGACTGCCCCCGCGTCCAGGACGCTTATTCACTGCGGTGCGCGCCCCAGGTGCACGGCGCCGCGCGGGACACGCTCACCCACGTCGAACTGGTCGCCGACCGCGAACTGGCGGCCGCGGTGGACAACCCGGTGGTGCTGCCCGACGGCCGGGTCGAGTCGAACGGCAACTTCCACGGCGCCCCGGTCGCCTACGTGCTGGACTTCCTCGCCATCCCGGTCGCCGACCTGGCCAGCATCGCCGAGCGCCGGACCGACCGGATGCTCGACGTGGCCCGCTCGCACGGTCTGCCCGCGTTCCTGGCCCACGACCCCGGTGTGGACTCCGGGCACATGATCGCCCAGTACACCCAGGCCGCGGTGGTCAGCGAGCTGAAGCGGCTGGCCGTTCCGTCCTCTGTGGACTCCATTCCGAGCAGCGCCATGCAGGAGGACCACGTCTCGATGGGCTGGAGCGCGGCGCGCAAGCTCCGCAAGGCGGTCGAAGGGCTGCGGACCGTGCTGGCGATCGAGCTGCTCACCGCGGCCAGGGCGCTGGACTTCCGCTCACCGCTCGAACCCGCGCCGGTCACCGCCGCCGTCCGCGACCTGCTGCGCACCCGCGTGCCCGGGCCCGGCCCGGACCGCCACCTGGCGCCGGAAATCGCCGCCACCGAAGAACTCATCGCCTCGGGTGCTGTCACCGAGGTGGTCAACGCGACACTCGAGGAGACCCGATGAGCAGGACCGTGCGCGCCGCCCGCGGCACCGCGCTGACCGCGAAGAACTGGCAGAGCGAAGCCGCGCTGCGGATGTTCCACAACAACCTCGATCCCGAGGTGGCCGAGCGGCCGCAGGACCTGGTCGTCTACGGCGGTACCGGCAAGGCCGCCCGCGACTGGGCCAGCTTCGACGGGATCACCCGCGGCCTGACCACCCTGGACGAGGACGAGACGCTGCTGGTGCAGTCGGGCAAGCCGGTCGGCGTGTTCCGCACGCACGAGTGGGCGCCGCGGGTGCTGATCGCGAACTCGAACCTGGTCGGCGACTGGGCCACCTGGCCGGAGTTCCGGCGCCTGGAACAGCTCGGGCTCACCATGTACGGCCAGATGACCGCGGGTTCGTGGATCTACATCGGCACGCAGGGCATCCTCCAGGGCACCTACGAGACCTTCGCCGCGGTGGCGAAGAAGAAGTTCGGCGGTTCGCTCAAGGGCACGCTCACCGTCACCGCCGGACTCGGCGGCATGGGTGGCGCGCAGCCGCTCGCGGTGACCATGAACGACGGGGTCGCGCTGGTCATCGAATGCGACCCCGAGCGTGCCCGGCGTCGGGTGGAGACCCGATACCTGGACGAGGTCGCCGACGATCTGGACGACGCGATCCGCCGGGTCACCACGGCCAAGAAGGACAAGCGGGCGCTCTCGGTCGGCGTGATCGGCAATGCTGCCGAGGTACTGCCGGAGCTGCTGCGCCGCGGCGTCGAGGTGGACATCGTCACCGACCAGACCTCGGCGCACGACCCGCTCGCTTATCTGCCCAAGGGTGTCGCGGTCGACGACTGGGCCGACTACGCGGCCAAGAAACCCGACGAGTTCACCGATCGCTCGCGCGAGTCCATGGCCGACCACGTCGACGCCATGCTCGGTTTCCTCGACGCGGGCGCGGAGGTCTTCGACTACGGCAACTCGTTGCGCGGTGAGGCGAAGCTCGGCGGCTGCGACCGCGCCTTCGACTTCCCCGGCTTCGTGCCCGCGTACATCCGGCCGTTGTTCTGCGAGGGTCAGGGCCCGTTCCGCTGGGCCGCGCTCTCCGGCGACCCCGCGGACATCGCCGCCACCGACCGCGCCATGCTGGAGTTGTTCCCGGAGAACGAATCCCTCGCGCGCTGGATCCGGCTCGCCGGGGAACGCGTCGCCTTCCAGGGACTTCCGGCGCGGATCTGCTGGCTCGGCTACGGCGAGCGGCACCTGGCCGGGGTGCGGTTCAACGAGATGGTGGCCAGCGGTGAGCTGACGGCGCCGGTGGTGATCGGCCGCGACCACCTCGACTCCGGCAGCGTGGCTTCGCCGTACCGGGAGACCGAGGGCATGGCCGACGGCTCCGACGCGATCGCCGACTGGCCGCTGCTCAACGCCATGGTCAACACCGCGTCCGGGGCCAGCTGGGTGTCGATCCACCACGGTGGCGGGGTCGGCATGGGACGCTCCATCCACGCCGGGCAGGTCTGCGTGGCCGACGGCACCGAGCTGGCCGGGCGGAAGATCGAGCGGGTGCTGACCAACGACCCGGGCATGGGCGTGATCCGGCACGTGGACGCCGGGTACGAGCGGGCCGCCGAGGTCGCGGGCGAGCGCGGTGTGCGGGTGCCGATGAAGGAGACCGAATGACCGCGTCCGGACTGCTCGACCGCATCGCCGACGTCGGGCGCGACCGCGCGCGCGGCGGTTATTCACGGCATGCGTTCGATTCGGCCGAGGGCGAGCTGCGCGAGTGGTTCATCGCCGAGGCCGGCTGGCTGGACCTCGAAGTGGAGACCGACCGCAACGGCAACATCTGGGCCTGGTGGGGTTCGCCGGGGCCGGACGCGACGGTCACCGGCAGCCACCTCGACTCGGTTCCCGGCGGCGGCGCGTTCGATGGTCCGCTGGGGGTGGTCAGCGCACTCGACGCCGTCGGGATCCTGCAGCGCAAGGGGTTCTCGCCGGCGAAACCGTTCGCGGTGGTGGTGTTCGCCGAGGAGGAGGGCGGCCGGTTCGGCGTGCCGTGCCTCGGGTCGCGGCTGCTCACCGGCTCGATCGACCCGGACAAGGCACGCAACCTGCGGGACCCGGACGGCAACACGCTCGCCGACGCGGCCTCGCGGGCGGGCTTCGACCCGGCTCGGTTCGGGCCGGATCCCGAGGCGTTGTCGCGGATCGGGCGGTTCCTGGAACTGCACGTCGAGCAGGGGCGCGGCTTGATCGACCTGGGCGCGCCGGTGGCCGTCGGCAGCACGGTGATCGCCCACGGGCGGTGGCGCTTTTCCTTCCAGGGGCAGGGGAATCACGCGGGTGCGACGCTGCTGTCCGATCGCCACGACCCGATGCTCCCGGCGGCGCTGACCATCGGCGCGGTCCGCAAGCTCGCGGCGTCGGTGCCGGACGCGCGGGCGACGGTCGGCCGCCTGGTGCCCACGCCCGGCGGCACGAACGTCATCGCGTCCACAGTGGACCTGTGGTTGGACGCCAGGGTGCCGGGCAGCGGGCTGACCGAGGCGTTGGTCGAGGAGATCGCGGGTGCCGCGGAGGAAGCCGCTGCCGCGGAGGGCTGCACGGTGAGCGTGACCAAAGAGTCCTATTCGGACACGGTCACCTTCGACAGCGGCCTGCGGGACCGGATGTCCGGGGTGCTCGGCGGGGTGCCGGAGCTGCCGACCGGTGCCGGGCACGACGCGGCGATCCTCGCGCCACACGTCCCGTCGGGGATGCTCTACGTGCGTAATCCGACTGGGATCAGCCATTCGCCGGAGGAGTTCGCGGAGGCGGCGGACGTCGACGCCGGTGCCCGCGCGCTCGCCGACGTGCTGGAGAACGTGGCGAAATGACCGCGTTCTGGTGCGAGCGAGCCTGGTTGCCCGACGGGGTCGCCGAAGGGGTGCTGCTGGAGGTCTCCGGTGGCCGGATCGACTCGGTCACGCCGGGTGCGCCGAGAACCGGCACGGTGCTCGGCGGGCTGACCGTGCCCGGCATGGCGAACGGGCATTCACACGCGTTCCACCGGGCGCTGCGCGGGCGGACGCACCACGATCGCGGCACCTTCTGGACCTGGCGAGAGCGGATGTACGCGCTCGCCGGACGACTGGACCCGGACAGCTACTACCGCCTGGCCCGGGGTGTCTACGCGGAAATGGTGCTCGCCGGGTTCACCAGCGTCGGCGAGTTCCACTACCTGCACCACGCGCCCGGCGGAAAGCCCTACGACGACCCGAACGAGATGGGCCAGGCACTCGCCCGCGCCGCCGTGGACGCCGGAATCCGGTTGACCCTGCTCGACACCTGTTACCTCGCCGGGGGATTCGGCGTTGATCTCGGGGAGCACCAGCTGCGGTTCAGCGACGGCGATGTCGACGGCTGGGCCGTGCGCGCGGGAACGTTCCGGCCCGAGAGCGAGCTGGTCCGGGTGGGTGCGGCCGTGCACTCGGTTCGCGCGGTGCCTGCCGCGCAGCTGCCGGTGGTGGCCGAATGGGCGGGGGAGCGGCCGCTGCACGTCCACCTGTCCGAGCAGCGTGCCGAGAACCAGGATTGCTTGGGCTACCACGGGAAAACACCGACCGCCCTGCTGTCCGACGCCGGGGTGCTGGGACCGTCGACGGTCGCCGTGCACGCCACCCACCTGACCGACGCGGACATCGGGCAGCTCGGCCGGACGCACACGCGTGCGTGCTTCTGCCCGACCACGGAACGGGATCTCGGCGATGGCATCGGCCCGGCACGCGAACTCGCCGACGCCGGGGTGCGGCTGAGCCTGGGCACGGACAGCCACGCCGTGGTCGACGCCTTCGAGGAAACCCGGGCGCTGGAGCTGAACGACCGGCTGCGGGCGGAGGCGCGTGGCCGGTTCACCGTGGAAGAACTGCTGGCCGCGGCCACCGACCACGAGGCGATCGGCTGGGGCGAATGCGGTCGGCTGGCGCCGGGCGCGGCGGCGGACTTCGTCACCGTGGACCTGTGCTCGGTGCGCACCGCGGGCGCCGAGCCGGAGGGCGTGTGGTTCGCGGCTTCGGCGGCGGACATCACCGACGTGGTGGTGGCCGGGCGGTCCGTGGTGCGGGAGCGCACGCACCAGCTGATCGAGCGCCCGCAAGTGGAACTGGCCGAGGAGATGGAGAACCTGTGGCGAGCACCCTGATCACCGGCATCGCCGAGCTGACCACGAACACCGGCGAGAAGCAGCGCGACGTGTCGGTGGTGATCGAGGACGACCGGATCGCGTGGCTCGGCTCGGGCACGCCCGCGGCCGACGAGCGGGTGGACGTCGGCGGTCGCGCGGTGCTGCCCGGCTGGGTGGACAGCCACACGCACCTGGTCTTCGCCGGTGACCGGACCAGCGAGTTCGAGGCGCGGATGGCCGGGAAGCCGTACACCGCGGGCGGGATCTCGGTGACGGTCGAAGCGACGCGGGCGGCATCGGACGAGGCGCTGGCGGCGAACCTGGTCCGGCACGCCGACGAGGCGGCTCGGCAGGGCACGACCTGCCTGGAGACGAAAACGGGCTACGGCCTGAGCATCGAGGACGAGGAACGCTCGGCGAAGATCGCCGCCGCGGTCGCCGACGAGGTCACCTTCCTCGGCGCGCACCTGGTCCCGCCCGGTGCGGACGCTGAGTCCTATGTGGACCTGGTGTGCGGGCCGATGCTGGACGCGGTCGCGCCCCACGTGCGCTGGGCGGACGTGTTCTGCGAGACCGGCGCCTTCGACGAGGAGCAGACGGGCCGCGTGCTGACCGCGGCCGCGGCCAGAGGGCTCGGACTGCGGGTGCACGGCAACCAGCTGGGCGAGGGGCCAGGGGTGCGGCTGGCCGTCGAGCACGGCGCGGCGAGCGTGGACCACTGCACCTACCTGTCACCGTCCGATGTGGACGCTCTGGCGGGGTCCGCGACGGTGGCGACCCTGCTGCCCGCCTGCGACCTGTCCACCCGCCAGCCGCTCGCGCCCGCGCGACGGCTGCTCGACGCCGGGGCGACCATCGCGCTGGCGAGCAACGCGAACCCGGGCAGCTCGTACACCACCTCGATGGCTTTCTGCGTGGCGACGGCGGTGTTGCAGATGGGCCTGTCGATCGACGAAGCCGTCTGGGCCGCGACGGCGGGCGGCGCTCAGGCCTTGCGGCGGGACGACGTCGGGTACGTGCGCGAAGGAGCCCGCGCTGACCTGCACGTTCTCGACGCGCCGTCGGTGACGCACCTCGCCTACCGCCCAGGCGTTCCGCTGACCTGGGCGGTGTGGCGCCGCGGGGTTCAGTGGTCCAAGTAGTGCAGCGCGTCCATTTCGGCGGCCTGCGCGCGGGCTTCGGTGACCGACTTCGGGTCCAGGCGGCGCAGGGCACCCACCAGTAGCTCGCGATCGCCGTTGCCGATGTGCGCCAGCAGGTCGAACAACGGCCCCCACAGGCGGTGGCGGGCGGCGGCCGCGGCGAGGCCGTCGAACCGGTTCACCGGCAGCAACGCGATCAGCTGGCCCACGCGTGCCTTGTCGTCGAGCACGAAGGCGGTGAGCAGCAGGGCGGCGTCGTGCAGCAGCGGCAGCGCGGCTTCGACGGTGGCTTCCGGCAGGTGCCCGGCGAACCGGCCGATGGTGATCCAGTCCTCCCTGCGCACCAGTTCGGCGATCACGTCCAGCACCCGCGCGAGCGGCAGGCCGCCGAGAATGAGGCTGCCCCGGCGTGGATCCATCTCCACCATCACGTCGGCGACGAACCCGGTGTTCAGGCGCCTGGCCACGTCGATCGTCCGCTCGAGGTCCATCACGCCGGCGACCCGCGCGCACAGCAGCGGACCGTAGGCGCGCTCGGCGACCTTCGCCGACACCGCGTTCGGCACCAGCCTGCTCGCCGACGCCAGCCGCTGCAGCATCGGCAGATCCGCGTCGAACAACGCGTCGCTCATGCGGGTGCGCAACTTCCGCAGCTCGCGGGCGTCGACCTTCTCCAAAAAGGACAGGCGCGTCTCGTCGGCGCCCAGCAACCGGGCCAGTTTCAGCACCTCGGCGTGGCTGTCGAGCGCGGTCACAGCCCGACCGCCCGGCGGACCGCGCCCCGCAGCAGCGCGGGCACGTACTTAAGGCCGTCCTCCACGGCTCTCACCAGTTCCGCCGACTGCCTTTGCCGCGCCTCGCCGAAAACCTCGCCGAGCAGGGCTTTCTCCTCTTCGGACAGGGCGTCGATCCCGGCGGGCAGTGCCCCGCCCAGCTGGCCGGCCAGGCTGTGCTTCGTTGCCATCCCCGCATCATGCCGGAAACGTGGCGGGTTTACCGTCACCCCATGGCACCGGAGATCGAAACTTCGACCATCACCGTCGGCCCGCTGTCCGCCTACCTCGCCCGCCCGGCCGGTGGCAGCCGGCGCGGAATGCTGCTGCTGCCGATGATCACCGGCATCGGGGAGCAGGTCCGGGAGTACGCCGGCCAGCTCGCCGAACGCGGGATCACCGCGCTGACCTGGGATCCCTGGCACGGCCCCAGCAGCGACGACACCCCGCCCGACCGGCTCAAGGAACTGCTGGACCAGCTCGACGACGAAACCTCGCTCGGCGAGCAGACCCGCCTGCTCGACCACCTGCTCGGCGAACTCGGCTGCGCGAAGGCCGGGGTGATCGGCTGGTGCCTCGGCGGCCGGTTCGCGCTGCTCCTCGCCGGTCGTGACCAGCGGCTGGCCAGTGCCATCGCCTACCACCCGACGGTCCCCGGCGACACCCCGCCGAACCACACCGCGGACGCCATCGAGCACTGTTCGCGGATCACCGCGCCGGTGATGATGCTGTACCCGGGTGCCGACTCGCTCGTCCCGCACGAGCGTTTCGCGCAACTGCAGTCCGCGCTCCAGGCACGCGAGACGGGCGCGAGCATCATCCACGTCTACCCGGGCGCGGAACACGGCTTCAGCAACCGCACCCGGCACGGCAACCCGGTCAACGTCGACGCCTACGCGCTGTCCTGGCCGCAGGTGCTCGACTTCGCCGACGTCACCACCGCCTGAGATGGACGCGCTGCTGCTGACCTACGGGTCCCAGGGTGACGTGCAGCCGTTCGTGGCGCTGGCCAGGGCCCTTCGCGCGGCCGGGCACGGGGTCCGGCTGGCCGGGCCCGCTCGCTCGGCGAACCTGGCCGGGGACCTCGAGTACCGGCCGATCACCGACGCGCTGATCGAAGCGGTCGACACCGACGAGGTCCGCGAGGCCAGGGACAGCGGCAAGGGAGCGGGAGCGGTCGCGCGCTCGCTGGGCGCGGTCAAGGCCGCCGCGCGCGAGGCCTTGGACGACAGCTGGGCGGCCGCGGCGGAAGGCGCGGATGTGGTGGTGCACCACCCGATCACCGCCGGGAACCACGTCGCCGAGAAGCTCGGGGTGCCGTCCGTGCTGGTGTCGTTGTTCCCGACCAACGTGCCGACCAGCGAATTCCCCTGCGCGACCGCGCCGGTGCGCCTGCCCAAGGCGCTCAACCGGCTGACCTACCGCCTCGACGGGCTCGCCGGACTGGCCCTGCGCGGCACGATCGACGACTGGCGTGGCTCGCTCGGCCTGCCGAAGCGCCGAGGTCGTCACGACTTCCTCCACGCGCCGAGCGGCGAGCACGTGACCGTGCTGAACGCCTTCAGCAGGCATGTCGTGCCGCCGCCCGCCGACTGGCCCGCTGCGGTGCACACCACCGGCTACTGGTTCCTCCCGGCGGATCCGGCGTGGACCCCGCCCGCCGAGCTGACCGCGTTCCTGGCTGCCGGTGCCCCGCCGGTGTGCGTCACCTTCGGCAGTCTGGTCGGCGCCGACCCGGCGCGGACCGCGCGCACGGTGCTCGCCGCCGTCCGCGCCGCCGGGGTGCGCGCGGTGCTGGTCGCCGGTTGGGGCGGACTCCAGGTCGACCAGGTGCCGGACGACGTCCTGGTGGTGGAGCAGGTCCCGTACGACTGGCTGTTCCCGAAGGTGGCCGCGGTGGTCAGCCACAGCGGCGCGGGCACCAGTTCCGCGGCGGCCGCGGCGGGCCGTCCGCAGGTGGGCATCCCGATGGACGTCGAGCAGCCGATGTGGGCCGCCCGTCTGCACGGCCTTGGGGTCGGTCCGGCGCCGATCCCGTACGGCGAGCTGGCCGAGGACGCGCTCGCGGCGGCGTTGCGTGCGGTGACCACCGAACCCGAGTACGCCCGGCGGGCCGCTGAACTGGGTGCACTGATCGAGGCCGAGGGTGGTGCGGCCGAAGCGGTCGCGGTGCTCGAACGCCGGATGAGTTGACTTTCGGCAGTGTTGCGGGCCGTCCGGCGGCCAGTAGCGTTCGCGGCGTGCACGACGAGAAACGCGGCAGGTGGCAGCGGCTGCGCGACTTGTTCGTCTGGATTTCGCTGTGCGTGCTGGTGACCTACGAGAGCCGGACCGCGGCCATCCCGGCCGAGCTGGTCTGCGGGCTGCTGGCGATCAGCGTGGCGATGGCGGCGGTCTGGCGGTTCCCGCTGCTCGCACTGGCCGTGGCCTGCGCGTCGAGCGTGACCGTGCAGTTCAACTTCGGCGGCCGGGTGCCGTTGTGGCCGATCCTGCTGATGCTGGTGGTCGGGTTCTTCGCCGGACGCCGGGTCACCGAGGTCCGGCCGTCGCTGCTGGTCTTCGGCGGCGTCGCGCTGGCCATCCTGCCGGCGTCGGTGCTGATCAGCGACGAGGTGCTGGCCGGGTGGGGCGCGACGGTGGCCACCATGGGCTGTGCCGCGGGGTTCACCTGGCAGATGGGCCGGTACTTCCGGCTGCGCGAGGACCTGGTGCGCAACGGCTGGGAGCGGGCCGAGCAACTGGAAACCCAGCAGCGGATCGTCGCCGAGGAAGCCCGGCTGCGTGAGCGCGCGCGGATCGCCGCGGACATGCACGATTCGCTCGGTCACGAGCTGAGCCTGCTCGCGTTGCGGGCCGGTGCCCTGGAAATGGCGCCCGAACTGCCGGAGAAGCGGCGGGCCGAGGTCGGAGAACTGCGGCAGAGCGCGGGCATGGCCACCGAACGGCTCCACGCGATCATCGGCGTGCTGCGTGAGGACGCCACCGCGCCGATGGAGCCGGTCGGCGAAGACATCGGGGCACTCGTGGCGCGGGCCAGGGCGTCCGGGCTGCACATCGACGCCGACCTGGCGCAGGCGCAGGACGTGCCGCCGATGGTGGACCGCGCCGCCTACCGCGTGGTGCAGGAGGCGCTGACCAATGTGGCCAAGCACGCGCCGGGGGCCGCGGCCGAGGTCCGCGTCAGCCACACCGACGGCGAAACCGTGGTGTCCGTGCGCAACGACCCGCCACCGGCGGGCCCGTTGCCGGGCAGGCCGGGTGGCCGTCGCGGCTTGACCGGCTTGCGGGAGCGGGTGCGGCTGGTCGGCGGCACGCTCGAAGCCGGACCCGGTCCACGCGGGTTCGAAGTGCGCGCGCGGCTGCCGCACGACGCCGCGCCCACGGCGGAGAGCACGGCGACCGAAGCCGAACGCTCCGGTGCCGCCCACGCCCTGGATCTGGGGCGCCGCAAGGCGAACCGCACGCTGCTGGTGGGCCTCGGGGTGCCGGTTTCGCTGCTGGCCATGTTCAGCGGGCTGAGCGCGACCTTCTACACCCACGACTGGTTCACCTCGAAGCTCGACGCCACCGCGTTCCTGCGCATGGAGCTCGGGCAGGAGCGGGCCGACCTGGCGCCGGTGCTGCCGTCGCGGCAGAAGCAGTACCGCGCGAAGCTGCCGGAGCCGTCGATCCCGGCGGGCGCGGTGTGCGAGTACTACAGCACCGACGAGAACCTGCTGGAGTTCAGCGACCACCTGTACCGGCTGTGTTTCCGTGACGGCAAGCTGGTGGGCAAGGATTTGGTCGTGGATGCGGAGGGGCAGAGTTGATCCGGGTACTGGTGGCCGACGACGAGCCGATGATCAGGGCCGGGGTGGCCGCGATCCTCGCCTCGGACGAGCGGATCGAGGTGGTGGCCGAAGCGTCCGACGGCCGGGAGGCGGTCGAGCGGGTGCGGGAGGTGCGGCCCGACGTGGCACTGCTGGACATCCGCATGCCGAACCTCGACGGCCTGTCCGCCGCCGAGGAGATCCGCCGGCTCACCCCGGACACCGCGGTGATCATGCTGACCACGTTCTCCGAGGACGAGTACATCGGCCGGGCGCTGGCCGCCGGGGCGGGCGGGTTCCTGCTGAAGTCCGGTGATCCGCGTGAGCTGGTCGCCGGGGTGCGGGCGGTGGCCGACGGCGCCGCGTTCCTGTCGCCGAAGGTGGCCCACCGGGTGATCGCCCAGCTGTCCGGTGAACGCCTTTCGCGCTCGGCCGCCGCGCGTGAGCAGATCGCCACGCTGACCGACCGCGAGCGGGAAGTGCTGGCGCTGGTCGGTTCCGGACTGTCCAATGCGGACATCGCGAGCCGGCTGTTCGTGGTGGAGGGCACGGTCAAGGCGTACGTGAGCACGATCCTGAGCCGCCTGGGGGCGAAGAACCGGGTGCAGGCGGCGATCGTCGCCTACGAAGCCGGGCTGGTCGGCGACTGAGCCCCGATGCGTGGCGGCGTCCAGTCGGACATCCGGATCGAGCCGCGCACGCTCAGCCCGGCCGGGAGCAGCCGGATCAGTGAGTTGCGTGCCCTGACCGCCAGCGGGTTCTCCAGCTGCTGCCCGAACTTGCCCATCCTCGCGGAGTTGCGGGCGATGCGCTGGCTGCGTGGCCGCCGTTCGCGGTCGTAGTGCGCGAGGACGGAGTCCACGTCGTCGTACCGCGCGGCGGCCGCGGCCAGCACTACGGCGTCCTCAATGGACTGACAGCCGCCCTGGCCGAGGAACGGGGGCATCGCGTGGGCGGCGTCGCCGAGCAGTGCCACGTTGCCGCGGACGTACGACGGCAGCGGGGTGGCCAGCCAGTGGATGTCGTGGTGCAGCACGTGCTCGGTGCGGGCCACCAGCTCCGGCACCTTCGACCGCCACCCGGCGAACTTCTCGAGCAGGTACGCCTTCGGATCGTCCACAGTGGTGTGTTCCGGGGCGCTCACCGCGGCGTACCAGTACACGTCCCCACCGGCGAGCGGGACGACGCCCAGTTCGACGCCCGGCCCCATGGTCACGCCGAGCTGGACGTCGTCGGTGCGGGTGGTCACGCCGCGGAAGGCCGTCGTCCCGCTGTAGACCGGTTCGGGATGGCCGGGGTGGAGCTCGGCGCGAAGGCGGCTGTGGATGCCGTCCGCGGCCACCACCAGGTCCGCGTCCAGTTCGGCGGCCGAGCCGACGGTGGTGCCCGGCTCCAGGCAGTCGTCCGGCAAGGCGGCGAGCAGCAGGTCGAGCAGGCGGGCGCGGTGGATGCCGACCATCGGGCTGCCGAGGCTGCGTTCGAACACGGCCGCGTCCCAGCGCGTCAGCCAGCGGCCGTGTTCGTCGAGCAGGCCACCGGAGGTCTGCGGAGTCCGTAGCGGGCCCAGTTCGACGCCGAGTTCGGTCAGCGCCCGCAGCGCGTTCGGCCAGAGGCTGATCCCGGCCCCGACCGCGGTGAACCCGGGAGCGCGTTCGAGCACCCGCACCCGCCACCCCGCTTTGCGCAGGCCGATCGCCGCCGCGAGCCCGCCGATCCCACCACCGGCCACCACCGCTGAGCCCCGCATGGTCTACTCCTCTACGTCTGTAGTGACAGCGACTCTACACCTATAGAGGGGAGTGGTGATGGCGGACCGCCTGGCGGTGCTCGGGGACGCGGCGATCGAGGTGCTGGCCGAACACGGCATGCGCGGGCTGACCCACCGCGCGGTGGACACCGCGGCCGCGCTGCCGGCCGGGTCCACCTCGTACTACGCGCGGACCCGCGAAGCGCTGCTGGAACTGGCACTGACCCGGATGGCCGAGCTGGACGAGGGCGAGTTGCCGCAGGTCCAGGACACCGCGTCGGTGGCGAAGCTGACCGCGGCCTTCCTGCACGCGTCGATCACCACGGGCCGCACGCGCACGCTGGCGCGGTACGAATTCGCGCTGGAAGCCACGCGGCGGCCGGTGCTGCGGGAGATCTACGACCGGATCGGCGCCACGTACCGGACCCAGCTCAAAGCGAGCATGGCGGCCCTCGGCTCCCCCGAGCCCGACCGCCATGCCCGCCTGGTGATGGCCTGGTGCGAAGGCGTCATGTTCGACTCGCTCGCCGGCACCGGCGCCGCCACCCCGCCCACCCTCGCCGAACTGGAGCTGTCGACCGCCGAACTCCTGCGCACGCTCCTAGGCTGAATGCTAGGAGTGGGGCATTACTAGCGTTCATTGCAAGTAATGCCCCACTCATAGCATTCGACGGGGGCTAGGCGTCGCGCCGGCGCAGCAGGGTGTGGCCGAGGTGGAGGGCGGCGGCTGACCAGACGGCGCAGATCGGCAGGCCCAGCCAAGGTGGGTAGGGCGCGGGCGAACCGACGATCGGGCTGGTGCCGCTGGTCATCGCGTTCGTGCCGGCCATGCCGGGGAAGAAGTGCACCACGTCGTGCAGGCCGAGGCCGCCGATCAGGATCGGCACCATCAGCAGGAGCAGCGTGACCACCGTGATGGACCCGGCGGTGCTGCGCAGGGCCGTGCCGACGCCCAGGCAGAACAGGCTCAGCAGCGCGAAGTACCCACCCGTGGCCAGCGTGGTCTGGAGCGCGCCACCGAACGAGGTCGGCACCCCGGCACCGCTGATCAACGGGATCGCGATCCCCGCCCCGATGGCCGCGCACAAGGCCCCCAGCGCGAACGAGACCGGCGCCAGCACGGCTGCCTTGGCCAGCAGCACCCCGCCCCGCCGCGGCACCCACTGCAGGGTCGAGCGGATCGCGCCGGTGGCGTATTCGCTGGTGATGACCAGCGTGGCCAGCGTGACCAAGGCGAACTGCCCCAGGTAGAAGGTGCCGCCGATGACCGCGTCCTGCGCGGACAGTTGCTCCCCGCCGAGCCGGACGGTCAACCCGGCCAGCCCGGCGTACCCGATCATCAGCAGTGCGGCGGTGGCCACGCTCCACCAGGTAGAGCGCACCGAGTGGAACTTCGTCCATTCGGCGTGGATGGCGGCGTTCATCGGAGGCTCCTCCTCGACTGGCGGACGGCGGTGAGGCGCTCGGTGGCGAGCGCGCGGAACGGGACCACGACGGCGAGCGCGACGGCCGTGCCCAGCGCGATCCCGGCGAGCACGTCGTGCGGGTAGTGGACGCCGACGAAGACCCGGGAGAACCCGGCGAAGGCGCCCAGCAGGAGCGCGAGCGCGGCGGTGGCGGGGTGGCGCCGCCACAACGTCAGCAGGCCGACGGCGATCGCGGTGGCGATGACCGTGTGGTTGCTGGGGAAGGAGAAGTCACCCACGGGCGGGCAAGTCTCCAGGGAAACCGCCGATCCCCGGCACGGCCGGTCCTGGGCGACGAACACCTTCAGCAGCTCGCTGAGCAGGTAGGCGGTCACCGTCGCGACCGCGGTGAGCAACACCGTCACCACCACGTGGGCGTCCGCCCTGGCCCGCCAGAGGAGAAGGGCCGCGAGCCCCAGCAACGCGAGGATGGCGCCGTTGGTGCCGAGTTCGAAGAGCTCCTGGAGCAGCCACGGCGTGTCCGCGGCGACGCCGGTGATCAGGTCGTAGAGCGCGTCGCTCCAGCTCACGCGTGCACCCCGAATTCGACCGACCCCGCGGTCAGCTCCATGTACGCCTGTTCGAGGGAGGCCGTGCGTTCGGCCAGGCCGTGCAGCAGCACCCCGAGTTCGTGCGCCAGCTCGCCGATCCGCTGCACCGGCGCGCCGTGCACCACCAGCTCCACGCCATCGTCCTCAATGGACAGTCCATCGGCGTGCAGCCGCCGCGCCAGCAGCCGCCGGTCGGCCTGGCGCGGCACCCGCACCACCACCTCGGCACGCGAGTTGCCCGCGATGAACTCCGCCACCGGCGCGTTCGCCAGCAGCTTCCCCTTGCCGATCACCACCAGCTCGTGCGCGGTCAGCTGCATTTCGCTCATCAGGTGGCTGGACACGAAGACCGTGCGGCCTTCGTCGGCCAGCGAGCGCATCAGCTGGCGCACCCAGCGCACCCCGTCGGGATCGAGCCCGTTCACCGGCTCGTCGAACATCAGCACGCCGGGGTCGCCGAGCAGCGCGCCCGCGATGCCGAGCCGCTGGCCCATGCCGAGTGAGAAGGTGCCCGCGCGCTTGTCCGCCACCTCGTCCAGCCCCACGGTGGCCAGCACTTCGGTCACCCGCCGGTCCGGGATGGCGTTGCTGCGGGCCATCGCCAGCAGGTGCCACCGAGCCGTCCGGCCGGGGTGCAGCGCCTTGGCGTCGAGCAGCGCGCCGACCTCCCGCAGGGGATGGCGCAGTTCGCGGTACGGCTTGCCGTTCACCAGCGCGTGGCCGCCGCTCGGGTGGTCGAGCCCCAGCACCATGCGCATGGTGGTGGACTTCCCGGCGCCGTTCGGGCCGAGGAAGCCGGTCACCCGGCCCGCCGCCACGTCCAGGCTCAGCCCGTCCACAACGGTTTTTTCGCCGTAGCGCTTCGTCAGGCCGCGAAGCGTGATCATGTGCCCTCCAGTTCCCTTGTCCGGCACCGAGCCTGGCCCGGTGACCGGGGCCGGGGCAGTGGGCGCACGGCAGGGATCGACCCCTACTTTCGGCAGGGTTCGTGCGGCGGCGCGGCGGGCGGGCAGGCAGAATGCGGCCATGACAGCGAGCGGCACGACCCGGCGGCGCCGGGTCGCCCCGGTGGACCTGGCCATGCTCGTGCTGGCGATCGTCTCGGTCGGGTTGCTGGTCTACGTGATGTTCTGGCCGCACTCCGCGCGGACCGCGCACACCATCTTCGTGATCGACACCTGCATCTGCGGGGTGTTCGCGATCGAGTTCCTCTGGCGCTGGCGCAAGGCGGGCTGGGAACGCTGGTTCCCGCTGCGCAACTGGTACGAGGTGCTGGGCATGATCCCGGTCGCCCACCCGGCCCTGCGCGGGTTCCGGCTGCTGCGGATCATCGTGGTGCTGGTGCGCCTGGCGCGGACCGCCGACCGCGCGTTCGGCGAGAAGTTCACCCAGCGGCTGGTGGAACGGCTGTCCAGGCCGATCGTGCTGGCGATCAAGAAACCGATCACCATCGCCGTGCTGGACGAGGTGGTCAAGGTGCTCGAAACCGGGAACTACCCGCACAACCTGGCCCAGTCGCTCGGGCAGAACCGCGAGATGCTGCGGCAGATCGTCACCGAGAAGATGAAGGCGGACCCGCAGGCCGGGCGCTTCTCGCGGTTGCCGTTCCACGACGAGATCGTGCGCTCGGTGGTGGACACGGTCATGCGGATCACCCTCGAAGTGCTCACCGATCCGCGCATCGACGACTTCTTCGCGCACGTGGTGCGGGAGAACCGCGAGCAGATCCGCAAGGCGGTGCAGCTGGGCCTGCACGAAGAAGGCGGCGACGACGAGGAACTCGCGAAGGAACTGCCCGCGCCTCCGCACGGGTTGCACGAGCGGCTTTAACGCGGTTTGACCCGCCGGGTGGGTTGCGCGGTCATCGGGTCCTCCGGCCACGGGTGCCGCGGGTAGCGGCCGCGCAGGTCGGCCCGTACGGCGTGATAACCGTTGCGCCAGAACGATTCCAGGTCGGCGGTCACCGCGGCGGGACGACCCGCCGGGGAAAGCAGGTGCAGCACGACCGGCACACCGGCCAGTTTCGGCGTCTCGCGCCAGCCGAAGGTCTCCTGCAGTTTGACCGCGAGCACCGGTTCGTCGCGGTAGTCGACGCGGATCTTCGAACCGGACGGCACTTCGAGCCGGTCGGGCGCGAGGTCGTCCAGCTTGGCGGCTTCGGGCCATGGCAACAGCGCGCGCAAAGCCGTTCCGGCGTCGATCTTGGCCAGGTCGGCGCGTTTCCGCACCCGCGACAGGTCCACTGTGGACAGTATTGCCTCGTCGGTGAGGTCGGGCCACGGTTCCCCGACGGCGCGGTGCAGGAAGCCCAGCCGCTGGCGCAACCGGGTGGCGTCCTCGGTCCACTTGAGCAGGCCGAGTCCTTCACGCCGCAAGCCGTCCCGCACGGCTTCTTCCACCATCGCCGGGTCGGGGTCACGCAGCGGGCGTTCGCTGAGCACGATCGCGCCGAGGCGGCGCACCCGGCGGGCCACCAGGTCACCGCCGGACCAGTGCACCTCGTCCGCTTCGGACAGCAGGTGCGCACCGGCGGTCTCGGCCAGTTCGGCGTCGGCGCGGGCGGCGAGCCGGATGATCCCGTTGGTGCGCCCGGGATCCCTGGTCGCCTCGCCGATCGCCAGCCACTCGGCGTCGGTGAGCCCGCTGCCGGGGCCGAGTTCGGCGGCCGTGCCACCGGCCATCAGGTAGACCGGCGTTCCGGCCGCCCGGCGGCGAGCCAGCCGTTCGGGGTGCGCGAGCGCCACCACCAGCGCGGAGTCCGGCTTCTCGGGACCGCCGTCGACCAGCTTCGCGAGCCGTTGCGCTTCGCGGCGCCAGCGCTGGTCGCCGGTGTCACGCAGGCGGCGCAGTTCGGCGTCCACATCGGTCAGCGAGGCGCCGTTGTCCAGCAGGGCGACCACCTCGGCCGCCGAACGCGCCCCGACCTGCCGCGCGCCGTCCAGCAGCGCCCTGGCCAGCCGCGGGTGCAGGCCGAGCGCGGCCATCCGGCGCCCGCGTTCGGTGACCTCGCCGCCGTCGTCCGTGGCGCCGAGCGCGCGCAGGACCGCCTGCCCGGCGGCGAGCGCGCCCTCGCCCGGCGGGTCCCACCACGCGAGCCCGCTGCCGTCCGGAGTGGACCAGCAGGCCAGTTCGAGGGCGAGCCGGGCGAGCTCGGCCGTGCGGATCTCGGGCTCGGGGTAGGCGGGCAGCGAGGCCTGCTCGTGCTGGGCCCAGCAGCGGTAGACCCGGCCGGGTGCTTCACGCCCGGCGCGGCCGGCACGCTGATCGGCCACCGCGGCGGACACGCGCACGGTCGCCAGCCCTGGCAGGCCGCGGCGGTGGTCGACCCGCGGCACCCTGGCCAGGCCGGAGTCCACCACGATCCGCACGCCGGGCACGGTCAGGCTCGATTCGGCGACGGCCGTCGCCAGCACCACCCGGCGGTGCTTCCCCGGCCGCAACGCGGCGTCCTGCTGCGCGGCGGACAGGCGCCCGTGCAACGGGAACACCTCGACCCCGGACAGCATGTTCGACACCCGGCCGATCTCGGCGGCACCCGGCAGGAACGCCAGCACGTCACCGTCCGCTTCGGACAGTGCCTTGTGGATCGTCCGGGCGACGCACGCCTCGATGCGCTCGTTGCGCGAAGGCGGGGCGTAGACGTGCTCGATGGGGAAGGTGCGGGCGTGCGCGGTGAGCACCGGGCCGCCGAGCAGCGTGGCCAGGCGATCGGCGGCGACGGTGGCCGACGTGGCGAGCAGCCGCAGGTCGTCCCGCAGTCCGGCACGGACGTCCAGGAGCAGCGCGAGCAGCAGGTCGGCGTCGAGGTGGCGTTCGTGGCACTCGTCCAGCAGCACGGTGGACACACCGGGCAGTTCCGGGTCGTGCTGCAGGCGGCGCACCAGCAGGCCCGAGGTGACGACCTCGATCCGGGTGCGCTTCGACACCTTCCGATCGCCGCGCACCGAGTACCCGACCGTCTCCCCGACGGGCTCGCCGAGCAGGGACGCCATCCGCGCGGCCGCGGCCCTGGCGGCGAGCCGCCGCGGCTCGGCGACCACGACCCGGCCCTCGGTGCCTTCGGCCAGCGACGGCGGCACCAGCGTGGTCTTGCCCGTGCCCGGCGGCGCGACCAGCACCGCGGCACCGTGCGCGGCCAGCGCCTCGCCGAGGTCACCGAGGATGGCGGTGACCGGGAGTTCCGCGCTCACTGCTCGGTGACCTGGGGTGGCGTGGGCAGCGGGTACCCGGACGGGCCGATGTTGGCGTTGAAGGCCCGCGTCCACTCACCACTGCTGATCATCTTGCGGAGGGCGTCGTTGACCGCGCGCTGCGCCTCGGTGTCGCCCTTGCGCAGGCCGATGCCGTAGTGCTCGGGCGCGAACTGCGTGCCGACCACCCGGAGCAGCTCGGGCTGCTGGGCCGCGTACCCGGCCAGGATCACCCCGTCCGTGGTCACCGCGTCGACCTGACCGGCCAGCAGCGCGCTGACGCACTCCGGGTACCGCGGGTACTCGACCAGCTCGGTCTGCCGCGCGAACCGGTCGCGGACCTGCTCGGCGGAGGTGGTGTTCGTGGTCGAGCAGAGCCGCTTGCCGTTCAGCGACTCCGGCCCGGTGATGTCCGTCGACTGGGTGCGGACCAGCAGGTCCTGCCCGGTTTCGAAGTACGGGCCGGCGAAGGTGACCTGCTGGCGGCGCTTCTCGGTGATCGAATAGGTGGCCACCACCAGGTCGACGGAGTTGGACGCGAGGTCGGCCTCCCTGGACGAGGTCGCCGTCTCGCGCCAGGTGATGTCGCCGGGCGCCACGCCCAGCTCCTTCGCCACGTAGGTGGCCACGTCCACGTCGAACCCGACCAGCCGCCCGTCGAGCGTGCGCTGGGAGATGCCAGGCTGGTCGAAGCGGGTGCCGATGGTCAGGTGGCCGCGGGCGTCGGCGCGCTTGACCAGTGAGTCGGCGTCGGTGGCGGTGGGCGTGCAGGCGGCGGTGTTGATCATGGTCAGCCCGAGCGCGGCCAGCGTGGCGAGTACCCGCCTGCCGCGCATCCGCGTCCTCCTGACCTCACGGCTTTCTCAGGTCGTCTGATTAGCCTAAGGCTCGGGGCACGCGGGTCGGAAAGGAACTGAGCAAGTGGGTGGAGCGGAGCGCACCGCGCGCAAGCGGCGGCAGGAGCAGATGCGGCAGCAGGCGGCCAAGCCGGCCGCCAAGCCGGCGGCGCGCGGTGTGGACAAGCGGACGGTCGGCATCATCGTCGCGGTGGTGCTCCTTGCGGCGGCCGTGACCGGCGGCATCGTCTGGTACCAGGCCGACAAGAACAAGACCGAGGGGCAAACGATCGCGGCCGTCGCGCAGGGCGCGCCCGCCTGGCCCGAACGACGTGACGGGCTGGTGGTCGTCTCGGGGAAGCCGGAGGCCAGGGTGACGCTCGACGTCTACGCGGACTTCCTCTGCCCCGCCTGCGGCGAGTTCCACAAGCGGTTCGGCAAGCAGATCGAGGAGCAGGTCGCGGCGGGCACCGTGCTCCTGCGCACACACATGATCCCGATGCTGAGCGCACGTAGCGACCCGGAGGGCTACTCGCTCGATTCGGCGAACGCGGGCCTCTGCGCCGCCGACTCCGGGGTGTTCACCCCCTTCCACGACAGCCTGTTCGCCGCGCAGCCCGAGGAGGGCAAGCGCGCCTGGGACAAGGCGCAGCTGACCGCGCTGGGCCGCGGGGTCGGCATCAGCGATCCGGCCTTCCCGGCCTGCGTCGAGGGCGGCACCTACAACCAGCAGCTGGACGCCGAGCTGACGCGGGTCACCGAGGACCCCGCGCTGCACCAGGAGTTCCCGGACGGCAACAAGGGCTTCGGCACGCCGACGGTCACCGCGGACGGCAAGCCGGTGAGCACGAGCGACCCGGAATGGCTCACCAAGCTGCTTTCCGGGGCGCCCGCCGCGTGAGGTGATTTCGCCCCAACGAGCAAATCGGGTGGTCTAGGCTGAGCGCGGAGTGCTCGTGGGGAACCGTTCCGTGCTGGGCGGCGTCGCACTCCAGGTACGAGGAGGGCATCCGTGAACGGCACACCACACCAGGGCTTCTACGTCGGCGAAGGCGCCTACGAGGACTACGCCCGCCGGATCGATCCGGCCGGCGAGGACATCCGCGGCGCGGGGGCGAAGCACCTCGACCCGCACGCGGACGTCGACGGCGACGGGTTCTCCGCGCTGGGGCAGGAAACCGGGTTCTCCGGTGCTTACGCGAGCCGGATGCGCGGCGTCCAGGAGCGCGTGGCCCGGCTCGGCGGGCAGTGGCAGCAGATGGGTGACGCGGCCCGCCAGACCGCGGTCAACTACCAGGTGGTCGAGGGCGACCAGGGGGACATCATGCGGACGATCGGCAAGGACCTGCCGTGACCTACGAAACCGAGCAGGTGCTCAGGACCGGCCTGGACACCAACACGCAGTTCGAGCAGAAGATGGTCCGCAACAGCGCGGGCATCAGCGCCGCCCAGGACGGGCAGGTGGCGCTGCGCACTTCGCTGGACGGCGTGCGCGGCAACGTCTCGGCGCAGCGGAACAACCTCGCGGCGAACAGTTCGGGCACGACCACCGACACCGCCACCGAGACCTCGGTGAACCTGGAGAAAGAGGTCGACGACCTGCTCCAGGAGAGCGCCGAGATCGAGAAGGCGGTCGCCGAGGCGGCGGAGATCCTCGACGTCGCCGACATCCAGAACAAGCAGCTGCGCGAAGAGATCATCAAGGTGATCAACGACGCGATGAAGAAGATCGCGATCGAGCGCGCCCGGCCCAACGGCGAGGGCAACGCCGCCGCGGCCGACATCATGAAGAAGATGATCGCCGAGGTCGACCGCCTCAACGGCGAGTCGGCGACGGTGGCGTCCAACGCCGAGGGGCAGCTCACCCAGACCGCGACCAAGCTGGCACCCGCGCCGGCCCCGTCGTCGTCCTCGTCCGGGGACACCGGCGGCGGCACGCAGGTCGGGTCTTCGTTCAACGCCCAGGGCAGCCGCCGCGGTGGCGGCGGCGGTGGGGGAGGCGGCGGTGGTGGCGGCGCGGTCAGCAAGCCGCGCCTGCCGGTGGCGATCCCGCCGCAGCCGGGCACCGGTGTCGCGGTCAACCTGCCCGACGGCAGCACGGTCCAGGCGCCCAACGAGACGGCCGCCAAGGCGGTCCGCGCGGCGCTGTCGAACCTGGGCGTGCCGTACGTGTGGGGTGGCACCTCGCCGGGTGTCGGCCTGGACTGCAGCGGGCTGACCATGACCTCCTACGGCGAGGCCGGGCTGGAGATCCCGCGGATCGCCAAGACGCAGACCGTGGGGGCCGAGGTGCCCTCGATCGACCAGCTGCTGCCGGGCGACCTGGTGGTCTGGTCCGGGCACGTGGCGATGGTGATCGGCAACGGGCAGATGATCGAGGCCGGTGACCCGGTGCAGACCGGTCCCATCCGGACGACCAACGCCGGGCAGTCCTTCGTCGGCTTCTACCGGCCGACGGGCTAATCTGCACGTCTGGCTTGGGGACACTTTGGGGAGGCCGCGAGTGGCGGAGTTCGACATCGGCCGGGAGGCCGACCGGCTGGCGCAGGAGATGGACCGGGCGGGGGAGCGGGCGCGGGCGCAGTTCGAGCGCAGCGGGCCGATCACCGGCCGGGCCCAGACCAGCGACGGCGCGATCGGCGTCGAAGTGCTGCCCGGGGGCAAGCTGAAGAGCGTGAAGCTGACCCCGTACGCGCTGCGCAGCGCGCCCGAGGTGATCGCCAGGCAGATCGTCGAGCTGTCGAACCAGGCCACCCGGCGCGCGGGCGACCGGATGTACCAGACGCTGGCGCCCGCGCTCGGCGACGGCCAGCTGCGGTCGATGGGCTACGAGCCCCTGCCCGACGACGAAGACGGTTACGGAAGGTGAGCGGACCGATGGAGCAGGTGCCCATCACCCAGACCACGCGGCAGCTGATCGAGCAGACCCGCGCCCGTTCCGAGGCGATCTCGCAGGTCGAGAGCATGATGGCCCAGGCGAAGGGCACCGCGCACGACCTGGACAACACCGTTGAGGTGACGGTGGACGCCCACGGGAAGCTGCTGGCCCTCTGGCTGGCCCCGTCCGCGGTGAACTGGGACGCCGACCGGCTCGGCTCGCTGATCGTCGAGGTCGCCGACGTGGCCCAGCGCGAAGCCGTGCAGGACAGCTACAACAAGGTCGCCCTGCTGCTCGGGGAGGACGTGACCGCGATGATCGAACAGATCTCCGGCCTCCCCGCCCCGGCGCGCGCGGAGAACGACGACAACGGCCTGACCGTCGAAGAGTTCCAGCGCCGGCGTGAACAGCGCCTGGCCCAGGAGGCCGCCAACCAGCCCCCACCCCGCCGCCCGCGCATCGAAGAGGACGACGACCTGTACTCCTTCGACCCCGCGTCCCTCAGGTCGGACCGATAGGGACCCCCCTTTGAGGCCGCACTCGGTGGTCATGTACCTTATAGACACACGAGATGCGGAGTTCACCTCCGCTCCGGGGCTATGGCGCAGCTGGTAGCGCACCTCACTGGCAGTGAGGGGGTCAGGGGTTCGAGTCCCCTTAGCTCCACACATGAGTTTGAAAATGAACCCCCTGAGCGCTTGGAAATCCCAGGTCAGGCGCTCGCAGGGGGTTCATCTGTGTCGGGGGTTTGGTCGCGGCACGTTGGGTCGCTTACTAGAACTTTGGTAGGGCTGCCTGGGTCATGATCCAGGCTTCTTGCGATCTCAACGAGGACCTTGGCGATCGTGTGCGCGTCTGGTGGATCGTGCCGCACACCGTGAATCCGGATCTTCGACACGTGGGTTCGGGGCTTGTGTTGCCGCTTCTTTGGCTTGGCCATGAGAAGTCACCACCCTGTTGCGACGGTTCTTTGCTACGGGCGGCGACAAACGATCTTGCTGTTCGTCAGCGAAGCTGCTGACGCTGATCTGAATCTATAATTGAGGGTAATCTCGCAGCGTTCGGATGTCTCTTCCTGCGAGAGCTTCGCAGGTGGACTGTGCCCGGTTCGGCTGACGCACCCTCGTTGTCGACTGTGGTCGGGCCAGACGCGGCTGGTCAGCGGCGAAGGTCTGCGGCCGAACTGGGAAGTCGGAGGTATCGGCCCTGGTCGGCCATCTTCTGCATGAGGCCGAAACCCTCCTGTGTGCCGATGTCGCCATTGATGACGGCGATGCTGACCAGGTCGATCGTTTCGCGTGTGGTGATTCCCTGTAGGCGTGCGTAGCGCAGGGCCTCCCGGTCGTCCGATATCCACCATGAGCCAGCGAACTCGCTCCGCTTGAGGATCACGAAGCAGGTCTGGGCTTCGCCAAGGTGCTTCAACGGCTCGTCATCTGTGCCGCCGAAAACGGCCCGGCGGATGGCGTTGATCTGCTGGATCTCGGACTCGTCGTCGATCTCGATCGGCTCGCCGAGCCAATCGCCGCCTGCCAGTTGGCCGAGGTCCGGCAGGACACGCGCAGATCTGGTCGCCTCGTAGGCGACAGCCTCAGTCCACCGGCCGTGTCTGTCGAGCACCGAGTTGAGCAGGTCGAGCCGGTTTACCGAGGCGAAGTTGCACAGGACTGTGTTGTCCGGAAACAGGAACTCGGTCATGGGGCATCGGGAGTTCCGTGTTCGGACTCAAGTGCCTGTCTGAGTTCGTCGACGTCAACTTCGAGCAGGTTGGCGTAGGGACGGAGAGTGGCGGCGCCGGCTTCGTACGCCGCGTAGGTATCCCGGACCAGGAGACCAGGTGGGCGCGGTGTGCTGGCTTGAGTGACCCGTTGGGCGAACTCCTCACCGCGGGCGGCCATGCTCGCGGCCCTGGAAGCGGTGATGGCTTTGTAACGGTCGCAGGTGCCCGCGTCGATCAGTCGTAGGTGGAGCAGGCGATAGGCGAGTGCCGACGGGGTCACCATCAGGTCGCACGCCAGTGCTGCGAAGGAATGTTCGTTAAGGCCAGCCGAGCCGAGTCTGATTCGCAACAGTTCCTCGGGCATGAGGAAGGAGGCGGCGAACGCGTTGGCGCGCATTTCGCTGGGGTCTTTCGACTGGGCCTTGTCGTAGACGTCCCGGTCCAGGTGGATGTCCTGGTCGTCACCAGCGAGCAGGTGGCCGAGTTCGTGGGCGAGCGTGAAGCGCTGCCGGGCCGGTACATGCGAGGTGGCCAGCACGACCAGCTTGACGTGCTCAGACGACGCCGCGAGGCCGTCGAATCCTGTGCCCAGTTCGACAACAGCCACGTCGACGCCAAAGACCTCCTCGACAAGTGTCACCAGGTTGCCAGTGGCAATCGAGTGCCCGGCACCCTTGACCCGAGTCAGAGCGTCACGGGCCAACGACCGGCCCTGCTCGGCGTATCCGCCCTCGGCGAGACCTTGACCCCTTGCCTGCCATGGCTGCGGATAGCCAAGGGGCGCGACGTCCGTGCGAAGCGTGCTATACCGCTTCGCGGCGGTCAGGGCAATGCCTGCCTTGCCGCTGGTGGTTCGGGCCGCGAGGGCCAGTGGCGGTTCCTCGCCGGTGATCAGCCAGTCCACTGTCACTTTGCACAGGTCGGCGATCCGGGCGAGGTCGACGGAGGAGAAGCGGCGGGCGCCGCTGAGCGATTTGGACATCTTCGACTCGTCGAGGCCGACCTGCTGGCCGAACTCGCGGCGAGTCAGCCCGGAAGCCTCGATCAGGCTCAACACACGCTCGGGAACACTTGACACCCGGCAACACTAGCTCTCGACTTGCGAAAATCGCAAGTCGAGAGAAAGATGGCGCTTCGGTGACCGACGAAGGGATGAACGTGACGATCACGGCGGAGCAGGGGAAGCGCGCGGACGCCGCTGGGACGCCGGTGATGCCGCCTGTCCCGGAGCTCGGCCAAGTGGTGAACGTCCGCGGGTCGACGTGGGCGGTTGCGGCGGTCCGGCAGCAGGGACTGCCGCGCAGTCCGGCCGACGAGGGCGCCGCTGGTCTGACGCACGTGGTGAGTCTCCAGTCATTGGAGGAGGACCGACTAGGCCAGGAGCTCACGGTTGTGTGGGAGCTGGAGGTTGGCCACACCGTCGCGCCCGACCAGGGACTTCCGGAGAGGATCGATCTGGACGCGTTCGACGACCCCAACACGCTGGCCGCCTTTGTCGACGCCGTGCGCTGGGGTGCGGTGACCTCGGCTGACGCCAACTCCTACCAGGCGCCCTTCCGCAGCGGCGCGAACGTGGAGGCGTATCAGCTCGAACCGCTGCGCCGGGCGCTTCAGTCTTCGCGGACGAATCTGCTGCTCGCTGACGACGTCGGTCTTGGCAAGACCATCGAGGCCGGTCTGGTGGTCCAGGAGTTGCTGCTGCGCCATCGTGCCCGGTCCGTGGTGATCGTCTGCCCGCCGAGCCTGGCGCTGAAGTGGCAGGACGAGATGCGAGAGAAGTTCGGCCTAGACTTCGTCATCGTCAACAGCGACCTGTTGGCGCGGGTGCGACGTAGCCACGGTTTGGCCGCGAACCCGTTCCGGCTGTTCCCCAGGGTGATCGTCAGCATGTCGTGGCTGCCAACCCTGCGTGCGCAGCGGCTGTTGCGTGACGTATTCGCTGACGTCGCGGACACCGCCTCGGCCCGGCGGTTCGCCTTTGACGTTCTCGTGGTCGACGAGGCCCATCATGTTGCGCCGGCGAGCCCGACTACCGCGCCCGGCCGGCGTGGTTACGCCGTCGACAGCCAGCGTACGACGGCCACAAAGGCACTGGCGGACAAGTGCGAGCACCGGCTGTTCCTGAGCGCGACCCCGCACAACGGCTACTCGGAGTCGTTCACCGCGCTACTGGAGATGATCGACGGACGGCGCTTCAGCCGGGGCGCGAATCTCGACGAGCGGGCGTTGCGGGAGGTCGCGGTCCGGAGGCTGAAGACCGAGCTGCCGGAGAAGGACTTCCGCAAGCGGGAGCTTAAGCCGATCGTGTTTACGCCAAGCGACGATGAGCAGCGTCAGTTCGCCCTGTTGGATCGCATCCTCACCGACAGTGCACGCACGAACGGCAAGGGGCGTTCCGGCGGCCTGGTGGCGATGCTGCTGAAGAAGCGTTTCCTGTCCAGCCCCTGGTCGTTCGCCCGCACGCTGGAGCAATACGAGCAGGCCGCGAGCACCGGCCACCAACTCGCCCTCGACGACGAGGAGCAGTACTACGCCGAGGTGCTGGGCAGCGGCCAGTCCGACGAGGAAGAAGGCGCCACCGAGCACCCCGAGTTCACCGCACTCCGACACAGCAAGGGCTCCGACCCTTTGGTGACGGCCACCGGACGCGAGATCGAATCGTTGATCGGGTGGGGCTCCCGCTACGAGCACCGGCCGGACTCACGGCTGGAGGCGCTGATCAAGTTCCTGGACGCGACCTGCCGCCCTGATGGCCGGACGTGGATCAACGAGCGAGTGGTTGTGTTCACCGAGTACGCCGCCACATTGGAGTGGATCGTCGATGTCCTGATCCAGCGGGGTTACCGGGACGTGCTGGCCACCATCCAGGGCTCGACCCCGACAGAGGAGCGCGAGCTGATCCGGGCGCAGTTCACCGAGGACCCCGCCAAGCACCCGGTGCGGGTACTGGTCGCGACCGACTCGGCTGGCGAGGGCATCGACCTGCAGGATTACTGCCACCGGCTGGTCAACTTCGACATCCCGTTCAACCCGTCGCGGCTGGAGCAACGGATCGGCCGGATCGACCGCTATGGCCAGCGGAACACCCCGCAGATCTATCGGTTCGTGCCCGACTCCGCCGACTCCCAGTACGCGCGCGACCTGCGGTTTCTTGTGGAGCGGATCGCGGACAAGATCGGGACCGTCGCCGCGGACCTCGGCTCGGTCAACCAGGTGGTCGACTTCGAGGTGCGCAACCACTTCGGCCCAGCGGCTGGAGGCCGCAAGGCCAAGCCCGCGGCGCCGGACGACGGCAACGCGGTCATCACCCGCGCGCTCGCCGGTGGTCTTGAACTCAACCGTCGGCTCACCGAGCTGTCCCGCACCTACGACGAGCACAAGGTGGAAATGCACCTGACCCCGGCGAACGCCCGCCGAGTCGTGGACGCCGCGCTCGCGCTCACCGCCCAGCCCCCGCTGCTGGAGGACTTCTCCTTCGCCCAGGACACCGACGCGGCCGTGTTCGCCGTTCCAGGGCTGGGGTCGGCGTGGCAGCCCGCGCTGCGTGGTTTGGACACCCGGTTGGAGCCCGACACGCTGCGACCGATCACGTTCGACGACAAGGCCGCGCAGGGCCGGCACGACCTGGTTCACATCCACCTCGGCCACGCCCTCATGCAGCGCGCCACCCGCGTACTGCGGAGCGCCCTGTTCGGGATCGACTCCCCGGTCCATCGGGTGACCGCCGTCGTGGCCGACGGCCTTCCCCAGTCATGCGTGGCGGCGGTGTCACGGCTGGTCCTGGTCGGCCGTGGTGGACTTCGACTGCACGAGGAGGTCTTCCTCACTGGCATCCGAGTGCACGGCAACACCATGTCCGAGGCGAAGGTGGAAGAAGTGCTTGATGCGACCCTCGACGCGGAGAACCTGTCTCTCGCCGGGGAGGACGTGCGCACGGCACTGGCCGACCTGTGGAACGCCGAGGGCTCGCGACTGCGCAACCGTCTGCTATCCGCCATGGCCCGCAAGGCCGAGTCCCGCCAGACACAGGTCACCGAAGCGCTCCAGAAGCGCCGGGACTCCGACATCGCGAGGGTGCGCGAGATTTTCGGCGCGTTCCGGATCAATTTGCGCGAGTCCCGCGATCGGCTGTCGGGGGAAATCCGCGCCGAGGAGGAGAAGCTGTTCACCGATGACCAGCAGGCACAGCGCCGTCGGGACCTGCGGGCGATGGAGGACCGGCAGGTGAGCCTGGACGACGAAGAACAGCGGGAGGTCGCCGCAATCGGCGAGCGCTACCGCGACATCCGGCCGCACGTGTCAGCTGCGGCCGTCGTGTTCGCGTTGACCCCCGCCGACGCCGAGACCGGGAAGGTGCGGGCATGAACCATCGATCCGCGCCCACCGGAGCTAACCTACACCGCCGATGGCTGGAACTCGTCGACACCGACGGGCCATTCCTCGCCATACCCGTGCTCAGGCGGGTATGGCCGCAAGGCATGCCAGTGCCGGCCAAGGACGCCATCACGGCGCTAAAAGACGCCAAGGTCGCGTTTGAGAAGGCATGGGAGAACTGGGACAAACGGCGGGACGACGCCGCCGCGCTCGAATTCTACCGTCAGGAGCGGGACACCTGGGCGGATGTCGTCTTGCGAGACGTGCTCGGGTGGCGCGACTCCTACACCGCCGCCACGCAGAGGGACGAGGTACGGTCTCCCGACCATGCCGTCACCGTGCGCGCGACCGGCGCACTCGTGCACGGCGACACGATTGGCGCGCTGGTACTCGTCGTCGATCCGGTCGACTCCCTGCGCGACCCGCTTGACGACGGGTGGGCGAACACCCCGATCGACCGGCTCGAAGAGTTGCTGCGCGCCAACGCGGTCCCGATCGGTCTCGTCACCGACGGCCGGTGGTGGGCGATCGTCAGCGCTCGCAAGGAAACCATGGTCGCGTCGGGTATCGTGGACGCACAGACGTGGATTGAGGAACCGCAAACCCGCGACGCCTTCATCGAATTGCTCCAGCGCCGCCGGCTGCTTGGCGGCAAGCCCGAGGACCGGCTGACCGCGCTGTTCGGCGAGTCGGTCGCCGCCGCCGAGGAGATCACCGAGGCACTGGGCACGCAGGTCCGCCGCGCCGTCGAGCTGCTGGTGCAGGCGCTGTCCGAAGCCGCGCTGGCCGCGGACGGCCCCGACCCTCTGCCCACCAAGCGGGCGGACGTGTACGAGGCAGCAGTCACGGTGATGATGCGGGTGGTGTTCCTGCTCTTCGCCGAGGAACGCAACTTGTTGCCCCAGAGCAGCCTGTTCACCCTCGGATATGGCATCAGCGAGGAGTTGGACGCGCTTGACGCCCGCGCTCGCGAAGAAGGCAGCGAAGCCCTCGACGCCACCCACCTAACCTGGCACCGCCTCCTTGCCACCTCACAGGCGCTGTACCGGGGAGCGTCCTTTGAAGACATTCGACTGCCGTCGTACGGCGGCTCGCTGTTCGATTCCGGCCGGTTTCCGTTCCTCGCCGCACGCGGTCCACAAGAGACATTGGCCATCACGGTGTCCGACCGCGTGATGCTGGAGGTGCTGCGCGCCGTCCAGTTCGCCGAGCTCAAGGGGCAGCCCGCTCGGCGTATCTCTTTCCGCGACATCGATGTCGAGCAGATCGGCTACATCTACGAGGGCCTGCTCGGCTACTCGTGCGCCGAGGTCGACGAGGTGACGGTCGGACTTATCGGCAAGGAAGGCGACGAACCGGAGATTCCCCTTACGGTGCTTGAAGACCTGGCGGCGACCGAACCGAAACTCGACGCGTTCGTCGGCGCGCTGCTGGCCTGGGTCATCGAACACCAGCCCGCCGCCGGCAAGCACCTCAAGACTAGAAAAGCCGCACTAGCGAAGGCGTACCGGGACAACGACAAGGTCGAGGACGCCGAACGCGCGCTGCGCGCGGTGACCGCTGACGCGGACCTACGGGACCGGCTGCGACCGTTCGTCGGGATCATCCGCCGCGACCTGCGCAACAGACCCCTAGTCGTGCTGCCCGGAGGTGTACTGCTGGCCGAGACGCCGTCACGAGCGACGGCGGGCGCTCACTACACGCCCCGGTCGCTCGCCGAGGAGGTCGTGCTGCACGCACTGGAACCCCTCGTCTACGACCCCGGACCGCGCCAACAAGTGGACGGCTGGGTGCTGAAGGAGTCGTGGCGGATTCTCGACCTCAAGGTCGCCGACATCGCCTGCGGCTCGGGTGCGTTCCTCGTCGCTGCTGCCCGCTACTTGGCGGAGCGGTTGGTGGAGGCGTGGCAGCGTGAAGGTGCGGCCGTTGGTACGCCGCACGAGCAGATGACACACGCCATCCGGACCGTGGTGGCGACCTGCCTGTACGGGGCGGACATCAACGGCATGGCGGTGGAGATGTGCAAACTATCGCTCTGGCTAGTGTCGCTCGACCCGAAACTGCCGTTTTCTTTCGTGGACGACAAGATCCTGCACGGCAACTCCCTGCTCGGCCTCACCGACGTCCTGCAACTGAAGTATCAACACATCGATCCTGACCTCCCACGGCAGATGCCGTTCCAGCCCGACGTCGACAGCACGCTGCAGCGCGCAGTCACCTTGCGCAGGCAGCTCGCAACCGAGGTCAACGACGCCGACCCGCAGCGTTCGGCGACCACCAAGCGCCGACAGTGGCGGGAGTACCGCGAACTCGTCGCGGAGCTTGCCGAAATCGGCGACGCGGTGATCGCCACCGGGCTTCAGCACGGCGGCAAGCCAGGCAAACACCTGAACTCCGCGTACACAAATCTCAGTTGGGCGCTGAACCTGGCGCACAACGGGGCCGACCGCACCATGCTTGATGGCATCCTCGATGCTGGACTCACCCCGACCGTGCGCACAGACTACGAACGCTGGAAGCCTCTGCACTGGATTCTCATGGTGCCGGATGTGATGGAACGCGGCGGCTTCGACGCAATAGTGGGCAACCCAGCCTTTCTTCACAGCAAGAAGATCACAACGTTTTACGGAAAGAACTATCGCGATTACCTCAAAGAAGTTCTCGCGGCAAGGGTTACAGGTGACGCTGACCTCGCCGCATACTTCCTGCTCCGCCAATCCAGCCTCCTTTCATCCGAAGGGGAGATTGGCATTGTTGTTACCAAATCAATTTCACAGTCGCATACCAAGACTGTGGGTCTTGATCAAGTGTTATCGAGTGGTGCAAGCCTGGCGTGCGCCTCAGAAGCCTTCGATTGGGGACCCGACGGAGCCTCGGTGTCGGTGATCAAGATGTGGATCACAAAGAATAACATGGCAATCCAGGGCAAGAGTCTTGTCGGCGACCCGAAGCAACCCGCGAGAAACTTGCCCGTTCGTTCATATGTTGGGACCTATCCTAACGGTGACGGGTTCCGCGTTTCCGCGGATCGTGCACAAGAATGGCTACGCCAACACCCTGAATTGACTTCAAGGCTGCTTCCATACATTCGGGCAGTCGACCTTTCGCAGGGCAACCCCGCTAAACCTGAAGAGTACTTGATCGACCTCAACGGCCTGCCTGAAGGTGAAGCCAGGCTGGCGGGCCCATTGTGGGCGCACCTGAATGCAAACCAACGTCCGTGGCGCGAGCAGCCTACAACAAAGGCCAGCCGTGAGCGATGGTGGGATTTCGAGCGCTCCGCCAATGCTCTTTACGGTGGATTGCGCGGCCTGGAACGTGCGATTGCTATTCCGCGCACCAGTAACCTATTGATGCCACGCTGGATTCCGACGGACACCAGAATTGACATGGGAGTGGTCGTATTCCCGACTGTCGAATGGTCTATTTATGCACAAGTGGCATCGAGTCTTCACTATCATTGGGTTCTCAGTTACGGCGCGACAACAAGGGATGATCCAAGCTATGCGCCTCGCAGGCTTTCTAATACATTTCCCTGGGTGGTCACGAGTTTGCACACTGATGCGGCGATGCAATTCGAAGTGACGCTGGAGAAACTTTGCCAAGCGCGCGGCGGACTCAGGCCGGTAATGAACGCTTTCAGTGATGCGAACCATCGCTCCTCGGAGATCGACGAGCTTCGAGCGCTGTTCGTTGAGCTAGATTTAGAGGTACTCTCCATTTTTGACTGGGCAGATGTTCAACCGACTTATGACTTTCATGAGCGTAATAACCTGACGCGCTTTACTGTGGACTCGGTGTCACGCGATGAACTTCTGTATCGGCTCCTCGAAGAAAACCACCGACGCGCGCAAGCTCCGGCTGAAACGGCGGTGCCGCGTCCTGCGGACGATAGGGAGAACAAGTGACCGCCCCGCGAGAGGCGCAGTATCGGCTCGCGTACGAGCCGACCAGGGAGTCGCTCACAGTACGGGAGAACCTGGTCGACATCCTGGAACGGGAGTTGCTCGGCCCGGCGAACGGCCCCGAGGAAGTCCTCGATGGTGTGCCGGACGTGGCCTACCTTGTGGGGCGGATCGCGCCGGTGCGGTTGGCGTCTGGGCGGGAGGACCCGTCGGACGCCGACGAGGCCGAGGCGGCTACCGACGTCGGTGACGCGACCGACGCTGATGAGAGCCGTGGGGTTCCGGTCACCGCTGTAGACGAGAGCGGTGCGGGGGCAGACGAGGACAATGTCGAGGATCAGCCGCAGCAGCGCGGTCTGATGATCCCGGCGTCGATGGGGTTGCGCTGCCAGATCCCCGACGACTTGGGCGAGTTCACCGTGACCGCTTCGTGGGGACAGTACGAGCCGACCAAAGAGAAGCGGGAGAACAGCGAAAGTACCGTTCGCCGATATAAGCGCACACCCATCGAGATCAAGAAGACAATCAGCGTTACCAAGCTCGACCCCGCGCATACGACGACGATCCATCTGCGGGACACCGTTGTGCTCAGGGTGGACCGCTACGACGACGTCGAGGGCGGGAAGAAGCTGATCGAGGTGGCGCTGTGCAACGATCGGGTCGCGCCGCGCAAGATTCCCGTCAACGCTTGGCTGTATCAAACAAAACTGCTGGTCGAAGCGGGTGGCCGCGAAGTTTTCCTGCCGGTTTCCGACAGGCTGGCCGATACTCGCGAGGAACGGGACGACGAGCTGCGGCGCCTGAGGCTCCAGTATCGTGACCGGCTGGAGTTCGCCATCGGGCGCACCTGCTCGGTCGACTGGAAGGCGTCCGGCGAGAGTCGGCGCGCCAGTGCCGTGTGGACGACCTGGTTGCCGACGGTGCAGACCCCGCAGACCACCGCCGAGGAGATCGGGACAGCGCTGCTGGATATGCGGGCACTGCAGGCCGCGAGCCGCGAGGAGCTGCGGACTGGGCTCGAGCCGGTCGTCGCCGGATACCGCACCTGGCTCGACGAGCAACTCGCCAGAGCCGAGGCGCTGCCTGAGCACCTACGTGAGGACGGCATCGAACTGGTACGAGAAGCGCAGCAGGTGCAACGGCAGCTCGCAGATGGCCTTGACCACCTGCTCACCGACGACGAAGCGTTGCGGTGCTTCCGGTTCATGAACCGCGTGATGGCCGATCAGCGCGTTCAAACGCAAGTGGCCCAGCGCCGGGCAAGCAATCCCGGCGAGAGCATCGGCCAGGCGCGGGCGGCGGTCCTCGCGCAGGGGCCGAAGGCGCACTCGTGGCGCACTTTCCAGTTGGCGTTCGTGCTCATGCAGCTGCCGATGCTGACCGACCCGGCGGCGCAGCGGCGTTCCAGCAATGATCCGAAGGCCCAGCTGCTGTTCTTCCCCACTGGTGGCGGCAAGACCGAGGCGTACCTCGGACTGGCCGCGTACACGTTCGCCATTCGGCGGCGCCAGGGCATCGTGTCCACACCGGACGGCCCGCTGGACGGCAATTCCGGGATCGCGGTGCTGATGCGGTACACACTGCGACTACTCACGGCCCAGCAGTTTCAACGCGCCACCTCTCTCGTGTGCGCCGCGGAGTTGGCCCGGCTTGACGACGTGGCGACGTGGGGGGCCGAGCCGTTCCGGATCGGTTTGTGGGTCGGAACGGACGTGAGCCCGAAGCGGTTCGACGAAGCCGAACAACAGTTGACGCGGGCGAACAACGCCGGCGGCAACTACCGGCTGACCGTGTTGCAGATCCAGCGGTGTCCCTGGTGCGGCACCCGGATCGGGCCAGGGGATGTGAAAGCCAGGGCCGAGAACCGACGAGTGCACGTCTACTGCGGCGACGACCTGGCCGAGTGTCCATTCGCTGAGGGCGGCACGTCGGCGGAGGGACTGCCGGTGCTGACGGTGGACGAGGAGATCTACCGGCTCGTGCCCGCGTTCCTTATCGCGACGGTCGACAAGTTCGCCCGGCTGGCGCGCGAAGGCGAGGCGGCATCCCTGTTCGGGTATGTGTCGCGGCGGTGCGAGCGGCACGGGTTCGTTCACCCTGATTACAAGCACTGCGACATCAAGGACGGCAACAAGCACCCGGCCAAGGACGGCCTTCCCGCAGCCGCGGTGCGTCCGGCCTCCCGGCTGCGCCCGCCGGATTTGGTCATCCAGGATGAGCTGCACCTGATCACCGGTGCGCTCGGGACCACGGTCGGGCTGTTCGAGGTCGCCATCGACGTGATGACCACATGGCGAACCGCTGACCACCGTACGGTGCGGCCGTTGCTGGTCGCGTCCACCGCGACGGCACGCAACGCCGCTGACCAGGTCAAAGCGCTGTACGGGCGGGATATCACGATCTTTCCGCCGCAGGTGCTGGACGCGGGCAACACGTTCTTCTCCAAGGAAGAACCAATCTCGGACAAGTTCCCCGGACGGCGTTACGTCGGCTTGTCGACCACGGGCGTCCGCCTGACCACCGCCGAGATCCGGGTGGCCGAGGTGCTGATGGCGGCGGGCCAACTGCTGCTCGACCGTTGCGGCGAGGCGGCTGATCCGTACCTGTCACTGGTGGCGTACTTCAGCGCCACCCGCGAACTCGCGGGCATGGCGCGGTACATGGGCGACGACATCCAGACCGCGCTCGCCAAGCGCCGCCCGTGGTCATTGCTGCCCAGCCGGACCGGCACCAACTTCGGTTCGCTGCACGTCGCCGAGCTCACCTCTCGGGTTGCCAGCGCCGATATCACCGCGACGCTGGACCAGATGGCCGTGAGCTTCGAACCCAGGTTCGACTCCACGGCCGGCAAGCGCGAACTGCGGGCCTCGCGAGAGGCGAAGAAGCCGGTGCCCACGCGCGAGGTCGCTCCGTTCGATGCGGTGCTGGCCACGTCGATGCTCCAGGTCGGTGTGGACGTCACCCGGCTCGGGTTGATGCTCGTGGTCGGCCAGCCGAAGAACACCGCCGAGTACATCCAGGCGTCCTCGCGCGTCGGCCGGGACGCAACCCGGCCGGGCCTGGTGGTGTCGCTGGGCAACTGGGCACGACCGCGCGATCTGGCGCACTTCGAGCAGTTCCGGCACTACCACGAGACGTTCTACGCCCAGGTCGAGGCGTTGTCGGTCACGCCGTTCTCGGCGACCTCACTCGACCGTGGACTGGATGGCCTTCTGGTCAGCGCGACGCGGGTCCTGCAAGCGGCGGAGACACAAGGACTCTCCCCCGAGCACAACGCGGGCGGCATCGACAGCCGGCGCGACTTCGTCGTCGACCTCATCGACGCCCTGGTCAGCCGGGTGCTGGGCGCGTCGAACGAGGACGCCGCCCGCCGGGCGCGAGATCAACTGGTGAACCGCCTCGACCACTGGGAAAAACGCCGCAAGTATCTGGCTGACCACCGGAAGTCGCTGGTCTACGAGAAAGTCACCGACGACACACGACATGACGCGCTAATGATGAGCGCGGAGAACGCCAAATCCCGCGCGGACTCGCGGGACGCGCCGCCGTTCGTGGTGGCCAACTCGATGCGAGAGGTGCAGCCGGAGATCAACCTCCTGGTGAGCCCCATCAGGGAGAACCTCGCCTACATCGCGCCGCCCGGAGCACCGCGGTGGGAACCACCTCAGGAGAATCCGTGACCGTCGATACCCGGTTCGTCTATGACGCCGCGACCCCCGTCGACCCACTGGGCGACGCCGAGCGCGAGGCTGAGAAGGCGGCCAAGCACAACCGCGCGAAGGTCGGCTCGGGCCGCCCGTCGTCGCTGCTCTACACCTACGGACCCGGCGCGATCATGGACCTGCCGCAGTTCACGATCATGCCGACTGGCCTGGACGACTGGGATCGGATCTGGCGGCGCCGCGATGGCATCCGACCGGTCCGGGCGCCCCGATTGCGGGAGGTCGTGGCGAAGCTGCTTCGTTCCCGCGACGTGCAGTTGAGCCTCCACCCGTGGCAACCGAAGAAGATCAGCCTGTCCACCGAGGGCGATGACCTCGGTGTGCCCGCCCGGGTATTTCCGCAATGGCTGCGTTGCACCGGATGCGACATGCTGGGCACGGTTTCGCAGTTCGCGTATACCAACACCCACCCGTTTCGCGCCGACCTGGCCTGCTTCGAGCACGCCAAGTGCACCGGCAGGTCGGGCAACCGGACTCGTAAGCCGGCCCGGCGCACGGCGGTGCCCGCCCGGTATCTGTTGGCCTGCGTGGACGGTCACCTCGACGAGTTCCCCTACGACGAGTGGGTACACCACTGGAACCCTTGCCCCCAGGCGGAGTTCCCGGCGCTGAAGATGGTTGACCGCACTGCGGGCAAAGGCGCATCGGCTGTGATCGCATGCGAGTCATGCGGCGCACGGCGAGGGATGAACGAAGCTCAGGGTGAGGCAGGCAAGAGCAAGCTTCCACGCTGCCGTGGCCGCCATCCTCACCTCGACGCCTTTGAACCCAAGGGATGCCGCAACGAAGCGCGGCTCATGCTCGTCGGCGCGTCAAACCTCTGGTTCCCGGCAACACAGTCGATCGTCGTGATGCCCGAGTCATCACAGGAAGAGACCGGCGACCTCGCCGCGCGCATCCGCGTGGCATTGGGCGAGAAGCTCGCCAAGTACGCCGACGACCTGGACACCCTGCGGGACGTGCTCGACGGCAAGGTCGACGTCGCCGAACTCTCGGACGACAAGCTTGCCCAGGCCGTCGCGACTGCTCTCCTGCCGCCGGAATCGGCCCAGGAATTGGACGCTTGGGCCAAGCAGTGGGATCCGGTGGACCTGCTCGTCCCAGAATGGCAGTACCTGCTCAAGGACCCGCTCGGGCTCCGGCACGAGGACGAGGTAAGCGGGCTGACGCTGTCCCGGCGGGATCGCGGTCCCGAGCTGCGACCGGAGATCACCAGGGTGCTGGCCGTCGAACGGCTGCGCAAGGTCAACGCGCTCGTCGGCTTCACCCGCATCGACGACATGGACCGGGTCGGTGACCTGCCCCAACGCCTAGCCCCGCTGACCAGAGCGCCTTACCCGGCGTGGACGGTGGCAACGGAAGATCGCGGCGAGGGTATCTACCTGCAGCTCGACGAGGCGGCCGTGGCGGCGTGGGAAACGCGGATCGAAACAACGGACATCTGGCGTGCCCATCGAGAGGCGCATCGACGCAACTTCTACCGTCGCTTCTCCGAGACCGCGCAGGATGTCGACCCCGACACCCGGCTCAGGCCGCCGCGCTACTGGCTCATCCACACCTTCGCGCACGTCTTGATTCGTGAATTGGCCATGACGTGCGGCTACTCCGCCGCCAGTCTGAGCGAACGGCTGTACGCCTGGCCCGAGTCCGAAAGCCGCGAAGCGGCGGCCGGGCTGCTCATCTGCACGACCGCCTCCGATAGCGATGGCACCCTCGGCGGGCTGGTGCAGCTCAGTGAACCCGACCGGCTCGAACGCGTTGTATCCGGCGCGCTGTACCGGGCCACCCGATGCTCCTCAGACCCAATCTGCGCGATGCGCACCCCACAGGACCCCGAGGACTTTCTGCACGGCGCCGCCTGCCACTGCTGTGTCATGGCGTCGGAGACCTCATGTGAAAGGGCCAACCGGTTCCTCGACCGGCGCTTCCTCGTCGACCTCCCTGGGAGTGGTGTTGGGTTCTTCGGACGCGCCGATTGACCCTGCGGCGGCCTGGGAACTGGGTCAGCGACTCACCGGAACCGAGGCGGGGTTGCTGGCGGACCGGCTCGCCGACGGCGACACCCTCACCAGCGCGCTGAGGGCTGTCGCCCCAGGGAACCGCGCAACGGTCCGGGCACTGCTGGCCGTCGGCTCTCCGGCGTCCCGTATCGCCGTCCTGCGGGCCGTCGAAGGCGCACGGTCCGCCCCGACCTCGGCGACGCCCTTGTGGACGATGCCGGGGCATCTTGCGCGTAGTGGGCCGCTCACCGCCTCCGTGCCGCACCTTGTCGACAGCGCACGGCAGTCCATCACCTGCTCCACTTTCAACTTTCAACGCTCCTCAGGACTGTGGCAAGCCCTGCGGCAGGCCGCCGGACGGCCGGAGTTGACCGTGCGGGTGTACCTCGACGCGGCAGCTGCGGGGCGGGGCGCGCCGACCACATCTGAGGTCGCCACGCACCTGTGGCCAGCCGTCGTCCTGCGTACGAAGGTCTTCGACGGTGGGAGCGTGCGCAACCACGCGAAGTTCCTCGCGATCGACCATAGGTTCCTGCTGGTGACCAGTGCGAACTACTCGTGGAGCGCCGAACACGGCAACGTCGAGTTCGGCGTGCTCATCGACGACCGCCCCCTCACCGAGGCCGTCGAACGCGAACTGCTCGAGGCCGAAGACCTGCTTTACCAACAAGTGCTTGTCACATAAGCGCCCCTGACCGGCCTACTACTGGCGGCCAGCTTGACGACCAGATTCAACCCTGCCCGACCTGGTCTCGGTGACGCTCAGACTCGTGGTCGGCCGTGGGTGTCGCGGGTGGGGATGCCGCGTTCGCGGAGTTTGGTCAGCACGGTGGTGTGGTCGACGCTCAGGTGTTTGCCTACCCGTGCCAGGAACCAGCCGAGGTTGTAGAGGTGGATGGCGTCGTCGACCTGGTCGGGCGAGAGGCCGCGGCGGCGCATCGGCACGCCGTGCCGGTGGAGGATGTTGCTGACCGTTCGCCGTTCGATGCCGAACCGGTCACCGAGCTCGTACACGGTCGCGCCTGACTGGTAGTCGGCGATCAGCTGCTCGACTTGCTCCGTGCCGAGTTGCCGGGCGCGGCCGGGACGGTCGCGCTTGATCGACGTCGACTCTGGGGTATCGAGGCTGGGAAGCTCCTCTCGGAGCTCTTCCAGGGCTCTAACCTAATCTCTTATGTTTGAGTAAGCTCCCCAAGGTCCACGTCGCTCGGGGCGAGTTGTATTGGCGGGAAGCGCCGATCTGCTCGCTTCGTTTTGTTTTGTGGGGGTGCAACCCCCACGCCCCGCCCGGAGGGCTTCGCCCCCGGAACCCCAAGGGTTGTGGTCCGGTGTTCGGGTTAGGCCACCTTGGGGTTCTTTGCTAGTGCCGCGGTCCTTTGTGGAGGCGGGCGGTGCGCGGGACTTCGTCGGTGGCGCGCCCACTACGACTGTATTTCGCTCCCCGGGGCCCGCGACCCGTGGAGGGGGCGCGGGCCGGGTGGGGTTAGGGGTGGCGAGGGCCGGCTTGGGTGTGTGACTCGGCGGCGTCCAGGGCGGCTGCGTCGGTCAGGGTCGTGTTGTTTTCGTAGGTGACCGAGTCCGGGACGGCGTCGCTGCCGACTGGGTCGGCGTCCCATACGTTGCCGCGGTAGATCACGTTGTTCAGCGGCGGGTGGACCTGCAGCACGGCGGTGTTGTCGGCGCGCCGCACCACGTTGTCCGCCACCGTCACCCACGCGGCGCCGTAGTCGGTGTAAAGGGCGAAGTTGTACGGGGTGCGGGTGTCAGTCACGACATTGCCGCGCACCACCGCCCCGTCCTCGTGTGATTCGCCCTGCGGCCCGGACACGTAGATGCCGCCGCCGTCGGCCAGCACGCCCATGGAACCGGTGACGTGGTTGTGCAGGATGCGCGTGCCCTTCGCCGGGCCGCCCACGATGCCGCAGTGCGGGACGTCGTCCACGCGGTTGTGCGCGATCGTGCAGTCCACCGTGTCGAGGAGGGCGATGCCGGGCGAGCCCGAGTGGTCGAGCCCGACGCGGTGGATCTCGTTGTCCTCGACCACCGCGCGGTGGGTGCCGGTCAGGGTGATGGCGCCGGCGGCGAGGGTGTCGAACCCACACGTGCGCACCACGGTGTCCGTGCCACCGGTGACGCCGAGCGCGGTCGAGCCCAGGCGGGTGAAGCGGCAGCCCTCGAACCGGATGCCGGTGGTCCCGACCAGGGACGCGCACGCCGGGACGGTCTCCGGCTCGCCGGTGACGGTCAGCCAGGACTGGCCCTCCACGACGACCACGGTGTCGATCCGGCCGCCGTCGTGGAAGCCGCTGCCGTGGTAGTGCAGGAAGCCCCGGTCGCCGGTCGGGCGCAGCCAGGTGGTGTCGGCGAAGACCAGGCCGCGGAAGGAGAGGCCGCCGGCCCCCGTCGCCACCAGCAGGGTGTCCCGTTCCGGAGCGACGACCCGGGTGACGGCGGGGTCCTCGCCGGTGCGCGGGAGGTAGTGCAGGACGTGCTCGCCGGGGCGGGAGCGGTCCAGGGCGAACGTGCCCGGTTCGGTGAGGAAGGACGGGTCGTTCTCCACGCGGGTCGGCAGGCCTGGGCCGGAGGAGGTCTGGCCTTCCCAGGAGTAGTTGTAGAGCTGCCGGGCCCAGGAGAAGGCGGGCTGCTTCATGGTGATCGTGCCGTCCGCGACCGACTCGACCGCGAGCCGGGCCTCCGTCCACGGGTAGACGCCCCGGTGGACGAACTCGACGCCCGCTCGCCAGTCGAGGCGAGCATCCGTGACGTAACCTGACTCGTTTTCACTCACTTCGCCCGGGATTCCGTCGATGGCGGCCCGCTCGACGCGCCGACCGTCGACGGTGAGGTGGCGGGTGTCGAGCGTGCCGACGTCCGCGACCCAGACGCCGTCTCCACCCACCCGCCAACCGGTGATCACCCGTCCGCCGCCGATCACCACTTCGTCCTGCGCGGGGGTGCCGAACCCGTGCGCCTGATAGGTGATCCGGCTACCGTCCTGCGTGGAATCCTCCTCGGTGAACTCCCACGGCCCGGGGTAGGTGCCCGCCCGCACGTGGACGACCACGTCGCCCGCCGCCTCCCGGGCCGCCCTCCGCGCCCGGTCGATCGTGGCGAAGGGCCGGTCCGGGGTGCCGGGGCCGGTGTCGTCGCCGTCGAGGGCCAGGTGGACTTCTGTTGTGTATGCCATAAACGTATTTATACTATAAACAGGAGGTGTTCGGTGACGCAGGACAACGAGCGGGTCGAACTGCTGTGGCGCGGCGAGGACGCGCGGCAGGGGTTGAGCCCGGACCGGGTGGTGGCCGCCGCGGTGGCGGTCGCCGACGCCGAGGGCCTGGCGGGCTTGTCCATGCGCAAGGTCGCCGAGCGCCTGGGCTTCACCACGATGTCGCTGTACCGGCACGTGCCCAGCCGGGAGCACCTGGTCGATCTCATGCGCGACGCCGTCCTGGACGCGCCCGCGCCCGACGACCCCGGCGCCCCGTGGCGCGAGCGACTGGAGACGGCCGTCCGGCACGGCTGGGAGCTGCGCAAACTTCACCCGTGGCTGGCCGAGGAGCGCAGCACGCGGCACCTCCCGGGGCCGAACGCGCTGGCGTACTACGAGCACCTGCTGAGCATCCTGGCGAGCACCCCTCTGCCGCCGGCGCAGGTCGTGGCGGTGGCGGGCCTGCTCGGCCGCTTCCTCGACGCCGAAACCCTGGCGCTGGCCGAGACGGCGCGCGCCGAGCGGGACAGCGGGGTGAGCGACGAGGAGTTCTGGGGCGCGCGCGACGGGCTCTGGTCGCGGATGAGCCGCTACCCGACCCTCACCGCGCTGTGGGAGACGGGCGGTTTCGAGGAGCCGGACCCGTTCGAGTTCGGTCTGGCGCTCCTGCTCGACGGCGTCGAGTTGCGCATCGCACAGCGTGAGGGAACCCGTGATGAAACCTGCGCGGTGTGCGGCGAGCCGATCGAGCAACCCGCTTCGGGCCGTCCGCGTGCCTACTGCTCGCGAAGTTGCCAGCAACGCGCCTACCGCAGCCGGAAGCGCTGACACCACAGCGCGGTCCTTTGTGGAGGCGGCGCTTTCCGGGGCGCCCGTGGGGTCACGGGACGGTGACGAGTTCGACCACCTGTTCGTACTCGTCGGCGCGGGATGCTTCGCTCTGCTCTGAAACCGGACGCAGAGACGAGAGAGAACCGCATGACCAGAGACAACGACCCCGCGGTGGTCGCCGAGTTGGACCGGCTGGATGAGGCGGTCAAGGCCGCGCCGGCGGGGGACACGGCGGCGGAGATCGCGCTGTGGCGGCAGGTGACCGGGTTGGCTCACTGGTTCTTCATCGCGCGGGGCGCGGCCGACCGGCCCCGGCCCTACGCGGCGGCCTCCGAGCAGGGGCCGATGATCTGCCTCTACAGCAGCGCCGAGCGGGCGAGCGAGGCTGCCCGCGGCCTGGGTCTGGTCGATTCGGAGAGTGGTACGGCGCCGTTGTTCGGTGTGCCGATGCCGGCCGCGATCGACTACGTCGCCGCGTTCGGCAAGGCCGGCGTCGTCGGGGTGGTGCTGGACCACCCGCGGATCGGGCACCACATCCCGCTGGCGAACCTGGGGCTGCTCAAAAGCTGGATCGAAGGAGCTGCGCGGTGAACGAGGACAGTTTCGTCGAGGTGATCGCGCGCGAGGTGGAGGCCGATCCCAGCAACCTGGCGCTGCGCGAGGACTTCGTCACGCTGCTGCTGGAGCAGGACCCGGATCGCGCCGCCATGGAGCTGGAGGCGTTCGAGGCCTTCGGCGGTGCTCCGGAGCGGATCCGCATGCTGCGCGCCCGGCTGATGGCGGCGCGGATGCGGGCCTCGAACGTGCCGCCACCCGCCGAGCCCGCGGCCGGGACGGCTCGGCCGAACCCGGTTCCGGCTCCGGCCGACGAGGACCGCCAGGACCACAGCGCCGCCGGGTCGGCGTCGTTGTGGGACGCCGAGCGCCCGGCGGTGACGCTGGCCGACGTCGCGGGGCTCGCCGAGGTCAAGCAGCACCTGGACACCGCGTTCCTCGCGCCGCTGCGCAACCCCGAGCTGGCGGCGGCGTTCGGGCAGAAGCCGGGCGGGTCGCTGCTGATGTACGGCCCACCCGGGTGCGGCAAGACGTTCATCGCCAGGGCGATCGCCGGTGACCTCGGCGCCTCCTTCCTGCACGTGACCCTCGCGGACCTGCTCAGCAAGTGGATCGGGGAGAGCGAGAAGGCGATCCGGAGCGTGTTCCGCCACGCCCGCGCGGCCGCGCCGTGCGTGATCTTCTTCGACGAGTTCGACGCGCTCGGCGGACGGCGCACCTCCGGTGGGGGCGGGTCGCAGTCGATGCGGATGCTCGTCACCCAGCTGCTGGAGGAGCTCGACGGCGTGGACAGCGCGAACGACGGGGTCTACTTCCTGGCCGCGACGAACCGGCCGTGGGACATCGACTCCGCGTTGCGCCGCCCTGGCCGGATCGACAAGACGGTGCTGGTGCTGCCGCCGGACGCGGTCGCCCGTGCGGCGATCGTGAAGGGCGCGCTGGAGGGCAAACCGGCCGCCGACGTCGATGTCATGGCCGTCTCGACGGCGACCGAGGGCTTCTCCGGCGCCGACCTCAGCCACCTGACGACCACCGTGCTGCAGCAGGCGATGGTCGAGTCGATGAGCCGGGGTGAGCTGGTGCCGGTCACCACCGACGCGGTACTGGCCGCGGTCGGCGGCATCACCCCGTCCACGACGTCCTGGTTCAACCAGGTGGCGCCGGTGCTGGAGTTCGGCGTCGACGACGGCACCTTCGACCAGCTCCGGGCGTACCGAGCCCAGCGAGGAATGCGATGAACGACTCCGGCCGCACGGCCTTCGACGACAGCGCCGCCGTGGAGCGGAGCCTGGACCTGGCCTGGGAGCTCTTCGGCGCGCAGCCGACGCACTCCAAGGTCGCCGAGCTGGCGATGCAGGTGCTCGCGGTCCAGCCGGAGCGCAGCAGTGTGTCGCTGCTGCTCGGCAACCACCGCGAGGTCTGTGGCGACGCTGCCGAGGCGCGGCGCCTCTACCTCCAGGTGGCCGGTCGCCGCGACAACCAGTTCATCAACGCGGCTCGCGCCCTGCGGCACCTGGCGTTCGCCGAACGCGAGCACGCCGAGGCGCTGCGGTGGGCGCACACCGTGCTGGCCGAGGAACAGGAGGACTGGGACGACTGGATGGAACTGGGGTCCGCCCAGGCACTCTGCGGGGAGCACGAGGACGGGTGGCGCCAGATCGACGAGGCGGTGGCTCTCTGCTCCCGGACGGCGGCGGACGATCTGCCCCAGGCGCTCGGGAAACGCGCCGTGTACCTGCTGGGCAGCTTCGCCCCGCCCGACCGGTTCGTCCCCGCGGCCGAGGAGGCCATGCGGGCCGACGCGGCGAACTCCTGGGTCGCCCTGCTGCTCGGCTGGTCCTATCTGGTGCAGTACCGGTTCGACGACGCCGAAGAACTCGGTCTGCGACTGCTGCGCGAGTACCCGACCGAAGAGCAGATGCAGTACCTGGTGACGACGACCCGGACGATCAAGCAGGTCGTCGAGAAGGCGCACGACCAGGACATCGGCCTGGAGGACATCCGCCGCACCGGGGTGATCGAACTGGCGTGGCGGCAACTCCGGGACCAGTTGCTCGGCATCGACCTGGCTTCCGCGCTGGCGGCGTTGGACGAGGTGCTGCCCGCCGAACTGCGAGCCACCCTGCGTCCGGGAGTCTCGATCGCCGATGAGCCCGACGCCGACAAGGTCGGCTCCATGGCAGCGGAGGATCTGGTGGCCTGGCACGACGGCCAGCAGCCCGGCTCCGGCGCCGCGTGGGGGCTGGCCGAGCCGTTCCGCCTGCTGTCCGCCGCCGAGATCCTCGCCATGAGCGCCGAGATCGAGGCCGACCCGGAAGCGCACCCGGACTGGCCGGAGAACGAGATCTGGGAACAGGTGATGACCGACGACGCCGGGGCGTACCTGGTCCTCGTCGCGTTCGGGGCACTGGTCAAGCGCCGGCCGGGACACCCCGACGAGCCCGTCGCCGCGTCGATGGCCGACTGGCTCTGGGACCGGGTGGCCGACTTCGGCGGTCAGGACCCGCGACCGGCACCCCGCAAGACCGAGGAGTCCCCGGCACGTCGCTGACCGCGTGCTCTCCTGGCTTGACCTGGCCGGGGCGCGTCAATCGGCCGATGCCCACCTTCGGGCGTGCGGCGTCGGTGAGGTTCATGCCACTTCCGGCTTGGCGGCCGGAAGTGTGCATGACACGCGCAGGCCGCCTTCGGGGCGGGCGTGGAGGGTGAGCCCGCCGCCGTGGGCGGTGGCGATGGCGGCCACAATGGACAGACCGAGGCCGGAGGAGCCGGTGCGTTCGCCGCCGAGTCGTTCGAAGGGGCGCGCGAGCCGGTCGACCTCTTGCTGGTCGAACCTCCGGCCACCGGTTTCGACGACCAGCACGGTCTCCTGTGCGGCCGCGGTTCCGGTGATCTGGATCCATCCGCCGTTTTCGTTGTGTGTCACGGCGTTGTCGACGAGGTTGTCCACCAGCCGCGCCAGGAGGGCCGGGCTGCCGTGGGTCACCGTCGACGGTGGCACGTTCACCGTCACGGTCAGGTCCTTCTCCTGTGCGTCGGCGGATCGTTCGTGCAGCGCGGCGTCGACGAGGTCGCCGAGGCCGACCGGGGTGGCGTCGGCCAGCGCGCCGTGCTGCCCCCTGGCGAGCACGAGGAACCCGTCGAGCAGGTGATCGACCCGGTCCAGTTCCGTGCGCAGGCGGTCCGCGAGCGCGACCGTCGAGGCGGCCGGGTCCGGCTTGGCGACCGCGACGTCCAGCGAAGCCCGCATCGTCGCCAGCGGCGTGCGCAGCTCGTGGGAGGCGTTGGCGACGAAGCGGTGCTGCGCGGCGAACGACGCCTCGAGCCGTTCGAGCAGCTCGTCGATGGTGTCGGCGAGGTCCTTCACCTCGTCGGCCGGGCCGGTGACGGCGAGCCGCTGGTCCAGGTTGTCGGCGGAGATGCGCCGCGTGGCGCCGGTGATCAGCCGCAGCGGCCGCAGGACGCGCTTGGCCAGCAACCGGCCGAGCGGCACCGAGGCGACGGCCATCACGAGCAGCGCGATCAGCGAGCCGGCCAGCAGTTGGCGGGCCTGCTGGGCGTGCACGTCGTTCAGCTGGTCCGCCAGCAGCTGGATGTGCTGCTGTGCCGCGGCGAGGCTGCCCTGAGCGGGTGGAGCATCGGCCGGGATGACGCTGTTCATGCTGCCGCCGGAAAGCAGGAAGTTCAGCACGAGCAGGCCGATCCCGGCCAGGAGGAACCCGAAGGCGTACAGAATGGTGAACCGTACTCCCACGGTCCCGCTGCGCGGCTCGATCACGCCTCCAGCATGCGCCTGCCTGCCTAACAACAGCGTGACAACACCGGTTCGGCCGGTGTTATGCGCCGGCTCGTACAACCGGCGGCATGTCGACCACCGAACTCCTCCGGCGGGAATGGACCGCGTTCCGCCGTCCGGGCCGCCTGACCGCCCTGGCCTCCGCGGCCCTCGCCGTCATCGCGCTGGGCCTGCTGTACGCCGCGGGCGACCACTCGTCCTGCGACGGGCCCTGCCCGGCCACCCCGGTCGCCGAAGACGGCTCGATCGTCAGCGACCAGTTCTGGTTCCGGCATCGCGAACTGGGACGGGAGGGCACCATCACGGTCCGGCTGACCTCGATGACCGGGACGATCACCTACCCGCCGCCGGACCACGACCGGATCGTGCCCGGCCTGGTGCCGTGGGCGAAGGCCGGGATCATCGTCAAAGACGGCACACGGCAGGGTTCGCCGTACGCGGCACTCATGATGACCGGCAGCCACGGCGTGCGCTTCCAGCACGATTACACGCACGACGTCGCCGGAAAGGCAGGCGGTGCAACGGAAAGCTGGCTGCGGCTGACCCGCGCAGGCGACACCGTCACCGGCTCCGAGTCCGCGGACGGCGAGCAGTGGCACACCGTCGGCACGGCGCAGCTCGACGGGCTGCCGGACACCGTGCGGGTCGGCCTCTTCGCCACCTCACCCGGAGACCTCACCCTGCGCGGCATCGGTCTCGGCGGTGCGATCGAGGAGGTCCGGTTCACCCAGGCCGTGGGCGTTTTCGACAACGTCACCGTCGAAGGTGGCGCGACCGGTCCCTGGGTCAGCGAGCCGGTCGGCGAGATGAACCACACCGACTGGGAGAAGCACCACCACGCCTCGGGAGCCGTGGAGGAAGGCGGTGTCGTCACCGTCAGCGGCACCGGCGACATCGGGCCCCTCAACGACGAAGGCCGGCGCAGCCTCACGAATCTCCTGCTCGGCCTGGTGCTCGCGTTGATTATCTTGCTCGTCACCGCGGCCCGCTACGGCGCTCGCACGGCTCGCGAGACGACCGTCCGGCCGGTGATCGGTGCCCGCGCGGCCGTCGTCGGAGCGGCCACCTTCGTCAGCGGCCTGATCGCCGTCGGCATCGTCATCACGGTGGGCACGGCGTTCCTGCGGGCCAATGGGACCCCGATGCAGTCGTTGTCGTTGCTGACCGGCGCTCGGGTGGTCCTCGGGGTCGCGGCCGTGCTCGCGCTCTGCGCCGTCCTCGCCTACGGGCTCGGTGTGTGGCTGCGCCGCGGCTGGTTGGCGGTCCTCATTGGACTGTTTTTGGTCGCCTTGCCTTATGCCGTCACGACTTTCCCGCTACTGCCCGACGCGGTCTCCGAATGGCTGCTGCGGCTCACCCCGGCCGCCGGTTTCGCCGTTCAGCAGACGATGGCGGAGTATCCGCAGGTGACCGCGCACTACGCGCCGTCGGCCGGGTACTTCCCGCTCCCCGGGTGGGCCGGGCTCGCCCTGCTCTGCGTGTACACGGCCCTCGTCCTGCGGATGGCCATCCACCGCCAGCCGCCCGTGAACACCGACTGGCGTTAGTGGACGGTCAGCGGTCCGGGCGGAGGTTGGTGACTGGAAGGCCGTGGGTGGCGTGCAGGCGGACGGCCACCAGGGAACGGTGACAGGCTTCCGCGTCGCGTTCGACGCAGAGTAGGGCGGTGGGATGGGGACTCACGAGCGTGCCGAGGTCGAAGGGGTCGAGGATTTCGCGGGTGTAGCGCTCGGTGTACTCGGGCGCCAGTGCGACGCGGTTGCGCTTGCCCACGCCTTGGCGGTCGTCCTCGCGGTATTGGAGGTGGCGCAGTTCGGTGGTCGGGGCCAGCGCTTTCACATGCCGGTAGGCGATGTCTGCGGCGGCGAGGGCGTGTTGGAGTCGTACCGAGTTCGCCCAGGAGTAGTCGGGGCCGCGGACACCGCGGCGCTGGCGTAGGTCGAGGAGCAGTTCGACGCCTTCGTCGGTGAGTTTCGACAGGAAGGTCTCGGCGGTGAAGCCGTAGACGCCGATCGTCGCGATGGGGGTCATGGCAGGTCGGTGGGCTCGGCCGGGGCCGAGCCCACCACCTTCCGCTACGGCACGAGGACCGGCTGGTCGACGGCCCACAGCCAGGATCCGTCCGGCTGGCGGCGCGCGACTTCGACGGTGATCTCGCCGGTGGTCAGCGTGGACGCGGTGAGGGCGAGGTCGCCGCTCACCAGCGCCGGGTGCTGCCTGCCCGGCAGGAGCACCGGCTCGGCCGTGAGGAACTGCTCGTACACCTTGCGGATCTCCGCGTGCCCGGTCGCCAGGTTGCCCGGCGGGAACGCCAGCACGGCGTCCGGTTCGTACAACGCCACCAGTCCGTCGACATCGCCCGCGTTGCCCCGCTCGAGGAAGAACCTGCCCAGGTCGTTCGGCTCGGTGGCCACTGTCTTGCTCGTCATGGGGTGAGCTTCCCAAGCGATACACGACATCCTGTGTCGTGTATTCCGGTAAAGTTCCCGTGTGCGCGCCGACCGGTTGGTATCGCTGGTGCTGCTGCTGCGCCAGCACGGCCGGTTGTCCGCGGCTTCGCTGGCCCGCGAGCTGGAGGTGTCCACACGCACCGTCCTGCGTGACATCGAGGCGTTGTCCGCGGCGGGCGTCCCGGTCTACGCCGAACGCGGCAGGCACGGTGGTTTCGCACTCCTTCCCGGTTTTCAGACCGAACTCACCGGCTTGAGCCACGACGAAGCGCTCGCCCTGCTGGTCGCCGGATCACGCCGCGGGGCGCAGGCGTTCGGCCTCGGTTCGGCGCTGGCTTCGGCCATGCGCAAGGTGGTGGACGCGCTGCCCGAAAGTTATCGGACCACCGCGGCGGGTGCGGCCCGGCGACTGCTCATCGACCCGGAGACCGACCTCCTCGCACGCCGGTCGGTCGCCGAAGAAGTGCCCGACACCGTCGTGGCCGAGGTCCGGCGCGCGGTGTTCGCCGGGCACAAGCTGCGCATCCACTACGCCGCCGCGGACCAGGCGCCGAAGTGGCGCACAGTGGACCCGATCGGCCTGGTCACCGTGCGCGGCCAGGGTTATCTGCTGGCCAAGAGGTCCGGAGAGGACCGCACCTACCGGCTGTCGCGGATCCTGGCCGCCGAGGCGCTCGCCGAACCCGCGCAGCGGCCGGACCGGGTCGACCTGGGCCGGGCCTGGCAGGAACGCAGCACGCGGTTCCGGACCGGCGGCGACCAGGTCGCCGTGCTGCTGCGGGTGCACCCGGCGCGACGCGGGGAGTTGGTGGGCACCGCGCTGGCCGTCCTGTCCGAAGAGGCCGAGGACACCGGCGGCTGGCTGCGGCTGGAGGTGACCTTCCAGGACGCGAGGCACGCCGAATGGGCGTTGTGGCAGCTCGCCTCGAACGCGGAAGCCCTGAGTCCGCAGTGGTTGCGCAACTCTTTGCGCGACCGCGCCGCCGCGCTCGCCGGCCTGCTGGGAAGATCGATTCCGGCGGCGCGGAAATAGGCGCCATCCCTTTCCCGAGGTTCGTTGAACTTTCACCGGAGTCCGTATAGACTGATGCGCCCTGGGAGCGCTCCCAAATGGATCATCCCCGCTCAACGGAGAATGGAGACCCATCCATGCGTATGCGCACAAGTTCCGGGTCCGCCGCCAGACGCCGCAGCATCCTCGCAGTGATCACCGGCATGCTGGCCTGCCTGTTCATCTGGGTCCCGACGGCCTCGGCGCACGGCACCATCGTCGGTCCCGCCACCCGCGCCTACCAGTGCTGGCAGGCCTGGGGCAGTCAGCACACGAACCCGGCCATGCAGCAGCAGGACCCCATGTGCTGGCAGGCTTTCCAGGCCAACGCCGACACCATGTGGAACTGGATGAGCGCGCTGCGGGACGGGCTCGGCGGTAACTACCAGGGCGCGACCCCGGACGGTCAGCTTTGCAGCAACGCCCTCTCGCGCAACGATTCCCTGAACAACCCCGGGGCGTGGAAGACCACCAGCGTCGGCAGCAACTTCACCATGCACCTGTACGACCAGGCCAGCCACGGCGCTGACCACTTCCGGGTCTACGTCAGCAAGCAGGGGTTCAACCCCGCCACCCAGCGACTCGGCTGGGGCAACCTCGACTTCATCACGCAGACCGGGAAGTTCGCCCCGGCCAAGGACATCAAGTTCAACATCCAGACCAGCGGCTACACGGGACACCACGTGGTGTTCACCATCTGGCAGGCGTCACACCTGGACCAGGCCTACATGTGGTGCAGTGACGTGAACTTCGGCTAGTACCCCGGGCACTTCCGGCCCGGTGCCCGTACCTCGGGCGCCGGGCCGGTTGCTCACGTCCGGAGGTCGTCGATGAACCGCGTGAGCAGGGTGGCGAACTCCCGCGGTGCTTCCCGATGTGGTGCGTGGCCGACGCCTGGCAGCACCTGGACTTCGCCGCGCCACAGCGTGGGGATGGTCAGCTTCCGCAGGTAGTCGAGGTTGACCAACTGCTCTTCGGCGCCCTGCACGATGGCCAGTGGCTGTTCCAGCGCGGAAACGATGGCGAGTTCGTCCGCGAATCGGCCGGCGCCGACGCTGCTGCCGAGGCCGGTGCGGGCTGAGCCGTCGGTGGCCAGAATGTCCGGAACGAACTCATCGCTGTCGAGTGGAGAGCCGGGCGCGACGAAACTTTCGGCGACCAGTTTCGCCTCGGATTCGCTGACTTCCTCGCGGAAAAGGGCACCCATCGCCGGGTTCGGCAGGAATGCCTCCGGCATTTGCTCGACGGTCGCGATCGGTGGTGCGCCGAAGAGGACGAAACCGCCCGCGTCCGGCAGTGCGGGCACGGCTTCCAGCGCGATCTGCCCGCCCAGGCTCCAGCCGACGACGACCGCGTCGGAAGCCCCGAGTTCCTGCGCGAAACCGGCGAGTACGGCCGCATAGCCCGGCAGCGAGTAGTCGTCCTGGTTCCCGGCGGGCTCGGACTGGCCATGGCCAGGCAGGTCCAGTGCCAGGCAACGGAACCGGCGGCCGAAATCGCCCGCCAGCAGCGGCGCCCAGGTTTTCGCCGAAGACGAGTTGCCGTGCACGAATACCACCGCGCGCTCGTCCCGGTCGCCGGGGCTTTCCAGGTAAGCGATCCGCTTCCTGTCGATTTCCACGCTCAGCTGCTTCACTCGACGCCTTTCCCGGGCCTGTCCGCGTGGTTCCCAGCTATACCAGGTTTCGCGTCAACTGCGGAATTCCGCAGTTGTTCCCGCGCGCGGGCGACGGGAGGATCGGCGGGCGAACCCCTACTACGGCACGACGCACCTGGCGTAGCTCCGCTGTCCAGTTCGGAGAAGCGCACCGCCCGGGCCGCCGTCTTCGAGACCGTTCCGATCCGGTGGCCGATCATCCACTATGCGAGGAGCTGTCCACCGATGACCGAAACCCAGGCCCTGACCGAGTTCCCCAGGGCCAGATCGGCCGAGTGCCCCTTCGAGCCGCCACCCGAGTTCACCGAGATCCGGGCGGCCGCCCCGGTTCCGCAGCTGACCTGCCCGGCGGGCATCGAGGCCAGGGTGGTCTCCCGCTACGAGGACGTGCGCGCGGTGCTGGCCAACCAGGGCGCCAGCTCGCGGGGCGCGCCGTCGATGCACATGATGGAGCACCCCAACCTCAACATGTCGGTCGTGCCCGGCAGCATCCTGCGCATGCAGGGGCCGGAACACCGGCGGCTGCGCCGGTTGCTCGGCCCGGAGTTCATGCCGAAGCGGTCGGAATCGATGCGCGACTACGTCCGGAAGGTGGTCGACGAGCACATCGACGCCCTGCTGGCCGGGCCGAAACCCGCCGACCTGGTCCCGGACTTCGCCTGGCCCATCCCCGCGCTGATCGTCGGCGAGCTGCTCGGGTTGCCCGAAGAGGACCGGACGCTGTTCTACGAGCACACCGGGATCATGATGAGCGCCGCCACCGACCAGCCCACGAAGGACGCGGCCGACGGCCGGATGTGGGAGTACATGGAGACGGTGGTCGCCGCCAAGCAGGCCGAGCCAGGGGACGACGTGCTGAGCAGGCTGATCCGGCGCGGGGAGGAATCGGGGCAGCCGCTGACCTTCACCGAGCTGGTGGGGATCGGCACCACGCTGCTCATCGCCGGGCACGACACGACGGCCAACTCCATTTCCATGAGCGCGCTGCTGATGATGGTGCACCGCGACCAGATGGAACCCCTGCGCACCGACCCGAAGCTGGCCGGGCCCGCGGTGGAGGAGATGCTGCGTTACCTGTCGGTCCCGCAGTTCGGCCTGCTGCGGTACGCGACCGAAGACATCCCGCTGGGCGAAAGCACCATCAAGGCGGGGGAGTGGCTGGTCGCCGCGCTGCAGTCGGGGAACCGGGACGAGCAGGAGTTCGACGACCCGGACCGGTTCGACGTCACCAGGAAGCCCCGGCCGCACCTGACCTTCGGCTTCGGCGAGCACCAGTGCCCGGGGCAGCACCTGGCCAGGACGGAACTGCAGGAGGTCTGCCTCCGCCTGCTCGAGCGGATCCCGTCGCTGCGGCTGGCGATCCCGTTCGAGGACCTCGTCTTCAAGGACGAGCACTACGCCTTCGGGGTGGAGTCGCTCCCGGTGACCTGGGACGACGACACCTCGGCCTGAACCGTCCCGGTTCGCGGAGAAACCCTTCCGGCGCGGCCGGTTCACCATTCAGGGGGCCGCTGAATCTTTCTCGATGACGTATGCTAATAGGAGCGGGATTCCGCGGCCCTGCCACCCGGAGACGGGCGACAGGGCCGCGGTTCTCACATCGGGGCATTCTTCGCGAGCCGAATGCCCCGGCGACTGTACTGCGCCGCCTCACCTCGCGTGCCGGAATCAAACCCCCCGCCCGGCACTGTTACCCCAATGGGTGAAAGGAATGGCGGTCAACGCGCTGCGCGCGGTCTCTTTGGTGGTAACGGGTTAGCGGTGGGCAATTGTGGTCGGTACGGTGCCAGCACGGAGTTCGGACAAGGCACCCGTGTACCGATCAACTGCTCAACAAATGAGGAGATCGCTGTGCTGAAGAAACTCGGCCTCGCGTCCCTGGTCGCAGCTGCAGGTATGTTGTCGCTGGGCGGTGTTGCTTCGGCGGACACCCCGGAGTACGACGACCAGGTCGGCCTGGTTAACCTGAACAACATCGACGTCCTGCACAATGTCAACGGCACTGTGGGTCTCTGCGGCAACGAAGTCAATGTCCTCGGCGTGCAGGTGTCGATTCACGATGCCCTCAACGGCATCGGTGTTCCCGTGCTTTCCCCCGGCGACAACGAGGCTTCGGGTGAGAACCCGTACAACTGCGCGAGCGGTGGCGTCGTCGACGGCGGATCGGTTCAGGACAACTGAACCCCCCCGCAGTGCCCGTTCACCGGAGCGGGCACCGTGGAATCAGTGACCGCTATTCGGGCGGCGGCACCAGGGCGTTCCGCGCTCGCCGTCGCGTAAATCAATCAAGGAGTCAGTAAATGCTGAAGAAGATCGGCGCCATGGTCGGCGCCACCGCCGCCGGCGTGCTCATGTTCGGTGGCGTCGCCTCGGCCGACGCGCCGGAGTTCGACGACCAGGCCGGCCTGGCCAACCTGAACAACCTCGACGTGCTGCACAACGTCAACGCCGCCGTCGGTGTGTGCGACAACAACATCAACGTGCTCGGCGTCCAGGTGCCGGTGCACGACGTCGCCAACGGCATCGGCATCCCGATCCTCTCGCCGGGCGTCAACGAGGCCGAGGGTGAGGACCCCTACAACTGCTCCAGCGGTGGCGTGGTCGACGGGGGCAGCGTCCAGGACAACTGATGTCCTGATCGCGGCTTTCGAGAACGGGCTCCCGGCATCGCGCCGGGGGCCCGTTTTCCCGTGCCCGGCCAACCTGGGACGGTGTTCGGTTCGCCAGGCTTCGATCTGACGCCCTACGCGCGGGCGAGCATGCCGCTGTCCGTGCGGCGCACCTGGTGCAGCTGGGGTGACGCGGTCTGGCGCCTGCTCGCCGACGCCCTGATGCCGACCACCGAGGGCGGCACGTTCATGCAGCGGATGGCCGACGGGCCGGCCGGGCACGCGGCCCAGTCGTGATCAGTTTGTTTTTTACCGACTATCGGCCGTAGTAGGGCACTCGCTCGCGGTGATACTCCTCGGGGGTCAGGTTCTCGACCCCCAAGGAGAGACCATGCTGATCCGACGTTCAGCCCAGGTTTTCGCTGCCACGCTCGCGCTCTCGGTCCCGCTGTTCGCCACCCCGTCCGCGCTGGCCGAAGACGTCCGCGCGGCCGCGGTCACCATCACCTACGACGACAGCCAGGCGACCGAGTACACCGACGCCATCACCGCCGGTATCGCGGTCTGGAACGACAACCTGGACAACGTGCAGATCGACAAGGTCGAGCCGGGCGGGCAGGCCGACGTCTCGTTCGTCGCCGACCCCGGCTGGCCGCGGGCCGAGCTGGGCCCGGCCATGCCGGGTGACGACCTGACCATCTGGTTCGGCAAGGAAGCCGTGGACGACGGGTACAACCTGACCCGCATCGCCTCCCACGAGTTCGGCCACAGCCTCGGGCTGCCCGACGTGAAGCCGGGACCGTGCTCGAGCCTGATGTCCGGCAGCACCGGCGGGGTGGACTGCGACAACGCCGTGCCGAACGCCGAGGAGATCGCCGCGGTCGAGGACAACTACGCCGGTGGGTTCGCGCCGCGGGACCGTGAAGCGGCTGTCGTGGTGGTCGGCTGACCTTTCGCCGGAACCAGAAGCCCCGTTCCTTGTGAGGGACGGGGCTTCTTGTCCTCAGTGGACAGTGAGCCTCAGTCCAGGCAGAACTCGTTGCCCTCGGGGTCGGCCATCACGATGAAGCCGAGGCTGAGCGGGGGAGCGGGTTCGTGCCGCTCGAGCCGGGTGGCCCCCAGCGCGACGAGCCGCTCGCACTCCGCCTCCAGTGCCGCCATCCGCTCGTCGCCCTGCAGGCCGGGCGCCGCGCGGACGTCGAGGTGCACGCGGTTCTTGGCGACCTTGTCCTCCGGCACCTGCTGGAAGAACAACCGCGGGCCTTGGCCTTCGGGGTCTTCGACGGCCGAGCTCGTGTTGCGCTGGTCCTCGGGCACGCCCATCTTCTCGAGGAATTCGGCCCAGGCGGCCAGCGGGTCGGCGCCTTCGGGCAGCTCGACCCCGGGCGGGGCGGGATGGACGTATCCCAGCGCGTCACGCCAGAAGGCGGACAGCGCGGCGGGGTCGTGGGCGTCGAAGGTGATCTGGACTTGGCGGCTCATCGGGTGGCTCCGTTCGGGTGCGTGTGCAGGTAGAGGTCGCGCAGCAGGCAGACCTCGGACAGGTGGTGGATCAGCTCGCGGTGGATGTGCAGCACCAGATCGGCCACCGCCAGCTCGGGGTAGGGCTCCTTGTCGCCGACCGGGGCCAGCAGTTCGGCCTCGCTGAGGCCGCGCACGCCGGTCAGCCAGAGGTCCAGGTGCGTTTCGAGCTGGTCGAGGGCGGTGGCCGCGGTGCCGGCGTACTCCCAGCTTTCGTAGGACACCGCCGGGGCCCCGAAGTGCGCGGCGTTGCGCGCGGCGAGCACGCCGACGATGACGTGGGACAGCCGCCAGGCGATCGTGGTGAAGGGTGGCGGGTCGGGCTCGGGGAAGGCGTAGTCGATGGTGAACTCCCCGGCGCCCACCTGCACGGGGGCGGTCGAGGTGCCGCGTGGCCGCAGGCTCCAGGCGTCCGGCACCGGCGACCAGAAGTACTCGTCGTCGGTGAGGCCGTGGAGGCGGGCGCGCACCTGGTGGTTCCAGTGGAACTCCCACTGCTCGCGCAATCGCTGGTTCAGGTCGAAGGGCTCGGCGCTCATGCACCCACCTTGACATGCCTAGCGGACAGGATCGGTCCGCTATCTCTGGCAGGGTGGGTGACGTGGACGCGGACGAGCGGGGGACGACCGAGCGGGTGCTCACCCTGCTCGGGTTGCTGCAGCAGCGTCAGGTCTGGACCGGGCCCGAACTGGCAGGCCGGCTCGGCGTCACGGCACGCACGGTGCGGCGTGACGTCGAGCGGTTGCGCGCGCTCGGCTACCCGGTGCAGGCCAGCCAGGGGGTCGGCGGGGGCTACCAGCTCGGACCGGGGCAGGACCTGCCGCCGCTGTTGTTCGACGACGAGGAAGCCATCGCCACCGCGGTGTCGCTGCTGGTCGGCGCGGGTGGCGCGGTCGCCGACGCCGGGGACGCCGCGCTCCGGGCGCTGGCCAAGCTCGACCGGGTGCTGCCCGTCCGGTTGCGGCAGGAGGTGCGTGCGCTCTCGGAATCGGTCGATTCCTTCGACGGCGGCCGCCAGCCGGTCGACCCCGGCGTGCTGATGACCTTGGCCAGAGCCTGCCGCGACGAGGTGGAGGCCGGGTTCGGCTACCCGTCCCGTGGCGAGGTGCGGGAGCGGCGGGTCGAGCCCTACCGCCTGGTCGCCTCCGACCGGCGCTGGTACCTGCTCGCCTACGACCTCGACCGCGACGACTGGCGCAACTTCCGCGTCGACCGGATGACCGGCGTACTCGCGCGGACGTGGCGGTTCCGCCCGCGCGAAGCCCCCGACGCGGCGACCTTCGTGCAGGAAAACGTCGCGATGCGGGTCTACCGGCACCAAGCGCGGTTCCTCGTGCACGCATCCGAAGACACCGTGCGCGCTCAAATCCCGGCGAGCGCGGCCGTCGTGCGCGGACGAGGACCCACGCGGTGCGAGGTACTCAGCGGCGCGGGCAGCCTCGACTTCGTGCTCCTGCACATGGTGTTGCTGGGGCACGAGTTCGAGGTGCTGGACCCGCCGGAACTCAAGGAACGCTGCCGGGTACTGGCGGCCCGCCTCCAAGCAGCCGCGGCCGACGGGTCAGGCGGGTTGTGATTCGGTTCGGCTGATCTGCCGGCGCTTGGGAGCCTTGGCACGGAGGGTGTGCCCGCCTGGCTTGCGGGCTTCGCGCGCCAGTTGCCAGACGATGCCCTTGCAGATGAGCTCCTTGATCATCGCGCCGGCGCGGCCGCGGAGGTGGTGCCGTTTCGCGGTGTCGTCCCGCTCGGTGAGCTGGAAGACCCCGGCGCGGCGGCCCAGGCTGACGCACTGGGCGGCGAAGCCGATGTGGACGGGTCCCGGCTCCTCGCCCGCGATCCGGCTCAGCACGGTTTCGGCGGCTTGCGGGCCCAGCTGGACCGCGGCCTGGCAGCTCATCCGGAACGGCCGGTCCGACGGCGCCGCCGCGTCACCGGTGGCGACGATGCGCGGGTCGTCCATGCTGGTCAGCGTCTCGTCGGTGCGCAGGCGGCCGAGGGCGTCGGTGTCCAGGCCGCTGCGGGTGGCCAGGTCCGGCACGCCGAAACCGGCGGTCCAGACGGTCACCTCGCTCGGCAGTTCGCGGCCGTCGCCGAGGTGCACGGTGTCGCGCGTGACCGCGGTGACCGTCGAACCGGGCCCGTCGAGCACGGTGACGCCGAGCTTCGCCAATCGCGCGGCGACCGAGCGGCGGCCAGAGGCGTGCAGGGACGGGGCAAGGACGCCGCCGCAGAGCAGGGTCACCGCGCGACCCTGTTCGGCCAGTTCAGCGGCAGTTTCGATACCGGTGAGGCCGCCACCGGCCACCGTCACCGCGGGCGTGCCGTCGAGGGCGTCGCGCAACCGCTTCGCCTCTTCCAGACTGCCGATCGGGTAGGCGAATTCGGCGGCTCCGGGCACCCGCGGGTCGGCGCTGCCGCTGCCCACCGCGTAGATCAGGTAGTCGTACGCGAGCGTGCCACCGGTCTTGAGCGTGACGCCGCGCTCGTTCGCGTCGATCCGCGTCACCGTGTCGACCACCAGCTCGACGCGGTCGCCCAGCACGTCCCGGTAGTCGACGACCGCGTCGTCGGAGCCGCCCGCCAGCTGGTGCAGGCGGATGCGCTCGACGAAGGTCGGGCGCGGGTTGATCAGGGTCACGGTCACGTCGTCGCGCCGCGTCAGGCGGTTGGCCGCCATGACACCGGCGTACCCGCCGCCGATGACGACCACTGCGGTCTGTCCAGCCATGGTGTCTCCTCCGAAGATCCGGGTTCGGACACTGGACGCCGCACGGCCGGGAATTGTGACAACCGCCGATGAGTTTCCGGCAGCCGCGTGGTCCACCTCACGAACGGTGGAGAGGAGTCCGGGTGGATCTGTACAGCGTGATGCCGGTCAGCGACCTGGCGAGGGCACTGGAGTGGTTCGGCGCGTTCTTCGGGCGCGCGGCGGACGAGGTCATGGGCGAGGAGCACCTGTGGCAGGTCGGCGAGAACGCCTGGGTGGTCGTCGACCTGCGGCCCGAGCGGGTCGGCGGGGCCACGATCACGCTCGGGGTGCCCGACTTCGGCGACTTCCTGGCCCGCCTCGCCGAACACGGCATCGAGCACGAACCGGTGGAGACCTACGGCAACGGCGTGCGGCACGTGGTCGTACTGGACCCGGACGGGAACAGCCTGTCGCTCGCCGGATAGATCACCCCGGCAATGCCCAGGCCCGGCAATGCTATGAGTGGGGCATTACTAGCATTCAACGCTAGTAATGCCCCACTCCTAGCGTTCGGTCGAGGGAGCGTGGCCGGTGGGGAGCGCTACCGGACTGCCCTACAGCCAGTCGTGTTCTCGGGCGTAGCGGGCGGCTTCGTGGCGGGTGCGGGTTTGGGTTTTCTGCATCGCGTTCGAGAGGTAGTTGCGGACGGTGCCTTCCGCGAGGTGCAGTTGCTTGGCGATGTCGGCCACCGAGTACCCGTCGCCGGTTACGCGCAGCACGTCCAGTTCGCGTTCGGTCAGGGGGCAGTCGTCGACGACGGCGAGTGCCGAGACGTCCGGGTCGATCCAGCGCTTGCCCTCGTGCAGGGTCCGGATGACCGAGGTGATGTGCGCCGGTTCCGCCGACTTGCTGACGAAACCCTGCACGCCCAGCTTCAGCGCCTTGCGCAGCACGCCGGGTTTGGCGTGGCGCGTCAGCATGAGGATCACCTGGTCCGGCCGCGTGCGGCGGATCTGCGCGACCGCGCCGAGTCCGTCCACGCCGGGCATCTCCAGGTCGATGACGAGCACATCGGGCTGGTGTCGCAGGGTCGCTTCCACCGCCGCCTCACCGTCTTCCGCCTCGGCGAGCACGGTGATCTCCCCTTCGAGCGGCAGCAACGAGGCGAGTGCCTTGCGCAGCAGGGCTTCGTCGTCGGCGAGTACCACGGTGGTCATCGGGCCCCCTGCGGTCGAAGGTGCGGGAACGCCGCAGCGGTGAGGAAAGTGCCGTCCTTCTGCTCCACGGTCAGCTCCCCGCCGTCACCGGCCACCCGTTCACGCAGCGTGGAGAGCCCGCTGAGCTCGGGGAGCGGGGCGTCCGGCGCGCCGTCGTTGAGGATGGTGATGCCGGACTTCGACAGCGTGATCCGCACCTGCCCGGCCTGCGCGTGCCGCAGGATGTTCGTGGTCGTCTCGCGCAGGACCTGGCCGAGCAGCTCGCTCGCCTGGGCGTCGACCTCGGCTTCGCGGTCGACGCGCACGTCGATGCCCGCGGCCTCGAAGAGGTTCTTCGCGTTCTCCAGCTCGGCGGACAGGTTGAGCCGCCGTTGCGCGTAGGCGAGTTCCTTGGTCTGGGCGATGGTGTCGGCGACCAGCGCGTGGATCTCGCGCAACTCCTCCTCGGCTCGGTCGGCGTCTGTGCGCACCAGCTTCTGGGCCAGCGAAATCTTCAGCTTCACCACGTGCAGCGTGTGGCCCTGGATGTCGTGCAGGTCACTGGCGAACCGCATGCGCTCCCGGACCACGGCCAGTTCGGCTTCGCGATCCCTGGCCTCCTCCAGATCCTTCACCACGCCGTAGAACCTCTTGTTGGGGAACATGAGCCCGGTCACCACCGCGGTGATCCCGGCGGGCAGGACGACCCAGTTGATCAGCCCTTCGGGCAGGTCCTCGTGCACCAGCAGCAGCCTCGTCGCGCCCACCGCGGCGACGAAGGCGACCAAGCCGACCGCGGCCAGGCCGCGGAGGCGGGAAAGCTGGGGAATGATGTGCGGGCCCACCAGGGAGAGGCCGTAGAACGCCGTCCCGGTGCCTGCCACGAGAGCTCCGTAGACCCACACCCCCGCGCTCACGAGCAGGCAGGGGATCGCGAGGCGGAAGACGTCGTTCGCCGTCCACCGTTCGAAGGTCAGCAGCGCGGCCACCACGCCGAGGGCCAGGATGAACGCGTCCAACCAGGACCGCGCGTCCCGCACCACGATCAGCACCCCGACGGCGACGAGCAGCGGGGAGATCATCATCAGGTTCAGCCGTCGCAGCCGTCGCTGGGTGTCCGCGGTGGGCGCCGTCACCGGTCCGCACGCTGTGGTCGGGGATGCATGTCGCCCAGTATTCTTCCGCGCCCGCCGCGGCACCAGTGACGCCGCGTCACATGTTCACCCCAAGGAATGTCATGGCGAGGACATGACGTGAGTGCACTGCCCGGAGCGCGCGGCGACGGGTGGAATCAGGGCATGTCCACACCAGTCATCGAAGTTGACCGCCTCAACCTCAAGTACGGCGATTTCCACGCCGTGAAGGACCTTTCCTTCCAGGTGCGGGCCGGGGAGTTCTACGCGCTGCTCGGCACGAACGGGGCAGGCAAGACCTCGACCCTGGAGACCATCGAAGGCCACCGCACCGCCACTTCGGGCACCGTGCGCGTGTTCGGGCAGAGCCCCCGCGACCGCCGCGCGGTGCGGCCGCGGATGGGGATCATGCTGCAGGAGAGCGGTTTCTCGCCGGATCTGACGGTGCTGGAGTCGGTGCGGCTGATCGGGAAGCTCGCCCAGCGCGTGGACCGGCCCGAGCGCGTGCTCGGCATCGTCGACCTCACCCGCAAGGCGAGCACGAAGGTGTCCCAGCTCTCCGGCGGGGAGAAGCGGCGGCTGGACTTCGCCACCGCCGTCTACGGCGCGCCGGAGCTGATCTTCCTGGACGAGCCGACCACCGGCCTGGACATCCAGTCCCGCGACGACCTCTGGACCGCGGTGGAGCGGTTGCGCGAGGACGGTTCCACCATCGTGCTCACCACGCACTACCTGGAAGAGGCGCAGCAGCACGCCGACCGGATCGGGCTGATGCACCAGGGCACCTTCCACCAGGAGGGCACGGTTTCCGAGCTGACACGGACCCTGCCGTCCGTCATCAGCTTCTCGCTGCCGACCCCCGCGCCGGCGCTGCCGCTGGCAGCCACCCGCGAGGGTGACGGCAAGTTCGTCATCGAGACCTTCGGCCTGCAGAAGGACCTGTTCACCCTGCTCGCCTGGGCCCAGGACCACGCGGTGGAACTACACGACCTCCAGGCCGGGCCGACGCGGCTCGACGACGTCTTCCGCGCCATCGGCAACGCCTGAAACCCCCTACCGAACGAGGAATCCCGCCATGCTTTCGATCGCCATGAGCGAGCTGATCCAGATCCTGCGCAACCGGCTGGTGCTGGTCACCAGTTTCATCATGCCCGCCGCGGTCAGCGCGTTCTTCATCTACCGGCACGAACTCTTCGCCTCGGTGGCCAGCCTCGGCTACGTCGCGGCGGTGGTGATGTTCACCGTGGGCGCCTTCGGCCTCTACACCACCGCGGTGACCACCCTGGCCTCACGACGGCAGAACCTGTTCCTCAAGCGGCTGCGGTCCACCGCGGCGGGTGACGCGACCATCCTTTCCGGACTGTTGCTGCCGCTCACCGTCATCGCGCTGGTCCAGGTGACGGTGATCATGACCGTGCTGGCCGTGGTCGCCGGTGCGCCCGACAACATCCTCCTGCTGGTGGCGGCGGTGCTCGCGACGGTGGCGATGATGATCGGGCTCGGCCTGGCCACCGCGGGCCTGACGAACTCGCCCGAGCACGCCCAGGTGACCACGCTGCCGGTCAGCCTCGGGGTGATCGCCGTGGCCAGCTGGGTCGGGATCGCGGGCACCGAGGAGCTCACCCTGCTCAAGCGGCTGCTCCCCGGCGGCTCGGCCACCGAACTGGCCGTCAACGCCTGGAACGGCGGCGTGGCCGTGACGGATTCGCTGATCCTGCTGGCGCCCACGCTGAGCTGGGTCGTGGTCGCGGTCGCGCTGGCCTCGCGGATGTTCCGCTGGGAACCGCGCCGATGACGAACACCCGACGAGGAGGAATCGGCATGCGCAAGTTCGTCCCGATCGTTTTCGCCGCCGCGCTCACCCTGACGGCGTCCGCGCTCCCCGCGGTGGCGGCAGTGGACACAGTGGACTGGGGCCCGTGTCCCGAAGGCATCACCGGAGCCGGTCTCGAGTGCTCGACGCTCGAAGTGCCGCTGGATTACCGCGATCCGGACGGGCCGCAGATCGAGATCGCGATCTCCCGCCTGGCCAGTGCGAACCCGGAGAAGCGCCGCGGCGTGTTGCTGACCAACACCGGCGGTCCGGGCGGGGAGGGCCTGGCCTACCCCGCCGTTCTGCGGGACTCCCTGGAGCTGCCGCAGGAGGTGCTGGACAGCTACGACGTGATCGGCATCGACCCGCGCGGGGTCGCCCACAGCACGCCGGTGACCTGCGACCTGACGCCGGAGCAGTGGTTCACCAACATCCCCCTGCACGCGCGGCACCCGGCCGACGTCACCGCGCAGGCCGAGCAGGCGAAGCTCGTCGCCGAGCAGTGCGGGAAGTCGGCGTCGGCACCGTTGCTGCCGCACCTCACCACCGCGAACACCGCCCGCGACCTCGACCGCGTCCGCGAGGCGCTGGGTGAGTCCACAGTGTCCTATTTCGGCCGGTCCTACGGCACCTACCTCGGTTCGGTCTACACCACGCTGTTCCCGCACCGCAGTGACCGGTTCCTGCTCGACAGCGCGACCGGCCCCGGCGGCTGGGACGCTTCGTTCAGCCGGAAGTTCGGCGAGGGCTTCGAGGAGCGGTTCCCGGACTTCGCGGAGTTCGCCGCCGCGCGGCCCGAGTACGGCCTCGGCGACACACCGGCGAAGGTGACCGCGAAGTACTTCGACCTCGCCGCGCGCCTCGATGCGAAGCCGAGCCCGCAAGGCGTCAACGGCCAGGTGTTCCGCCAGGTCACCTTCGCCAAGTTCTACTTCGACGCGGAGTTCCCGTCGCTGGCCGAGGCCTGGCACGCGCTGGACACCGGCAAGCCGGTGCCGGTGCCCACCGGGACCGCGGCGCCCACCGCTCAGGTGCCCGCGGACAACTACCTCGCCAGCCAGCTGCACGTGATCTGCAACGACTCGGACTGGCCGGAGTCGGTCGGGACCTACCAGCGCAACGTCGCCATCGACCGGATCCGGCACCCGATGTTCGGCGCCGCCGCGGCCAACGTCACGCCGTGCGCGTTCTGGCCGTCCGAGCCGGTCGAGCCGCCGGTGAAGATCACCGGCCGCGGCCCGTCCAACGTGCTCATCGTGCACAACCTCCGCGACCCGGCGACCCCGCTGTCCGGTGCCAGGCAGCTGCGGCAGGCCTTCGGCGACCGCGCCCGGCTGGTCACCGCCGACCAGGGCGGGCACCTGGCCTACCTGTACCTGGACAACCCGTGCGTCCACGACATCTCGACGAAGTTCTTGGTCACCGGGGAACGCCCGGCGAAGGGGACGGCATGCTGATCGCCGAACTCGTGCTGCTGGGCCGGGCCGACCTCGACGAGGCCGCCCGCCGCGAACGCTATGAATGGGGCATTACTTGCAATCAACGCAAGTAATGCCCCACTCATAGCACTGGCCCGACAAGGCACTGGCCCGACAAGGCACTGGCGCAACTTTGGGGCGTGCGGGACAGCGCCTAACATGGATGGTCATGGACATCACCATCCACACGACCGCGCTCCCGCACGACGACCCGGACGCGTCGCTGGCCTTCTACCGCGACGCGCTCGGGTTCGAGGTCCGCAGCGACGTGGGCCAGGGGAAGATGCGCTGGATCACCGTGGGGCCCGCCGGGCAGCCCGGCACGTCCATCCTCCTGGCGCCGCCCGCCGCCGATCCCGGGGTCACCGAGGAGGAGCGGGCCACCATCACCCGGATGATGGCCAAGGGCACCTACGGCTGGCTCCTGCTGGCCACCCCCGACCTCGACGGCACCTTCGAGAAGGTGCAGGCGGGCGGCGCGGAGGTGGTCCAGGAGCCGGTCGAGCAGCCGTACGGGGTGCGCGACTGCGCCTTCCGGGACCCGGCGGGGAACCTGATCAGGTTCCAGGAAGTCAGCTGATCAGGAATCGAGAAGCACCGGCGGCGGTCCCGGAACTAGCGTCATGGGCATGACAGCGATCGAGTTCATCACCCTGGACGTGGCCGACACCGAGGCCGCCAACCGCTTCTACACCAACGCTTTCGGCGCGGACCCGCGGATCCGCGTGCGGGAGGCTCAGCCCGCGACGACCGGGTTCCGGGGGTACACGCTCTCGCTCATCGTGTCCCAGCCCGCCAACGTCGACCTCCTGGTCGGCGCCGCGCTCGAAGGCGGGCGACGTCGGTGAAGCCCGCCGCGAAATCGCTCTGGGGCTACGGTGGTTCCGTGCGGGCGCCGGACGGGGCGATCTGGACGATCGCGACCTCGTCCAAGAAGGACACCGAGCCCGCCTCCCGGAAGGTCGATGACCTGGTGCTCTCGCTGGGGGTCGAGGACGTGGTCGCGAGCAAGCGGTTCTACGCGGAGCAGGGCCTGACCGTGGGGAAGAGCTTCGCGCGCATGTACGCCGAGTTCGAGTCGGGCTCGGTCAAGCTGGCGCTGAACCGGCGGCGGGCACTGGCCAAGAACGCCGGCGTCGACCCCGAAGGCACCGGCGCCCACCGCCTGACCATCGGTGGCGGTGCCTTCACCGACCCGGACGGGTTCGCCTGGGAGCCCGCGACCTCGGCAGTGAAGCAGTGACCCCGGCGCCGCGTGCTTTCGAGGAACGGCTGCGGGACACCCGCGCGAAGCTGGAAACCGAGGTCGACGCCTGGGTGGCGACCTCGGGCTCCCCGGGCGGGGTCCACCTCATCCCGCTTTCCTACCTGTGGGACGGGACGGCGTTCCTCATCGCCACGCCGCGGGCGACGGTCACCAGCCGCAACCTGCTCGCGGACCCCCGGACCCGCCTCAGCCTCGGCCCCACGCGCGATGTCGTCCTCATCGACGGCACCGCGACCCCCGTGGACATCACCACGGAGACCGGCGACGCCTTCGCCGCGCGCACCGGTTTCGACCCACGCGAGCTCGCCGAGCCGTACCAGTACTTCCGGATCGAGCCGCGGCGGATCCAGGCGTGGCGCGAGGCGAACGAAGTCCCCGGCCGCACCCTCATGCGGGACGGCCACTGGCTCGGCTGAGGTGTCCGGTCCTGGGAAGTGGCTCCGACGTTCCTCGTGTGGCGGTGGGTGCCGTCCGTGAGGAGGAGTGACGTGGGCATGGCAATGGCAGTGGCTGGTGCGCGGATGGCCGAGCTGGTCGACGGGATCGGGGACGGGCAACTGGGGCTGCCGACCCCCTGCGACGAATACCGCGTCGCCGATCTGCTGGCGCACATGGATCAGGTGACGCGCGGGTTCGCGGCGCTGGGGCGGGGTGAGGTGGACCAGAAGGTGACCGACGGCTTGGAGGACGGCTGGCGGGATCGGCTCGGACGGCAGCTCACCGAGCTCGGCGAGGTCTGGGGTGACGCTCGCGCGCGGGAAGGGGTGACCGAGGTGTCCGGGCTGGAGTTGCCCGATCGGACGTGGGGCGGGATCGCGCTGACCGAGGTCGTCGTGCACGGGTGGGATCTGGCGCAGGCCACCGGGCAGCCGTTCGAGTTGCCCGCGGAGACCTTGCGCGCCTGCTTCGAGCACGTGGCCGAGTTCGTGCCGAAGGCGCCGGTGCCGGAGCTGTGGGGGCCACCGGTCGCGGTGCCCGGCGATGCCGCCCTGCTCGACCGGATCGTGGCGATCACCGGCCGCGTGCCGTGACCGGGCCGGTGGTTTCGCCGATGCCCCGGTAGCCGCCGCCCTGCCACGCTGCGGAGGTCCGATTTCCGTGCGATGGCTGGGAGAAACGATGTCTGCTCGAAAGGCGGCGGTGCTGGGCGCGCTCGCGATGGCGGGGGCGTTGCTCGGGGCGGTACCGGCCACGGCGGCCGAGCCCGCCGGCCGTGAACCCATCTTGTTCGTGCACGGTCTCTTCGGCGCGCCGAACAACTTCGACACCATGTCGCTGCGGTTCCGGCTGAACGGGTACGCCAAGAGCGAGCTGGTCTCCTTCGGCTACGACTCGACCGGCTCGCTCACCGCCGCCGCGAGCCAGTTCGCGGCGAAGGTCCAGGAAGTGCGTGCGGCCACGGGCGCGGCGAAGGTCGACGTCGTCACCCATTCACTCGGCGGCCTGCCCTCGCGCTGGTTCGTGAAGGTGCTCGACGGCGCCGCGAGCGTGGACGACTGGATCTCCCTCGGCGGCCCGAACCAGGGCGGTGACCCGGGGACCTGCCCCGCTCCCGGTTCGACGGCGTGCGAGCAGGCGACCAAGGGCTCGGCCTTCATCACCCAGCTCAACAGCGGCGACCCGACGCCCGGATCCCTGTCCTACACGACGTTCTCCTCGCCGTGCGACACCGTGGTCGAGAACGAATGGACCACATTGGACGGTGCGGACCACGTGGACGTCGGCTGCGTCAGCCACTTCAACCTGGTCTCGGACCGCGACGTCTTCGACGAAGTGCTCGCCGCGACCACCGGCTAGCGCGGCGGCTCCTGTTGCTCCATCACGATCAGGGCGCCGTTGCTGGTCCCGTCCGCGCCACGCAGGGCGCCGCAGAGCACGCGCACCACGATGTTGCGGCCGCGCCGGTTGATCGCGGACAGGTGCAGTTCGGCTTGGAATTCGGCGTCGGCGAGGGCCTTGCGCACCACCGGGCGGATCTCCGGCAGCGGCAGGCCGCTGTCGAGGTTCAGCAGGTGCTCGCGTTCGGCTTCCTCGCGACGCAGGCCCCAGAGTTCTTCGGCGCCCCGGTTCCAGGCCTGCACGCGCATTTCGCGGTCGACGACGACCACGCCGTGCGGCATCGAGGTGAGGATCGACTCGAGGAACGCGTTCACCTCGTCCAGTTCCCCGCCGCGGTCGCGGAGCACGTCGTTGATGGTCTGCAGTTCGTCGTTGGCGGACTGCAGCTCCTCGTTCATCGTCTCCAGTTCCTCGTTGGTGGACTGGAGCTCCTCGTTCGTGGTCTCCAGTTCCTCCACAGTGGACTGGAGTTCCTCGTTGGTCGTCTCGAGTTCTTCGTTGGTGGACTGCAGTTCCTCGTACGCCGCCCCGAGTCGCCGGTTGGTGTCCTGCAGCTCGGCCATCAGCTGCCGCGCGGCGCTGACGTCGTGGAAGACCACCGAGATGCCGATCAGCGTGCTCTCCTCGCTGACCAGCGGGTTGATGTGGACCTCGTACCAGCACGGCCCGCTGCCGCGGTGCCATTCGACGTCCTGGATGCGCAGCGAACGCTGCTCGAGCTTCGCCTGGTCGATGTGTATGCGCAGGGGCACCGGCCGGTAGGCGATCTCCAGGTCGCGCAGCGGTTTGCCGATGTCGCCATGGGACAGCCCGAAGGCGGACCGGGCCTGCTGGTTGATCAGCACCGTGGTGTCGTGCTCGTTGAGCACCAGCTGGGCCACCGGGCTGGTGCCGAACGCGAGCTGGCGCAGTTCCTCCAGCTGGTCCCGTTCGGTGGGCGGGACGACGGCGTGGCCGCTCACGGTGAACTGCCCGAGCCTGCTGGTGCTGTTGGGGGCCTTGGTGAAGACCCGCCGTTTGAGGTTCACCGGTTCGAGGATGCGCGAGTGGCTGAGCAGCATTTCGGCCTTGCCGAGGAACAGCAGTCCGCGGGGCGCCAGCGCGAAGTGGAACCGCTCGAGCACCCTGGCCTGGGTCTCGGCGTTGAAGTACATCAGCGTGTTGCGGCAGGTGAGCAGGTCGATGCGGGAAATGGGTGCGTCCTGCACCAGGTCGTTGCGCCCGAAGATGATCGAGCGCCGCAGGTCCTTGCGGAACTGGTACCGGGTCTCGGTCTTGTCGAAGAACCGGGCCAGGCGGTCCTCGGGGATGCCGGACACCTCGGTCGCCGAGTAGGAGGCGTGCCGGGCCTGTGCCAGCGCCTCCTCGTCGACGTCGGTGGCGTAGATCTTGACCCGGCGGCGGAAGTCCTCGACGCCCATCTGGTCGGCCAGCAGCATGGCCAGGCTGTAGGTCTCCTCACCGGAGGCGCAGCCGGCGCTCCACACCCGGATGAACTCGTCCGGCCCGCGTTCGGCCAGCATCCCGGGCACCACCTCGTGCTCCAGGTACTCCCACGCCTCGGCGTCGCGGAAGAACCCGGTCACGTTGATCAGGATGGTGTTGAACAGCGAGACGAACTCGTCGGCGTTCACCTGGAGCAGGTCGATGTATTCGTTGTAGTCGCTGATGGAGACCTGTTGCATCCGCCGTTGCACCCGCCGCAGCAGGCTCGAGCGCTTGTAGCCGGTGAAGTCGAACCCCCGCGATTCCTTGAGGTAGCCGAGCATCGCTTCGAAGTCACCGCTCGGTTCGACATCTGTTTCATGCACGGCGTGCACGCTACCCGGAGCCACGCGGGGTGCCGCGCGCCAGCACGCCCCAGACCACCTTGCCGCCCGCCATGGACGGCGTGCAGCCCCACACCTTGGTCAGCTGGGCGACCAGGAGCAGGCCCAGTCCGCCGTAGTACCCCGACTGCCCCTCCCGGAGCCTCGCCGGTACGGGCGAGTCGTCGGCGACCGCGACGCTGAGCACCTTCGGGCGCAGTTCCAGCCGCAGCACGGCGCCGGACTCGGTGTGCGCCAGCACGTTCTCCACCAGTTCGTTGGCCACGCTCCGCGCGTCCGCGACGACCTCGGGCGCGAGCTGCCAGTCCTGGCACACGTCGCGGGTGAAGTCCCGGCTCTGCCGGGCGGTGCCTTCCGCCCTGGGCAGCGCGAGCCTGGCCCGCCGTCGGTCCGGCGGCAGTTCGGCGCCGCGCAACGCGGCGGCCACCGTCGGGTAGACCGGCATGAACCGGGCGATCGCGCCCTCGGGCAGGCCGGCCGACACCAGCACGAACGGGATGCCCGGCCAGTCCGTCACCCGCATCCACACCTGGGCGAAGATGCTCAGCAGGCTGCCCGCCACCGGGACCAGGTCGTCGATCACCACCACCAGCACGTGCGGCTGCTCCGCGGCGCACTTGAGCAGGGTGTCGCGGACTTCGGGGTAGCTGCGGACGTCGAGCGCACCGGTGAGGGTGACCACCGTGGCGTCCGGCTCCTCCTGGAGTCCGATGTGGACGCTCGTCGTCCGTCCGGTCATGTCGGCTCCGGTTCTCCGGTCTCGGGGGGACTGAGGGAGGTGAGGAACTTGCGCAGCACCCCGGCCGCGGCCGCGGACTCCTCCACCGCCCGCCCGTACCGCCCGAGGAGCAGGGAGTGGCCGCGGACTTCGGCGTCCACCGCCATCCTCCTGGCCAGGCCGGCCTTCTCGTCGAGTGAGCGCAGCGCCATCCCCAGCGCGCGCTGGAACTCCTGACCCTGCGCGGACAGGAGTGCTTCGGCCGACCAGGCGTGGCCGATCCGGCACCGGAAGTTGCCCGCCCCGGGCTGGACCTCGGTGAGCGAGCCCTGGCAGTCCGGGCAGGTGTAGGCGGAGGCGTGGGGTGCCACGCCGCTGACGCCGTTGCGGGCGATGCGATCTTCCAGGCGCAACGCCGGTGACGGCTCCGGCAGTGCCACGGCGTCCAGTTCCTCCTTGGACAGGTCGGCCAGCAGAGCACCGAGCCGGCTGGCCGGCACCACGTGGCTGACCTCGGCCTGCTGCCGGGCGGCCTCGGGCATGCCGGGGTAGAGCGCGTCCTCGGCCGACTGGGTCACGCCGACCCCGCCCCGCTCGACGATCGCCCGCAGGCCCAGCGCGCCGTCGTCGAGCACGCCGGACAGCACCACCCCGATGGCGCGCGGCCCGGCGCTCAGCGCCGCCGAGCGGAACAGGGCGTTTACCGCGGGCCGGTGGCCGTTCTCGGTCGGACCGGTGGACAGGGTGAGCTTTTCCCCGGTGAGCAGCAGGTGCTGGTTCGGACCGGCCACGTAGATGTGGCCGGGTTCCACGTCGGCCCCGTCGACGGCGGCCCGCGCGGGCAACGGCCCGGCGCGGTCCAGGATCAGCGGCAGCGCGCTCGTCCCGCCCGCGGGCAGGTGCATCACCACGAGCACGGCCGCACGCAGGTCTTCCGGCAGGCCCGAGACCATCGTGCGCAGGGCTTCGACGCCACCGGCGGAAGCGCCGACGACGATCCGATCCCGGGTGAACCGGGCCACTGGGGGAACCTCCTCCGCGGGGATCACCCGCTTCGGCTACCCCGATGCGCTGTTTCTACGCTTCCGGCGGATACCGGCGGGCGGCCTTGGCTCCAGTATCCGCCTCGATGCCCACCTGGAGATCGAAGCCGGAACCTGTCACCCGGATGGGTCACGAGGGTCACGGGCGGACTAGCACCGAGAAGAAGATGGGCTGCCGTGCGGGCAGCAGTTCCCGATCCGCCTCGTCGACCATCTTCCAGTAGACGCGGCAGTCGACCGGCGCGGTCGGCGGGGCGCTCACCGTGACGGTGACCTGCACGTGCTGCTGCGGCGCGGTGTCGTTGACCGGGATGCGTTCCGGGGTGCGGCAGTCGCCGGCGTCCACCGGATCGGTGCGCTTGAGGTACCGGCCGCGCCACTCGACCGTGCCGGTGTTCTGGATCTCCCACACCTTCACGAACTGCGTGCCCGGCTTGACCACGGTGTCGTCGGGGATGGTCACGTCGGCGACGAACCTGCTCGAGTCACCCGGGTAGGGCGGGCCGGCCGGTTCCGCGGTCTCGGCTGGCTGCTCGCGGGGGAGGAACGTGACGACCACAATCGCGACGGCCACGGCCAGCGCCGCGGCGACGGGGACGAGCACGCGCTTCGAGCGCCACCACGCGGTGGCGGGCGCCGGCGCGTCCTCGGCGAGCGCGAGCTGGGTGGCCGACCAGCGGCCGTGCCACTCGTCCTCATCACCGTCGCAGGCGCGCACGAACTCGCGGACGGTCTCCCACGGCTGCAGCCGCTTGCCGGTGACGGTGAGGTGGAGGGTGGCATGGGACACCGCGCCGGACTTCGACGCCATCCGGCGGAACGAGGGCTCCCCGGCCCGCGCTCGCAGCTCCCGCAGCCCGGCCATGAACTCCTCGAGCGCCGGCGCCCGCTCTTCCGCTTCCAGTCTCGGCACGCTCCCCCGTGGTGGCCGTGTCCATCGGACACCGATTTCCGTCACCCTCCGCGACCGCCCGACTATACCGCGAACGGCGGCCCTGATCAGCGCCGATCCCGTCCGCGGCCGGTGTCAAACGCTGTCAACCTGGGGCTTCTTGACGTCAGGCGTTGCGTCACCCCGGTTCCGCACGGGCCGCGGACCGGCCAGGGTCGGAGGGGTCCACAGCAGCAGACGCACCAGCAGCGAGAGAAGGAGCAGACATGCGCAAGATGGCGTTCGCCGCGATGTTCACCGCCCTTTCCGGCGCCGCGCTGACCGGCACGATGGCTGCCGGGCAGGCCGCGGCCGCACCTTCGGTGAACATGGAAGCGGTGGTCAAGGCGGCCATGTGGGACCCGTACAAGCCCGACCAGTCGATCACCCCCGGGTCCGGGGACAGCGTCAAGGTGGTCGAGCAGGCGCTGGCGGCGAAGAACCTCCTCGACGGCAAGCAGGTCGACGGGCACTTCGGCACCTCGACGGTGACCGCGTACGCGAAGTACCAGAAGTCGCTGGGCCACAGCGGGCTGGCGGCCAGCGGCCTGCCGGGCACGGGTTCGCTGACCGAACTGGGCAAGGGCCGGTACACGGTGACCGCGGCGATCAGCGTGGGCTCGAAGACCACCATGGACGGCCAGACGGTCAACAAGCGCACCGCCGACATGATCAAGGCCGCGGAGCAGCGGGCCGGGGTCGACTTCACCGTCACGCAGGGCTCGTACAACGCCGGTGGCGTGGGCGCCTCGGGTGGTACGCACGACGGCGGCGGGGCCGTGGACATCTCGGTCAAGAACATCTCGAACCCCACTGCCGCGGTGAAGGCGCTGCGTGAGGTCGGGTTCGCCGCCTGGCACCGCACCCCGAGCCAGGGCGACTGGGTGGCGCACATCCACGGCATCGCGATCAGCGACACCGACATGTCGCCGCAGGCCCAGGCGCAGGCTGGGGACTACTTCAAGGGCCTGAACGGACTGGCGAACCACAACTCCGACGACGGTCCCCAGGTGAAGAAGGTGACCTGGGAGGAGTTCAAGCGCGGGTGACCGCGTGCCACTGGGGGTAGGGGCGGGCGGCCACGCGGCCGTCCGCCCCTCTCAGCTGCGGAAAGTGCGGCGGTAGGCGTCCGGTGGCACGCCGACGGTGCGGTTGAAGTGCCGCCGCAGCGTCGTGGCGGTGCCCATGCCGACGGCCGCCGCGATGGTGTCGACGCTGTCACCGGTGGTCTCCAGCAGTTCCTGCGCCCGGCGGATCCGCTGGGTGAGCAGCCACTGCAGCGGGGTGGTGCCGGTGACCGCGCGGAAGTGGCGGCCGAGGTGGCGTGAGCTCAGGTTCGCCCGGCGGGCCAGGTCCTCGACGGTCAGCGGCTGGTCCAGCCGTTCGCTCACCCAGGGGAGCAGTTCGGCGAGCGGGTGGTCGTCCTGGGCGGGCACCGGCGCGGGCACGAACTGGGCCTGACCGCCCGCCCGGTGCGGGGGCACGACCAGGCGCCGGGCGACGGTGTTGGCCACCACCGAGCCGTGGTCGCGGCGGATCAGGTGCAGGCAGAGGTCCACCGCGGCGGCCTTGCCCGCGGCGGTCAGCACGCTGCCGTTGTCCACGTAGAGCACGTCCGGATCGACCACCACCAGCGGGTACCGGTCGGCCAGCACGCCGGTGTGGGCCCAGTGCGTGGTCGCGCGCCGTCCGTCCAGCAGCCCGGCGGCGGCGAGCACGAACGCGCCCGTGCAGAGCGACGCGACGCGCGCGCCGGCCTCGTGGGCCGCGCGAACCGCGTCGACCAGGTCGGCGGGCGGGTCGTCGTCGACGTCGGCCAGTGCCGGGACGAGCACCGTGTCGGCGTGTTCGAGCTGGTCGAGGCCGTGGTCGGGGTCCAGGTGGAAGCGGCCGACCCGGACCGGGCCGGTGGCGCAGATGGCGACTTCGTAGAGGTCGTCGCGGAAGATCTCGTAGGCCACGGCCAGCTCGAAGTGCAGCATTCCGTCGGCCGCGGCCAGGGCGAGCTTGCGCATGTCCGAAATTGTACGGGTCGTGTCGTTCCGGACACTGTCGCCGGGGGCCCGCGCCGATCAGGATGTTCACTGTGGAAAGAGAAACAGTGGTGGTGTTCGGTGCCTACGGGCACACCGGCCGGTTCGTCGTGGCGGAACTGCTCGACCGCGGGTTCGCCCCGGTCCTGTCCGGGCGCGATCCGGAGAAGCTGCACAAGCTGGCCCAGCCGGGGACGGCGGTCCGGCCCGCGTCGGCCGACGACCCGGCGGCGCTCGACCGGGCGCTGGCCGGGGCGGCCGCGGTGATCAACTGCGCCGGGCCGTTCGCCGTGACGGCGGCTCCGGTGATCGAAGCGGCGTTGCGCGCGGGCATCCCGTACGTGGACGTGGCGGCCGAGATCGAGGCGAACGCCGACACGTTCGCGCGGTTCGCGGGTGCCCCGACCCCGGTGGTGCCCGCGATGGCCTTCTACGGCGGCCTCGGCGACCTGCTGGTGACCACGGCGATGGGGGACTGGACCTCGGCCGACGAGGTGCACGTCGCGTACGGCCTGAGCAGCTGGCACCCGACGGCCGGGACGCTGGTCGCGGGCGAGGTCTCCGCGCGGCGCCGCAACGGCCGCCGCGTCCGGTTCACCGGCGGCAAGCTGGAGTACCACGACGACGCGCTGCCGACCCTGGAGTGGCCGTTCCCCGAGCCGCTGGGCCGCCGCCCGGTGGTCGGCGAGTTCACCATGGCCGACGTGGTCACCGTGCCCAGCCACCTGGCCGTGCCGGAGGTGCGCACGTACATGGCGGCCGACGCGGCGAAGGACCTGGCGGCGTCCTCGGCGCCGGTCGCGGTCGACGACCGCGGCCGGTCCGCGCAGACGTTCGTGGTCGACGTGCTCGTGCGTTCCGGCGGGGCCGAACGACGGGTGGTGGCGAGCGGGCAGGACATCTACGCCGTCACCGCGCCGCTCGCCGTGGAAGCGGTCCGCCGCCTCCTCGCCGGTCAGACCCTGGCGACCGGGGTCGCGTCAGCCGGGAAGATGTTCGACGCCCCGGACTTCCTGCGCTCGTTGTCCGCGCACCTGAAGATCAGTTAGGCGGCGCGGCGGGTCTCGAAATGTTGCTTGACCCGTTGCAACGTGGTGTCGATGTTCGAGAGGTTGGTCCCGGCGCGGTCCGGCTGGCCGGTGATGAAAATGGCGAACGGCACGAACCAGCGCGGCACGCGCAACCAGTTGGTGACGGTGAGCCTGCTGCCGTCGCCGTCGGCGGCGATGTCGTACTCCCAGCGGGAAATGGGCACGAAGAACGGGGTGCGGACCCGGTAGGCGAAGCGGTGGCCGGGTTCCGCTTCGACGATTTCGGCGTGGGTCACCCAGCGGCGCCACCCGTTGCGGTTGCTGCCGGAGAACCAGTTCCCCACCGCGGCCTCGGTCGCGCCGCGGATCCAGCGGGCCTTGTAGAACTCCTCGGCGAACTGCGCCATCGCGACCGGATCGCTGACCAGGCGGTACACCTCCTCGGGTGGGGCATCGACCGCCACCTCGCCGACGGCGAGCGGTTCGGTGTAGGTGAGCTTGTCCCTCGGGTTCGTCATGAGGTGGCACCTCCCAGTCAGGTGCCACCTCACCAGTGCTGGTTCCGTCCGTCAAGATGCCAGAATCACGAAAACTTCAGCTTTTCGCAGCCAGCCGCACGGTGACGGTCACGCGGCCTTTCGCGTCCCGGTGCGCGGTGGCGTGACCGGTGCGGCTGGTTTCGTCGAGTTCGAGGGAAATCGGGCCGCCTGCGCCGGTGAAATTGCGCCACCACGATTTCGCCTCCGGCAGCCGCACGCCGATGGTGACGAGGTCACCGGACCGCCGGAAGCCCACCGGAATGCGGAATTCCCGGCCGGAGCGGCGTCCCGTGTAGGTGACGATGGTGAGGTATCGGCGGACCCGGCCGCCCCAGCGCCGTGAAGAGCGCAGCCTCAGCACGGCGGCATTGAACCCGCCGACCGCTCGTTTCGTCCATTTCCCACCGCGTCGCATACGGCCACGCTAGCCGGGAAAGCGGAAATGGTCTTCCGCTTGGACCAAAGTGAGAAAGTCGGTGGGGTAGTTGACTCAACTACGCAATCGGGAAGGTGATCCGGAAGGTGGCGCCTTCGCCGGGCGCGGTGGTGACGGTGACCGTGCCGCCGTGGGCGGTCACCAGCGACCACACGATCGACAGGCCGAGTCCCGCGCCGCCGCCGTGGTCGCGTGCCCGGGAGGTGTCGGCGCGGTAGAACCGGTCGAACACCCGGGAGACCTGGTCGCCGGACAGCCCGGGGCCGGTGTCCGCCAATTCCACTGTGGACTGTCCGGCCGCGGTGCCGACGCCGATCCGCACGGCCGAACCCGGCGGGGTGTGGGCGACGGCGTTGCCGACCAGGTTGCTCACCACCTGCCGCAGCCGGTCCTCGTCGCCGAGGATCGGGGCGGGCGCGGGATCCGGCGCCGGGCCGAGGCCGGTGAGCGTGACCTCCCGGGACGGGTCGAGCGCGCGGAGGTCGTGCAGCGCGTCCACCGCGAGCGAGCGGAGGTCCATCGGCGCTTTTCGCAGGTGCAGCCCGCCTTCGTCGAGTTGGGCGAGCAGCAGCAGGTCGTCCACCAGTCCGGTGAGGCGCGTCGACTCGCGTTCGATGCGGTCCATCGTCGCGTCGATCTCGCTGCCGCCCATGCGGTAGAGCTGCGCGAAACCGCTGATGCCCGCCAGCGGAGTGCGCAGTTCGTGGCTCGCGTCCGCGACGAAGCTGCGCAGCCGTTCCTCGGAACGCGTGCGCGCGGCCACCGCCGCCTCGATCTGCGCGAGCATCCCGTTCAGCGACTTGGTCAGCCTGCCCACTTCGGTGGATTCGGCCGCGGTGAAGGGAACTCGCCGTGACAGGTCACCGGCCGCGATGGCGGCGGCCGTCTCCTCGATCCGGCGCAGCGGGCGAAGTCCGGCACGCACCCAGAACCAGCCCGCGGTGGCCAGCACGAGCAGCAGTCCCGTGCCCACCAGCACGCAGACCCACCGCACCCGCGCCACCGTGTCGTCCACTTGGGACAGTGCACCCGCGACGACCACGCTGCCCCCGCCGCGGGTGGGCAGGGCCAGCACCCGCCAGCCCGGTACTTCGAACGGCGTGCGGTCGCGCGCGAGCACGGCCGCGCGGTCGAGCGGCGGCAGTACGGGCACCTCGGGACCGTGGAGGGACAAGGTCGCCCGGCCGTCCTCGCCGAGGTAGGCGAGGTAGAGGTCGGCCGGGCCGTCCTCGGGCAGCCTGCCGCCCGCGAGGTTCGCGATCAGCGGTTCGGGTGCCGCCGCCAGCACCCCCGCGGCGATCGACACCTGCAGGTCGACCCGCTCCACCAACGGTTTCCGCAGCGCCACCAGCACCACCGCGCTGCTGGCGACCATGCCGGCCACCAGCAGCGTCATCGCGATCAGCAGCACCCGCGTCCGCAGTGACAACCGCTTCACCGGGGCACCCGCAGCACGTAGCCCACGCCGCGCACGGTGTGGATGAGCCTGGGTTCGCGGTTGTCGAGCTTGCGCCGCAGGTAACTGATGTAGGACTCGACGATGCTGGCGTCTCCGCCGAAGTCGTACTTCCACACGTGGTGCAGGATCTGCTCGCGCGTGAGCACCCGGTCGGCGTTCTCCAGCAGGAACCGCAGCAGGGTGAATTCGGTGGGGGACAGGGAAACCGGCACGCCGCCGCGGGTGACGAGCCGCGCCGCCGGGTCCAGCTCCACGTCACCGACGGCCAGTACGTCACGCGGGAAACCCTGCGTGCGGCGCAGGATCGCGCGGATGCGGGCGATCAGCTCCTCCAGCCGGAACGGCTTGGTGACGTAGTCGTCGCCGCCCGCGGTCAGCCCGGCGACCTTGTCCTCCCCGGCGTCGCGGGCGGTCAGGAACAGCACGGGCACGGTCCGCGCGGGCCCGGCGCCCGCACGCAGGCGGCGCAGCACCTCGAAGCCGTCGACATCGGGCAGCATCACGTCCAGCACCACCAGGTCGGGCGGCCTGCTCGCGGCGAGCGCCAGCGCGCCGGCCCCGCTCGCGGTGGCGGACACCGCGAACCCGGCGAACCGGAGGCTCGCCGCGAGCAGTTCCCGGAGCGTCGGATCGTCCTCCACCACGAGCAGGTCGGCCGTCATGCCCGTTGAATCTGCCACTGTCGTGCGCCCGCGACGAGCAGGCACGCCACCGAACCGGCCGCGAGTCCCACGCCGGCCGCGATGAACACGTCACCGGTGAGGCCGAGCGAGATCGGGAACGGCCCGGCCCGCAGGGACAACTGCGCACCGCCGAGCCACGTCATCGCCGCCCAGCAGAGCGCGGTCACCCAGGGCGCGTGCCAGCGCGCGAACACGGCGATCAGCACGACCACCGCGGTGGCGAGCACGGCGAGCGGCCACAGCGGCTGCTCGAGCGGGCCGAGTCCGCCGGTCTCGATGGTGGGCAGCGGCAGGTTCGGCCCGGCCAGCTCCCACGGCACGCCGAACCCCCTGGTCAGGGCCACGGCCAGCAGGTTCGGCGCGGCGAGCAGCATGGTGCCGAGCATCTTGGCGCCACCGGTGAACGACACCACCACCCCGGTCGCCATCGCCGCGCCCGCCGCGCCCACCAGCACCAGGGCCACCCGGCGGACCCACGGCAGGCGCCACATCGCCACCCGCGCACCGACGACGGCCACCAGCCACGGGATCGCCCCGACGGGCGGTCCCACGTCGAACTGCCCGGCGGGCAGGAACGGCAGCACGACCAGCCCGGCGGCGAACACCGCCACCGCGCCCGCCACCCGCTGCCAGTTGGTGAGCACGATCGTCAGCAGCACCGCGCCGACCAGGGAGACACCCAGTGGCAGCAGGGAGATCGAGCCGGTCACGCGCTCGCCGAGCTCGACGGAACCACCCACGGCGAGTGCTACGGCGGCCGGTGCGGCGGTCCCACCGAGGCTGAGCAGGCCCACGCCGAGCAGCGCCCACCCGGCCATGCCGCCCAGTGCGGTCAGCCCGGCCGCGCCGCCGACCAGGACATCGCGCTTCACACGTCCCTCGTCCGCAGCACGGTGTACCCGATCGCGCCGACCGCCGCCACGAACCCGCAGAGGAGCGCGAACCCGGTCAGCGGCGGCAGCGCTTCCGGCACCGGCAGCACGTTCACGATCTTCTCGCCCGCCGCCGTCGGCCAGTAGCGGTCCATCCAGTCGCTCCAGCTCGCGGGGAAGCTCTGCGCGACCAGCCGGATGAGCAGCGTGGCCGACACGAGCACGCCGATCGCGCCCGCGGTCGACCGCATCAACGCGCCGAGCCCGAGACCGAGCAGGCCGATCGCCGCGAGGTACAGCCCGCTGCCGACGACCGCCCGCAGCGCCTCCGGCTGCCCGAGCGTGGCGTACGGGACCCCGGCGTCGGCGATCAGCGCCTGCCCGGCGAGGAACGAGGCGAAGCCGATCACCTGGCCGAGCAGCAGCGCGACGCCCGAGAACACCGCGGCCTTCGCGGCGAGCAGGCGGCCGCGCACGGGCACCGCCACGACGCTGGGCTGGATGGTGCCCGTGCTGTATTCGGCGGTGATCACCAGCACGCCGAGCACGCCGATCGCCAGTTGCGCGACGATGATGCTGGTCAGGCTGATGGCGGTCGGGTCCCAGTCGGCCTCACCGGCGTACGCCTTGGCCTTGCCCGCCGAAGCCATCGCGGCGATGCCGACGCCGAGCAGCACGGTCACCGCGGCGGTCAGCCAGGTCGAGCGCAGGCTGCGGAACTTGGTCCATTCGGAACGCAGCACGTTCATGCGCGCACCCCGTATTCGACCGCGTCCTCGGTGAGCGCCATGAACACCTCTTCGAGGGAGCCGCGTGTCGGGGTCAGCTCCGTGAGCGCGATCCCCTCACCGGCGGCGAGCTTGCCGATCTCGGTGGCGGTCCGGTCGAGGACGTGCAGGGCGTCGTCCCTGGCTTCGAAGGTGGCGCCGGTGCGGCGGAACAGGCGGGCCAGCCGGTCCACCTCGTCGGTGCGGACGAGCACGGTCTCGTCGCCGTTCTGGCGCAGGAAGTCGTCGATCCCGGTGTCGGCGATGAGACGGCCGCGGCCGAGCACGAGCAGGTGCTGAGCGGTCAGCGCCATTTCGCTCATCAGGTGGCTGGAGACGAGGACCGTGCGGCCTTCGGCGGCGAGGTCCCGCATCAGGCCGCGGATCCAGCGGATGCCTTCGGGGTCGAGGCCGTTGACCGGCTCGTCGAACATCAGCACGGGCGGGTCGCCGAGCAGCGCGCCCGCGATGCCGAGGCGCTGGCTCATGCCGAGGGAGAAGGTCCCCGCCCGGCGCCCGGCGACACCGGAGAGGCCCACGAGCCCGAGCACCTCGTCGACGCGTTCGCGGCCGATGCCCGCGGTCTGGGCGAGCGCGAGCAGGTGCTGGGCGGCGGTGCGGCCAGGGTGCACGGCACGGGCGTCGAGCAGGGCGCCGACCGTGTGCAGCGGGCGCGGGAGTTCGGCGTACCGCCTGCCGTGCACGGTGACCGTGCCCGCGGTGGGCGCGTCCAGCCCGAGCACGAGCCGCATGGTGGTCGACTTGCCCGCGCCGTTGGGCCCGAGGAAGCCGGTCACCCGGCCCGGCTGGACGGTGAAGCTGAGGTCGTCGACGGCGAGCTGGTCGCCGTAGCGCTTGGTGAGGCCACGTGCCTCGATGGTCTGGTCCATGGGGCCGAGGCTGTCCGCGCCAGGTGACGACCGGCTGGGAACGCGGGGCGTACGCCGGGGTGGACCGGAAAAGCTCCCAGGAAACTCCCAGGAACGTGGCAGCATGCTGGGCGTGATGCTGCTGGTTCCCGCGGACGTCCTGCGCCCGCGCCGCCCCGACGACCACTTCGCGGCCGAGGCCGACGCCGCCCGTGCGGCCGGGCTGACCGTCGCGCTGGTCGACCACGACGCGCTGGCGAAACCGGGCGGCGCCGAGGAAGCCGTGCGCCGGGTGCCCTCGGCCGGACCGGCGAGCTACCGCGGCTGGATGCTTCCCGCCGAACGCTATGCCGACTTCGAGGCCGCCTTGGCGGGCCGGGGCGTGGTGTTGCGGACGACGGCCTCGCAGTACCGACGGGCCCACGAACTGCCCGGCTGGTACGCCGATCTCGCCGGAATCACGCCGACTTCGGTGTGGACGGACGGCGATGCGCGCTCGGCGTTCGAGCAGGCCTGCGATTCGCTGGGACCGGGTCCGGCGGTGCTCCGCGACTACACCAAGTCGATGAAGCACTATTGGCGGGAAGCGGCGTATATCCCGGAGGTGGCCGACTTCGAGGCCGCCTGGGCGGTGGCGAGCCGGTTCCGGGAATTGCGGGACGCCGACTTCGCGGGCGGATTCGTGGTGCGGCGGTTCGAGGACTTCGCTTCCGCCGAGGCCCGAACCTGGTGGGTGAACGGGGTTTGCCGCCTCGTCGGCCCGCACCCGGACACCCCGGACGAACTGCCCGCGGTTTCCGTGGCGGCGGCGGAACCGTTGATCCGCGAACTGGACCTGCCCTTCGTCACCGCCGATTTCGCCCGACGCGAGGACGGGACCTGGCGCCTCATCGAACTCGGCGACGGTCAAGTGAGCGATCGTCCCGTTTCCGTGCCACCCGCCGAACTGGTGGCCCTGCTGACATAGTGGGGCGCATGGACTGGGGGCCGTGGTTGCGCCGGTGGAGCGAGGAATGGGTCAGCGTCGCGGAGGAACGCGAGCTGGAGCCGGAAGTGGCGCGGGAGCGGTGGCTCGGCTTCCCGCCGGCGACCGAAGAGGCGGTGGTGGCGGTCGAAGCCCGGCTCGAACGCAGGCTTCCGCCGTCGTACCGGGATTTCCTGCTGATCACGGACGGCTGGCGGCACGCCGGCCAGTTCGTCTGGCGCCTGCGCGACACCAGCGATGTGGACTGGCTGTCCGTGCTCGAACCGTTCTGGGAGGAGTCCTGGGAAGGCGAAGAAATGCTGCACCATGGGGTCCTCATCTCGCGTGATGCCGACGCGGGCATCCTCTTCCTCGATCCGGGCGACGTCGACGAGAACGGGGAATGGGCTGCCTACAGTCTCTTTTCCTGGCGCGCCGAACCACCCACGCGCTTCCCGTCGTTCACCGCGTTGATGGAGGACCTCTACGCCGAGTTCCACCAGATGCGCAAGCCGGCCGGTGAGACCCGCGACCTCTGGGACGCCGAGGTCGAGCGCGCCCGGTTGCTGGCGCTCGCCGGGGAGGTCGACGAAGCCGAGTCGATCCTGAGGAAAGCGGACGAGTTCGGCCGCGTCCGGGCCACCGTGCTGCTGGTTCAGCTGCTCCTGTTGCAGGACCGGCACTACGAGGCAGGCACGCTCGTCGGGCGGTTGCTGTACCCGTCCTTCGCGCCGGACGAGTTCTACACCGATCCGCTGTTCACCGAGGAACTGCTGCCCTGGCTGCTCTTCCAGGGGACCTTGCCCGGCCGCAATTCGATCCTGCGGACGGCCCTGTACGGCGAGCAGCTGGAACTCCGCCGTGCCCTCGCCATCGCCGAGAAGGCAGGCCCGCCAACCTTCGGCAACCCCGAGTTCGACGCACTGGTGCGTCAGGCTTTGGCGGGCGATCCGGACGCCGTGTGGCCGTCCGTGCAGGCCGTGCTCGCGCAGTGGCGGCCGAGGACCGCCGACCACATCGCGCCGATCGCCCTGCTCACCGATCCGGTGCTGGCCTCGACCCTGACCGCGGAGCGTGGCCGCGCCCTGCTTTCCCAGCCGCGCTCGCTCACGGACTGAGGCGGTGGAGGTCGCGCGGGAACAGCGTGGTGTACCGGACGTTGTCCAGGCCCAGCACCCGCGCGACCCACCGTTCCAGGCCGATCGCGAAGCCGCCGTGCGGGGGCATCCCGTGGGCGAAGGTGTCCAGGTAACCCCGGTACGGCCCGGCGTCCATCCCGCGCTCGGCGAGCGCGGTGAGGTAGTCGGCGTGCCGGTGCAGGCGCTGGCCGCCGGTGACTAGCTCCAGGCCGCGGAAGAGCAGGTCGAAGCTGTTGGTGTAGCCGGGGCGGTCCGGTTCCGGGTGCGTGTAGAACGGCCGCTTGCGCGACGGGTACCCGGTGACGAACAGGAATTCGGAGTCGTGCGTGCGCTTCGCCCAGTCCGACAACGAGCGTTCGTGCTCGGGCGCGAGGTCCGGGTCGTCCCGCCCGAGCATCTCCTGGGCCTCGGCGAAGTGGAGCACGGGAATCTCGGCGGGCACGCGGGGGAGCGCGACCCCGGGCACGCGCTCGGCGATCGCCGCGGTCATCCCGGCGAGCACTTCGCGGAGCAACGCCATGACGTCGCGGTGGTCCTCGATGAACCCGAATTCGGCGTCCAGGCTGGTGTACTGGGCGAGGTGCCGCGCGGTGTCGTGGGGTTCGGCGCGGAAGACCGGGCCCACCTCGTAGACGCGCTCGAACACGCCGACCATGGCCTGCTTGAACAGCTGCGGTGACTGCGCCAGGTACGCGCGGCGCCCGAAGTAGTCGAGTTCGAAGACGTTCGCGCCGGATTCGGTGGCCGAGCCGACGATCTTGGGTGTGTGGATCTCGGTGAACCCGCAACCGTCCAATGTGGACCGGAAGCCGCTGACGCCGGCCGCGGCCACGGCGAACCGGGCACGCGCCTTCGGATGACGCAGGGCGATCGATGCGTGGTCCAGGATCGTGGGCAGGGTCGCCGAGAGCTCCGGCCGGTACAGGTCGAACGGCGGCGTCACCGCGGGTTCGGACAGCAGCGTGATCGACGGCCGCGTGAGTTCCACCCCGTCCGGTGCCTGCGCGTTCTCGGTGACCACGCCCCGGACCTCGACGACGGTTTCCGCGGGGAGCGCGGTGTCCGGCGGCACCACGACCTGGGCGAGCCCGGAACGGTCCCGCAGCACGAGGAAGGCCACGGATTTCAGCTGCCGCAAGCGGTGTACCCAGCCCGCCAGGCACACCGGGTCGCCGACGTGCCGCGGCAGGTCGGCAGCCAGTACCCGCGAGCTGGTCACCATGCTTCGCAGGGTAGGCACCCCACGACCGCAGGCGCGCCCCCTTTTCCGGGCCCGCGTGAACCGATCAGGAATCGAGAAGCGCGGTCCGCCGCGGCGCGCCTAGCGTGACCTGCATGGATCTCACCATCAACGCCAGTTTCCTCCCGCAGGACGACCCGGACGCCGCCCTCACCTTCTACCGCGACATCCTCGGATTCGAGGTGCGCAACGACGTCGGTTACGACGGCATGCGGTGGATCACCGTCGGGCCGCCGGGCCAGCCCTCCACCGCGATCGTGCTGCACCCGCCCGCCGTCGACCCCGGTATCACCGAGGACGAGCGGCGCACCATCGTCGAGATGATGGCCAAGGGCACCTACGCCGGTCTCGTACTGGCCACCAAGGACGTCGACGAAACCTTCGCGAAGCTGCAGGACAGCACCGCCGAGGTCGTCCAGGAGCCGACCGACCAGCCCTACGGCATCCGCGACTGCGCCGTCCGCGACCCGGCGGGCAACCTGCTGCGGATCCAGGAGGTGAAATGACCCCGGGCTTCTTCGCGTGCTACGTCCTGGAGCAGCCGGGAACCGGGGTCGATGTGGCACGATCGCGCAGGTGAGCAGCAAACCCGCGGCCGAGCAGCGCCTTGACGACCTGGCGCGGCTGCGCCGTGTCCGCGACCGGATCGATCGCGAATACGCGCAGCCCCTGGACGTCGAGGCGCTCGCGCGCGGGGTGAACATGTCGGCGGGGCACCTGAGCCGTCAGTTCCGGCTCGCGTACGGGGAATCGCCGTACGGGTACCTGATGACGCGGCGCATCGAGCGGGCCATGGCGTTGCTGCGCCGCGGCGACCTCAGCGTCACGGAGGTGTGCTTCACCGTGGGGTGCTCATCGCTGGGGACGTTCAGCACGCGGTTCACCGAGCTGGTCGGCGTGCCGCCGAGCGTCTACCGGCGGGAGCAGGCGGAGGCGACGGCGGGCATCCCGTCGTGCGTGGCCAAGCAGGTGACCAGGCCGGTGCGGAGCAGGTGAGGGGATCGATGCGGATCGGGGAACTGAGCAGGCGGACGGGCGTCCACGCCCACCAGCTGCGCTACTACGAGGCACAGGGGCTGCTGGAGGCGGACCGCGGCCCGAACGGCTACCGCGAGTACGGCGAGGACGCGGTGCTGCGGGTGAAGCAGATCCGGCACCTGCTCGGGGCCGGGCTGTCGTCCGAGGACATCGCCTACCTGCTGCCCTGCGCGACCGGAGAAGCCCCGGACCTGATCGGGTGCCCGGAACTGCTGGCGGCCATGCGTTCGCGCCTGGAGCGGCTCAACGAGCAGCTGGCCCGGCTCGCGCAGTCCCGTGACGCGCTCGCCGACTACATCGACGCGGCGGAGCGGATCGGCGGCGAGCACTACCCGCCGTTGACGATGCCGGCCTGAAGCCCGCGCGGGAAACGGGGTGGGCCCGGTGAGACTCGAACTCACACTGGCACGGACCTAAACCGTGTGCCTCTGCCAATTGGGCTACGGGCCCCGCTCGCGGGAGCAGCCTAGCGCCCGGCCCGGGCGGGGTGGATCGGCGGGCGGATGCGCGGTGATCTAACGTTGGGGCCTGCGACAGGCTGCCTGGCGAGGAGGACCCGTGGCGCGCGACCCGGACACCATTGAGCGTGAGATCGAGAAGGCCAGGGAGGCGCTCGCGTCCACCCTGGACGAACTCAGCGTCAAGGCGAACCCCAAGCGGCTCGCGGATTCCGCGAAGACCAGCGTGCTGGCCAAGCTGAGCGAGCCCAAGGTGAAGTACGCGCTGATCGGCGCCGGCGCGCTGGTCGGCGTGCTGCTGCTGCGGAAACTGTTCCGCTGACTCAGGCGCGGGCGACCGGCGGCTTCGCTTCCAGCTCTTCGCTGGCGTCGCCGGTCTCCGTGCGCTGGGTGCCGATGGCCTCGCCGATGTCGGTGAACACCCCCGCCGCGGGGTCGTCGATCGCTTCCTGGAGCTCCGACCTGGCTTCCTGCGCGGATTCCCGCGGGGCCTCTTCCGGGCGGGTCAGGCGCGCGCTCATGTAGGCGTGCGTGAACTCGAACGCGCTGCCGTTGAGCAAGTGCACCACGGTCGCCTTCTCGCCCCCGGCGAGCTTCTCCACCAACTGGTCCGCGCGGTCGCGGGCGGCGATGATGCCGGGCGCCCTGCCGGTCAGCGGCTCACCCTCGAGCCCGCTGACGGTGACCGTCCAGTCGTCGTTGTCCGGCGTGTACGTCGCCGTGATGGTCGCCGCCATCCGCCCCACCCCTCTCGCAGCTGACACCCCGGTCGGGGAAAAGCTGGTGCCGTGGCATTGTAGATCCGTTGACGGTTCTATCGATACCGCACGAGCGACGCTGTGTCACAGCTAACCGGGAAAATGCTACGGCCGGTAGTCGAGTGCTGGCTCAGATGACAACACGATCGTGCAATCCGGCCCACAACAGGTCCATCGCGTAGCCGGTAACCATCTCCGGGGTGATTTCCTCGTGCCGTTCGGTCCAGATCGCCAGCCGTTCGCAGGCACCCACGACGAATTCCGCGGAGGCTTCCACCTGCAGGGGTGAGGCGGCGCTGAAGTACCCGGCCATCAACGCGGCGATCAGATCGGTCTGCTGCCGCCGGGTGGCCTCGATGCCGTCGGCCGCCGGCGTGCCGATCAGCGTCATCTCGTGGCGCAGCAGCGACCACGACTGCCGCCGCTCGCGGATGAACACGAAGAACGCGAGCAGGCCGCGGCGCAGCGCGTCCTCGGCGTCGGTGGCCTTCGCGACCGCCTCCTCGGTGGCGGTCCGCAGTTCGGAGCGCGCCTGCTCGATGCACGCCAGCAGCAGGCCTTCCTTCGAGTTGAAGTACTCGTAGAGCATCGGTTTCGACACGCCGACCCGTTCGGCGATGTCGTCCATCGACGCGGCGACGTACCCGCGTTCGGCGAACACCGCCTCGGCCACCTCCACCATCTGGCGCTCGCGCTCGGCGCGGGGCATGCGCTTGCGCCGCGGGGCCTGCTCGGTTGTCATGCGCCCACTCTACCGACCGTCTACCGCCGGTAACCTACTCCGAGTAAGATGGACTCCGGGTAACAGTAAAACGGCGTGGAGGACAGGGCATGAACCAGCGCGACGAAACCGGTGTGCTGATCATCGGGACCGGCTTCTCGGGCCTCGGGATGGCCGCGAAGCTCCGCAAACAGGGCCGCAGCGACTTCGTCATCCTCGAGAAGGCGCAGGAGGTCGGTGGCACCTGGCGCGACAACACCTATCCGGGCTGCGCGTGCGACATCCAGTCGCACATGTACTCGTTCTCCTTCGAGCAGAATCCGTCGTGGTCGCGGGCCTTCTCACCGCAGCCGGAGATCTGGGACTACCTGCGCGGGTTCGCCCGCAAGTACGACCTCTACCGCTACGTCCGCTTCGGCCAGGAGATGACCGGCGCGCGCTGGGACGAGGCCGAGCAGCGGTGGCACGTGAGGACCCGCGCCGGCGACGAGTTCGTGGCGCGCTTCCTGGTGGCCGGGGTCGGCGCGCTGCACCTGCCGCAGATCCCCGACCTGCCCGGTATCGAGTCCTTCGAAGGCCGCGCCTTCCACTCCGCCGAGTGGGACCACGACTACGACCTGCGCGGCAAGCGCGTCGCGGTGGTCGGCACCGGGGCGAGCGCGATCCAGTTCGTGCCGAAGATCGCCGAGGACACCGCCGCGGTGCACCTGTTCCAGCGCACCCCGCCGTGGATCATGCCCAAGCCGGACCACGAGATGCCGGAGTGGTCGAAGAAGCTGTTCGCACGCGTTCCGGGTGTGCAGCGGCTCTACCGCGACCTGCTCTACTGGGTGCTCGAGGTGCGCGCGGTCGGGTTCAACGGGCGGCCGTGGCTGATGAAGCTGGCGCAGAAGCTGGCGAAGGCGCAGATCAACAAGGCCATCAAGGACCCGGAGCTGCGGCGCAAGGTCACCCCGGACTACACGCTCGGCTGCAAGCGGGTGCTGATCTCCAACGACTACTACCCGGCGCTGGCCCGCGACGACGTCGAGGTGGTCACCGACGGCATCGCCGAGGTCAAGCCGCACAGCGTGGTGGACAGGGCGGGCGTGGAGCGCGAGGTCGACGCGATCATCTACGGCACCGGGTTCCACGTCACCGACGCCTTCGACGAGCTGGAGATCACCGGCGTCGGCGGCAGGCAGCTCAACAAGGAGTGGGCCACCGAGGGCATGCGGACCCACCTCGGCATCACCGTGGCCGGCTACCCCAACCTGTTCTTCCTGCTCGGCCCGAACACCGGGCTGGGGCACAACTCGGTGGTGTTCATGATCGAGTCGCAGACCGACTACATCAGCGACGCGATCCGCCTGGTCGAGCGGACCTCCTCGGGCTCGATCGAGCCGCGGGAGTCGGTGCAGGACCGGTTCAACGCCGAGATCCAGGGTCAGCTGGAGCGAGGCATCTGGACCCAGGGCGGCTGCCAGAGCTGGTACCTGGACGCGCAGGGCGTCAACCGCACCATCTGGCCGGGCTTCACCTGGCGCTACTGGCTGAAGACCCGGAAGGTCGACCCCGCCGACTACCAGCTGATCGGCCGCAGCTGACCCGGCCCGCAATGCTAGGAGTGGGGCATTACTTGCGTTCATTGCTAGTAATGCCCCACTCATAGCATTCGCTCCGGCTCAGGCGCCCCGGCTCGGGCGGCGGGCAGTGACGGTGCGCTACGTGCTGGGTGGGGCGGACAGGGTGCGCAGGCGGCCCAGCAGGTCGGCGGCGCCCAGGCCGCACAGGGAGGCCAGTTGTTTGATGGCACCCTCGTCGAGCTGGATTTCGCGGGACGAGTTGCCGTGGTTCAGCCTGCCTTCGGCCCACCGGCGCAACGGCAGCAGTTCGGGCTGGTTGTCGGCGACCACCTGGCGCAGGTCCAGCCGCACCCGGCCGGGCTCGTCGGTGAACACCCGGCGGTGCACGCGCGCGAGCAGGTCCTGCGGCAGCTCGTCCATCGCCAGGCACAGCTCGACCAGCCGCGTCACCGAGCACTGCCGCGTGCCGAGTTCGTAGGTGGCCAGCGTCTGCAGCGAGATGTCGCTCTGCAGGTGCGAGTTCAGCTCCTTGCGCGTCCAGCCCCGCCGTCGCCTGAGCTTGCGCAGCTCCTCACCGAGGACCCGTTGGTAGATGTCTCCGTCGATCCGCACTCCGCGTCCCCTGCCTCGACCGCGCGCTTGATCGCATTCCGGTGCCGACTCCCCCGTAGGAATGCGAGCTTTGTTCACGGCTATGTAAGTCGGCGGGAAGCCATCTCTTACGCGATTTCCCCCGGGCGTTTTCGAGCCGATACTAATTCCTGCCCGAACGGGGTAGTTCACTAGGCCGAACGGAGTAGCGTCAGTTCACGCAAGTGACGCCGTCAGCTTTGATCGGTTGCTCGGCGCTTCCGCCCGGTGGCTCAGGGGTCTGCTGCGGCTGGGGCGCGGTGAACTGCCGCGCGGGGGCCGAACCGGCGGCCTGCGAGCTGACGCCCGCGCCCGAGTAGTCACTGCCGACGTAGACGGTGACGTGCCCGGCCGCGACGGTCGGGTCCTCCTCGGCGCTGATCTGCCCGCCGAGCGCGTCGGCCACCGACTGCCCGGCGGTCTGCCCGCCGGTGCCGTAGCGGACCACGCTGGTCTTGCGCGAGGAAGCGTTGGAGGTCTCGCCCGCGGTGAAACCCTGGCCGGTGAGCGCCTCGGACACCTTCGCCGCCAGCCCGGTCTTCCCGGAGGCGTTGCGCACGTCCACGGTGGTCTTCGCGTTGTCGGCCCCCGGCGCGGGCGGGGCTCCGGGCGGCGGGCCGGCCAAGCCCTGGACGAACTTCTTCACCTCGCCGGGGTCGACCTGGATGGCCGAGCCGTCGTTCGGCGTGGCGTAGTCCATGTTGACCACCGGGATGGTGCGGAACTCCAGCTGTCCGCCGGTCAGCCCCTTCATCTGCTGGGCGAAGCCGACGATGTCCCAGCCCTGGTTGAGCACCACCGACTTCTGCAGCGCGCCGGCCAGGTCGTTGAGCTTCACCGGGTCGGCCAGCGTGCCCGCGGAGAGCACCTTGCGGGCCAGCCCCGCCATGAACACCTGCTGGCGGACCACGCGGTCGAGGTCACCGCGCGGCAGGCCGTGCCGCTGGCGGACGAAGGCCAGCGCGTCCGCGCCGGACACCGACTGCGGGCCCTTCGCGAAGTCGGCGCCGGAGAACTCGTCCTTCACCGCTTCGTTCAGGCAGACGTCGACCCCGCCGATGGCCGTGGTCACGTCGTGGAAGCCGAGGAGGTTGATCGAGGCGTAGTTGTCGATCTTCGAGCCGGTGAGCTTCTCGACCGTGGCGACCAGGGTCTTCGCGCCCTCCTGGTTGCTGCGCAGTTCGAGCTGCTGCGGGTCGGCGACGCCCTCGGACTCCAGCTTGCGGCGCGAGTCGGTCTTGGCGCGGGCGTAGGCCGAGTTGATCTTGTGCTTGCCGTAGCCGCCGGGGATGTCCACGTAGGAGTCACGCGGCAGGGAGATCGCCACGGCCTTGCTGCCGTCGTTCGGGATGTGCACGAAGATCAGCGTGTCAGTGTTCAGCTCGCCGTCGGCGGCCCCGGCACGCAGCTGCGCCAGCACCTCCTTGGGCAGCGGGTTGCCCTGCGCGTCGGTGCGGCTGTCCATGCCGACGAGCAGGATGTCCCGCGCGCCGTCGGCCGGCTTCTCGCCGCCCGCGTCCTCGGCGAGCACGTCGGTGGTGGTGAGCCCGCTGACCAGGCCCTGCATCGCCGCCCACGCGTACCCGGTCAGGCTCATCACCAGCAGCGAGACCAGCGCCACCGAGATCTTCACCCCGCGGTTCGACCGGCGGGCTGGTGGCGGTGGGGGCGGAGCCGGGCGGCGGGACTCGGGCCGCCGGGCCGGGGAGGCACCGGACGGGCGCCGGGGTGGCAGGTCCCGCGAGGACTGGGCCCGCGAAGGCTGGGCCCGCGAGGACTGCGCACGCGAGGACGGCACCGGACGCGGTCGTGGTGCCGAGGAGTCGTCGTCCTGCCATGGCCGGGCGGGCCGGCGTGCCCCACGGTCCCTTCGTGGCGGGTGCTCCAACTCGGACAGCTCCTCGGTTCGCGTGCCTTACTCGGTTAGACGTACGGGACCCGCACACGGTTGTGCACGGCAAGCATCAGCGTGGCATATCGCTCCGGAAACCGCCCCGCAGCTCCCTCAGTGCGTGGCCCTGGCCACTCTGGGAGTGGCGAAAAGCCTGGTCAGCAGCGTACCGAGGGCGGCGACCACGGCCAGGACGGCGACCACCCCGTGCAGCGCGACGCCCAGCCGGTCGATCACCGGGCCCGCCGTGGCGGACAGCAGCGGCGGCACGCAGGCGAGCGCGGTGAGCACCCAGGTGGCCGGGGCGTCACTGGTGCCGATGCGCTGCGTGTGCAGCAGGAACACGCCCAGCAGCAGGTGGACCAGGTTCTGGATCGGGTCGGGCACGAGCCCCAGTTGGGCGCCGAACTGGGTGAGCGCGAAGCCGAACAGGCCGGTCACCGCGAAGCCGAGCCCGAGCACCACGGCGGACCGGCCGAGCAGCCTGCCCAGGCCGCCGTCGGGCACCGGCACGGAGGGCGGGTGCGGCGAGTGGTCGTGCGCCCGGCGCTCGAACCACCAGAACACCAGCACCGCCGGACCGGCGAGCAGGCCGAGCGCGGCGAGCGTGCGCGGGTGCGTCAGCCACGCCCAGGCGTCGATCACGTCCACCGGCAGGTAGACCACGGTGACCAGCAGCAGCATCGTGGCGAGGAAAGCCAGGTACAGGCTCATCGGCGCCCGCAGCGCCTGCGTGGCGGCCCGGGAGACGTCCTCGCGGGCGGCGAGCCGGGCCAGCGGAGCCGAGAGCAGGCCGAGCAGGCACAGCTGGGCGACCCCGAGCAGCAGCACGGGCAGCGTCGGCGCGGCCAGCGCGGGTGGTGCGCCGGACACGTTCAGCACCATCGGCGACACCCCGCCCGCCGTGGTGACCAGCACCAGCGCGCCCAGCCCGGCGACGGTCCCGGCGACCAGCGGCCCGCGCTTCGGCGTGCCGGACCCGGCGTGCACGAACGCGACCTGCTGGGCCAGCAGCGCGAGGGCGAAACCGCCGGCGTACCGGGCGATCGGCGAGCCGATCAGTTCGGCGGTGACCACCAGCGCGGCCAGCGCGCCGACCACGAGCCAGCCCGAGCGCAGCCGGCGCTGCAGGGCGGCCATCGCCGGGGTGAGCACCACGGTCAGCAGGTAGAACCCCAGCAACCACAACGGGTGCAGGGCGATCCGGGTGACCACCGCGTTGGTGCCCGCCGGGATGTGCAGCAGTTCCAGCGCCATCGGCACGGCGAAGGCGACCACCACGAAGATCAGCGCGGGCCGCAGCAGCCAGCTGACCCGGTGCGCGAGGTACTGCCGGTAGCCGCCGCCGTTGTCCACGCACGCCAGCCAGCCCGCCGCGTTGGCGTGCCCGCCGGCGAAGAAGAACACCGGTGCGAGCTGGGTCAGCCAGGTCAGCGGCCACAGCCAGCCGTCGGGGACACCCGCCCAGTGGCCCAGCGCGACCGCCGATTCACCGAGCACCAGCCCGGTGATCGCGGCCACCGCGAGCACCATCCACCGGCCGCCGCGCAGCACCGGCTGGAGCACCACGGGTGCCGCCGCGCCGGTGGCCCTCGGCACCGCCCGCCGGGTGCGCAGCCAGCCGCGCAGGCGGAACACCAGCAGGCAGCCGATCACCGCGACCCCGGCCAGCATCGGGCCGATCGGCTCGCCGGTGGGCGGGCCCCAGCGCTGGTGCCAGGAGTTGATCACCAGGCCCGCGGTGTACAGCGAGGCGACCGCCTTGCAGGAGCCCGAGGAGTCCATCGGGTTGATGTCGCAGGTGGCCTGCATGTCGGTGGAGAGCCGGGCGTCGAGGGCTTCGCGCCACTTCGGGTCCAGCGGGTGGCCCTGGTTGTCGGCGTAGCGGAGCAGGTCGTAGCCGAGGTCGTGGGACTTGCAGGCGACGCCGAAGTCCCAGCGGGTGCTGTCCTCACCCCACGGCGCGGAGCAGCCGCCGCCGACGTGGATCGCGCGCACGGTGCCGTCGCGGGCCGGTTCGGCCGCCGCGGTCACGCCGAGCACCTCGTTCAGGTCGGCCGGGAGCAGGCCGAGCGCGGTGGGCTGGGCGCCGGGGGTGACGAGCGCCTCGACCGCGCGCTGCGCGTCGGCGACCCCGCCCTGGGGCGGGCCCTGATCGGGCAGGGGCGCGGACCTCGACGCCACGAAGCCGAACGCGACGACGACCAGCGTCACGAGCAGGAGCCAGGCAGAGGTCGACAGTGAAAGCCGGACGCGCCTTGGCGCGTCCGGCCGGGTGTCGGCGGCTGCGGTCATGGACTCCAGGGTCTCAGTCCGGTCTCGGCGAGCACATCCGGATAACCCCCGGACGTCTTCTCCGCAGGTTACCGGCGGTGCGGGGGAGTCCGCCGGATGTCCAAAGGAACCCTTAGTTGCCCCTTCGGCCCACCGCGGTGTGGCACGACTCGCTCACGGACGGTGTTTCCGCTGGTCAGAGCGTTGCAGGTGGAACGGAGGGTGTTCACGCGACTCCAGCGGGACTCGACCGGGCCGCGGCTAGCCTCGGTCCACCGATCCGAGGGGGATTGCCTTGACCTGCCACACCCAAATCCAGCCGACCGCGGCCAGAGTGCTGCTCGGCGTCCACGACGGCGACCTGCGCGCCGACATCGTGGTCGAGTTGTCGGCGCGGCCGGGGCTGGTGCTCGCCGCACCCGCCGACGGCCTGCGGCACCTGGTCCACCGGGCGCGCGGCTGGCGCGCCGACGTGGTCGTGCTCGACCTGACCACCGAAGGGCTGGACGTGGTCGAGGTGAGCAGGCTGCTCGCCGACCCGGCCGCCGAGCACCGCCCGCGCCCGCTGCTGCTCGCCGAGGACGGGCAGGACGAACTCGTGGTGGCCGCCATCCGAGCGGGGGCCCGCGGTGCCGTCGCCCGGTCCTGTTCGGCGCACGAGATCGGCGACGCGGTGTGCGCGGTGGCCGCCGCGGGCGCCTACCTCGACGTGCCGCTGACCCGGCGGGTGCTGGACCGGCTCACCGCGCCCGGCCGGGAGCTGGCGGAGGTGTTCCCGCGGCTGACCCGCCGGGAACGCGAGGTGGTGCAGTACCTGGCGAAGGGCATGACCAACGCGGAGATCGCCGGGGAGACCGCGCTGACGCTGCGCACGGTCAAGTACCACGTTTCGGGGATCCTGCGGAAACTCGGCTGCCGGACCCGGGCGCAGGCCGCCGCGCGGGTGGGGGCCGCGGCGGATTTCCCCGTGCTGGCAACCAAAGTTGAGGAGCGCGCAGGTTAGTGACACCACGCAGGTCCGATCGGGTGGTCTGGACCGCGACGCCGGGAGGCCCGGCCCCGCCCTGCTGCAAGATGACGCCGTTGACGGCGACCGGGGCGGGGGAGCCACCGTGGAGCGGGAAGAGGGCGGGTTCGGCGCGGTGCTGCGGGCGCATCGCAGCCGGGCGGGACTGACCCAGCGCGAGCTGGCGTCGCGCTCAGGCGTCAGCCTGCGCGCGATCCGGTACCTGGAGCAGAACCGGGTGGCGCGGCCGCGGCGGGATTCGTTGCGGCGCCTGGCCGAAGCGCTGGAGCTGCCCGACGCGGTGGCCGCGGCGTGGGCGTGCGGTGACTTCCGGCTGCCGCCCGACCAGTTGTCGATCGGCGTGCTCGGCCCGCTCACCGTGACCAGGGACGGGGTGCCGCTGGACCTGGGCCCGGCCAAGCAACGCTGCCTGTTCGCCCTGCTGGCGTTGCGCGCGGGCGAGGTGGTCGACCGCGCCGAGATCATCGACGTGCTGTGGGGCGACCGGCCGCCGGCGAGCTGCTCGAACCTGGTGCACACCTACGTTTCCGGCCTGCGGAAGGTGCTGGAACCCGAGCGCGGCGGCCCGTTCGCGCCCGCGCTGCACTCCAGTTACGGCGGTTACCGGCTCGACGCCGCGGACCTCGATCTGGCGCGGTTCGACGACCTGGCCCGGCGGGCGCGGGCCTCGCGGTTCGCGGAACCACAGGTGGCGCTGGCGTTGTTCGCGCAGGCGTTGCGGGAGTGGCGCGGTCCGGTGCTCGCCGGGCTGCCGCCGAACCTGCGGGCGCACCCCGTCGCGCTGGCGGTCTCGAGTCGTCGGCTGGCGACCGCGTTCGACTACGCCGACACCGCGCTCGCCGCGGGTGAAGGCGCCCGCGCGGTCGGCGAGCTCCAGGAGCTGGCGGGCGAAGAACCGTGGCACGAAGGGCTTTCCGCCCGGCTGATGCTGGCGCTCGCCGCGTCCGGGCAGCAGGCGGCGGCACTGGCGTTGTTCGCCGAGGTCCGGCAGCGACTCGCGGACGAGCTCGGCGTGGAGCCGGGCGCCGAGCTGCGAGCGGCACACCTGCGCGTGGTCCGGGGCGAACTCGGCTGCGGGGAAGTGGTGCCCGCGCAACTGCCCGCGGACGTCGACGGGTTCGCCGGCCGGGCCGGGTACCTCGCGCGGCTCGACGAATTCGCCCCCGCCACCGTGCTGCACGGCCGCGCCGGGGTCGGCAAGAGCGCGCTGGCGGTGCACTGGGCCCATCGCGTCCGCGTGCGGTTCCCCGACGGCCAGCTGTACGTGAACCTGCGCGGGTACACGCGGGACCCGGTGCGGCCACTGGACGTGCTCACCCGGTTCCTGCGCGCGCTCGGCGTGCCCCCGGACGGCGTACCCGTGGAGCTGGAGGAGGCCGCGCACCTCTACCGCACCCGGCTGGCGAACCGGGCCGTGCTGGTGGTGCTGGACAACGCGGCGGACAGCGAGCAGGTGTGCCCGCTGCTGCCCGGCACGGCCACCTGCCTGGTCACCAGCCGTGACCGCCTCTCCGCCGGACCGGGCGCGCGCCGTATCCGCCTCGACGTGCTGGAGCAGGCCGAAGCCCACCGGCTACTGGCGGGGATGCTCGGCGAGGAGCGGCTGGCCGCCGAACCCGCGGCCGTCCGCGAACTGGTGACCGCGTGTGACCAGCTGCCGCTGGCCCTGCGGCTGGCCGGGGCCAACCTGCTGGCGGCGCCGGGGTCCGGGGTGGCCGCCTACAACGCCGCGGTGCGCGCGCACGGCAGGCTGCGCGAACTGGAGGACCGGCATGACGCGGTCCGCTCGGCGTTCGACCTGTCCTACGCCCGGCTCGATCCGCGGGCTCGGCGGCTGTTCCGGCTGCTGAGCCTGGTCCCCGCGGACTTCCCCGGACCGGCCGCGGTGGCGCTGCTCGGGGATGCCGGCGGCCGCCGGGTGCTCACCCGGCTGGTGTCGGCGAATTTGGTCGCCGAACCGCTGACCGGGCGGTTCCGGCTGCACGACCTGCTGCGGGGTTATGCGGCCGAACGGGCGGTCGAGGAAGAAGGGGAGGCGGCGCTGGAAGCCGCGTTGTCCCGGCTCCGCGAGGACGGACTGGGCGAACCGGAGATAAAGCCCGAGCCGGTCCGCGACGCCGGATTAGTGCATTGGCATCAGGTGCGGTAAAAGAGATATTTGCCACTGTGTGGAACCGAGCCGGGGAAAATGCTCTGACCACCGCATATCGGGCCCCCGACTATATCCGTAACACTGTCATTGGTCCGGACCTATGCCTTGTCCGGGACGCGGGCTAGTCCTCCCGCGGGCGCCTGCTGACGCTGCCGTCGGCGAAGCGGACCTGGTTCCGGCCGCCCTCCTTGGCCTCGTAGACCGCCGAGTCGGCGGCCTGCAGCAGCGACTCCAGCGAGTCGCCGTGCCGGGGGAACAGGGCCACGCCGATCGAGGTGGTGCGCCCGGAGATGGTGGTCGGGTCGCCGCGCTTGTCGGTGCTGTCGATGCTCAGCGCGGCGATCGTGTGCAGCACCCGTTCGGCCGCCAGTTCCGCGGCGGTGGGGTCGATCTCGGGCAGCAGCACGAGGAACTCCTCGCCGCCGAACCGGCCGACCACATCGGACGGTCGCGTCACCTGGTCGAGTGCTTCGGCCACCGACCGGAGGACGTCGTCGCCCGCCGGGTGGCCGAACGTGTCGTTGATCCACTTGAAGTGGTCCAGGTCGATCATCAGCAACGCCAGGCTGTCCTCGCCGCGGCTGGTCCTGGACAGCGCACGCTCGGCGGATTCCGACCAGCCACGCATGTTGAGCAGGCCGGTCTTGGGATCGGTGCGCACGTCGCTCTGCAGCTGGTCCAGCTCGGCCAGCCGGTTGAACACCACGGTGACCACCGCCATGATGGCCACCGTCGGCGGCATGGTGACCAGCAGGATCGCGGTCATCGCCCCGAGTCCGGTGGTCACCGCCTCCAGCACGTTGTCCGCCTTGCTGCCCAGGATCGTGGTCGCGTTCGGCCGGGACTTCGACGCGGCCGCGATCGCCCCGCCGACGTAGATGATCTGGATCGCCTCGTAGATCACCGCGGTCAGCACCACCAGCGCGAACTCGCGGAGCGAGCCGGCGACGGTCAGGGAGGTCCAGTCCTGCGGGCCGAGGTCGGCGAAGGCCAGGTGGGCCACCGCGGCGGCCAGGCTGTGCGAGATGGTGGAGAAGACGAAGTTGTGCGCCGGGCGCCGGGCGGTGAACCAGCGTTGCCCCCGGATGATCACCACCAATGCGACGATCAGCGGTACCGGAACAACCAGTACGGCCGGGAAGATCCAGACCGCGGTGAGGTCGATCAGCACGGTTTTCGTGCGACTCCTGCGCCGTTCTTCCTGCCGCTGCGTCAATTGGATGTGAATGGTCGCGCCAGCCACGAGAATGGCGAACCGGATCCAGTCGAGCCCGTTCGGAGCATCGGAGACGGAAAATGCGTACACCAGTCCGGTCGCCGCGATCGTCTCCATTACCAGCAAATACGCGACGAGCTTTTTCGGCCGCTGCCAGATTCCCCAGGCACGGGGGTCGAATGGGTGCCGATCCGGTTTGTCCCCGCCTGTTCCGGCGGCCGTTCCCGCCGGTTCCGAAACCGGTTCCGCTGCGGTCGCGCCGCCGGCGGAGGCCACGGTCTCCGGCTCGGTGGCACCGGTGGGAAGACCGGAATCGCCGGTCGCGGGCGGTGGTCGCTCTCCGGGCATCAGGGCCATCGGCGCACCTCCCGTCCACCCCGGCCCGAGCACCTGGGTAACCTTTCCGGTACGTGAGTGGGCACCGGATCGACCTTCACGACCGGTACCATCTCACGACACCGCCAAGCGCGAGGTAGGACGGGCGCACGTCCGGTGAGTTGAGGTGTTGACGCCGGGCGTGCATGAGCGAAGATGCTGCCAGCGTCTTCTTGACCGACAATGGAACGATGCGGGTGTGTGGCGTTTTGTTCGCGAGGAGGTGTTCCCGGTGGCGGGTCGTGACTTCTGATCTGGTGAATGTAATGGTTTTGCGCTGTCGCTAGTGCTGTGGGGAGGTGTCGGACGTGACCGGCCGTGACTTCTGATGCGGATTCTGTTGTGGATTTTCGAGCTGGTGATTGCCCCGAGGAGGTGTTCCAGGTGGCTGGTCGTGACTTCTGAGCATCCCCGTGTCGTCCCCGCACCGTCCGCTGACGGTCCGGTGGTTGTGTTGTCGCCGCTCCCGGCGTCGTCGTTACCGCGGTGCACGTTCATTCCGGGCTGTCCGCGTCCCGCCTGGCGCGGGCCCATGACCAGGCCAGCGGCAGCCCGAGCACCACGCCCAGCGCGCCGCCGATGGCGATCGCGGCGGTGGCCGAGCCCGCCAGCTGCGCGAGCGCGCCGCCGAGCGCGGCCCCGATGCCCTGGGTGACCCGCAGACCGGTGCGGTAGAGCCCGCCGGCCCCGCCCCGGAGCTCGTTGGGCACCCAGGTGATGAAGGTGGCCCCGACGGTGACGATGTAGGCCCCGGCGACCCCGGCCAGCGCCAGCGCGGTCAGCGCGAGCACCAGGCTCGGCTCGACGGCGAAGACGAGCAGGATGGCGTTCGGCACGATAGCCAGTACGCCGATCACCCGGCGGCGGACCTCCGCCCGCAGGTAGTTCGACATCAGGAAGACCCCGAGGATGAACCCGAGCGGGTCCGCGGCGAGCAGCCAGCCGACCGCTTCCGGCGGCGCCCCGATCTCCTCGGCCAGCGGGGCCGCGAGCCCCTCCGGGATCATCGCGAACCCGACCAGCCAGGACAGCCCCAGCAGTACCCGCAGCCGCCGCTGCCCGGAGACCCAGCGGATCGCGCCGAACCACGGGTCGGCCCCGTCGCTGGCGGCCGCCCGCCGGAGCACCCGCAGCCGGATGGCCACCGCGCTGACCGCGAAGGTGAGCGCGTCGATGGCCAGCGTCCAGCTCACCCCGATCGTGGTGACCAGCGCCCCGGCCCCGATCAGCCCCAGCAGCATGGCCAGGTTCGTGGTGATGCCCCGGATGTCCTGGCTGCGCAGGTACAGCTCGTCGGAGGTGAAGACCTCCCTGGTCAGCGCGTTCTGCGCGGCGTTGGCCGGGGCGCCGAACAGGCGGGCGAGCACCACCAGCGCGACCAGCGCCACCAGCGGGGTCCCCGGGATCGCCATCACGCCGACCACCACCGCCTGCGCGGCCGCGCAGGTCCACAGCACGGTCCGGCGCGGGTAGCGGTCCGCCAGCTGAGCCAGGCCGAGCCCGCCCGCGAGCGCGGGCAGGTAGGTCATCGCGTAGGCGAGCGCCGCCCACAGCGGGGAGCCGGTGCGGGCGTAGACGGTGATCGCCAAGGCGACGGTGGTCAGCTGATCGCCCGCCACGGACTGGGCCTCGGCCAGCCAGAGCGTGCGGAACTCGCCGTTCCGGAGCACCGCCCGCATCCGAGGAGGAGCGTTCGTCTTCACCGTCAGTCTTCTTCCCCCCGATCGGGTGAACTTGCTCGGGCATGCATTGTGTCCTGCGGGTACGAAGGCTCTGACAGTGCCTTCACCCGGACGACACGTCCGGCGACGTTCAGTATGACGTTCACCACTGCGTAGCGAGAACCCCACCTCAGTAGTAAGACTGCGAACGTGTTCGCGCCGTTACCGAGGGTGGCGCCGTTCGGAGTGACCGAGTGACCCGTGCGGCGATATCACTGGGCCGATCAGGCTCACTCGTTCGGCGCAGTGAGCCTGCCGTTCGGCTACCCGGACGCGCGCGGATGACCCTTCGTGGCCAACACTGGACGTGAGGGCTGGTAGCAGCGGGTGAGCGAATCCGTCGGATCCGCTCCGCTGGCGGGACCGGCCAGGGGACGCACAGGAGGTCCAGGGCGATGAACGGATTGCTCGAGCAGAAGGCGGTCGTGGTCACCGGCGGGGGACGGGGACTCGGGCAGGCGTTCGCGGTGCACGCCGCGCAGGCCGGAGCCGCGGTCGTGGTCAACGACGTGGACGTGGAGTTCGCCGAGCGGACCGCCGAGGGCATCCGCGCGCAGGGCGGCCGCGCGGTGGCCAGCGGGCACTCCGTGGCCGATCCGAAGCAGGCGCGGGCCATCGTCGACCGGTGCGTGGCCGAGTACGGCCGGATCGACGGGCTGGTCAGCAACGCCGGGGTCAACTACGAGGCCCTGCCGTGGCAGGAGGACCCGGACCAGGTGCGCGAGCTGATCGAGGTCAACGTCCTGGGCGTGGTGTACACCGGCATGGCCGCGGCCGAGGCGATGGTGGCGCAGGGCGGGGGCGGCTCCATCGTGAACATCTCCTCCGGGGCGTCGCTCGGGCAGCGCAAGCTCGGCGTGTACGCGGCCAGCAAGGGCGCGGTGGCCTCGCTGACCTACTCCTGGGCGCTGGACCTGGAGGAGGTCGGGATCCGGGTCAACGCGGTGTGCCCGCTCGCGCACACGCGCATGGTCTGGAAGTCGGAGCGCTCGCTGCGCAACTGCCCGCCGGACCGCACGCCGTCCCGGATCGCGCCGCTGGTGCTGTTCCTGCTCGGCGAGAACTCCGCGGGCATCACCGGGCAGATGATCCGCTGCAACGGCCCGCAACTGCACCTCGTCGGCCAGCCGCACTTCAAGGCGCCCATCCTGGAGCGCGACGTCTGGGACACCGAGAGCGTGGAACGCGCCTTCGACGAGGTGTTCAGCGCGCACCTGGAGCCCTACGGCCTGGAGAAGCGCGTACCGCCGAAGCTGCGGAAGTGGACCGAGAACCCCTTGCGCACAGCCTGACCTCGGGGCCGGGTCCACCCGGCCCCGAGGTCTGTGCGTCAGGCGGTGGGGGCGGGGGCGTAGAGGTCGGCGATGGTGGGGGCGTACCGCTCGTTGATCACCCGGCGCTTGAGCTTGAGCGTCGGGGTCAGCTCGCCGGTCTCCGGGGTCCACGCCTTCGGCAGCAGGTGGTACTTCTTGATCTGCTCGACGCGCGCCAGCCGGCTGTTCGCCGACTCGACCGCCCGGTCGATCTCGGCGCGGATACCCGGGTGGGCGGCCAGTTCGGCGGGGTCGGCGGCCTCGATGCCGTTCGCCGCCGCCCAGGCCGGGGCGATCTCGTCGTCCAGCACGATCAGCGCCGAGATGAACGGCTTCGAGTCACCGAGTGCCACCGCCTGCCCGATCAGCGGGTGCTCCTTGAGCAGGCCCTCGATCCGGGTCGGCGCGATGTTCTTGCCGCCGGAGGTGATGATCAGTTCCTTCTTGCGGTCGGTGATGAAGACGTAGCCGTCCTCGTCGATGGTGCCGATGTCGCCGGTGGCGAACCAGCCGTCCTCGTCGACCGCGGGCTGGATCGAGCCGTCCGGCTGCAGGTAGCCGAGGAAGACGATCGGGCCGCGGACGAACAGCTCGCCGTCCTCGCCGACCTTGACCTCCACGTCGGCGACCGGGCGGCCGACGCTGCCCGCGCGGAAGGCGTCCGCGGTGTTGGAGGTGGCCGCGCCGGTGGTCTCCGACAGGCCCCACACCTCTTCGATCTCCACGCCGAGCCCGGCGATGAAGTAGAGGATCTCCACCGGCAGCGCGGCCGCGCCGCTGGAGGACAGCAGCAGCCGGTCCAGCCCGAGCATCTTGCGGACCGGGGCGAGCACCGCTTCGTCGGTCTGCGCGATCCGCTCGGCCAGCTCGGCGGGCACCTCCTGGCCCGCGCTGCGCAGCTTGTAGCCCTCCTGCAGCAGCTCGTTCGCCGCGGTGAGCGCCTTGCGGTTCTCCTCCGGCGCGGCGGCGAGCATGTTCTTCAGCCCGGCGACCATCTTTTCCCACACCCGGGGGACCCCGAAGAAGCCCTGCGGCCGCACGCGCCCCAGCGCGGCGACGATGCCGCTCGGGTCCGCCAGTGTGTGCACGTGACCCGCATAGGTGATGGGCATGTAGAGGGAGAGCTCACGCTCGGCGATGTGCGCCAGCGGGAGGTAACCGATGGTGTCCACGTGCTTCGGCGTGTCGTGCAGCCGGTGCACCGCGTACGCCTGGTGGATGGCGTTGCGGTGCGACATCACCACGCCCTTCGGCTCACCGGTGGTGCCCGAGGTGTAGATCATCGACAGCGGGTCGTCCGGGTGGATGCGCTGCCAGGTCTCGTCGAACACCGACGGGTCGGCCGCGTGCAGTTCGGCACCCTGCGCGCGTACTTCGGCGAGGCTGACGAACCGCTTGTCGTCGGCGGGCACCGCGTCGGCGTCCATCACCACCACGTGCCGCAGCGCGGGCAGGTCGTCGAAGACCGTGCTCCAGCGCTCGAGTTCGGCGGCCCCGCCGAGCACCACGATCGGCGCCGCGCTGTGCGTGGCCACGTACCGGATCTGGTCCGGGCTCAGCGTCGAGTAGGCGGTGCAGGGCAGCGCGGCGAGGTGGGTGGCGGCGAGGTCGGCCACCAGGTGCTCGGGCCGGTTCGCCGCCATGATCAGCATCCGGTCGCCACGGGCGAGGCCCAGCTCGCCGAGGCCGCGGCTGACCGCGGCGATCTCGTCACGCAATCCGGCCCAGGTGAGGGTCGGCAGGTCCGCGTCGTCGAGCGAGGTCAGCGCCGGTAGCTCGGCGTACTCGGCGGCGTTGCGCGCGAGCAGCTTCGGGATGGTCTGGCCTTCGGCTTCGTGCACAACGGACGGCGGAGTGGTCAACGCTGGCCTCCCTGGTCGGCTTTTCGGTCACTGTAAATGCTTGTTAACAAACTGGGAAGAGTGCGCGCCGCGACCGCGTCGACCGGACAGCTTTCCACCAACCGACCAGACATACCGTTTGGTCGGTCCCCCGGCTGGGACGACGATCACGGCGCGAATGGCCGTTAACTTATGAGCAGGCTGCGGACCAGCGTCTCGCCGAAGGACGGCTCGGTCAGCGGTGGCTCGGCGCGGGCGAGGTCGGTGACCACGTTGAGCGCGGCGTACACCCGCAGCCGGGTTTCCGCGGCGGGCTCGTCCCCGCGCGAGGAACCGACCAGCCGCACCCACTCGTCGACGTGCCGCCGTTGCGCCGCCCGCAGCGTTTCGCGGTCGCCCTCGGGCAGGTTGTGGTTTTCGGACAGATATACGGAGACCAGCCCGGCCTGGTCGAAGGCGATCCGCACGTAGGTGGGGATGAGCCGGTCCAGCGCCTCGCCGGGGTCGCGCGCGCCGGTCAGCGCGGTGGTCGCCGCGTGGGACAGCCGCTCGGTGGCCCGGTGGTAGATCGCCGCGAGCAGATCGCCCTTGCCGGCGAAGTGCCGGTACAGGCTGGAGGCGTTGATCCCGGCCCTGGTACCGATCTCCTCCATGCTCACCGCCTGGAAACCACGCTGGTGGAACAGGTGCACCGCTTCGACCAGCAGCCGCTCGCGGCGGGAGACCAGCCGCAGCATCTCCTCGCGGGGGCGGTCGGCGCGTGGCCGCGGGGGCGGGGGTTCCGGCAGGGCCAGCACGTTCGCCGCCAGCTCGCGGACGACCACTTCGGTCCGGCCCTTCGCCAGGCCCACGCGATGGGTGCTCAGGCTGCCGAGCACGCTGAACGCGGCCAGCGTCAGCAGGGTCGCCGGGGCGCGGTCGAGGTCCGGGCGCGCGGCCAGCAGCAACGAGCGCACCGAGCGCACGGCCACCCGCGTACGCGCGGTCGCCGTTCGGCGCTCGTCCTCGGGGAGGTGCCGGTCCTCCCACTGGTACAGGCGCGTCAGCGTGCGCCGCTCGACCGCGAACGCGGCCAGGTTCCGCAGCGCGGAGTCGAGCCGCTCGGCCGCGGATTCCGCGCCCTCGGCGGGCACGGCGGCGGTGGCCAGTCCCTCGGACAGCTCGCCCACCGCGTGTGCCAGTATCGCCTGCTTGGTGCGGAAGTGCCGGTAGATCGCGGGCCCGGTGATGCCGACGGCGTCGGCGATCTCGTCCACCCCGACGCTGTGGTAACCGCGGCGGCAGAACAGCTCGGCGGCGGCCAGCGCGATCTGCGCCTTCCGGTTCTTCGGCCGCCGGGCGCGATCGGCCGGCGATGAGGTCGGAGCTGCCATCGGGGGCAGCCTACGCGCCCGGGCGCCCGCCTCACCCCAGATCGACCACCTGCGGTCCGGGCGAGGTTTCGTACAGGCCGTCGATCTCGGTCCGGTACTTGTCCGCGATCGGCTTGCGCCGCAACGACATCTTCGGGGTCAGCTCGTCGCCGCCCGGGTCCCAGGCCGACGGCACGATCCGGAACCGCTTGATCTGCTCGGCGCGGTTCAGCTTCTCGTTGCCCGCGCGCACCGCTTCGGCGACCGCGGCCCGCACGGCGTCGCTCTGGGCGGCCACGCCGACCGACGGGTCGCTCAGCCCCAGTTCCTCCGCGCGGGCGGCCACCATCTCCGGGTCGAGCACGACGAGCGCGGTCACGTAGGCCTTCGCGTCCCCGATCGCCACCGCCTGGGCGATCAGCGGCGACGCGGCCTTGAGCGCGTTCTCGATGTTGGTCGGCGACATGTTCTTGCCGGCCTCGTTGATGATCAGTTCCTTCTTGCGGTCGACGATGGTGACGAAGCCGTCCGCGTCGATGGTGGCGATGTCACCGGTGTGCAGCCAGCCGTCGGCGTCGATCGCCTCGGCGGTCTTGTCGGGCTGCCCGTGGTACCCCGGCGTGATCAGCGCGCCGCGGCAGAGCAGCTCGCCGTCCTCGCCGAGCTTGAGCTCCACGCCCTCCATCGCCTTGCCGACCGAGCCGATCTTGTACGCGCCCGGGGCGTTGGTGGTGGCCGCCGCGGTGGTCTCGGACATGCCCCACACCTCGTACACCGGCAGCCCGAGGCCGAGGAAGTACTCCAGCGTCTCGGCCGGGATCGCCGCGGCGCCGGAAACCGCCCAGCGCAGCTGGTCGAGGCCGAGCGCGTGCCGCAGCTTGCTCAGCACGAGCTTGTCGGCGAGCGCGTGCTGCACCTTGTCGGCCGGGGACGGCTGCCTGCCCGAAGCCTTGGCGACCGAAACCCGGCGGCCCACGCCGATCGCCCAGTTCGCCAGGTTCCGCTTGACCGCCTTCGGTTCCGCGGCGAGCTTGGTTTCGATGCCACCGCGGATCTTCTGCCACACGCGCGGCACCGCGACCCAGATGGTCGGGCGCGCGTCCGGCAGCGCGGCGGCGATCGTCCGCGGGTCGTCGACGCAGGTGATCTGCACCCCGCGCACCAGGCTCAGGTAGTGCGCGGACATCCGGTCGGCCACGTGCGCGCTGGGCAGGTACGAGGTGATCCGGTCGTCCAGGCCCGGTTCGAGGTGCGGCAGCAGCGCGCGGGCTTCGGCCATCACGTTGGCGTGGGTGATCTCCACGCCCTTCGGCGGCCCGGTGGTGCCCGAGGTGTAGATGAGCGTGGCCACGTCACCGGGCTCCACGGCCCGCCACGCGGCTTCGAGGTCGAAGTCTTCGGCACCAGCGGATTCCAGCTGTGCCAACGAAATCGTGCCCTCGGCTTCGCCGCCGACCAGCACCACGTGGTCCAGTCTCGCGCCGGAGGCGGTGATGCGGTCCAGGAACTGCGGTTCGGTCACCACCACCCGGTTCGCCGCGTTGCCGAACAGGTAGGCGATCTGCTCCGGGGAACTGGTGTTGTAGATGGAGAACGGCGTGGCACCGAGGTGCAGCGCGGCGGTGTCCACCAGGTGCGCTTCCGGCCGGTTGCCCAGCATCATGCCGACGGTGGCACCGCGGCCGACGCCGTGCGCGGCCAGCCCGGCGGCGAGCAGGCGCACCCGCTTCTCGTACTCGCGCCAGGTGAGGTCCTGCTTCCCGCCGGGCACCCGCAGCGCGATCGCGCCGGGGCGGAGCCGGGCCGTCCGCTGGAACGCCTCGCCCAGGGTGCGCACCGTGCCACCCGCGGGATGCGGGCACTCGACACCGTCCGTCATCACTGACCTCCGCTTCTCACCGGCGATTGGTGCAGGCTAGTCGCGCAGCGTGAAAACGGACACCGCCCGCGAGGTCACAAGGCGGCCACGAACCGGTCGGGCAGCGGTGTTCCGGGCCGGTCGTCGAGCAGGCCCCGGCGCGCCAGTTCCGGTCGCACGCCTTCGCCGAACCAGTACGCCTCCTCGAGGTGCGGGTAGCCGGAGAGCACGAATTCGTCCACACCAAGGGAGTGGTACTCCTCGATCAGGTCGGCGACCTCGGCGTGGCTGCCGACCAGCGCGGTGCCCGCGCCACCGCGGACGAGCCCGACACCCGCCCACAGGTTGGGGTGAATTTCCAACCCGCGCACGCCGGCGTCGAGATTTCCGTTGTGCAGCGCCACCATCCGCCGCTGCCCGACCGACTCGCTGGCCGCGAGTTGTTCCTGCGCCTTGGCCACCTGCTGCGGGTCGAGCGCGTCGAGCAGCTTCTGCGCTTCGGCCCACGCCTCGGCGGAGGTGTCGCGGGAGATGGTGTGCAGGCGGACGCCGAACCGCGGCTCACGGCCCAGCCGGGCGGCGAGTTCGCGCACCTTGCCGATCTTCTCGGCGACCTGCGCCGGTGGTTCACCCCAGGTGAGGTAGACGTCGGCGTGCTTCGCGGCGACGGGCAGCGCGGCCGCCGACGAACCGCCGAAGTACACCGACGGCACCGGATCCGGTGGCGCGAGCAGGGTCGCGCCCTCGACCTTCAGGTGCTCGCCGTCGAAGTCGAACGGCTCACCGCGCCACACCCCGCGCACGATGGACAGGAACTCGTCGGTCCTGGCGTAGCGCGCGTCGTGGTCGTGCCAGTCGCCGAACCGGCGCTGCTCCACCGCGTCGCCACCGGTCACCACGTTCAGCAGCAGCCGCCCGCCGGACAACCGCTGGTAGGTCGAAGCCATCTGCGCGGCGAGCGTGGGGGAGATGACCCCGGGCCGGAACGCCACCAGGAACCTCAGCCGCCGGGTCTCCCTGAGCAACGCGGCCGTGCTCAGCCAGGCGTCCTCGCACCAGGTGCCGGTCGGGGTCAGCACGCCATCGAACCCCAGGTGCTCGGCGGCCCGCGCGACCTGCGCGAGGTAGTCGATGCTCGGCTGCCGTTGCGCGCTCGGGCCGAGGGATCGGTTGGCGTGGAAGCGTTCCACGATCGTCCGGCCGTCCCCGGTGGTCGGCAGGAACCAGTGCAGGCGCACGCTCATCTACTTCTCCCTCACGGTTCGCAGGTCGTCCGAATAGCGCTGGTCGGCGAAGGCGGCGAAGTCGATCGCGCCGGGCAGCAGCTTCTCGTCGGTGAAGGCGTCGGCCAGTTCCTGCTGCGACCCCAGCACCTGGTCGTCCAGTGCCACCGGCAGTTCCACGCCGCGGGCGGTGGCGGCGCCGGTCACCTCGGGCTTGAGGCCGGTCTCCGCCGCCCACGCGGCCGCCCATTCGGGCCGGTGGGTGTCGGCCCACTTCTGCGCTCGGGCCACTCTGGTGACGTACTCGCGCAACACCGAATTCTTCCCGGGATCGGCCAGTGCGTCACGCCCGGCCACCTGGAAGACGTAACCGTTGGTCTTCCCGACGCCGTCGGTCAGCACGCGGGCGTCCGACTCCTGCTGCGCCTGGGAGGTGTAGGGGTCCCAGACCGCCCAGGCGTCGATCGCCTTCTGGTTGAACGCGGCGAAGGCGTCGGCGGGCTGCAGGTAGGACAGCTTGACGTCCTTTGTGGACAATCCGGCGGCACGCAGGTTGTAGAGCACCTGCCCGTGCGCGGAACTCCCCTTGGCCACGCCGATGGTCTTGCCCCGCAGCTCGGTGATGTCCCGCAGGGGTGAATCCTGGGGCACCAGCAGGGCGTCGTCGACGACCGGCGCCTGCGCGGCGGCGACCACCGAGATCTTCGCGTCCGCGGCGGCGGCGAAGATCGGCGGCGTGTTGCCGACCCGGCCGATGTCGATCGCCCCCGCCGAGGCCGCTTCGAGCAGCGGCGGACCGGAGGTGAAGGTGGAGAACTCGATCCGGTACGGCAGGTCGTCCAGCAGTCCGGCCGCGGTCAGCAGCGACTTCACCCCGCCCTTCTGGTCACCGACCTTGAGCGTGACGTTCGCCAGTTCGGCCGCGCTGACCGGCGCGGGTGGTGCCGCGGCGGGTTCCGCCTGGCTGCCGCAGCCCCCGAGCACCGCCGCGGCGAGCAGCGCGGGCAGGGCCTTAGACGGTGTGGGCATGTTCGGTCACTCCTAGATCGACCAGCACTCGGGTGCGGGTTTCGAGGTGGTCGGCGAGCCGCCGCGGGCGCGGGTGGTCCAGCACGTGCTCGGCGGCGATCCGGCCGTCGTCGAGCACCAGCACGCGGTCGGCCAGCAGCAGCGCTTCGTCCACGTCGTGGGTCACCAGCAGCACGGCGGGGTGGTGGCGCTGCCAGAGGTCTTCGACGAGGCGGTGCATGGCGAGCCGGGTCAGCGCGTCGAGCGCACCGAAGGGTTCGTCCAGCAGCAGGAGGTCCGGTTCGCGGACCAGCGCCCTGGTGAGCGAAAGTCGTTGTGCCTCACCGCCGGAGAGCGTGCGCGGCCAGTCGTCGGCGTGCTCTTCGAGCTGGACCTCCCGCAGCGCGCGCAGGGCGAGTTCGCGGTCGGTGCCGTGGCCCGGCAGGCCGAGCACCACGTTGCGCCACACCCGGCGCCACGGCAGCAGGCGCGGTTGCTGGAACGCGACGGAAACCGTGCCGCGCACGGAAGCCTCGCCGCTGATGCCGGTGTCCAGTCCGGCCAGCACGCGCAACAGGGTCGACTTGCCGGAGCCGCTGCGGCCCAGCAGTGCGACGAACTCGCCGTCGGCGATCTCCAGACTCAGTCCTTTGAGGACGGTTCGCTCGCCGAACTCCCGGCTCAGCTCGCGCACCCGTACGGTCAGTTCCCGCGCCATCGCAGCGCCCTTCCTTCCAGTAGCCGGACCAGCGCGTCGGTGGCCAGGCCGAGTGCGGCGTAGACGATCAGCCCGACCACGATCACGTCGGTGCGCAGGAACTCGCGGGCGTTGTTGATCAGGTATCCGAGACCGGCGTCGGCGTTGACCTGCTCGCCGACGATCAGCGAAAGCCAGGCGATGCCGAGTGACTGCCGCAGGCCGACGAGCGTCTGCGGTACCGCGGACGGCAGCACCACGTGCCAGAGCCGTTCCGCCCTGGTGTAGCCGAGCGCGGTGGTGGCTTCGACGAGTTGTGCGTCCACCGAGCGGATTCCGGAGTGGACATTGAGGTACAGCGGGAAGGCGACACCGAGCGCGACCAGCACGATCTTCGGTGTCTCGCCGATGCCGAACCACAGGATGAACAGCGGGATCAGGCCGAGGAACGGCAGGGTGCGCAACATCTGCACGGGCGGGTCGACGAGCAGGTTCCCCCATCGCGAAAGGCCCGCGACGATGCCGAGCAGCAGCCCGATCGTGGCGCCGATGGTGAAGCCGGCCAGCACGCGGGTGACGGACACGGCGAACGCTTCGCCCAGCTCGCCGGTGCTCGCGGTGTCGATACCGGCCTGCAGCACGGTCAGCGGGGAACTCAGTTTTTCCGGTGGCAGCAGGCCGGAGCCGCTGGCGAGCTGCCACAGCACGAGCAGCGCCACCGGACTGATCCAGCGCAGCAGGCCCGAATGGGTTGTGGACACGGCGAAATCTCCCGTTCTGACGCGGGATCGGCGGGGGAATCGGTGGAGTGGGCCCGAGTTTGGTGTGGCCCGCCGCCCCGGGCAAGGACTCCCGGATGATGGACCCGGACGGTTGACTTGAACCTTGGTTCAGGTTCTAGCGTCGGGTCCATGACGACTTCGGGGGCGGCACCGCGGGCCACGCTGGCGATCGTGCTGCTGGGCTTCCTGACCTTGCCGATGCTGATGTCCGGCACCACCGTCGCGCTGCCCGGGATCGGCGCGGACCTCGGCGCCACGGGGGCCGGGTTGCAGTGGGTGGTGACCGGCTACTTCCTCGCCGCGTCGTCCTGCATGCTGGTCGCCGGGTCGCTCGGCGACCTGTTCGGCCGCCGCCGGGTCTTCCGGATCGGCGCCGTGCTCTACACCGGTGCGACCGCGGTGGGCGCGTTCGCCGGCGACCTCGCGGTGCTGAACACCGCGCGCATGGGCGCCGGGGTCGGCGCGGCGGGGGTGATGGCCGCGGGCGGGGCGATGCTCGCGAGCACCTTCACCGGCCCGGCCCGCACCCGCGCGTTCGCGATGATGGGCACGGTCGCGGGGGTCGGCATCGCGCTCGGGCCGTCGTTGTCCGGCTGGCTGATCAGCGCGCTCGGCTGGCGCCTGACCTTCGCCTGCTTCGCGGGGATCGGCCTGGTGATGATCGCGGGCACCTTCTTCGCCGCCGAGTCCAAGTCGGGGGTGCGCCCGCGCGTCGACTGGGCCGGTGCGCTCACCTTCATCGCCGGGCTCGGCCTGGTCATGTTCGCCATCACCCGCGGCGGGGCACTCGTGCCGCTGGTCGCCGGGCTCGCGCTGCTGGCCGCCTTCGTCGTGGTCGAGCGCCGCAGCGACCACCCGGTGCTCGACTTCGCCCTGCTCGGCGACCGCCGGTTCCTCGGGTGGAGCGTCGGCGCGCTGGCGGTCGTCGCCGGGTTCGCCGGGGCGCTGATCTTCCTGCCGACCTACCTGCAGGGCGTGACCGGGTGGTCCGCGCGGGACACCGGGCTGACCATGCTGCTGCTCACCGCGCCGGTGCTGGTGGGCCCGTCGGTCAGCGGCTGGCTGGTCAACCACGGGGTGCCGGGGCGGCTGCTGCTCACCGCGTCGCTGGGCCTGCTCGCCGCGGGCAACGCCCTGCTGACCGTGCTGCACCCCGGCATCGGGCCCGCCGGGCTGGCGCTGCCGCTGCTCGTGCTCGGGTTCGGCAGCGGGCTGGCCATCGGGCTGGTCGACGCGCAGGCGATGAACTTCGTCGAGCCGGCCCGCACCGGGATGGCGGCCGGGTTCCTGAACACCATCCGCGGCGGCTCGAACACCCTCGCCATGGCGGTCTTCGGCGCGCTGCTGCTGGCGCTGGTGCGGGCGCGGCTCGGGGACGCCGCGTTCGCCGACCGCGTGGTCGCCGGGACCGCGGGGGATCCGGCGGGCGCGTTCACCGCCGCCTGGCGCACACTGCTGTGGGGCGCGGCCGCGCTGTGCGCATTCGCGACGATCGTCGTGAACCTGCTGCTCGGCTTCGGCCGGGCGGCTGGGCGGAACGGGGCAACCCGTTCCGCCGTCGGATCGGTACCCGCCGCGAGTACGCCGGCGCCTTTTCGGGAGTAGTCTCCAAATACTCCGTGCGCGCGTTACGGATTTCCCGCGAGAAGGTTCTGGTGACGATTCTCACCGCAACTTCATTGACGATCATGGCTCGCACCCACAAAATAGCGGGTGCGCGATTTCCGCGTCTCCCGCGCACCGGTACCGGTGGCTGCCCCGACCTCGGCCGTGCGGTATGCTACCGGACGGTAATATGCTGTGACCAGGGCGTTGCACCTGGTGATCGGCTGAACCGCCGGGGTACGGGAGGCTCGGCGAAAGGGACTGCCCGCTGCGAAGGTTGGCCTATTTCCGGTTCGATCATTCAGCGGTCAGCAAGCAACCGACCAGTTGGTCTGTACGGAGTAGTGGATTTGACTCCCGCTGGCCCCGCTGCTTAATGTCTTTGCCGCCAAGCGGACCGGGGACAGTTCGGACGAGCTGATCCGGCTAGCTGAGGCCCGGGTGTGGGGACCTGGGTTCGACTCATATCAAAGAAACAGCCGGAAGGATAACGGACCGCGGTGAAGAAGCACCCCACACGGCGAACCTCGTCGATCCGCTCACGCGTACTCGCCATCGCCCTAGTCCCGAGTATCGCCCTGCTGGCCGTCGGGATCGCGCTGTCGGGGTACCTGGTCTACGACGCGGTCAAGGTGCGCGACAAGGCGAACCAGGTCCGCGACATCGAGCGGCCAGCCGTGCTGTTCTTCGCGAACTTCCAGGAGGAGCGCAGGCTCAGCCTGAAGGAGCTGGCCAGCCCCGGCTCCGAGCGGGCCGCGCTCGGCCCCCAGCGCGCCAAGGTCGACGTGGCCGCGCAGGAGGTCGTCTCCCGGCTGCAGGCCATGTCCGGTGACGCCGCCCCGGACGTGCAGAAGAACATCGTCGGCGCGGCCACCCAGCTCGGCCGCCTGCCGCAGTTCCGCCAGCAGATCGACAACGGCCAGCCGCCGCTGGGCGAGGCCTACGCCTACTACAACGGCATCATCGACCTGTTCACCGACGGCCTCAACGGCCTGGCCCAGGACGCGCCCGACGCCGAGGTCGCCTTCCTCCGGGTGATCGCCGTGCCGCTGTTTTCCAGCGCCGACCGGATGCAGCGCGGCGACGCGCTCGCCGCGGCCGGGGTGGCGGGCGGTGGCCTCACCGAAGCCGACTTCCGCACCTACGTCGGGGAGATCGGCGCCTACCGGGTCGACCTGAACGCGGCCGTGACCCGGATGCCCGCCGACGTCCGGGCCAAGTACGACCAGCTGGTCGCCAGCCCCGCCTGGAACACCGTCACCACGGTGGAGAACGCCTTCCTCCGCGGCAACCAGACCGTGCTGCCGGTGCCGGAACAGGAGTGGCGCACCGCCGCCCGCGACGTGGGCAGCGCGCTGATGGGCCTGTTCATCCAGCAGAGCGGCCAGGCCACCACGCTGGCCATCGACAAGGGCGAAGAGACCCTCATCACCTCGATCATCGCCGCCGCGGCCGCGCTGCTGGTCGCCATCGCGGTGTTCTTCTTCGCGCTGCGCCTGTCCAACCGGCTCATCGGCAGGCTCGCCAGGCTGCGCGAGGAGACCCTCGACATGGCCGACACCCGCCTGCCGGAGCTGGTGGACCGGGTGCGCGCGGGCGAGGCCGTCGACCTCGACAACGACGTGCGCTTCCTCGACCACGGCAGTGACGAGATCGGCCAGGTCGCCGCCGCGTTCAACCGCGCCCAGCAGACCGCGATCGCGGCCGCGGTGGACGAGGCCAAGACCCGTGAGGGCACCAAGACGGTGTTCCTCAACATCGCCCACCGCAGCCAGGTCATCGTGCACCGCCAGCTCAAGGTGCTGGACCAGGCCGAGCGCAAGCAGGAGGACCCGGACCAGCTGGACACCCTGTTCCAGCTCGACCACCTGTCCACCCGCGCCCGCCGCAACGCGGAGAACCTGATCATCCTCGGCGGTGGCCAGCCGGGCAGGCAGTGGCGCAAGCCGGTGAGCCTGGCCGCGGTGGTCCGCGGTGCCTCCGCCGAGACCGAGGACTTCACTCGCGTCGGCGTGGCCAAGCTGCCGGCCGTGGCGATCAACGGCCCGGTGGTCGGCGACATGGTCCACCTGCTCGCCGAGCTGATCGACAACGCCACCTCCTTCTCCCCGCCCGAGTCCCGGGTGGAGATCCGCGGCAACGTGGTCGGCCGCGGCGTGGTCATCGAGGTCGAGGACCAGGGCCTCGGCATCGAGCCCGACCACCTGGTCGAGCTGAACGAGATGCTCGCCGACCCGCCGGACTTCGGCATCATGGCGCTGTCCGACGAGCCGCGGCTCGGCCTGTTCGTGGTGGCGCGGCTCGCCGTGCGCCACGGCATCGCGGTCACCCTGCGCGAATCCGCCTACGGGGGTACCAGGGCGATCGTGCTGGTCCGCTCGGAACTGCTCGGCACGCTGGACGAGCCGGAGCCCGAAGAAGACGACGTCGACGTGCCGAGGCAGCAGGAGCGGCGGCCGCTGCGGCGGCCGGACCAGTCGGGGCCGCCCTCGCTGCCGCCCATGCCCAAACTGCCCCAGCCGCCGGAGCGCCCCCGGGTGCCCGAGGCGACGCCGCCGTGGCCGACCGAGTCGCAGGCCAACGGCAAGCTGCCCGAACCACCACCGCGTGAGCGCGAGGACCTGTTCCGGCCGCGGCACCAGCTGCTCCCGCCGGAGCAGCCGCCCGCCGAGAACGGCAACCGGCCACCGGAGATCCGCCGTCCGGCCGAGTCCCGCGCGCCGGAGGCCAGGCCACCGGCGGACGTGCGACCGCAGCAGCCGCGCCGTCCGGCGGCGCCCGGACCGGCCGCACCGGGCCGCCCGCCGCTGCCCCAGCGGCGGCGCCAGCAGAACCTGGTGCCGCAGCTGAGAAACGACGCACCGGCGGAAATCGATGAGCAGGAGTGGGAGGAGCCGGCCGACGGCGCCGAGCAGGCGCGGGATCGGCTGGCCGCCTTCCAGCAGGGCACTCGCCGCGCCAGGGAGCAGGAGCTGGGCAGGCACGACAGGTATGGAGAACGAACCTGATGGTCAACGCCGGAGTCAGTGAACTCGACTGGTTGCTCGACGACCTGGTCAAGCGGGTGGCGGGCGCCGACCGTGCCGTGGTGCTCTCGGCGGACGGGCTGCTGATCGGCCGCTCGGGGAACCTGTCCGAGGAGGACGCCGAACACCTGTCCGCGGTGGCCTCGGCCTTCCAGAGCCTGGCCAGGGGCACCGGACGCCACTTCGGTGGCGGCAACGTGCGGCAGACCATGGTCGAGATGGACCACGCGTTCCTCTTCGTCACCGCGGCCGGGCGCGGGGCGTGCCTCGCGCTGCTCGCCGCGGAGGACGCCGACATGGGCATGGTCGCCTACGAAATGAACCTCATGGTGAAACGGGTCGGGGCCGTGCTCACCGCCGCACCGAGGAGCGCGGCCCCGCAGCGCATGTCGCCATGACCCCGCGGCACGAGGCGTGGTTCGACGACCCGCTAGTCCGGCCCTACGCGGTCACGGGCGGGCGCACGCGGTCGGAGAACCTTTCGCTGGACCTGATCACGCTGGTGGTCGCCATGCCCTCGATCGCCGAGGCGGCGGGCATGGACCCCGAGTACGGCCAGATCGTCCGGCTGTGCCAGCGGCCGATCTCGGTGGCCGAGGTGGCCGCCAGGGTGGATCTGCCGCTGCCCGTGGTCAAGGTGCTGCTGTGCGACCTGATCGAGCAGAACCTCGTGCTCTTCCGCACCGCGGCCCCGCTGACCGAAACCCCCAACAAACACGTACTGCAGGCGGTTCTTGATGGCATCCGGAAACTCTGAGGCCCGGCGCGGGCTGACCGCAACCGCGGTCAAGATCCTCATCGCCGGTGGCTTCGGGGTCGGCAAGACCACGATGGTCGGCTCGGTCAGCGAGGTCCCCCCGCTGCGCACCGAAGAGGTGATCACCGAGGCTTCGGCCGGGGTCGATGACCTGTCCGGCGTGGAGACCAAGACCACCACCACGGTGGCACTGGACTTCGGCCGCATCACCATCAACCCGGAGTTGATCCTCTACCTGTTCGGCACGCCGGGGCAGGACCGGTTCTGGTTCATGTGGGACGAGCTGGCCCACGGTGCGCTCGGCGCGGTCGTGCTGGCCGACACCCGCAGGCTGGAGAGCTGCTTCGCCGCGGTCGACTTCTTCGAGCGCCGCGGGCTGCCGTTCATCGTCGGCGTCAACTGCTTCGACGGCGCCTACCGCTACGGCACCGAAGAGGTCCGCGCCGCGCTGGACGTGGACCACGCCACGCCGCTGCTGCTGTGCGACGCGCGTGATCGCGAGTCCACCAAGCAGGTGCTCATCGTGCTGCTCCAGCACCTGCTGGCGGGCAGTGAACTGGCCGGGAGCGTCCCCTTCGACCGCTGATCTCACGTTCGGCCCCGTCCCCGCGTCTACCCGGTACAACGGGTTTTCGAGGAGAGGGACGGACATGGTTGTGGACAGCAGGAGCTCGCGGACCGGCTGTACTGGGTGATGCCTCCGTTCGACGAGATCGTGACCGAGTACGGCGCGATGGTGCTGCGGGTCTGCCGGGCGGTGCTGGGTGGTGCGGCCGAGGCCGAGGACGCCTGGTCGGAGACCTTCCTGTCGGCGCTGAAGGCCTATCCCGGCCTGCCCGCCGACGCCAACGTGGAGGCCTGGCTGGTCACCATCGCGCACCGCAAGGCCATCGACGTGCGGCGGGCCGAAGCGCGGCGGGCGGTGGTGGCCGGTGAGCCGCCGGACCGCCCGTCCACGCTGGGACGGCCGGAGGACTGGGACGGCGACCTGTGGGCCGCGCTCGGTGCCCTGCCGGACCGCCAGCGGACCGCGGTCGCCTACCACTACCTCGGTGGCCTGCCCTACCAGGAGATCGCCGCCATCACCGGTGGCACGGCCGACGCCGCCAGGCGCGCCGCCGCCGACGGGGTCAAGAAACTGAGAAGCACCTATCCGGGGAGCCACCGTGTCCGAGCTGTTCGCTGACCTGCCCGAAATCGACGAGGACACCACCACCCGGCTGCGCGCGAAGCTGGCCGCGGCGGCCGAGCGCGACGGCGTGCTGGACGTCGCCTACCGCACGGTCGACTCGCCGGTGGGGGAGTTGCTGCTGGCCGCCACCGAGGCGGGCCTGGTCCGGGTGGCCTTCGCCCGGCAGGACCACGAAGCCGTGCTGGAGAACCTCGCGGAGGTGGTGAGCCCGCGCGTCCTGCGGGCCCCCGGCCGCCTGGAAGAGGCGACGCGCCAGCTCGGGGAGTACTTCGACGGGCAGCGCCGCTCGTTCGACCTGCCGCTGGACTTCCGGTTGTCCCGCGGCTTCCGGCTCGCGGTGCTCACCCACCTGGCGGAAATCGGCTACGGGAAGACGGAGAGCTACGCCGAGGTGGCCACGGCCGCGGGCAGCCCGCGCGCGGTGCGGGCCGTCGGCACGGCGTGCGCGACGAACCCGCTGCCGCTGGTGGTCCCGTGCCACCGGGTGGTCCGCTCGGACGGTTCCTTCGGTGGCTACGCCGGCGGGCCCGAGGCGAAGCACCGGCTGCTGACCATGGAAGCCGCGTGAGCCAGGGCACCGTGACGATCGGCTGCTCGCGGGACGCCGGGTGCCGGGCGCTGGCCGAGGTCGCGGCCGCCGACTGGACCAGCCGCGGCGGCGTGGTGCTGTCGATCGTGGACTGGCCGGAGGCCGCGGCCTCCTGGTTGCGCCAGGCCAGGCGGTTCGTCGAGGGCGGGCCGGACGCCTGGCTGGTGCTCGCCCGGCCGCCGGGCTGGGCGGGCATGCGCCACCGGCTGCTGCTCTCGACGGACTGGGACCCCGCGCGCACGGTCACCGTGCACCCCGTCGCGCACGGTGATTAGCCGGCGGACGATCAGGGAACCCGGGGCCCATGCGCAGGAGCAAGCAACTGGTGGCCGGCTGTGCGGCGGTGGGACTGCTCGCGGCCGGCTGCGGGGACGAACCGGACGGCGATGACGCGAACCCGCAGGTCAACGGGGCCGGTGCAGTGAACATCGAGCAGGAGCGGCGGCTCGCCGCGCCCGAGCAGGTGACCGACGCCTTCACCTACGACCAGGCCGCGGCCCCGGTGGGCGCGGGGCTGAGCGTCTCGGCGAAGTCCACCGGCGCGGGCACGCTGGTCGAGTTCGACGTCGACGGGCTGGCCCCCGACCGGGGGTACGCCGTGCACCTGCACACCAAGCCGTGCGGGCCGACGGGTGACGCGGCGGGCCCGCACTTCCAGAACCGGGTCGATCCGGCGGCCACGCCGGAGCAGCCGTCGAAGGATCCGGCGTACGCGAACCCGCAGAACGAGTTCTGGCTCGACCTGCGCACGAACGCCGAGGGCGACGGTGAATCACGAACCGAGGTGCCGTTCGGCTTCAGCGACCGGGTGCCCGCCTCGGTGGTGGTGCACGCCGAGGAGCACACCGCGACCGAGCACGGCAAGGCCGGGCAGGCCGGGGGCCGGGTGGCCTGCATGACCGTGCCGTTCCGCTAGGTCCAATGCTATGAGTGGGGCATTACTTGCATTGGACGCTAGTAATGCCCCACTCCTAGCATTGAACCGAGTCAGCTCTCGGCGGCGACGCGATCCTCTTCGAGCACCTTGTTGGCCGCTTCGAGCTGGCTGAGGATGTGGGCGCGCACACTCTCGGCCTCGTCGGACCGTTCTCGTGCTTCGGCGAGCACGCGTTCCGCCTCCGCGGCGGCCTCGGCCTTCTGCGCCTCGATCTCGCGCAGGGCCTCACGCCGCCGCGCCGACATGGCCAGCTCGAAGTCCTGTTCGGCCTGCTTCCTCCGCTTCTCGTCCCGCACGCGCTGCGCGTGCGCGGTCGCCTTGATCTCGGTGGCCTCCAGCCGGGCCAGCTCCATCATGTGCCGCAGCCGCTCGGTCAGGCCGTCGGCTTCGATCGGCGCCAGGCAGACGCGGTCGAGCGCCGCCTGCAGTTCCTGGTTGTCCTCGAGCAGTACGGCGATCTGCTTTTCGAGGTCTTCCACTTGGGATACCACGGCTTCGTGGCCGGACTTCGCCTCGGCCAGCTCAGCTCTGAGTTCGTCGAGGCACTGCTCGACCTGACCGCGGTGATAGCCACGCCACACCACGCCGAAGTTGGGGTTCTCCGCCACGTCACCTCCAGAACCTCGGAGAACTCCAACATACCAACGAATCCGGCCGGGGTGTGCCGCCGTTCGCGGGGTCTGCGCCTTTTCTGTTGCACGGCAACGAGAAATTCGAAAACCGTGCTGTGGCAAGGCTTCTCGGGTACTGGACGCGGACGCCGAACGGGACGAATTCCGCCGGCGGACCATCCGCGTGCGGATACCCCCGGGGAGTTACCCGGATCGGGTGGCGGACCCGTCGGCCGGGTGGCCGGGGCGGGGTGTGGATCTTCTGACACCGCGGTCCGAAAACTGTCCGAAAAGGACAGACAAGATCAGCTTCGAATACGTGGCGCGGTAACGGTATGACCGTGCGTGACCAACCCGGAGCTTTTTGTGGACATCGGCTACGGTGTCTGCTTGCATGTTGCACTACGACCGTCGGCGTAGGGCCGATGGGCGAAACGGAGCCGTACGCGACGAAGAGGGTAGACAGGCAGATGGCGACGCGGGCTCGGGAACTGCTGGATCGCTCACGGGTGCTGCGAGAACGCGCACGCGCGGCCGCGGTCCAGTTCCTCAGCACTCCCGGTCAGGAACCCGGACCCCAGCGGGGCCCCCGGGTGATCGAGGCACCTCCGCCACCGCTTCCGGTGGACAACACCGAGCAGGAGGCGCTGGCCGGCATCTGCGCCAGCGTGGCGCTGCGCGACCTCAACCTGGTCGACTCCCTGCTCTCGCAGCTGGAGGAGATGGAGGCGCGCGAGGACGACGACGAGCGGCTCGCCGAGCTGTACCGGCTCGACCACCTCGCCGCCCGGCTGCGCCGCAACGCCGAGAACCTGCGTGTTCTCGCTGGTCGCGAGGCCGGGGACAACGCTTCGGAGACCGCTTCGGTGGTCGACGTGATCCGCGCGGGCATGTCCTCGATCACCCACTACTCCCGGGTTTCCATCGGGCGAGTGGTCTCCCTAGGCGTGGTCGGCTTCGCTGCCGAGGACCTCAGCCGCCTGCTCTCCGAACTGCTCGACAACGCCACCGGCCAGTCGTCGCCGAACACCCCGGTCCGGGTCAGCGCCCACCTCACCGAACAGGGCAGCGTGCTGATCCGCATCGAGGACGAGGGCATCGGCGTCCCGGCCGAGCGCCTCGCCGAGCTGAACGACCGGCTCGTCGCCGAACCGGTGCTCGACCACGCTTCGGTCCGGCACATGGGCCTCGCGGTGGTCCGCAGGCTCGCGGTCCGGCACGGGATGAAGGTCCGGCTGGAGCGCCGCGTCCCGCACGGCACCACCGCCACCGTCCTGCTGCCCGCCGAGCTGGTCAGCGAACTGCCCGAAGCCAGCTGGTCGGGCACCTCGACGGTGGTCGTGCCGGCGAACGGCTTCACCCCCACCCTGGCCCCGCAGGCCGAGGCGGTGCCACTGGCCCGCCGCCCGCAGGCCTCCGGCAGCACCACCTTGCCCAAGCGCACGGCGGGCGCCTCCGGCGCGACCGCGACCGCGGAACCGCTGACCCAGCGCAAACCGTCGCCCGCACCCCGGGGCGACGAGGACGGCGGCATCACTTCCGGCGGCCTGCCGCGCCGGGTGCCGCGCAGCATCAAGGGCACCGGGGAGGACGAGCAGCCACCGCCACCGCCGCCCGCCCCCGAAGACCCCATCGACGGCCACGACCGGCTGCTCGCCGATCTCGGTGCCTTCTCCGACGGGGAACGCGCGGCGCTCGAGGAGCAGCCCGGCCCCCGCGACGAGAACGGCCCAGCGAAACCACCCGAGGGACCCCAAGCGTGACCGCCGCCCAGCACAGTTCCGGCAAGCAAGACTTCACCTGGCTGATCAACGACTTCGTGCACAAGGTCCACGGGGTCAGCCACGCCCTGATCATGTCGGCGGACGGCTTTCCGCTGACCTCGTCGGACAGCATGAACAACGACGACGCCGAGCAGCTCGCGGCCATCGCCAGCGGCCTGCTCAGCCTCGCCGGCAACAGCGCCGCGCTGTTCCACAAGGGCAGCTGCGAGCAGATCATCATCCGGCTCACCCACGGCTACTTCCTGTTCATGGGCATCGGCGTCGGCGCGGGCCTCGCCGTGCTGACCGGACCGGAGTGCGACATGAAGGTCGTCGCGTACGAGATGACGCAGTTCGTCCGCAACGCCGGCCACGTGCTGACCCCTGAGATACGGGCCGACCTCCGGCGCGTGCTCACCGCCCGCAGGCCGCAGGCCTGACCGGCCGGGAGGATGTGAAGAACGTGTCCACTGACAACTCGAGCGAGCAGGCGGTCGGCCGGATGCGCAGCAGGCGCGTCCGCCCGTACACGCTCACCGGGGGGCGGACCAAGAGCAGACACCACCTGCTGGTGGAGACGCTGATCTCGGTGCCGACCTACGACCCGGCACTGGCCGACGCGCTGATGCCGGAGTCACGCGCGATCTACGAACGGGCGCGCACCCGCGCCTCCATCGCGGAGCTGTCCGCCGGGCTGACCATGCCGCTGGGCGTGGTCCGCGTGCTGATCAGCGATCTGGCGACGCAGGGCGCGGTGTACATCCACCCCACCGCGCACACCTACTCCCACGACATGTCGCTGCTGGAACGAGTCCTCGACGGGCTCAAGCGGCTCCCCGTCTAGACGAGGCCTTGAGCACCGCGGAAAGGACATGATGAGCAAGTCAAGCCTCGCGCGCCCGGATGCCGGCGATCCCCTCGCGGCGATCTCGGCCAAGATCGTCGTCGCGGGTGGTTTCGGGGTGGGGAAGACCACGCTGGTGAGCACGGTTTCGGAGGTGCCGCCGCTGAACACCGACGCCTGGATGACCGAAGCCGGTCAGGGCGTCGACGACCCGCCGGACGGGGGGCAGAAGTCGACCACCACGGTGGCGATGGACTTCGGCCGGATCACCCTGCACGCGGACCTGCTGCTGTACCTGTTCGGCACCCCGGGCCAGCCCCGGTTCTGGTTCCTCTGGGACGACCTGTGCCGCGGGGCGCTCGGTGCGGTGGTGCTGGTGGACACCCGGCGGCTGGACGAGTCCTTCGCCGCGATCAACTACTTCGAGAACGACTCCGACCTGCCGTTCATCGTCGCCATCAACCTGTTCGACGGTGAGCTGACGCATTCGGTGGACGAGGTGCGCGACGCGCTGGCGCTGAGCGAGGACGTCCCGCTGATCACCTGCGACGCCCGCGACCGCGGCTCGGTCCAGCGGACGCTGCAGGACGTCGTCCGGCACACCATGGCCACGGCGCGGCTCTCGGTGCCCGGCCAGGCGCCCCAGGCCGAGTTCAGCCCCGCCTGAGCCTCGCAGTTTTCTCGAAGATTCTCCTGGAGGGATGTCCCCACATGCCCAAGATCCTGATCGTCGGAGCCGGTCAGTCCGGCCTCCAGCTGGCGCTGAGCCTGCTCGAGCACGACGGCTACGAGGTCACCGTGATGTCGGCGCGCACGCCGGACGAGATCCGGGCCGGGCGGGTGATGTCCACCCAGTGCATGTTCCACGCGGCGCTGCAGCACGAGCGCGACCACGGGCTGAACTTCTGGGAAGCCGAGACGGTCAAGGTCGAAGGGCTCGGCGTGTCGATCGCGGCGCCGGACAGCAGCCGCGCGCTGGACTGGGTCGGCAGGCTGGACGACTACGCGCAGTCGGTCGACCAGCGGGTGAAGATGGCGGGCTGGCTGGAGAAGTTCGAGGAACGCGGCGGCAAGCTGATCATCCACGGGGTGACCACCTCGGACCTGAACTCGCTGGCCGGCATGTACGACCTGGTGGTGGTCGCGGCGGGCAAGGGTGAGCTGGTGCAGTTGTTCGACCGCATCCCCGAGCTGTCGCCGTACACCCAGCCGCAGCGCGCGCTTTCGCTGGCCTACGTGCACGGGATGAAGCCGCGCCCGGAGCACCCCGACTTCTCCGCCGTCCGGTTCAACATCATCCCCGGCGTCGGTGAGCTGTTCATCATCCCCGCGTACACCCTCAGCGGGAACTGCGAAATCCTGTTCTTCGAAGGCATCCCGGGTGGGCCGCTGGACGTGTTCACCGACAACCCGGACCCGCAGGAGCACCTGGACCGGATCCTGTCGCTGATGAAGCAGTACCTGCCGTGGGAGTACGACCGCGCCGGCGAAGTGGAGCTCACCGACTCGCGGGCCACGCTCGCCGGCGGGTACACCCCCGTGGTGCGCAACGCCGTCGGCGAACTGCCCTCGGGCCACGCCGTCCTCGGCATGGCCGACGTGGTGGTGGCCAACGACCCCATCACCGGCCAGGGCTCGAACAACGCCAGCAAGTGCGCGGCGTCCTATTTGGACTCGATACTGGCGCACGGGGACCAGCCGTTCGACCGGCAGTGGATGAAGGGCGCGTTCGACAAGTACTGGGAGTACGCGCAGCACGTGACCATCTGGACCAACGCGATGCTGCAGCCGCCGCCCCCGCACGTGCTGGAAATCATCGGGACCGCCGGCGCGAAGCCGGAGGTGGCGCGGCGGTTCGCCAACGGGTTCCAGGATCCGTCCGATTTTCAGCACTGGTTGCTGGATCCGGAGAAGGCGGCGGCTTACTTGGCCAGTGTCTGATCTCTTCGGGACCGCCCCGGTTTTTTAGTGTGACTACGGCGAAGGCCTCGATGTCAAGGCGGGAAAGATGCCTTGACATCGAGGCCTTCGCCGTGTTTTTGGCTGTGGACCGGGGCGGGGTGGGGGGATCTGGGCGGGTCCTTGGTGGGGTGCCCGGGCGGCGGTTGTGTTGGTGGGGCGGTTGCGTTGGTGGGCTGGGGCTCTGGTGTCACGAATGTGGCTTTGGGGGCCGAATCCGCCCCGAAAGCCACATTTGTGTCCGGTGCCCCGGCCGCGGGTCACCGGGGGGTTTCGTCGATCCGGTCCACTCGGTCCGGGTAGAAAGCCATGTGGCCCTTGATCTGGGCGACCGCGTCGTACGGTTCGTCGTAGGTCCAGATGGCGTTCACCGACTTCTCCCCGCCGTCGGTGATGCTGTAGTAGGCCGACTCGCCCTTGTACGGGCAGTACGTGTGGTGGTCGGTCCGCTCCAGCGCCGAGACGTCCACGTCCTTGCGCGGGATGTACTGCACCGCCGGGTAACCGGCCTCGCTCAGCGCGAGCGCCTCCGTGGTGTCCGCGATGGTGCGCCCGGCGACGGTGACGACGATCCGGTTCGGGTTCGGCTCGATGGTGATCGGGTGGTCCGGTCCGGGGACCAGCACCTTCCTGTCCGGCATGGGGAACTCCGTTCGTGGCGGGTCAGCCGCCGTTCGACGGCTGGTAGACCCTCGCCTTGAACGTCAACGCCGTCTCCGCCGAGAACCTTCCCACCGAATCGACCAGCGTCCGCCCGATCTCCTGCCGTGCGCGCAGCGCCGGGTGCGTGGCACCGAAGTTCGTGTCGTTGGCCGCCGCGTCCCCGCGGAAGGGGCCCGAGGCGAACAGCGAGTAGGTGATCATCGGCTTGCCCGCGGTGTCGAAGACGACCCCGGCCTCGTTGCGCCCGTCGTTGAACCAGCCCGCCTTGGTCGCCACGCGCAGCCGCTCCTCGGAGCTCAGGTCGAGGCGGATGCCGTCGGTGAAGGAACTGAGCGAGCGCAGCACGGTGAGCAGGTACTCGGTGGACGCCGCCGACAGCAGCGTGCCGCCGACCAGCTTCTGCAGCAGCGTGTACGTCTCGCGCGCGGTCGTGGTGCCGAGGAAGAACCGGTTCGGGTTGGCCACCGGCACCACCTGGGTGTGCACGAAACCCTTGCCACGCAGGATTTCGTTCAGCTCGGCGGCCGGGCAGACCAGGCCGCACAGGCGGACCGCGGTGTTGTCGGACAGCGTCAGCAGCGCGGCCATCGCGTGCCCGAGGGTCACCGAGCTGGGGTACGCGCCGTCCAGGCCGAAGATGCCGTCGGTGTCCCGGATGACGATGTCGGCGGTGACGTCGACGCGCTGGTCCAGGGTGAGCAGGCCGCGGTCGACCTTGTCCAGCACCGCGGTGGCCACCGCGATCTTGTTCACGCTGTAGGCCTCGACGACCTCGTCGGCCCGCTCCTCGACGGCGGCGGCATCCGCGCCGGTCACGCCGATGTAGGAGGACCAGGTCCCCCGCGCGCGGGTCACTTCGCGGGCGTAGGTCCGCGCGATCTTGCGGTTGGCCGACGCCGCGTCGACGGCGACGATCTCTTCTTCTTCAGAGGCGGCGGCAGCGGGGGAGCCGAGCACGACACCGGCGGCGGCCACGCCACCGAGTCCGAGCGCGTGCCTGCGATTCACGGTCATGGCGGCGATCCTAGCCAGCAGGCACCCGCCCGTGGGGCCGTTCGGGCATTACCTCCCGCGTAATCGACTTGCCGCGCCGGAACCGCGAAAGTTGGTGCATCGGAACGGAAAACCCTGGAGGAACAAGATGTTCGGACTTCGCAACGTGCTGCGGATGGATGCCCTCGCCTCGGGTGCGCTCGGACTGCTGCTGGCGGCGTTGTGCGCCGTCGTCGAGGAACCGCTCGGCATCCCGATGACGCTGTCGCTCGTGGTCGGCATCGGACTGGTCGGCTGGGCCGCGTTCGTCGGCTGGGCGTCCGCCGGGCTGCGGCCGGGCCCGGTGCGGGAAGTGATTTCGGTCAACGTCCTCTACGTACTGGGCAGCGTCGCGTACGCGATCTTCGGCGGGCTCACCGGGCTCGGTGTGACGTTCGTGCTGGTCCAGGCGGCGGCGGTGCTCGGGCTGACCGTGCTCCAGGTGGCCGGGCTGCCCGCGGCGCGCCCGGTCGCGGCCGGGTGAAGCCGGCGGGCGAGGTGGCCGGGGGTCTGGTTGGCTGGCGGCATGGCCACTCGATCCCCGGCGTTGTCCTGGACGACCGTGGTCCCGGTGGTCGCGGCGCTGGTACTGGCCGCGACCTGGGGCCGGGACCTCGACACCCTGTTCGTCGTCCTGGTCGCCCTCGTGCTGGGCGCCACGGTGCTGGCCGCGGTGCACCACGCCGAGGTGGTGGCGCACCGGGTCGGCGAGCCGTTCGGTTCGCTGGTGCTCGCGGTGGCGGTGACCATCATCGAGGTGGCGCTGATCGTCACGCTGATGGTCTCGGGCGGGCCGGAGTCGGCGTCGCTGGCCAGGGACACGGTGTTCGCCGCGGTGATGATCACCAGCAACGGCATCGTCGGCGTCGCGCTGATGGCCGGGGCGATCCGCCACGGCTTCACCCACTTCAACGCCGAGGGCACCGGGGCGGCGCTGGCCACGGTGGCCACCCTCGCCACGCTCAGCCTGGTGCTGCCGACCTTCACCACCAGCCAGGCCGGGCCGGAGTTCTCCAGCTCGCAGCTGGTCTTCGCCGCGCTGGCCTCGCTGGTGCTGTACGGGATGTTCGTGTTCACCCAGACCGTGCGGCACCGCGACTTCTTCCTGCCGGTGGAGACCGAGACCGGCACCACCGACGCCGACGGTGACGGGCACGCCGACCCGCCCACCACCAAGGCCGCGCTGACCAGCCTCGGCCTGCTGCTGCTCGCGTTGATCGCCGTGGTCGGACTGGCCAAAGTGGAGTCCCCGGCGATCGAGGCCGGGGTGAAGGCGGTCGGGTTCCCGCCGTCGTTCGTCGGCGTGGTGATCGCGCTGCTGGTGCTGCTGCCGGAAACGCTCGCCGCGCTGCGGGCGGCGTTGCGCGAGCGGGTCCAGATCAGCCTCAACCTCGCCTACGGCTCGGCGATGGCGAGCATCGGCCTGACCATCCCGGCGATCGCGGTGGCCACCATCTGGCTGGAAGGCCCGCTCACCCTCGGGCTCGGTGCCACGCAGATGGTGTTGTTCGGACTGACGATCGTGGTCAGCGTGCTCACCGTGGTCCCCGGCCGCGCCACCCGCCTGCAGGGCGGCGTGCACCTGATCCTGCTGGCCGCCTTCCTGTTCCTGGCCGTGAACCCCTGAGTGCCGTGAATGTGGCTTTCACGGCCGAATCCGCCGTGAAAGCCACATTCACGGCACTTCGGCGGTGGACGTCGGGGCGGTGACCCGGCGGCTGATCAGGTAGCCGAAGGCGCCGGCGGTGAAGAACATGACGATGCCGTAGACCGCGCCAGGGATGGCGATGCGGGTGTTGTCGAGCAGGGTCAGCGCGATGGTGATGGCCAGCACGCTGTTGTGGATGCCGATCTCCATCGCGGCGGCGATCGCCTGCCTGCGGTCCACCCGGAACAACCGGGGCGCGAGGTAGCCCAGCGCGATCGACAGCACGCTGAACAGCAGGGTCGCCAGCCCGATGTCGGCCAGGTAGCCGCCGATGTTGGCGCGTTCCTGGTAGACGGCCACGAGGATGGTGCCGACCAGGAACACCAGGGACAGCAGCTTCACCGGCTTCCGCGTCCGTTCGGCGAGCACCGGCATCCGGTTGCGCGCCAGCATTCCCAGCGCCACCGGGATCAGGACGATCGCGAAGACCTGCAGGGTCTTGCCGAACTGCAGGCCGATCCCGGTGTCCCCGGCGAGGAAGTGGCCGAGCGAGAAGTTGACCACCAGCGGCAGCGTGACCACGGCGAGCAGCGAGTTGACCGCGGTGAGCGTGACGTTCAGCGCCACGTCGCCGTGCGCCAGGTGGCTGAACAGGTTCGCGCTGGTGCCGCCGGGGGAGGCCGCCAGCAGCATCATGCCGACCGCCAGTTCCGGCGGCAGGCTCAGCGCGTAGACCAGGCCGAAGCAGAGCGCGGGCAGCACCAGCACCTGGCACACCAGTGCCACCACGACCGCCTTCGGGTAGCTGAGCACCCGGGCGAAGTCCTTGGTGGTCAAGGAAAGGCCGAGGCCGAACATGACCACGCCGAGCGCGATCGGCAGCAGCACGGTGGTGGCGACCGAGGATTCCACGCTGAAACCTCCGCAGGGACAATCCGGGAGAACCGGACGGGGCGGCCCAGTCTGGCAGCCGCCGCTCCCCGAAGCCAGGTTCGAAGCCGGTTCGTGGCCGAACCGATCAAGCCGGGACCGGCACCGGCGGGGTGGCCGGTTCCCGCAGGGCGGGCAGGGCCAGGCAGAGGGCCACGCCGCCGAGCACCATCAACGCGGTGACCTGCGTGCCGACGCACACCGCCCCGGCGACGAACAGGGCCGCGGCCCACGGTGCGGCGTCCCGGCGGACCGTCAGCAGCACCACCAGCAGGGAGATCGCGCCCAGCGCCAGTGATGGCACGACGCCGTAGAAGACCGCCTCGAAGCCGGGGATGTCCTGGTAGCTCTGGAACAACGCGCTCATCCCGGCGCGGTCGTCCGCCCGGAAGCCGACGATCAGGTCGATGATCATCTGCCCCAGGCTGGCGATGAGGCCGACCGCACCGGCCACCCCGAGCACGTCGGCGAGCACGCGTTCACCGCCGTGGCGCGAATTGCGCCTGGCTCTGCCCCACATCGCCGCGAGCACGACGCCGAACGCGAGGTAGCCGAGCACGTAGGCGAGGTGCGCGCCGGTCCACAACGGGAGCGCGACGCCCCAGTCGAGCCCGGTGTTGCCCTTCCAGCCGAACTTCATCGCGACCACCCCGGCGAGCAGCAACACGGGCCCCGCGACGAACGCACCCCTGACCACGGCAGGCTTCATGGTTTCTTTTCCCCGTCCATCCGAGCTTTCCGATGCCGGATGAACCATGGCAGCGAACGCACGCCGCCTACATCAGGGAATCTCCCGCCGGCCGCCCCTAGGTGGACCCCGGGGGCGGCCGACGCCGACGTACCTACGAAGTCAGGGCGAAGTGGATGCGCACGGGCCGCGCCGGGGCGCCGTCTTCCGCGCCATCGGCGATCCCGGCGGCGACGATCCGGTCCAGGGTGTCCATGCCCCACACCACGCGCCCCAGCACGCTGTACTTCGGGTCGATGTTCGCGTGCGAGTGCACGAAGAAGAACTGGCTGCCGTTCGTGCCAGGGCCCTGGTTGCCCATCGCGACCGTGCCGCGCGGGTAGGTCTCCTCGCCGGTCACCTCGTCCGGGAACCGGTAACCCGGCCCGCCCTTCTCCACCTCGTAGATGTCCCCGCACTGCAGCACACCCAGCCGCTGCGAAGCGGTCAGCCGGAAGCACTGCGTGTGCTGGTAGAACCAGCTGCGGATGAGGTGCCGGAAGTTGTGCACCGCGCACGGCGCGTTCGCCTTGTCCAGTTCGATCGCGACCAGCCCGTAGTTGGTCTGCAGCACCGCTTTCGCCGTGCCCTTGGCGGAGGCGTTCGGCGACGGCGGGTGCACCGGCCGCGCGGCCGGGTTCTCCGGGGTGGGCGTGAATTCACAGTGGACGGTCGGTGCGGCGGGCGCGGCCTGGGCCGGGATCGCCAGGCCCGTCAGCGCCAGTGCGGTGATCGCGGCGAGGGTGAACCGGTGCGTGATTTTCATGCGCGCACGTTAGCCGGTTCGAACACCTGCCGTCCCGCGTCGGCTTGAGTGGTCAGCCCGGAGAGCGCGGCGGCGAGCAGCTCGCGCGTCCCGGCGGGCAGGTCCGCGGTCAGCTCGTCGAGCCGCTCGACCACGCCCTCGTGCGAGCGCTCGCCGAGTTCGGCGCCCTTCTCGGTCAGGGCGATCCGGCAGGCGCGCCGGTCGTGGTCGTCGCGCACGCGGGTGACCAGGCCGCGCCGCTCCACCCGGTCGACCAGCCCGGTGATGCTGGACTTCTCCAGGTGCAGCGTCCGGCCCAGTTCGGTCATGCCCACCGGCCCGGCGATCAGCGCGCAGAGCAGCTGCGCCTGCTGCTGGGTCAGCTCGTGGTCCCGGCTGACCTCGGTGAACACCCGCTGCACCAGGTGCGACAGCCGCACCAGTGCGGTCGCCAGATCCATCGGCTCGCTCATTGTCCCGAGTGTAGTTGACGTTCGTTCGTTCTACGAACTACTGTAGTTCGTAGAACGAACAATACGTACTACGAACTAGGGAGTCCGCATGACAGCGACCGTGGTGGTCATCGGTGGCGGGTACGGCGGGGCCAGCGCCGCGAAGGCGCTCGACGACGTGGCCGACGTGGTCCTCGTCGAGCCGAAGGACCGCTTCGTGCACCACGTCGGCGCGTTGCGCGGCCTGGTCGAACCGGCGTTCGCCGACCAGCTCTTCCTGCCGTACGACCAGCTGCTCCAGCGCGGCCGGGTGGTCCGCGACCACGCGGTGGCGGCCGACGCCGGTGCGGTCACGCTCGGCTCCGGCGAGCGGCTCGAGGCCGACTACCTCGTGCTGGCGACCGGCGCCTCGTACCCGTTCCCGGCCAAGTTCTCCGACCACGACACCGAAGCGGCCAAGGGCAAACTGCGGGCCGCGCACGACGAACTCGCCGGGGCCGCGAGCGTGCTGCTGCTCGGCGCGGGCCCGGTCGGGCTCGAACTGGCGGGGGAGATCAAGGCGAAGTGGCCGGAGAAGGCGGTCACCATCGTGGACCCGGCGCCGGAACTGGTGCCCGGCTTCCCCGAGGAGTTCCGCGCTTCGGTGCGTGAGCAGCTCGAAGAACTCGGCGTGGAACTGCTGCTGGGCACGTCGGTCGAGACGCCACCGGCCGAGGGCGGCTTCACCGTGGCCACCGCCGACGGCACGAAGATCACCGCGGACCTGTGGTTCCGCTGCTTCGGCAACGTACCGGCCACCGGGTACCTCACCGGTGCGCTGGCCGCGGCCCGGCTGGCGGACGGGCGCGTCGAGGTGACCCCGGAACTGCGCCTGGCCGGGCAGGAGAAGGTGTTCGCCATCGGGGACATCACCGCCGTGCCGGAGGCCAAGATGGCCCGCGCCGCCGCGCAGCACGCCGAGGTGGTCGCGGCGAACATCCGCGCGCTCATCCAGGGCGACGGCGAACTGGCCACCTACGAAGCCGCGCCGCCCGGGATGGCGTTGCCGCTCGGCCCGCACAAGGGCGCCACCTACACCCTCGAATCGGGCCTGCTGGACGCGGCGACGACCGCGCAGATCAAGGGCGCGGACCTGATGGTCGGCCGGTTCGTCACACTGCTCGGACTCGGCTGACCACCACGCCCGCCACCACGGCGAGCGCCAGTGCGAGGCCCGCGTCGAAGCCCAGGGTGGACAGCGAAACGGGGGTGTCCACCAGGGTGCGCGCGGCCGAGCCGACCGGCGGCAGCCAGCGCTGGAACCCGGTCGCGGCGACCACGGCGGCACCGAGCACCGCGGACCAGCCGATGCCGTGCACCACCGGGCGGGCGCACAGCAGGCCGACCGCGGTGCCGGTGGCGCCTGCCGCGAAGTGCGCGAGCGCACCGGCCGCGAGCAGGTGCGGGGGATGGGCGTAGGCGGTGGCCAGCACCGGCCAGCCCATCGCGAGCGCCACCAGCACCAGGTCGGCGAGCAGGCAGGTGAGCAGGATGCCGGTGGTGACCCGGCCCCGGCCGCCCGCCGCGGCGATGGTCACCTGCCGCTGCACCGGGTCCTCGGTGTTCGCCACGGTCACCGCGAGCCACACCGAGACCGGGTACAGCGCGAGCACCGAAGCCGCCCAGGTGGCGGGCGGCGGGCCGGGATCACCGCCGAACAGCGGCGCCAGCAACATCCCGTAGAGCAGGAAGGGGAGCAGGAACCGCTGCGAGCGCAGCAGGTCCGCGCTGTAGTACCGGACCAGCGGCCAGATCACGCGCGCCGCACCTCCCGGACGGTGGCGCCGCGCCGGGACACCTCGGCGAGCACCGGGTCGGCGAGCCGGGCCGGGCAGGTCAGGGTGATCACCAGGGTGCCTTCGCCGTCGGGCTCGCCGGTCAGCCGTTGTTCGCGCAGCCGCAGTTTCCGGCGCCGCGGCAGGGCGTCGGCGGTGCCGGTGTGGTCGGTGAGCACGAGCGCCGTGCTCGGGGCGAGCGCGGTGATCACCTCGGAGAGCACCGGCCGCACCCCGACGTCCAGCCCGGACCACGGCTCGTCGAGCACCAGCAGTTCGGCGCCGCTGGTCAGCGCCTGCACCAGGCCGACCTTCTGTGCGTTCCCCTTGGAAAGCCGGCTCATCGGCGTCGAGAGGCCACCGGAGAAACCCAAGCGCCGCAACAGTTCCACCGGCTTCCCGGACTGCCGTCCCCGAATGCGCCGCAGGTGCCGCAGGTAGCTGGACGCGGGCATGCGCAGGTGCGCGGGGAATCGGTCGGGCACGTAGCCGACGGTCGCCGGGCGGCCGGTGACCCGGCCTTCGGACGGCGTGCCGCAGCCCGCGATCACGCGCAGCAGGGTCGACTTGCCGGATCCGTTCTCGCCGAGGATGACCAGCGGTTCGCCGGGCTTGATCTCGAGGTCGACGTCCTCGACGACCAGGGGACCGCGCCGGTACCGCTGGCCGACGGATTCGAGCCGGATCACCGGTGGACCCGGGTGGAAACCGCGGTCAGTGGCAACGCGGCGAGGAAACCGAGTGCCTGGCGCGTGCGTTCGCGGCCCTCGCAGGCGTGCAACACCGCGACGAGTTCCGCGCGCCAGTCGTCCCGTTCCGCGTGCGGCAGCACGATGGCCAGCCGGTTCAGGAGCGTGACCCCGTCCGGCAAGCAGCGGCGGGTGATCCCGAGCAGCACGGCGGCGGCCAGCAACGCGGCCGTGGTCGTCCACACCAGACTGACCGCGGCGATGAGCCATTCGTTGCGCGCCAGCAGAAGTGAGGCGGTCGCCAGCGCGAAGGGGGTCAGCCACCAGCGCGGACTGCGGATGAGCGAGGCACTCATGCGCCCTCCTCGGCCGGTCCGAGCAGCCGGGAGAGGTTCGCGCGTTTCTTCGCGCCTTCGGCCAGCGCGTGCACGGCGCGGGCGCGACCTTCGGTGGTGAGCGTGTAGTACCGCCGCGGTGGCCGCCCGGCTTCTTGGGCGTGCTCTGGCTGCTCCCACCGGCTGGTCACCCACCCGGCCGTCGTCAGCCGCTGGAGGATCGGGTAGATGGTCCCGGCCGGCAGGCCACTGGCCTTGCTCAGCTCGAACCCCCACAACTCCCCGGCGCCGCGCTCCAGGAACACCGCGAGCACGGCCTGGGTCTGCAGGGTCATTCTCGGCATAGACAGAACTCTATATAGCCCCGGGCGCCTGCGGCAAGGCGCCCCGAACACCTGCGTGAGGCTCAAAAGCGACCTCACCCGCCTCGGCGGAGCCGAGGCAGAAGATACTGGGGCGTTGCTAGCGCTGCTAGCACGGTGATGACTACTCCGGCTAGCAGTGACAGGAAAGCGACGCGGTAGGAGAAGCCGTCGACCAGGGCGCCCATCACCACCGGGATGACCATGCCCGCGGCCTGCCCGCCGAACACGATCAGGCCCGCGCCCGCCCCGGCCAGTTCGGCGGCAGGCTCCGCAGCGGCACGGCGAAGATCGGCATGTAGCAGAGCGCGGCGAACATGCCCGACAAAGTCAGGAACACGGCGAACAACGCCGTCGGCTCCGAGTGGGCCATGACCACCAGGCAGATCGCCGTCGCGGCCATCGCGGGCAGGATGATCACCCGGTGCCTGCCGCGCAGCCGGTCGCTCCACCGGCCCCCGAGCACCACGGCGATCCCGCCGAACACGGCGGGCAGCGCGGTGATCGCGCCCGCCTCGGTGAGCGTGAGCCCGCGTTCGGTCTGCAGGTACGACGGCACCCACGACGACAGTCCCCAGACGATCACGTCGTAGCCGAAGAACATCAGCGCGAACCGCCACATCACCGGCGAGAGCAGGACGTCCCGCGACCGCGAGTCCACCCGCTCGACCGCGGTCCGCGGGGCGGGCAGCCACTTCCGCAACGCCAGGAACACGAAGATGCCGAGCACGGCCACCCCGACGAACGCCCCGCGCCAGCCCCACCAGGCGATCAGCGGGGCCGCGATGGCGGGGGCGAGCAGCACGCCGAACGCGTTGGAACTCTGCATCCAGCCGTTGGCCGTCATGCGCTGCGCCGGTTCGGTGCGTTCGGACAGCGCCTTGATCGACGCGCCGGGGAACACGCCTTCGGCCGCGCCGAACAGGAAGCGCACCGCGAGCAACAGCACGAACGAGCCGACCAGGCCGGTCAGCGCGGTGAACGCCGACCAAAGCAGCACCGCGGCCAGCATCACCCGCACCGCGCCGAACCGGTCGGCCAGCAGCCCGCCCGGGATCTGGAACACCGCGTACGCCAGGAAGAAGGCGGAGAGCACCAGCCCCTGCTGGGTGTGGTCGAGACCGAACTCGGCGCCGATGTCGGGCAACGCGAGGTTGACCAACAGGCGATCGACGTAGTCCACTGTCCACGCGGCGAACAACAGCAGCACCGTGGTGCGGGCCGTCCGGTCCAGTGGCTGCTTGGGTGCGCGGACGTCCTCTCGCATGGTGCTGACCTAACCACGGGCGGTGGCCGAACGCCGAGCCGAAGTGGTGAATTCCTGGCCGATGTGACAACTAACCTGATACTGTCACACGCGTCAGACGGCCTGGGGGTGCGCATGACGATCGTCTATCGGGCATTCGGTCCGCTGCTGGTGGAGCGGGACGGGGTGGAACTGCGCCTGGGCAGACCACAGGCGCGCCTGCTGTTCGCCATCCTCCTGGCGGAGGCGAACCAGGTGGTCTCGGTCGACCGGCTCGCCGAGGCGCTGTGGGGTGCGTCGCCGCCACCGAGCTACCGCGTGCAGATCCAGGGTCTGGTCTCGCAGTTGCGGCGGGCGTTGCGGGAGCCGGGCGATGCCGACCCGATCGTCACCGTTGGCCACGGGTACCGGCTGCCGGTGTCGCCTGGGAAGTCCGATGTGGACAGTTTTGCCGAGTTCGCCCGGCGTGGGCGGCAGCTGCTCGCCGACGGCGACCTCGAAGCCGGGGTGCGCGTGCTGCGCGAAGGGCTGGCGCTGTGGCGCGGTGCGGTGCTCGAAGACGTCCGGCTCGACGCGCTCACCGAATTCGTCACCGCGTGGGAAGAACGGCGGCTCGCGGTCCTCGAAGAATGCATCGACGCGCAACTGCGGCTCGGCGCCGATGACGAGCTGAGCACCGAACTGCGCGAACTGATCACCGCGCACCCGTTCCGTGAACGCTTCTGCGGGCAGCTGATGACCGCGCTCGCCGATCGCGGCCGTGCCGCCGACGCACTGGCGGTTTACCAGCGGTGGCGGGAAAAGCTCGTCGAGGAGCTGGGAGTGGAGCCGTCGGCGGCACTGCGCGGGATCCAGGTCGGCATTTTGCGCACCGAACCCGCCCAGGACCTCCAGCAGCTCGACCCGGAGTCGCTACGGCTGCTCACGCGGCTGGCCGTGCTGCCGATGCCCGAGTTCTCCGCCTGGATCGCCGCCGCGGTGGTCGACGGCGACCCCGCCGAGGCCGAGCGCCTGCTGGGCGATCTGCGTGAGCGGCAACTGGTCCGGGAAAGCGGGCGGCGGTACCGGCTGCACGACCTCGTCCGCACCTCTGTGCCGGAAACCGTGGGCGCGGAACGGGAAGCGGCCCTCGAACGCGTGCTCGGCGGACTGCTGTGGCAGACCGAACGGGCCGCCGCCCGCCTGCCGGGCAGTGTGCTGCGGCCCGAGCCGGGTGCCGCGAAGCGGTGGCCGGTGGACATCCCGCCGCCCGCGGATCCGCTGGCCTGGTTCGAGGCCGAGCAGCAGGGCATCGAGGACGCGGTCGGCTACGCGGCCGCGGCCGGGTTCGCCGAACTGGCCTGGGAAATCGCCGCGACGGCGGCCTCCTACTTCGACTACCGCGGGCTGTACCAGGAGTGGGCCCGATGCCACTACCTCGCGCTGACGGCCGTGCGGGAAGCCGGGGACGCGCGCGGGGAAGCGGCGCTACTGCGCGGGATCGGGCAGTTGCACATCTACTGGGACGAGTTCACCGACGCGGTGAAGGCGCTGAGCACCTCGTACCGGATCAGCTCCTCGCTGGGCGACCGGCTCGGCATGGCCCGCGCGCTGACCGGCCTCGGCGTGGTCTCCCGGGTGACCTGGCGGCCGGAGCAGGCACACGCGCGCAGCGTGCGCGCGCTGGAGATGTTCGTCGAATGCGGGGACCGGCTGGGCGCGGCCCACAGCCACACCTCGATCGCCGCGGTCTGCCTGGAACTGGGGCAGCTCGCCGACGCGGAGTCCGCGCTCGACCAGGCCCGCCGGCTGTGCGCCGAACTCGGGGACGACCACCGGATGGCGCTCGTGCTGCGGCGGGTCGGCCAGCTCCACCTGCGCCGCGGTGACCCCGAGCGTGCGCTGGCCAGCCTGTACCAGGCGATCGAGCGGCTGGAATCGCTGCGCGACGACCAGTGCGCGGCCCAGGTGCGGCTCGACATCGGCCGCGCCCACCGGGTGCTCGGCGAATGCCAGGACGCCGCGCGCCTGTTCAAGGCGGCTTCTTCCCGGTTCACCAGGGTCGGCAACCGGAGCAGCGCCGCGGCCTGCGTGCTGGAGATCGACCGCACCGGCGTGGAAAGTTAGGCGCCGCGCAGACTGGTCAGGGCGCGCTGCTGGATCCGCCGTACCGCGGCGGCCGTGCTCCCCATCGCTTCGGCGGCGTGCTCGGCGCTCATCCCGAGCGCGACCCGCAGCACGATGACCTCGCGTTCGATCTCCGGCAGCGCGTGGATCACCGCGCCGAGCTGGTCGTCGGTGCCCGGGCGCGCTTCGCCGACCCGCTGGAAGGCGATCTCGTAGACGAAGGCACGCAGGGAACCGTCGTCCCGGCGGGTGGGCAGCGCGGTCAGCACCGAGATGCAGACCTCCTGCGCCACCTCGTCCGCCGGGGCGAAGGAATCCCCGTGCTTGCCGATGCGCGCGCGGCAGTACCGGACCACGGACGGCCGGATGGCCGCGATCAGCCGCTCCAGCGCGGCCGGGTTGCCGGTGGCGGCTTCGGCGACCACCGCGGCACAGGTCTCGGAAGGTTGGACGCAGAGCTTCTCCGCTGTCTCCATGCCGGTGTAACTCGGAACGGGTTACCCCATGACGAGGACGTTGCCAATTCGAAATATGGTCAGCCGAATTCTCGCATCAGCGCAGCCGGTGACTCTGGAAAAAGCGCCAGATGACCGGGGTCGCGTCGAGCACCGTGGGGGTCGCGGAGTCGCTGTTCGGCTTGGTGCTGGGCCAAACGTGTCCCGCGCCTTCGATGCGGTAGTGCGCCAGACTGCTCCATTTGTCGCAACCGGGCCATTTCTGCACGGTCACCTTCGGCTGCGGTGAATAGGTCACCGGATGGGCGAAACAATCGTTGCGGTCCGCCCATTCCCCGAGCCAGTCCGGAATGGCGGGCAGGCCCTTCGCCGGATTGCCGTCGTAGGGGATCGTGGCGTCGGCGGTGCCGTGGAAGACCAGCAGCGGCGCGGGACGGCTGGGCTCGCAGGCGCCGCCCTCCGGGTAGTAGGCGCCGGCGACCGGCGCGAACGCGGCGATCCGGCCCGGCAGGCGGCAGGCCAGCACGCCGACGAACCCGCCGCCGTTGGACTTCCCGGTCGCGTAGATCCGCTTCGGGTCCACGCACAGCTCCCGCTGCAGCTTCGAGAGCAGGTCGCTGGTGAACAGCACGTCGTCGGCGTCGGCCGAGTACGGCGCCCCGGTCCACGCCGATCCGCCGTCGGTGCCGACGAGGCCCTGCGGGTAGACGGCGATGGTGTTCACCCCGGAGAACTCCGACAGCTCCTCCTGCCATTGCGAGGTGCGCTTGTGCCCGTGGAAGGACAGCACCACCGACGTGGGCCGGTGCGGCTGGTAGTTCGCCGGGAGGTGGACGGTGTACTCCCTGGTCAGGCCGCCGGAGACGAGCGTCTGCCCGCCGGTCGTGCCCGGGGTCACCGGCGGGGTCCGCCCGCAGCCGGTAGTGGGCACCGGGTGGTCGGCGACGCCGCTCGCCGAGGCCGGGGTGGCGGGCAGCAGGGCGAGGAACAGCGTGGCGGCTACCAGCAGCTTCGAACGGGGTCGGAGCACGTGATCCTCCTTGATCAACGGGCCGAATGCCGGTCAAGGATCACCGCGGCGGTGATGGGGGTCACGTTTTCGTTCATTGTGTTCACTCTCCGGGGTTTCACCCGTACGGGGTCGGGGTACCCATGACCAGCGTTGTGCAGGCCGATTCGAGGGAGTTCACGGTGACGGTGCCGAGGCGCGAGCAGATCCTCAACGCGAGGATGTCCCTGACCGACGGACCGGAGAGCACTTCCTGGGCGCGGACGCAGGTGCGCCTGATGCTCGACGGCGCGACACCCGAGGCGGTGCACCGGGCGCTCCTCGTGGTCGACGAGCTGATCAAGGACGCCGAGCGCTACCACGAGCAGGTCGGCGAGATCCGGCTCGGCCTCAACCGCCAGGCCGCGCGCCTGCACCTCGAACTCGACGCCAAGGCCAGCGGCGAACCGCTGGAGGCCCCGGTCGAGGACGACATCGACGGCCGTCTGCTGCTCGAACAACTGCCGCTCGACTGGGGCGTCCGCACCGACGGCACCACGCGGACCGTCTGGGCCGTCCTGGACCTGGCCCACCGTCCCTGATCAGGGGCGCTCGGCCGCCGCTTCCCGTTCGTAGGTTTCCAGCGTTTCGACGACGAGCTGCCGCTGCTCGGGCGTGAGCGGCTCCAGCGCCTTGCGCCAAGCCCTCGCGCCCGCCGAAAGCCAGGCGTCCACGTCGTCGCGGTGCTGCTCGGCGATGCTCACGATGGTGCGGCGCCGATCCTGCTCGTCCTCGCGGCGTTCGAGCACGCCCTGCCTGCTCAGGTCGCCCACCATCAGGCTCACCGTGGCGGGCGCGACCTGGAGCAGGCGGGCGAGTTCGTTGACCGGCATCGGCCCGTCGAACAGCAGGTAGGCGAGCAGCGACAGGTGCCGCGGCGCGAGGGAGAAGGAGCGGAGCTGCTCGGGGATCGGGAGCCGCTTGAGCCGCCCGGCCATCCGTGGCATGAGCAACAGCAGCGTGCGGATCCCCTGATCGACGCTGAGCCCTTCGTCCGCCACGCCCCGATCCTACGAGCCCGAGCCGAACGCCAGGAGTGGGGCATTACTTGCGTCCATTGCAAGTAATGCCCCACTCATAGCATTCAGCCGGGGCTTGGCGGCGGGTTACGGCTTCCGGCCCAGACCGGCGAAGGCGCTGCTGGTGGCCGGTTCGGCGAGGAAGTCCTGCGTGGCTTCGGACTTCAGCTCGTCCGGCCGCCACTCCGGGATCCAGGTGACGCCCGGGTCCACCAGGTCGAAGCCGTCGAAGAAGCGGGTGAACTCCTCGCGCGAGCGCAGGTGCAGCGGCGTCGCCGAGTTGCGGTACTGGCGGCGGACCTCGGCCCGCTCCTCCTCGCCCTCGGCGGGCACGCCGTCCACGGTCATGTGCGAGGACAGGAAGTACGAACCCGGCACCAGCAGGTCCCGGTACTGCCCGATGATGTCCTCCGGGCCGTCTTCCGGGCTGACGAAGTACAGCACGTTCACCATGATCAGCCCGATCGGTTCCCGCGGGTTGAGCACGCCGGTGTCCATCGCGCGTTCCCAGACGTCCTCCGGGTTCCGCAGGTCGGCCTGCAGCACGGCGTGCCGGCGCAGGTCGCCTTCGCGCTCCAGCAGCACCTGCGAGTGCGCCACCGCGACGGGCTCGTTGTCCACGTAGACGCAGCGGCTGTCCGGGTTCACCGAATCGGCGATTTCGTGCACGTTGCCCACGGTCGGCACGCCAGACCCGAGGTCGAGGAACTGGGTGATGCCCTGGCGGGCGAGGTAGTGCACCCCGCGGCCGAGGAACTCGCGGCCGACCTTGGCCATCGCGCGCACCATCGGGAACGCGGCCACGGCCTTCGCGCCGAACTCGCGGTCGATCGCCCAGTTCGCGTTGCCGCCCAGGAACCAGTCGTAGATCCGCGCCGGATTGGGGTGGTCCAGGTCGACGCCGTCGGGAACGAGGTCGGGATCGTGTTCGGACATGAGGACTCCTCGCGTTCGCCTGCGCACACCGTAGCGGGTTGGCGGTACCCTGCCCGCCATGGGACGGCCGCCGCGGCACGACATGGATCGCTTGCTGGACGCCGCGGCCGCGCTGGCCGCCGAGGGCGGGCCCGCCGCGGTCACCGTCACCGCGGTCGCCCGTGAGGCCGGTGCGCCCAGCGGGTCGATCTACCACCGTTTCCCCAGCCGGGCGGCGCTGCTCGCGGAACTGTGGCTGCGCACCGTGGAGCGGTTCCAGGAGGGCTTCCTCGACGCGCTCGACGGCGACTCGCCTGCCGCGGCGGCCCGGCACGTCGTCTCGTGGAGCCGGGTGCACCCCGCCGAGGCGGCGGTCCTGCTCTACGGGCCGGTCGACTTCGGCGAGCCGACGTGGCCCACCGACGCGCGGGACCGCCTGGCCAAGCGCAACGCGCAGGTCGACCGCACGCTGCGAGCGCTGGCCGACCGCCTCGGCCGGTCCGGCGCCGAAGACGTCGACCGGCTGGTGCTCGCCACCGTCGACATCCCCTACTCGACCGTGCGGCGGCACCTGCGCGGTGGTTCGGGGATCCCGGAGTACGCCGAGGACCTGGTTGCCGACTGCGCGGACCGGCTGCTGACGCGTTAGGCCGTTCGACTGGAGTACCTCCACGATCGGGGGGTCGGCGGGGCCGGCCCTGGTTCTGCGCGGTGGAGATCGCTTAGCTGAAGGGCCGGCAAGCGACCTCAGGGGGCAGCAGTTGATCGACATGACCGCGGTGGAAGCGTTGATGTACCAAGGGGATCCACTCGCGGACGCGGTGATCGCCGACCTCGCCGAGACCGGCCGCATCGAGGCCGTGAACGAGGTGCTGGCGCAGTTCCGCGCGAACGACCAGCCCATCCCGGGGGACCTGCCGGAGTCGGTGCGTGACTACCTCATCGCCACGGACGTGCCCCCGGATTGGGCTGACCTGGACCGCGTGGCCCACGCGTACGAGTTCTTCGCCGATGACGGGGTGCACGTCGCTTCCGTGTTGTCCTTCGGTGCCATGGTCAACTGCTACGCCCAGCCGCGCCCGTCCCGCGTGCTGACGTTGACCCACCGCCTGAACCAGCCCCATCGTCGTCTCTCGGAGACCTCGCAGTTCGTGCTGAACATGATGGGCCGAGACCCGTTCGGCAGCGGCGGGAGCTTCGTGCCGACGATCCAGAAGACGCGGTTGATCCACGCCGCCGTGCGGTACTTCATCGAACGTTCGGGCAAGTGGGACAGCGCGGCCGAAGGTGTGCCGCTGTGCCAGCAGGACCTGCTCGGCGCGTTGTTCATCTTCTCGGTGCAGGTGATCGACGGGATGCGCCGCATCGGGATCTCGGTGAGCGAGGACGAGGCCGAGAGCTACTACTACGTCTGGCGCGTCACCGGCGCGATGCTCGGCATCCCGGCCGAAGCCATGCCCGAAACCTTGGCGGAGGCACGGGAACTGAACGCCCTGCTCGTCGAGGCGGTGTACGCGCCCTCGCCGGAAGGTGTGGCGCTCACCCGGAACCTGCTCGACCTGTACGAGAACATACTGCCCGGCGAGGTGTTCGACGGCGTCATCGCGGCCATGGTCCGGCAGACGGTGGACCCGCGGGTCGCCGACTGGATGGAGGTGCCGGACTCGCGCGGCTGGACGACCGCGGTCCGCGCCGGGACCCGGTTGATGCGGGCGCTCGAACGCGGCGAGGACCGCAGCCGGATCGCCACGAAGGTACTGGACAAGGCGGGGGAGATCCTGCTCGGCGGCAGCGTGCGCACCCTCACCGACGGCCAGTCGACCACCCTCGACATCCCCGAGGACCTGCGGCAACGGTGGCAGGGCGCGGGAATGTGCCCGGCGAAACCCGCTTAGGCGGGTCCTTTTCGGACTTTCCGGGAGCCGGGCCGCGTTGGGCGTCTTCCGGTCACCCGGAGGTTGCGCTGCGGGAAGCAGCCGGAACTTCTACGGTGCCCGCATGGGAATCATGCGCACCATGGACGTCGACACGGTGCTCCAGCGGCAGGAGTCCGGCGACCTCAAACGCCGCCTGCGTGGCCGTGACCTGGTCGGATTCGGGGTCGGCATCATCATCGGCACCGGCATCTTCACCCTGGCCGGGGTCGAGGCGAAGACCCACGCCGGGCCCGCGGTGACCCTGTCCTTCGTGATCGGCGCCGTGGTCGCCGGGCTGGCCGCGCTCTGCTACGCGGAACTGGCCTCGAGCGTGCCGACCGCGGGCAGTGCCTACACCTACGCCTTCGCCACGCTCGGCGAAGTGTTCGCCTGGATCATCGGCTGGGACCTGCTCCTGGAGTTCGCGCTCGGCGCGGCGGTGGTTTCGCGGGGCTGGTCCGGCTACCTGGCGAACCTGCTCGGCCTGCCGCCGGAGTGGTTCGGCGAGGACGCCACGATCAACGTCGGCGCGGTCCTGATCATCGCCGTGCTGACCGTGGTCGCGGTGGCCGGGATCAAGCAGTCGGCGTTGTTCACCAACGTGCTCGTGGTGGTCAAGGTCGCCGTCTGCCTGCTGATCCTCGGCATCGGCGTGTTCTTCGTGAAAGCCTCGAACCTGACCCCGTTCATCCCGCCGGCGCGCCCGGCCGGTGAGGACGCCGACGTGCTGCACCAGCCGGTGGTCGAAGCCGGGCTGGGCCTGGAGCAGTCGGCGTTCGGCCTCGCCGGGGTGCTCACCGCCGCGGCCATCGTGTTCTTCGCCTACACCGGTTTCGAGGCGCTGGCGAACCTCGGCGAGGAAACCAAGAACCCGCGCAAGGACCTGCGGGTCGGCATCCTCGGCGCGCTCGGCATCTGCGCGCTGCTCTACATCGGGGTGTCGCTGGTGCTGACCGGGATGGTGCCGTTCACCGACATCGACGAGGGTGCGCCACTGGCCGACGCCTTCGACTCGGTGGGCATGCACTGGATCAGCGCGCTCATCTCACTCGGCGCGGTCACCGGCCTGACCTCGGTGATGATGGTGGAACTGGTGACCATCGGCCGGATCGGCTTCGCCATGGGCCGCGACGGGCTGCTGCCGAAGAAACTGGGCACCGTGCACCCGCGCTGGGGCACCCCGCACCGGGTGACCATCATCGGCGCGGTGCTGATCGCCCTGCTCGCCGCTTTCGTGCCGATCACCGAACTGTCCGACATGGTCAGCATCGGCGCGCTGTCCGCGATGATCATCGTGGCCATCGCGGTGCCGGTACTGCGGCGCAAACGCCCGGACCTGCAACGGCCGTTCACCGTGCCGTTCTCCCCGGTACTCCCGATCGTGGCGGCGCTGGCTTGTTTGTACCTGATGCTGAATCTGGACGTGCTGACGTGGATCCGGTTCGCTGCTTGGATGGGGTTGGGGTTGGTGATCTATTTCGTTTATGGGCGGCGGCATTCGCGGTTGCGTGGGCAGTAGGGTGGGGCCCCGCCCCGGTTTTTTAGTGTGACTACGGCGGGGGCTCGGATGTCAAGGCGGGAAAGATGCCTTGACATCCGAGTCCCCGCCGTGTTTTTGGCTGTGGACCGGGGTGGGGTGGGGGATCTGGGCGGGTGCTCTTGGTGGGGTGCCCGGGCGGCGGTGGGGCGGTGTCACGAATGTGGCTTTCGGGACGTTATTCGTCTCGAAAGTGGCTTCGTGACGTGGCTGCTGGGTTGGGGGTGGGGGCGATGCCGTGAATGTGGCTTTCACGGCGGAATGTGCCGTGAAAGCCACATTCACGGCACCTGTGGGGTGAGGTGCGGGGGAATGTCACGAATGTGGCTTTGGGGGCCGAATACGCCCCGAAAGCCACATTTGTGTCCGCTGGGCGGGGGAAGTGTCAGGGGCGTTGGTAGTGCAGGATTACGGCGCCGGTGGTGAGGGTGGCGACGCCGCCGAGGTGCCAGGTGGAGTAGGGCGGGTTGCCTTCGAACAGGCGCAGGCCGCCGCCGAGGGTGGCGGGGAGTAGTGAGATCCGCAGTTCGTCGATCAGCTCGGCGGACAGTAGTTGCCGGATGATGCTGGCGCTGTTCAGGACCAGGATGTCCCGGCCGGGGGTGTTCTTGAGGCCGCGGATCTCGGCCGCCGGGTCCTGGGTGGCCAGGCGCGAGTTCTGCCATTCGACCTTGTCCAGCGTCCGCGAGAATACGAGCTTTTCCACGGTGCACAACCACGTCGCCAGGTCGCGGTCGCGCGGGGAGGCGTCCGGGTCTTCGGCCACCGGGGGCCAGAAACCGGCGAAGCCTTCGTAGTTGGTGCGGCCGACGACGGCGGTGTCGGCGCCGCGCCAGACGCCTTCGAAGTAGGTGGACATCTGTTCGTGCGAGGCGTGTTCCTGCAGGAAGGCCATGCCGCCCATGCCGTCGTCCGGGGAGCCGGCGCTGTAGCCGTCGATCGAGACGTTGACCTGGGCGACGACCTTGCGGGGGTGGGACATCACGTGCTCCGTTCGCTGGTGGGTACGACCAAGTTAGGCCGACGGCCACCCCCGCCGAATCCGTCGCGGCATCAGTAATCCGAGGGCACCGCATAGGTAGGGTCACGGCATGCTGCGGGGCCGCCAGGCGGAGCAGGACACGATCACCGCGCTGCTGGGCCGGGCACGTGACGGGATCAGCGGCGCCCTCGTGGTGCGCGGGGAACCGGGCATCGGCAAGACCAGTTTGCTCGACCACGCCGCCGCCCAAGCCGGTGACCTGCGGGTTCTTCGTGGCACCGGGATCGAGTCCGAGGCCGAGCTGCCGTTCGCCGGGCTGCACCTGCTGTTGCGGCCGGTGCTGGACCGCCTGGACGCCCTGCCCGAACTCCAGCGGCGCGCCCTGGCCGGTGCCTTCGGGCTGGGCGAGAGCGGGGACGGTGACCGGTTCCTGATCGGCGCCGGCGTACTCACGCTGCTCGCCGAGCAAGGGCCGCTGCTCTGCCTGGTCGACGACGCGCAGTGGCTCGACCGGGCCTCCGCCGACGCGCTGCTCTTCGCTGCCCGCCGCCTCGACCGCGAGGGCGTGGTGCTGGTGTTCGCCGCGCGGGACTACGCCGACGCCTTCGTCGCGCCCGGTCTGCCCGAGCTGCGCCTGACCGGATTGGACGACCAGAGCGCGTCGGCGTTGCTGGATGACACGGGCATCGAACTCCCCGCCGAGCTACGGGCGCGGCTGGTCGCCGAGACCCGGGGCAATCCGCTGGCACTGCGGGAACTCCCGGCCGTGGTGTCCGCGCACGACACCGGGCCGATGCCGTTGACCACCCGCGTGCTCGACGCCTTCTGGCACCAGGTTCGCTCGCTGCCCGCGCCCTCACGGAACCTGCTCCTGCTCGCCGCCGCCGACCAGACCGGTGAGCTGAAAACCCTGCTACGGGCCGCGAACGAGCTGGGCGCCGCGCTCACCGACCTCGAACCCGCCGAGGAACGCGGGCTCGTCTCCCTGGTCGCGGGCACGCTGACCTTCCGGCACCCGCTGATCCGCGCGGCGGTCTACCACGGCGCCGCGGCGAGCAGCCGGATCGCTGTCCACAGTGCACTCGCGGCCGAGCACCACGACCCGGATCTGCGGGCCTGGCACCTCGCCGCGGCCGCCACCGGGCCGGACGAGGGCGTCGCCGCCGAGCTCGAGCGAGCGGCAGGCCGGGCGATCGCGCGTGGTGGGCACGCCGCCGCGGCCACCATGTACGAGCGTGCTGCGCGGCTCAGCGAACAACCCGAGCAGTCCGCCCGGCGGCTGCTCCTCGCCTGCGAGGCCGCGACCCGCGCGGGCAGGTTGGACTGGGCGAACTCGCTCGCCGAGACGCTGCCGCCGGATCTCGCCCCCGACCTGCGGGTGCGGTTGATCCAGGTACGGGCCAGCGCCGATTTCGCCAAGGGCGACCTGCACCACGCGCACCGGCTGCTCGTCGACGGCGCCGCGCTCGCCGACGATCCGGTCGAGGCGTTCTGGATGCTCGTGCGTGCCCTGCACGCCGCCTGGGCCGCGCCGACCGACGTGCGCCTGCTGGCCGAGCCACTGGACCGGTTCGACGAGGTCGGCCTCGCCCCGGACGACCCGCTGATGTCGATGGCCTGGCTCGCCCGCTGGGGCACCGCGATGGTGCTCGACCGCGACACCGCCGCGTTCCCGCCGCTCGACGAGGTGCTGGCCAAGGCGCGGTCCGCCGCGGCCGGGATGGGGCCGCGCGGCATGACCGAGGTGGCCAGCCGCGCACTGGTTGCCGCCCGCGACGAGGAATCAGCCGAGATTGCCACCGAGCTGATCGCCGACGCCCGCGCCCACGGCGTGATCGTCGCACTGCCCGCCGCGCTCGGGCACCTGACGCTGGTGCAGACCGTGCTCGGCAGGCATCGCGAAGCCCGGGTCACCGGTGCCGAGGGGATGCGTATCGCCGCCGACACCGGTCAGCCGCTCTGGGCCGGGTACACCGCGGGCGCGCTCGCCTACCTCGCCGCGATCGAGGGTGACGAGCCCGGCTGCCGCCACTACGCCGAGCTGACCGCCGACGATGCCGCGTCCTCCGGGGACACCTGGGCACAGACCGCGCTCGCCCTGCTCGACCTCGGCCAAGGCCGGGTGCAGAAAGCGTTCGACCGGCTGCGTGCGGTCACCAGTGGACCTTCACGACACTTGTCCGGAGTGGTCCGCTGCGTTCCCGACCACGTGGAGGCCGCCGTCCGGCTGGGTAGGCCGCAGGACGCCGCCGCCTCGCTGGAGCTGTTCGCGAACTGGGCGGCCACGATGGACCGGCCGTGGATCCACGCGCTGCTCGCCCGCTGCCGCGCGCTCACCACACCCGAGGCCGAGCCCCACTTCGTGCGGGCGCTCGACCTGCACCCGTCCGATTCACGACCCTTCGACCGGGCACGCACGGAGTTGCTCTACGGCGAGTGGCTCCGCCGGGCGCGGCGCAAGAGCAAGGCCCGCGACCACCTGAGCGCCGCGTTGAAGGTGTTCGAGGAGCTTGGCTCGGGCCCGTGGGCCGCTCGCGCGCGAGCCGAGCTCGGGGCGACCGGGGCGGGCGTGACCCCGAAGCCCGCTTCCGGCGCGCAGGCGGAACTGACCCCGCAGGAACTCCAGATCACCCAGCTCGCGGCCCAAGGTCTGTCCAATCGAGACATCGCTGCCCAGCTCTACCTGAGCCCGCGGACGGTGGCCTACCACCTGTACAAGGCCTACCCCAAGCTCGGCGTCACCTCGCGCGGCGAACTCGCGGAAGCCGGGGGTTAGGGCACCCGCCGTACCCCACGCGGCGGGTGCCCTTGGTGACCTCCTTCACCGTAATCACCAGGGGTGGACGTGGGCCTGTACCGGGACCTGTACCCGGTTTCACGACCCTGACCTGCGGGTATGACGTTCTCGGGCATTTGGCGGTGGCCGCCGGGCGGCATCTTGGGGAAGCTGGACGGGCATGTTCGGAGGTGCCAGTGGACAAAAGGCTGCGAGAGCGCCGCGTGCTGGCCGGACTGACCCAGGCGGAACTGGCCGAGCGAGCCGGGGTCAGCCTGCGGGCCGTGCGCAACGCCGAACTCGGGCACGTGCGGAGTTCCCGCGCGGAAACCACGCGCCGGTTGCTGGCCGTGCTCGCCGCGGAGGACCCGGGTGCCGCGCTGCGCATCCGCGTGCTCGGCCCGCTGTCGGTCCACCACGCCGGGGAGCCGGTCGAGCTGGGTGCCGAGAAGCAGCGGCGGTTGCTGGCCCTGCTCGCCATCCAGCCGAACCGGCTGGTGCGGCGCGAGGAGATCGTCGACGCGCTGTGGGGTGACGACCCGCCGTCGTCGTGCCTGGAGCTGGTGCACACCTATGTCGCGCGGCTGCGCAAGGTGCTCGAACCACGCCGGGTGCGGCAGGAACCGGCGCGCGTGATCACCACGGTCGAAGGCGGGTACCTGCTGTCCGTCGACGAGGAACAGTTGGACCTGCTGCAGTTCGAGGCCGCGGTCGCGCAGGAGCGCTGGCTCGACGCGCTCGGCGCCTGGCGTGGTCCCGTGCTGGCCGGGTTGGAGGGCTTCCGGCACCACCCGGTGTGCCACGCGATCACCGCCCGCCGGTCGGCCGCGGTGCTCGCCTACGCCGAAATCGCCGAGGTGCAGGGGAACCACGAGGACGCCGTGCCGCACCTGCGGGCGCTGACCGCTGCCGAACCGCTGCACGAGACCGCGCACGCCCAGCTCATGCTCGCCCTCGCGGGCGCCGGGCAGCAGGCGGCGGCACTCGAGGTGTTCGACGACATCCGCCACCGCCTGGCCGACGAGCTGGGCATCGAGCCGGGCCCCGAACTGCGGCAGGCACACGAGCGCGTGCTGCACCCGGACGCGCCGGCCGGACGGCACCGGCCCGCCCAGCTGCCCGCGGACGTCAGCGGGTTCACCGGCCGCGCGCGGGAACTGCGCTCGTTGAACCACCTGCTCCCGAACGACGGCACGGACGTGCGGATCGCCGTGGTCTCGGGCACGGCCGGGGTCGGCAAGACCGCGGTCGCGCTGCGCTGGGCCCACCGCTCGCGCGAGCACTTCCCGGACGGCCAGCTCTACCTCGACCTGCGTGGCTACGGTCCCGAGCGCCCGGTCGAACCCGGTGACGCGCTTTCGGGCTTCCTGCGGGCACTGGGGGTCGACGGCTCGGAGATCCCGGCCGAGGAGGACCAGCGTGCGGCGAAGTTCCGCACCGAACTGGACGAACGGCAGCTGCTGCTGATCCTGGACAACGCCGGGTCGGTCGAGCAGGTCCGGCCGTTGCTGCCGGGCTCGGCGAGCTGTTCGGTGCTGGTGACCAGCCGCGAGACGCTGCCCGCGCTGATCGCCCGGCACGGCGCGCACCGGGTGCTGCTCGACCTGCTGACGCCCGAGGCTTCGCTGGACCTGCTGCACCACCTGCTCGGCGCGCGGGTCGCCGTCGAGCGCGTGGCGGCGGAGGCGCTCGTCGAGTACTGCGTGCGCCTGCCGCTCGCGCTGCGGCTGGTCGCCGAACTGGCGCTGGCGAGGCCGGAGGTGTCGCTGGCCGAACTCGCCACGGAACTGGCCGACGAACGGCGGCGGCTGGACCTGCTCGACGGTGGTGGCGACCCGCGCACGGCGGTCCGCGCGGTGTTCTCGTGGTCGTACCGGCACCTGCCGCCCGATGCCGCGCGGATGTTCCGGTTGTGGGGCCTGCACCCCGGCCGCGCGCTGTCGGTCGACGCGGCCGCCGCGCTCGCCGGGGTCGACCTGGCCGAGGCACAGCGGCTGATCGGCGTGCTGGTTCGCGCGCACCTCGCCGAGGAGCTCCTGCCCGGCCGGTACCAACTGCACGACCTGCTGCGGGTCTACGCCGCCGAACTGGCGGGCGAGGACCGTGACGCGCTGACCCGGTTGTTCGACCACTACGTCGCCGCGGCCGCGCTGGCGATGGACCTGCACGCCCCGCAGGACCGGCACCTGCGGCCGGAAGCCCCGCCGCTGCGGTTCGACGGCTGGCGACCGGCGAATCCGCAGGAGTGGCTGGAGACCGAACGCGGCAACCTGCTCGCCGTGGCCTCGCACGCCACGCGCAACGACTGGCCGGACCACGTCCGCCTGCTCTCCGGCATCCTGTGGAAGTACCTCGACCTGGGTGGTTACCACGAGGACGCGCTGATGCTGCACACGCACGCGTCGGCGTTCACCGATCCCGGGAACCGCACGGACCCGCTGACGCTCATCGGCCTCGGGTACTGGCGCGTCGGCCGTTCGCGGGAAGCGTTGAGCTACCTGGAAGAGGCGCTCGCCAGCGCGCGGGAAAGCGGTAACCGCAACACCGAGAGCTACGTGCTGAACACCCTCGGCCTGGTCTGCCGGGCACTCGGGCGGTTCACCGACGCGCTGGGTTACCTGGAGCAGGCACTGGACCTGGCAAGGGAAACCGACGACCGGACCAGCGAAGGGCTGGTGCTCGTCGTGCTGGGCGCGGCGTGCCGCGGCATGGGCCGGTACACCGACGCCGCGCGCTACCTGAACCTCGCGCTGGTGGCCGCGCGCGAGACCGGGGACCGCACCAGCGAGGGCTATGTCCGGGTGAACCTCGGTGATGTGCTTTCCGCACAGGGGAAGCACGAGACCGCGGTGTCCTCATTGGAGGAAGGACTGGCGTTGTTCGCCGAGACCGGCACGCGGACCAGCGAGGGGTACGCGCTCGGCATCCTCGGTGGGGCGCTGCGGGCGCTGGGCCGGTACGACGAGGCACTGGAACGGCTGGACCAGGCGCTGGCGGTGTCCCGCGAGACCGGCGGGCGGATCAACGAGGGCGTCGCGCTGAAGCACCGCGGTGACGTGCACCGGGAGCTGGGCCGTTACGACGAAGCCGCGCGCTGCCTCAGGGAGGCGTTGTCGACCGCGCGTGAATGCTCGGATCGCGGGGTGGAATCACGGGTGCTGAATTCCCTGGGTTCCCTGGCCTCCGCCCGTGGAGAAAACACGGAGGCAGCGGCGTTTTTCCGCGACGCACTGCAGATCGCGCTCGAAACGGGCTGCATCGGCGACCAGGCGTACGCGCACCACGGGCTGGGGGAGTCCACCGGCGAACGCGAGCACTGGGAGCGGGCGCTGGCGTTGTACGCGGAAATGGGTGTGCCGGAAGCGAACGAGGTCCGAGCACGCCTCAACCTGGCCCGGGTCTGACACCATTCGAAGCATGGATCTGGAGCGACCCCGGCGCGTGACGCGTGCCTACGAGCGGTTCTTCACCGGTGAGCCGGCCGCGATGGACCCGGTGGCCCTGTTCCACGAGGTGGCCGCCTCGGTGCCCGCGTACCGCAAGTTCCTGGGCGAGCACGGGATCGACCCGGTGTCGATCACCTCGCGTCAGGACTTCGAACGCCTGCCGCTGCTCGACAAGGCCGCCTACCACCAGCGCTACCCGCTGCCGGAGCTGTGCCGCGACGGCAGGCTCGAGGACCTGGACATGATCGCGGTGTCGTCCGGTTCGAGTGGCACGCCGACGATCTGGCCGCGCTCGCTGGCCGACGAGCTGGAGATCGCCCGCCGCTTCGAGCAGGTGTTCCGCGGCTTCTCCGCCGATTCGCGCCGCACGCTGGCGGTGGTCTGCTTCCCGCTGGGCACCTGGGTCGGCGGCCTGTTCACCACGGCGTGCGTGCGCCACCTCGCGGCCAAGGGCTTCCCGATCACGGTGGTGGCGCCCGGCAACAACAAGGCGGAGATCCTGCGGGTACTGCCGGAACTGGCGCCGCACTTCGAGCAGGTGGTGCTGCTGGGCTATCCGCCATTCGTCAAGGACGTGGTCGACAGCGGCGATGACTGGTCGCGGTACGCGGTGAAACTGGTGCTCGCGGGCGAGGTGTTCAGCGAGGAATGGCGTGACCTGCTGGCCGAGCGCACCGGCATGGCCGACCCCGTGCGCGACTCGGTCTCCTTGTACGGCACGGCCGACGCCGGGGTGCTGGGGAACGAGACCGCGCTCTCGGTGGCCATCCGCCGGTTCCTCGCGAGCCGCCCGGACCTGGCGAGGGAGCTGTTCGGGGCCGACCGGCTGCCGACGCTGGTGCAGTACGACCCGGCGAGCCGGTACTTCGAGGTTTCGGACGGCACGCTGCTCTTCTCCGGCGACAACGGGATCCCGCTGGTCCGGTACCACATCGCCGACGAGGGCGGGGTGCTTGCGCACGACGAGCTGCTCGCGTTCTGCGCACGTCACGGCTTCGAGCCGCCCGCCGGTGAGGCGCTGCCGTTCGTCTACGTGTTCGGCCGCTCGCTGTTCACCGTGTCGTTCTTCGGCGCGAACGTGTACCCGGAGAACGTGACCGTGGGGCTGGAGCAGCCCGGGATCAGCGACTGGGTCACCGGCAAGTTCGTGCTCGAAGCCGTCGAGGACGAGCAGCGGGACCGCCGCCTGCGGGTGACCGTGGAACTGGCCCCCGGCCGCGAGGGTGACCCGGCCGTGGTGGCGGAGTCGATCCGGGCGCAACTGGTGCGGCTGAACAGTGAATTCGCCCACTACGTTCCCGCCGAGCGGCAACTGCCGGAGGTGGAATTGCGGAACGCAGGTGATCCGGAGTACTTCCCGATCGGGGTGAAGCACCGCTATACGCGGGGGTCGGCTTAGGAGCGCACGACCCCGGCTGCCGTCCCAAGTGGACGGGGAGTGGCGGTCTGGCGACTCGCCGTGTCGTGTCCCGCAGCCGGGCTGCCGCGACGGGCGCGGACCTGGCTCGGTGCGGGCTTCCTGGCTCGCCGGCGTCGAGCCCTCAACTGTGCGAGGTCAGCTTGCCCAGCTCGTGCTCGAAGTCGAACCACTGGTGCTCGGACCCGGCCGGGATCTTCTCGTAGGTGCGGTCGAGGAAGGCCGCCAGCTCGGCGGACGGGGCCTCCATCACGGCCTCGCCGTCCGGGGTGATCAGCTCGAAGACCACGAACTCGGGGTCGTTGGCCGGGCTGATCCGCAGGTCGCCGAGGCCGGCCGGGGCCAGCAGGCCGTCGGCGATCAGGTCGCGGGCGCACATCCACTGGACGCTGCCGCGTCCGGTGTGGAACGTGACGGCCACCGCGTACGGGTCGCTCGTGTCGTAGGAGAGCTCCGCGGGCAGCGGCGCCGGGCCTGCCGCGAAGGTGCGCAGTCCGAAGACGATCTTCGCGCGGGTGGTGTCCTGGTAGTCGGGCATCGCCGTGAGTCCTTCCGTTCTGTTCACCGGCTCTCCCTATAGAGAACGCGCGAGCACGCAGTGTGGAACATGAAACCACTTCGCTTCATCCCAAAGGAGGAGTGGCGGGGCTGATCCGGTCACCCGTCTGCGCGAACGAGCTGTGACGCGGGTTACTTCCCGGAAATTTCCGGGTGCCGTGTCGATCTGCTCGATGCCGGTTCGACGCTTACGTACAACGACACCGAACCAGGAGCGATTCCCATGGGCAAGATCGTGAACGCCACATACCTGACCCTCGACGGCGACATCAGCAACATGCAGGACTGGCACATGGACTACTTCGGCGAGGAGGCGAACCGCGCGGCCGACCAGCAGCAACGCGCCGCCGACGCGGTCATCATGGGCCGCGAGACCTACGAGGGCTTCGCCGCGGTCTGGCCGTCGGTGACCGAAGAGGACGGTTCGCCCGCCCGCATGAACCTGCTGAAGAAGTACGTGGTCTCGACCACGCTGACCGACCCGAAGTGGCAGAACACCGAGGTGATCAGCGAGAACGTGGTCGAGCGCATCCGGGAGCTGAAGGAGTCCGGCGCGAACCTGCTGCAGTACGGGTTCGGCCCGGTGACCCGCCTCATGCTGGACCACGGCCTGCTCGACGAACTGCGCGTGTGGCTGCACCCGGTGCTGTCCGGCAAGGCCGCCCCCGGCGAGCTGCTCTACCGCGACGGCCAGCAGTACAAGTTCACCTTCAACGGCGTCGAGGTGCACGAGACCGGACTGCTCATCCTCAGCTACACCCCGGTGAGCACGGGCAGCAACGCCTTGGACACCACGAACGCCTCGTAGTACCGCGGGGTGCCGTTCTCCACCGCGCCGGCTTGCCGCGCCCACCACCGGGCGCGGTCCAGCACGGTCTCGCGGTGCATGAACCCCTTGTCCGCTTCGGACTTGTAACAGGCCAGCGCCTTCAGCTTCACGTCGATGTGCGCGGTGATGTCGGTGAACAACTGCGGGGCGAACGAGTCGGCCAGTCCGGGCGGCTCACCCTGCAGGACCAGGTCCACGTGCCCGGCCCGGTGGGCGACCGTGGTCGCCACCGTGCCGACCACCTGGTGGTCCTGGTGCTCGCGCGGACCGGGGTAGTGGGTCAGCACGATGGACGGCCGCAGCCGGCGGATGTGCTGCTCGATCCGGTCGAACAGCGCCCGCCCGGCGGTCAGCGAGCCGTCCTCGAAGTCCTCGACGACGAGCTCGCTGCCGAGCACCGCGGCGGCCAGCCTGGCTTCCTTCGGACGGAGGTAGGACTGCTCGACGTCGCTGTTGGCGCCGTCGGTGAGCGACAGCACCGACAACGCGTAGCCCCGCGCGCGCAGGGCGGCGAAGGTGCCGAAACAGGCCAGCTCGGCGTCGTCCGGGTGGGCGAAAACCGCCAGCGCGACCGGCTTGCTCATGGGTCCCCTCCGAGCCTAGGTGCAGCTGAACAACTTCTGGGTGGGCTGCCCGCCGTAAGCGGCGGGGTCGACCACCACGCACCGGCGCTCCAGCCACGCCGCGCGCTCCTGCTGGGCCGGCGCGCTCGGCCCCTGCCCGAGGCTGCTCAGCACGAACCGCAGCCTGCCCTGCGCCACCCAGTCGGACAGGCGCGCGGGCGAGGGCGCCGGATCGGCCCCGGCGTAACCGCCCAGCGCGACCACCGTCTCGTCGGTGTGGATGAGGAACGGCGAGGCCGCGGTCGATCCCCGTTCGACCGCCAGCACGATCTCCGCACCGCCGCTGTTCTCCTTGGCATAAGCCAGGATCCGCCGGTTCTCCTGGCTGAGGTCGGCGGTCAGCAGGCCGCCGAACCCACCGGGGCTGCCCTTCAGCTTGGCGAACAGTTCGCTGAGCGGCCCGGCCGAAGGCAGCACCCCGATCCGGTTGCCGTCCACCGCGGTGCCGACCGACCACACCGCGGGGGCGAGCACGATCGCGGTCAGCGTGAGCACCAGCGCGGGCCGGCGCAGTTCGGCCCGGCGCTTCGCGAGCACCAGCACGAGCACGGCCGCGACCCCGGCCACCAGCACGGCCCAGCGGAGCCAGCCGTGCCACGCGAGGTTGCGCGAAATCACCACCCACGCCCAGGCCGCGGTGCCCGCCACCGCGAGCGGCAGCAGCACCCACGCGGCCGTGTCCCCGCGATAAGCCCGCCACAGCAGGGGAATCCCGGCCGCGCACAACGCCGCGACCGCGGGCGCCAGCATGGTCGCGGTGTACGGGTGCATCACGCCCTGCGCGAAGCTGAACAGCAGTCCGGCCAGCAGCAGCCAGCCACCCCACAGCACCCAGCCCGCACGCCATTCGCGCCCGGCCTTGCGGAAGCCGACCGCGGCAAGCACCAGCACGAGCAGAGCCAGCGGCAGCAGCCAGGAGATCTGCCCACCGCCCGCGGCGCCGAACATCCGCGTGACGCCCGAAGCCCCACCGGCCACACCGACGTTCCCGCCGCCCGCCTGCGTCGCGACCGCGGCCCCGCCCTCGGCGCCGAACAGCCTGCCGAAGCCGTTGTAGCCGAAGATCAGGTCCATCGCGGTGCCGTCGGCGGTGCTGGCCATGTACGGCTTCTCGCCCGGCCACCAGTCACGCAGGGCGGGCCACCAGAACGAGGACACGAACAGCACCAGCCCGGCGGCGAGCAGGTCGAGCAGCTTGCGCCGGACCGGACCGCTCGCGCCGACCAGGAACGCCGCGGCCAGCCCGGGCACCACGATCCACGCCTGCAGCATCTTCGTGGTGAACGCGCAGCCGACAAAGAACGCCGACCACAGCAGCCAGCCGGTGTGCCGCCCGTCCTCGATCGAGCGCGTGACCGCATACGCGGCGGCGACCAGCAGCAGCACCAGCAGCGTGTCGGGCAGGTTCACCTGGTTGACCGCGACGGTGATCGGGGTGAGCGCGAGCAGCAGCGCGGCGAACAGCCCGCTGGCTTCCCCGGCCCAGCGGCGCACGGTCCGGTGCAGCAGGAACACCGCGCCGACCCCGGCGAGCACCTGCGGCAGCAGGATGGCCCAGCCGTGGTAGCCGAAGATCCACACCGACACCACCTGCGGCCACAACGACATCGGCGGCTTGTCCACCGAAACCGCGCCCGCCGGGTCGTAGGCGCCGAAGAGGAAGTCGGTGAAGCCGGACGACATCGCTTTGACACCGGCGGTGTAGTACGTGTTGCCCCAGCTGCCCGAGGCGAAGCCCCAGGCGTAGAGCAGCGCGGCCAGCACGCAGATCCCGGCCAGCGTCCAGACCGGCCAGCGCGTGCTCGCGGTCGTCCTGGCTTCCCGTGCGGTCGTGGCGGTCATTCCACCGCCTCCTTGCGGCGGAAGACCCAGTTGCGCAGCAACAGGAACCGGCCCGTGGTGCCGAGCAGCGAGGACACCAGCAGCACCGCGAGTTCCAGCGCGCGCGAGGCGTCCGGCGCCAGCCAGTGCAACAGCAGCAGCGCCCCCGAGGTGAACCCGTAGTACAACGCGAAGACGATGATCCCCTGGAAATGCACCCGGCCGGTGGACTGCCTGCGCCCGGCGAAGGTGTAACGGCGATTCGCTTCGGTGTTGAACAGGGTGGTGATCGTCAATGCCGCCAAATTGGCCAGCAGCAGTGGCATCCATTCCCGGAAAATGGCGTAGAGGGTCAAGGTGGCGACGGTGGAAATGGCGCCGACAATGGCGAACGAGAGCAATTGCCAGGAAAGCGCGCCGGCACTGCGGCCGAGCACCGGATCGGGGTGGATCGGCCGCGGCTCCGGCCGCTGCGGCAGCTCGTCGACGCGGGCGGTGCCGCGGGCCTTCGACCGGGCCACCCGGATCAGGCCGCGGATGTCGTGCCAGGCCGTGCTGGTCACCTCCACCCTGGTGTCCACGTCCTCGATCCAGTCGACCGGCACCTCGTGCACGCGCAGGCCGTTGTGCTCGGCGAGCAGCAGCAGTTCGGTGTCGAAGAACCAGCCGTCGTCGTGCACGTGCGGCAGCAGCGGGCGGATGATCTCGGCGCGCGCCGCCTTGAACCCGCACTGCGCGTCGCGGAACCGGGCGCCGTGGGTGAACCGGATCAACGCGTTGTAGGACCGGGAGATGAACTCGCGCTGCAGGCCGCGGACGGTCCGCGCGCCGGGGGCGTGCCGGGAGCCGATCGCCAGGTCGGAGTGCCCGTTCGCCAGCGGGGCGACCAGCGGCAGCAGCGCGTCGAGCCCGGTGGACAGGTCGGCGTCCATGTAGACCACCACGTCCGCGTCGCTCGCGCCCCACGCCTCGCGCAGGGCGCGGCCGCGACCGGCCACGTCCAGGTGCAGCACCCGGACGCGCTCGTCGTTGTGCGCCAGCGCGTTGGCCACTTCGAGCGTGCCGTCCTCGCTGCCGTTGTCCATCACCGTGATGGTCCAGTCGTACGGGAAGTTCTCGCGCAGGTAGGACCGCAGCACCTCGACCGTGCCGGTGAGTGCGCGTTCCTCGTTGTAGACCGGCACCACGATGTCCACCGTGGTGGTGCTCAGGGAAATGGGTGCGGCGGCCGGAATCGGCGTCGCCTCGGCGGATCTTGGCATCGCCTCTCGTTTTCCTTCCAAGGAGGTCGAAATGCGTGCGGGGGGAGTGGATCGACCGGTCCGGATTACTGTGCCAGCTCGCCCCTGGCCGCCCCAACCCCCTAATTGCGCACCCGTTTCCCCCCTTACCGCTGGACAGCAGCGCTTAAGGAAGGCCCAAGCTTTCCTGCGTATTAGTGCACGGCGGCGGTGAGCGCGGGCAGGGTGATGTTGCGCCCGGTGACCAGCGCGACCGTCGTGCCGCGCGCTTTCGCTTTGCCCGCAAGCAAAGCGGCGACCGCCGTGGCTCCGGCGCCCTCGGCGGCCACGCCGCGCCCGGCGAGCAGGTAACGCATGCCCGCGCGGATTTCCGCCTCGGTGACGGTGACCAGTTCGTGCACGTGCGCGGCGACCAGGCCGACGGTGACCGAGCCGGGTTCGATCCCGCCCGCGATGCCGTCGGCGATGGTCTCACCGATCGGGACCTCGACCACCCGGCCCGCGCGAACGCTCGCCGACACCGCGGTCGACCGCTCGGCCTCGACCCCGATGATCCGGACGTCCTCGCGCGTGGACGCCCACAAACCCAGCCCGGACACCAGGCCGCCACCACCGATCGGGCACACCACGGTCATCGGGCCGGAAACCTGCTCGCCGAGTTCGCCGCCGATCGTGCCCTGACCCGCGATCACGTCCGGGTCGTTGTACGGCGAAAGGAAATGCGCGCCATTCGCGGCCAGTTCCAGTGCGTGCCGTTCGGCGTCGTCGTAGGAAGTGCCCACTTCGACCAATTCGACGTCGAACCCGCGGAGCGCGGCGACCTTGGCCGGTGAGGCATTGCCGGGGACCACCACGGTGGCGTGGCGGCCGAGCAGCTTGGCCGCGTAGGCGACCCCGAGGCCGTGGCTGCCCGCGGACGCGGTCACCGGCACCACGTGCTCGGGCAGCGCGGTCAACGCGTTGAGCGCACCGCGGACCTTGAACGCGCCGGTCGGTTGCAGGGATTCGAGTTTCAGCGAGATCCCGTCGTCGCCCGCGACCAGCGGGGTCGGGGCGAGCCGGGCGGAGATGGTACGCCAGGCGCGGTTCAGGTCCTCGCGATCCGGTGTGCGCACTCGGCGGGTCCCCATGTCCAAAGGTTAGGCGGAAATTCCCGACCGTGCCGCGCGCCGGCGACGGCCGCGCGTCCCTGCCACAACCGGCCGGTGTCACGGCCGAACGACCACAGCAGCGCGGCGAGCGCCACGGCGGCGACGACCGCGGAAAGCAGGTCCGGCAGCACCCGCGCGGTCACCACGACCAGCACGACGCCCTGGACCGCGCACACCGCCTTGCGCCACAGGTCCGGTGGCAGCTCCGCCCGCAACCACGACGCGAACCACGAAGCCGCGACGAACAGGTACCGCATCGCGCCGATGACCAGCACCCACGGCCCGGTCACCACGGCCGCCGCCACGCTGAGCACCAGGATCAGGAAGGCGTCGACCTCCATGTCGAACCGGGCGCCGAGCGCCGACTCGCTGCCGGTGCGCCGCGCCACCTGCCCGTCCACCGCGTCCAGCGCGAGCGCGACCGAAGCGAGGACCACCAGCAACGCGGTGTGCGCGGTCGACCCGGTGACCACGGCCTCGGCCACGAGCAGCACCACACCGCCGACGAGCGCCGCCCGCCCGACGGTGACCCGGTTCGCCGGTCCGAGCTCCCACGGCGAGCCGAACGCCGTCGTCAGCGCACCCCACAGGGCAGCGGTGTACGCGGCCGCGGCCAGCCAGGCCACCGGCCCGGCGCCCACGTGGACGCCGAGTGTGGTGAGCACCACCAGTTGTCCGAGCAGCCAGCCGGTCGCCTCGCGGCCCAGTGGGAACGCAGTCGTGTGCATCGGTCCTCCCTCAACCCGTCACCCAGTCCACGTACCACGGGGGCGAACGGTTCAAGCCGGGCCGGACCCGCCGTTCGCGGCCTATCCTGGCGAGGCGATCTTCGAACCGAGGAGGACCATGCACCGCGCCTTCTGGCTCCGCGCCCCGGGCGAGGCCGAACTCCGGCCGGTCGGCGTGCCGCCACCCGGCGAGGACGAGGTGCTGGTCCGCACCCTCTTCTCCGGGGTCAGCCGCGGTACCGAGACCCTCGTCTTCCGCGGTCAGGTGCCCGAAAGCCAGCACCAGGTGATGCGGGCACCCTTCCAGGACGGCGACTTCCCCGCGCCGGTGAAGTACGGCTACCTCAACGTCGGCGTGGTCGAAGCGGGCCCGGCGCACCTGCGTGGCCGGACCGTCTTCTGCCTCTACCCGCACCAGACCGCCTACGTGGTCCCGGCGACCGCGGTGACCCCGGTGCCGGACACCGTCCCGCCGGGGCGCGCGATCCTGGCCGGCACGGTGGAGACCGCGGTCAACGCGGTCTGGGACGCCGGGCCGCAGGTCGGCGACCGCATCGCGGTGGTCGGCGGCGGCATGGTCGGCTGCTCGGTGGCCGCGATCCTGGCCGGGTTCCCCGGTGCGCGGGTGCAGCTCGTCGACGCCGACCCGGCCCGCGCGAGCGTGGCCGAGGCGCTGGGCGTCGACTTCGCCACGCCGGAGGAAGCCGCCGGGGACAACGACCTCGTGATCCACGCCAGCACCACCGAACGCGGGCTGGCGCGGTCGCTGGAACTGCTCACCACCGACGGCGTGGTCGTCGAGCTGAGCTGGTACGGCGAGAACCGGGTTTCCCTGCCGCTGGGGGAGTTCTTCCACTCGCGGCGGCTGACCATCCGCGGCAGCCAGGTCGGTGTGGTGTCCCCGGCCCGGCGCACCCGCAACTCCTACGCGGACCGCATGGCGCTGGCGCTGGACCTCCTCGCCGACGCCCGGTTCGACGCCCTGATCACCGGGGAAAGCCCCTTCGGCGAGCTGCCAGAGGTGCTGCCCCGGCTGGCCGCCGGCGACCTGCCGGCGTTGTGCCACCGCATCGTCTACCCAGGAGGGTGAGCCTTGTTCAGTGTGAACGTCCGCGGCCACATCATGGTCGCCCACAGCTTCCGCGGTGAGGTGTTCGGCCCGGCGCAGCAGCTGCACGGCGCGACCTTCGTGGTGGACGCGACCTTCCGGCGGGCCGAACTGGACGCGGACAACATCGTCGTGGACATCGGCCTGGCCACCGAGGAACTGGCTGCCGTGCTCGGCGAGCTGAACTACCGCAACCTCGACGAGGTGCCGGAGTTCGCCGGGATCAACACCTCCACCGAGTTCCTGGCGAAGGTGATCGCCGACCGCCTGGCGGACAAGGTGCACGCGGGCGCGCTCGGCGAAGGGGCGCGCGGACTGGCCGGGATCACCGTGACCCTGCACGAATCCCATGTGGCGTGGGCGAGTTACGAGCGCTCGCTGTGAGCACGGTCCACGTCGTCCTGCCCGGCGACGTCGACGACCCGCGCGTGCCCAGCGGCGGCAACAACTACGACCGCCGGGTCTGCGACGGCCTGCGTGAGCTGGGCTGGCAGGTGCGCGAATCGGCGCTCGACGGCAGCTGGCCCGAGCCGGACGACGAGGCGTGCGACCGCCTCGCGAGCCTGCTCACCGGCTTGCCTGCGGGCTCGCTGGTGTTGCTCGACGGGCTCGTCGCGTGTGGCGTGCCGGAGATCATCACCCCACACGCCGGCCGGCTGCGGCTGATCGTGTTGATGCACCTGCCCTTGATGGTGGAGCACCCCGCACTGGACCGCCTCGAACGCGCCACCCTGCACGCGGTGACCGCGGTCGTCGCGACCAGCGACTGGGCCGCGCGGCAGCTGGCCGACCACCACGGCCTCACGCACGTCAGCGCCGTGCCGCCGGGCACGGACCTCGCGCCGATCGCCTCCGGCTCCGACGGCGTGCGGCAGTTGCTCTGCCCGGCCGCGGTGACCCCCCGCAAGGGCCAGGACCTGCTGGTGCGGGCGCTCGCGGAGGTCGCCGACCTCGACTGGCACTGCCGGTGCGTCGGCACGACCTCGCGCGACTCCGCCTATGCCGCCGAGGTGGCGGAACTGATCACCGAACGCGGTCTCGATGAGCGGATCACCCTGTCCGGACCGCGATCCGGGGCGGAACTGGCCGCCGAGTTCGAGCAGGCGGACCTGATCGTGCTCACCTCCCGCGCGGAGACCTTCGGCATGGTCATCACCGAAGCGCTCGCCCGCGGCATCCCCGTGCTCGCGACCGACGTCGAGGCCATCCCGGACACGCTCGGCACCGCGTCGGACGGGAGCGTGCCCGGCTTGCTCGTGCCACCCGAACCGGGAGAACTGGCGAAGGCGTTGCGTTCGTGGCTCACCGACGGCCCGTTGCGCGAGCGGCTGCGCGAGTCGGCCTACGCCCGCCGCGCCACGCTCGCCGGCTGGGATCACACCGCGAGGAAGCTCGCCCACCTCCTGGAGCACGCATGAGTTTCTCGTCGGAATGGCTGGACCTGCGGGAACCGGCCGACGCCGCCGCCCGCGCGGAAGAATTGCTGGAACCGCTGCTCGAGCGCCTGACCGCGCCACTGCACATCCGCGACCTGGGCTGCGGCACCGGATCGATGGCCAGGTGGCTGGCCGGGAAGCTGCCGGGACCGCAGCACTGGACCCTGCACGACCGCGACCCCGCGCTGCTGGCCGAAGCCGCCGGTCGCCTGCCGGAAGGCGTCACGGTGAGCACGGCACGCGGTGACGTGACGAACCTCAGCGCGGCCGATTTCGCCGGGACCTCGCTGGTCACCACGTCCGCGCTGCTCGACCTGCTGACCGCCGACGAGGTCGCCGCGCTGGCCACGGCCTGCGCGGGCGTGCCCGCACTGCTGACGCTCTCCGTGGTCGGCGAGGTCGAACTGACGCCGGCCGATCCCCTGGACGCCGATCTGACCGCCGCTTTCAACGCCCACCAGCGGCGGGTCGAACAGGGCAGGCAACTGCTCGGGCCGGACAGCGTGGCGGTCGCCGCGGAAGCGTTCGGCAGGCACGGCGCCACCGTCCGGCTCGCCGCGAGCGACTGGCGGCTGGGAGCGGCGGAGGTTGCGCTGGCGGCCGAGTGGCTCACCGGCTGGGTGGGCGCGGCCGTCGAACAGGAACCCGCGCTCGCCCCCGCGGCCGAGCGCTACCTGCGCGAGCGGCTGGCTTCGTGCGCGGCCGGTGAACTGTGCGTCGCCGTGCGCCACCAAGACCTACTGGTACTGCCGCTCAACTGATCGAACACGTGGACGCCATCCCCGATCTTGGTTAGCGTGTAGCCGGGGCTGGAGCGATGATGAGGAGTTGTTGTTGATGCGCGATCATGCCATCGAGTTCGAGGACATCGCCGAAGCCGATCTCATGACCAGCCGGGGCAAATTCCGCACGGTCGCATTCCGCGATTCGGGCAACGAACACCTGGCACTGGTGCTCGGTGAGCTGTGGCAGCAAGAGGACGTCCTCGTCCGCGTCCATTCCGAATGCGTCACCGGTGACATTTTCTCGGCGAAGCGCTGCGAATGCGGTGACCAGCTCGGCGCGGCACTGGACATGATCGTGCAGCGCGGCCGCGGTGTGCTGGTCTACCTGCGTGGACACGAGGGCCGGGGGATCGGGCTGGTGGCCAAGGTGCGCACGCACGTGCTGCAGGACGAACAGGGGCTGGACACCGTGGACTCGGCCACCTCGCTCGGCCTCCCGGTGGACGCCCGCGATTTCGGCCCCGCCGCGCGCGTGCTCAAATACCTCGGCGTGCGCACGGTCGAGCTGTTGTCGAACAACTCCGACAAGATCGAGGCACTGGAATCGTCCGGAATCGGAGTTTCCGCCCGCGTACCATTGCTGATCCAGGCCACCGATCACAATATCCGTTATCTCACCGCGAAACGGGATCGGCTCGGCCACGATCTGCCGCACCTCGATTCCGTGGTGAACGGCCTCGCCGGCCGGGCCAGCAGCTGATGGGTGAGCTGGCACACCTGGAACCGGTGGCGGCCGAAGCCCTCGACCGGGCCGCGCGGATCATCGGTTCCCGCATTCCGGACACCGTGACGCTCAAGGGCGATCGCGACCTGGTCACCGACGTCGACCTCGCGGTGGAGGACGCGGTCCGCGAGTTCCTGGCCGCCGAGACCCCGGAAATCGGCTTCCTGGGCGAAGAACACGGCCACAGCGGACCCGGCGGCCGGTGGTGGGTGCTGGACCCGGTGGACGGCACCTCGAACCTGGCGCACGGCATCCCGCTGTGCGGGGTCGCGCTCGGCCTGGTGGACGGTCGGCGCGGGGTGCTGGCGGCGATCGACCTGCCGTTCCTCGGCACCCGCTACACCGCGGTCGAAGGCGGTGGCGCGTTCGCCGGCGACCAGCCGATCCGGATCGCCGACGTGGACCGGATGTCCGACGCGGTGCTCTCGGTCGGCGACTTCGCGGTGGGCGAGGGCGCGGAGGAGAAGAACCGCGTGCGGCTGGGCCTGCTGGCCCGGCTCGGCGCGCGGGCGCACCGGATCCGCATGCTCGGCAGCGCGGCGATCGACCTGGCCTGGGTCGCGCACGGCAAACTGGCGGGCACGGTGATCCTGTCGAACCTGCCGTGGGACACCGCCGCCGGTGTGCTGCTCGTGCGGGAAGCCGGTGGGCTGGTGCTCGACGGCGACGGCAGCGAGCACACCGTCGACTCGGCTGCGACGATCGCGGTGGGGCCCGCGCTGCACGCCGAGCTCCTCGAACTGCTGCGACAGGCCGAACGCGATTGAACCGTCCGACGGCACCTCCCGTGGTGCTGGGTGCCGGGGTGCACCGCCGCGGCGGGAGGAGGGTGGACGATGACCGCCGCAGCGCACACACCCGCGTCGCCCGAGGCGGGCAAGCGCGTGCTCTGGACGTGGGCCCGCCTGCTCGCGGGAGCCGCACTCCTCGGATTCCTGTGCTGGCAGCTCGGCACCGGCGCCCTGCTGGACGGGCTGCGTGCGGTGACCGTGCCCGCGGTGGCCGCCGCCTTGGTGATCGGCCTGCTGACCACGGTGTTCAGCGCCGCCCGCTGGGTGCTGATCGCCCGTAGCCTCGGCCTGCGCCTGCCGCTGGGTGCCGCGGTCGCGTCGTACTACCGCGCGTTGTTCCTCAACGTGGTGCTGCCCGGGGGAGTGCTCGGCGACGTGCACCGGGCTGTCCGGCACGGCAAGGACGAAGGTGACGTCGGTCGCGGGGTGCGGGCCGTGGTGCTCGAACGCACCGGCGGCCAGGTGGTGCTCATCGCTGCTGGAGTCGCCGTCCTGACCGCGCAGCCGACGCTGGTCCCCACGCAGGCGCGCGAAGTCATCACCATGATCGGGATCGCGCTGGTGCCGGTGGTCCTGTGCCTGCTCGCCGTCGCGCCGGTGGTGGCCCGGCGTTGGGCGGACAGCGGGTCGAAGTGGCGCCGCGGCACCGCCGCCACCGTCGCCGACCTGCGCACCGGCTTGCTGTCCCGTCGGACCTGGCCGGGGGTGCTGGGCTTCTCCGCGGCCGCGCTGGCAGGGCACCTGACGTTGTTCCTGGTGGCCGCGCGCGTGGCGGGCACCGACGCCCCGATCACCCAGCTGCTGCCGATCTTCCTGCTGGCGCTGCTGGCGATGGGCCTGCCGGTCAACGTCGGCGGCTGGGGCCCGCGCGAAGGCGTCACCGCACTGACCTTCGGCGTGGCCGGTCTGGGCGCGGCGCAGGGTCTGACCGTGGCGGTGGTGTACGGCCTGCTGAGCGCGGTGGCCAGCCTGCCCGGCGCCGGGGTGCTCGCGTTCGGCTCGCGCCGATCAGCGGCTGCGGATCCGGCTTCGCTCCAGCGCGTCGAGGCAGTCCCCGAACGCTTCGACGAGCCGGTCGAGCACGTCCCGGCCCTTAGCGGCGGTCGCCAGTGACGGCCTGCCGACCACCCCGCTCTCGGTGTACGCGGAGAGGCCCAGGGTGAGCAGGTCGCGCCGGTCCTCGGCGAGTTCGTCGGCGGTCTCGTAGCCGGGGCGGACCAGGTCCGGGTGGGCGTGCAGCAGGATCGAGGTCTCCAGCTCACCTGCGTGCATGTCGCTGTAGGCACTGGTTTCCAACCCGGCCGCGGCGCGTACGTCGTCCCAGCACTCCCCGCTGGGGAACAACGCCAGCCCCGTCGACTGCTGCACGATGTTGCTCAGCACGTAGTTGCCGCCGTGCCCGTTGACCAGCACCAGTTTCTCGATGCCGCTCGCCCGCAGCGACGCCGCCACGTCGTCGACGATGTGGAACAGCGTGGTCGCCGAAATGCTGACCGTGCCGGGCCAGGCGGCGTGCTCGTGGGAACAGGAAATGGTGACCGGCGGTAACCGGAGCACCGGGTGCGCGGCCCCCACCGCCTCCGCGATGGTGCAGGCGATCACCGTGTCCGTGGCCAGCGGCAGGTGTTCCCCGTGCTGTTCGTGGCTGCCGATCGGAAGCACCGCCACCTCCGCCCCAGCCGCCTCGGCCGCGGTGTGCGTCGGGATCACCAGCACCTCCACTGTGGATCAGGGTCGTGGCAGCCCCTAGGAGAGCACGAACCTGAACCGTCGGGCGACTCGGCCGGCTCAGGGAGCCGTCGGCGTTGACCAAGACCGACCCGTTTCAGGGTGTGCGGCACCACTTGCGAGACCGGCCACCGCGTGATCGTTGACGTACGGATCGCGTTCGATCCAACGCTTCCCCTCCGCGGCGATGCCTTCGAGGATGTGCAAGGTGTGCGCGAACCCGGCGGCGTCGAGACTCATCCGTGCCAGCGAGCGGGGACTTTCACCGGGCGCGGCTCGATCCCTGTTGGGGTCGGTGACGCGGATGTTTCGCGGGTCGCCGTTCATGAGCGTGAGCTCGAGGGTGTAGCTGAGCTCGGTCGTGCTGGCGACGTGAACCGATGAGACCGCGTCGAAGCGGAAATTGTTGCGCTCTTGGCCATTTCGCCTCGCGTGCTCGAAGTCCATTTCGGTGCTTATTTCGCGCACGCCGTCCTGGGTGATCAGGAAGAGTCGGATATCGTACTTCGAGTAACGCAGGGGACCGTCGGGCACGCGCGCCCGCTTGCAGTTGTTTCCGGGTGTCTGCAGGAACGCGTGGGTGAGCACATCACGCCAAGCCAGCCGGTAGTGCTTCAAGGCGCTGTCGAGCACCATGGTCTTGTCGGCGGTGAGCCAATCCTCCATTTCGGTCTCGGACGGCCTTGTCGAGTCCAGCTTGTCCACCCAGCGGTCGTATTCGGCTTCCCGGGCGCTCAATACCTCGTCATGCTCGAGCCACTCCTCCTTGATCCGTTGGCGCTCGCTGAAGACGCGTGACCATTTCGGGACGGCGCCCAGTGCCCCTGCCACTGCGACCAGCCCGGCTGCTGCGTTCGGCAAGAGATCGACCTCGATCGCTGCGGAGAACACGTAGGCGGTACAGGCGACAAGCAAGATGTTGGACAACGAGCAGCTGACTTTGGTCGCGGTGGAGACCCGGTACTGTTCGCGGTACTCGAACAATGTGCCCTTCTGCCACTTGCTCCGCACTTCCCTGGTGGTGAAGCGAATGAGCCAATGGACGCGCCCGACAGGTATTCGACTTTCTCGGTACAGGTCGACGATCTCGTTGCGAAGCGATCTTTGGAACCCGGCGATTTCGGTGACCCAAGACTTCCGCTCAGCTTCTTTGGGGGCGTACTTGTGGAAGTAGTGCTGGAAGGCGCGATCTACGCTGCGGGCGAACCCCGCCTCGAGGGTGGGGGGTCCATATTCCCTGCCGCGGAACTGACGCTCTTTCGCGGTGAGGCGTTCGCTGCGGTAGTGCCACCGGAGTCCATTCCTGGCGGCGACGCAGGCTGCGGCGAGGGCGAGGAAGTAGGCGAGTATCGGCAAGGGGCGGGCGGCCAGGATGACCGTCTTGCCGAGGTAGCCGACGGCCAGGCCGCCGGCCAGGGTGTTGATTGTGGCCCGGATGTGGTCGCCCGCCGTGGTCGTGGTGGGCGCCGGTGGGCGAGCCCGGGGTCTGATCGGCTTGGGCTGAAAGTACGCCCAAACGCGGTTTCCCCGATCGAGATCGAATTGGGCCTCCTCGGCATTTTGCCTGATCTCCGCCCAGAAGCTGTCCCTCAGGCTGCCAGTGAGCACCAGGTCGAGATGTCGTACGATCATTTCACGTTGCGGCGCGGGCAACCCTGTCAGATCTCTGAGAGCCGGACCGGGATCGCTGGCGGTGTCGCTGAGACAGACGAGCAGGGCGCACACTGCCTTCAATGATGGTGTCCATTCATTAACGGGTAGTTCCTCGTAGGTCCGAGGTATGTTCGCCAGTTGCTCTCGCTCCTCGGTGGTGAGGTCGCGGTACGAACGTTTGCTGAGCAAGGCGAGCACCCAATGGAATCGGACCTCGGCGCCGTCGTGGCCGAGGGCTCTTGCTTCTTCTATGAGCTCACGAGCGCGGGAGGGGACACCGTCTCGAAGATAGGCGATGCCGACCTTGTACTTTTCTTCGGGTGAGGCGTCCGGAAGAATCTGGTAGACGGTCGAACTGTGGACTTCGTTGGCCTGAATGCCGACGGTGGCGCCGTCCGTAGCAGTGTTTCCGGTCGCCTGGCCAGGCGTGGTCATGGCATTCCCTTCGCCGCGGCGATCAGGGCTGCGATCTTTGTGGCGAGTTCGGCGAACTCGGCGATCAGACCACCGAGCCGCTTGAGTGCCAGGACAAAGGTTTTCTTTCCGTCAGGCGTGTCGGAGGCGATGGCTTTGCCCGCGATGTCGAGCTCGCCGCGCGCAGCCTCGTAGGTGGCGTCGTCGAGCTTCCCGGAGGACCGTTCCCGGGCGAGCACGGCCCGCAGCGCAGACAGCTCGGCAACGAAGTCCATCGCACTATGAGGACGCGGGGACGCGTACTGAGTGACGCTACTGCCCGAAACATTCGCAGCCTGGATGCCGACGGGGCCGGTCGCGTAGTTGTAGACGGTGCCGTGGCCGTTTGAAGCGACGTCGTCCTTCATTGCTTTGTGCTCCCGTTCGTCGATCAGTTCACTGGCTAGGTGGACGGCGAATGCGGCAGCGTTCGCCACGGCCAGAGGCTGCCAGTTTCGGTCGCCCTCGCTGGTCTTGGTTCCGTCGGCCCGGTCGCTGATACCGCGTACGACCGCGACGGGCGAACCGTTCAGGTGCCCGGCTTGTGCCACGCCGGCTGCTTCCATCTCGATTGCCAGCGCGTCGTTGTAGTGCTCGCGGATCCAGCGCGCTTCAGCGGACAGACGTGAGTTTTGGACGATTTCGCCGGCGGCGATGACGCCGAAGTGAGCCCTCGTGCCTGGCGGGACGTCCCGTGCCCAGTCCCCTGCCCGTGCGACGTGCTGGGCGGTCTGGCTCACGTGGTGTGCGATCTCCCAGACCCTGGGGCGCGCCTTGAGGCCATCGTCCTCGCTGGTGCCGCCGTGGTAGGCGCAGACGTGTGTGGCGACGACGACATCGCCGAGCGGGGTGTCCCAAAGGGCACCTGCTACGCCGACGAATATGAGCGCGACCGGGGAAAATTGCTGTATGGCTCGTTCAGCCAGGACGGCGGCCGGGTGCGTTCCTTTGCCCGTCAGGCTGAGGGCGACTCGGCAGGAGGTACCGCGGACGGCGCCGATCTCAAACCGAGTTCCCCGACCGTGCCGGTGCACCGTGGTCTTGCCGAGTCTCTGCCGAACCGCCTTGTACTCCTCGTTGAATGCGGTCAGCATCACCACCAGGTCGTCGGTCATTGCTTTCCCTCTGCCGTAGTCGCCCCGGTGGGGCGCGTCAGTGGTGGGTGGAGCGTGGTCCGGGGCCCGGCCTTGAAGAGTCGAGCCGGACGGCCTTTGCCGGCGCGGCGTTCGGCGCCGATGGGCACGATGAAGTCGCTCACCGCTTGCACCTTCCGGTAGAAGTTCCGCAGGTCGAGCTCGATTCCCCACACTGCTTCGTAGACCTGCTGCAGTTCGTTGATGGTGAAGGTCTTCCCGCAGAAAGTAGTAGCGAGCGCTGAATGCTCTAGCTTGGACCGGGCCCGCTCCAGGCCATCGATGAGGATCTGCTCATGGTCGAACGCGAGCCGGACATGTCCGCCGAGGATGTCTGAGACCGGTGTCCACGTCGCCCGTGCTGCATCGGTGCCGGCGATTGGGACCGGAAGACCGGGTGCGATGGCCAGATAGGCCACGGAAACGACCCGGCCTCTGGGGTCGCGGTCGGGTGCGCCATAAGCGCCCAATTGTTCGAGATGCAGTTGTGCAGCGTCGAGATTGGCCTCTTCTTGTAACTCTCGGTGAGCGGCCGCGACCACGTCCTCCCGGTCGTTGTCCAAGAACCCACCCGGAAGTGCCAGCGCGCCGCAGAACGGATCCACGCCTCGCTCGACGAGCAGGGCGTGAAGCACCGACTCGCGCAGGGTAAAGATCACCAGGTCGACGGCTAAAAGTACAGGTGGGGGCGTCCAGTCTTCTTCGGGCATGGCCGCAACCATACTTTACTGTCAGATAGACAGTAAAGGTGAATCTGCCGTGTCTCTGGGTGACGGAGAGTGTGTGCATCTGGGTGCATTCGGGTGACTTGAGGAGCCCGTGGCCGGAGAATCAGCCCGAAGGAGGGCGATGCCGAGGGGGCGACACTGCCGAATCGTCGCGTGGAACCGGACCGTCGCTGTGTCCGGTCCTGGGTGCCCCGGTTGCCCACAGGGTCATGGACAACCGGGGCGGGACGCGGGCGCCCCGTGCGACAAGCCCCTCTCTCGTCAGGAGTGGTCGGGGTGAAGCCCGGCCTGACCTGACAACCTTGCCGCGATGGACTTCCCGCTGGTCTGAAATGGACCTAGTGCAGAAGGAGGCGACGTTGGGTTCGAGTGCTGTTCCCGCGTGACGATTGCTCCAGGAACGGGGCGTGTGCCGGGCGCTCCGGACTCAGGTCAGGGTGGGTGACTGGGGTATCGCTGTGAAAGGACGCGCGTTCATCCCGGCGGCAGATGCGGCCGGCGCTATAGCCGAGCCATAGGCCCAGTGGCAGTAGGAAGAGTTCGGCGATCTGGATCCAGTGGGCGAACATCGGGCTCCCCTCGGCTCGGTGCAGGCACGACCCTGACGGTGTCCCCCTGGGGGATAGAGCCGCGGGTGCCGGCGAGGTCCCATCTTATTCTCGATCTATTCGCGCGCGAAGCGGCTATTCGTGTACTATTCTAACCGGCCAGATCGGCGTAGCATGATCATTCGCTGAGCCGCAGCTCGGCTGACCCAGTGCAGTGAAAGAAGGTCATGCCCACGTCACCGCCACCCGGCTCCGATCGGGCCCGGCTCGCCGCGAAACTGCGTGAAATTCGTGCTGCCACTGGGATGTCGGGCAATCAGTTCGCCAAGCGCCTGGGCTGGCCGCAGTCACGGCTGTCCAAGATCGAGACCGGTGCGCAATTTCCGACCGGGGACGACGTCACCATGTGGCTCGAGGGTGCGGGCGCTCAAGGCGAGGAGGACGTGGTCAGCGACCTGCTCAGGCATGCTCGGGTGGAATCCGTATCGTTCCGCCACGAATTCCCGAAGCCCGGTGGGGCCGGCGCCAAGCAACGGTCGGTCCGCGAGATGGAACAGCGAGCGAGCAGGGTCGCGACCTTTCAACCCGCAGTGCTGCCCGGGCTCGTCCAGACACCCCGCTACATGCGCGAACTGCTCGCTCTCCCGTCCGGCCCCGTGCAGATGGGTGGTGCCTCCGCCGCGGATGTAGAGCAGTTGGTGGCCGTGAGGATCGACAGGCAAAGCCTGTTGCACGATCCCGGCAAAGTCCTGCCGATGGTGGTCGGGGAAGCGGCCCTTTGGAGTCGGATCGGGAGCACGGAGACGCAACTCGGCCAACTGGATCGACTGCAGGCACTCGTCGGCCTGCGCACGGTGGACTTGCGCATCTTGCCGTTGAGCGCCGTCATGCCGGTCGCGCCGCTGCACGGATTCCGGATCTTCGATACCGACCTCGTCGTGGTGGAGACCTTCATTCGCGACAACCTGTTCATGGATCCAGACGAGATCGAACTGTACGAAGTGCTGTTCCGCCACCTTCAAGCCGCGGCGGTGGCCGGTGACGAAGCGGCCGGTCTGATCCAGCGCGTATCGCGGCAGTTGATCGCCGAATCCTGAAAGTTCAAGCTGCCATGGCGCAGGTCGGGCAGTCCGGGTGTGGCCGGTCCAGCCTGGTGATGAAGCTGTGGTCCATGGTGGCGAGGCTGAAGCCGTACTGGCAGTTCAACGGAAGCTGTGGTGCGCCCGTCAGCAAGCTCAGCACCGCGTGTGCGACCAGGTTGCCGACGACTCCGGCTGTCACCGCGTTGGCGGCGTGCGCTGGGAGGGCCGTTGCCGATCTCCATGTCGCCACCATCGGCCGTTGGGCCTCGCGGTCCCTTTCCGTCAGGCGGGCGCACTCGTAACAGGGCCCCGTTCCTGGTCGGTACACGCCCACGTTGATCTGCGGGCCGTGATATCCCCCATAAACCCAGGGGGTGCCGGTCCGTGCGCATGCCTGGTTCGCCCAAGTCCGGATTTCCGCGGGCTGATCGGCGACCATGACCAGCACGTCGCAGTCCGCTGCCAGCCGCTGCAGCGGAGGCACCCCGTCGATACGTTTCGCCTCTCCGGTGACCTCGATGTCGGAGTTGGCCGCTCGTAACCTCTCAACCGCCACATCCACCTTCAGCCGACCCTGATCCGGTTCGGTGTAGAGAATCTGCCGATTGAGGTTGGACAGCTCGACCACATCCGGGTCGACGCAGTGCAGGTGTCCAACGCCGGACATGCCGAGGTTCAATGCGGCGGTGCACCCTCCGCCGCCCACGCCGATCACCACCACACGAGCTCCGGCCAAACGGACCAGGAAATCCCAGCTGGAACCCCTGCGTGCCAGATCGATCCAGCGGTTGAGCAGCCTGCCCCGGCTGTGACGCTCGCGCTGGCGGGCACTCAAAGCGGGACAAGGCGGCTCGTCGGCATCCTCGACATACCCGAGCCTGACCAGCTCTTCGATGTCCGCTTCGGCTTCCCCGGCGGGGTATGCCGGAAAATGGTGGGCCAGTTCGGCGACGATCTGGCCCACCGTTCTCGTCCCGTCGAGGAGCTCGAGCAACGCCCACAACACACCGTCCGGATCCCTCAGCTCGGCAGCGATGCCGAACACCTTCCCGCCGATCCGGTTCCAACCATCACCGAAACGGACCGGACGATGGGCATCCCGTATTCGTGGGCGCATGACTCCTCCTCGGTCAGCTGTTGTCGGCGCAGTAGACGTGGTGTGTCGCATCGGTGCGCTTCACCAGCACGATTTCGATCATCGCCATCCACCTCCTTCGACCGGGGACCAGACCGGAAAGCACCATGCAGCCCTGTCGAATGCCTCCGCCTGAGTGACTTGACTCGTGGAACCCCTGCGTGTCCATGCCGGCCTCCCTGCTCGTGCCCCTGGCTCGCCCCTGCGTTGGAGCCTTTTCGCCGGTGTGCGTGTTGGTCAGCTGCGCGGGGGGACCCGCTGGTTTGATCAATCGATCTACGATGTAGACTAGAGTTTTAGTAGACGTCTTCAACGTAGAGCTCTACATTGTAGTATGTCCAGGGGCCGTTCGTGCACCATGCGGGTGATTTGGGTGGTCGCGGTCCGTGACAGGTGTCCGAGGAGGTGGCACGTGGGCACGCTGACCCCCACGGCTGTGAAGCGTTACATCGCGCTGGAGATGAAGCGCCTCCGAGAAGCGGCTGGCTGCGACCGAGCCGCCGCAGCGGACCGTATCGGCAAAGCCACGACCGTTATCGCTCATGTCGAGACGTCCAGGAATCTGCCTGCGCCGGCGGACCTGGAACTCCTGCTCAATTTATATGGCGTGCCGGACCGTATCCCGTTCTTTCTTGATCTGATCAAGCGGGCCAAGCGGGGCCGGGACTGGTGGATAAGTTTCAACAAGAACAAATCGGTTCCAGAGTGGTTCAACTTGTATCTGGGCCTTGAGACGGGTGCGGAAAAAATAAGTAGCATCGACTTCGTTGTCCTGCCTGGGTTGTTCCAGATCCGCGACTACGCCCTTGCGGTCATGCGAGAAGGTCGGAAGTATCCGAAAGAAGTTGAACTCAACGCCATGGTCGACCTGCGAATGGCGCGTCAGGAAATCTTGGATCGAGTGGAGGATGCACCGCAGATCTGGGCAATCTTGGATGAAGGTGTTCTTCGTCGCCAGACGGGCGGACCTGCGGTGATGCGTGCCCAGTTGCAACATCTACTCGAACTGATAGAGCGACCCAAGATCGACATACAGGTACTTCCCTTCTCCGTAGGTGCCCACGGGGCTTCCGACGGATCCTTCATTATATTGGATTATCCGACGGAATTCGACGGTGATCCGGGAACTGTTTACGTCGAAAATCGGCGTGAAGGTATTTATTATGAAAATGCGGAAGACCTGCGCGACGTTCGAAACACATTCGAACGCCTGCAAATGAAGGCTGAGAGGCCCGAAGTTTCGCGCCAGTTCATCCATGACTTGATTAAGGATATTGATGAGCACTGATTCGTCTCGCCCGGACCTCACCGGCATGTCCGGGTGGTGGAAATCGAGTTACAGCTCCGGTGCGGGCGGGTGCGTTGAGGTCAATGACTCGGTGCCCGGATTCGTCGGCGTGCGAGACTCCAAACTCGGCACGGAGAGCCCGGTCCTGCTCTTCGAGCCCCACGAGATCCGTGCCTTCGTGCTCGGCGCGAAAGCCGGCGAGTTCGACCACCTGTGCACCTGATGCCACCTGCGCGCTGTCGCTACGGCCGCGCTCGTCGATCCGGCACAGCGCTGGGGTGCGCAGCAGCGCAGCGCGAAGGCACATGCGCTACTTGGCCAGCGGCTTCCGCATAACAGGGCCGACCCGAGCGTCCACGGGGAGCGCCTGAGTCTCCTCCTCCCGGTTGATAGACGAACCAGATCGTGCAGTACGACTGGGAGACCGGTCGGGCGAAGCTGGAGGCCACGGTGTCCGAAGGTCTGGTCGCATTGGAGGCCGGAGCTCGTCTCGGCAGTCACAGGGTCGACAGCGACTTGCTGTTCACCGAGTCCGACGGCACTCCGCTTCATCCGGCGGACGTGACGGCCCGGTTCGCCGAGTTGGCCAAGCGAGCTGGGCTATCGCCGATCCGGCTGCATGACTTGGGCCGCGGGCGCCACCCTCGCTCTGGCGACAGGCACGGAATGACGGATCGTGCAGGGCATGCTCCGGCATTCTTCGATCATCGTGACCATGGACACCTGCACCACCGTGTCGAGATGGCGCACGCGGCTGCGGAGGCCCTTGCCGGATCGTCCCGCGGATGGCGACGTGACAGCTCGTGCTCGCCTCGGGCGCGGAAGCGAGCATAAGGACAGCCGACAACAACCCCAGAGAACCCACAAAAATGCAGGTCAGCATACTTACTGACCTGAAGCCTGGGGTTGGCCATCAGGGGCTCGAACCCGCTGGTTAAGAGCCCGAACCCGGCCGTGTCGAGTGATGCCGAACAAGACCTTTTAGTCTGGCGCGGGGCCTCCGCTGTGTTGTCGTGTGTCGCCTAGTGCCGGACTGTTTAGACCTCTCGGGCTCGTCCCGGGCTCGCGTGTACCGGACCGTGTCGCGTCGTCCGGCCTCTGTTGGAGGTGTCTGCGCTCGCTTGGAGCGGCGCCCCGTTGTCGTTTTCGGTTAAATAGGGTCGAACGTAGTCCCTCCGGGGTCGTGCGACACCGTGACGCCAGTGGGCATAGCATCACGGAACCGCGCGACGATCTCGTAGACAAGGAACGCCTTGGCGCGTCCGGGGAGCTGTGGCGGACGCGGGCGTTTCTCAGTACCTGGCGCCCGAGACGGAGCGGCTCAGCCTCAACGAGGCGTCCGCGCCGCGTTGACGGGAACCGCCTGGACACGCCGTCGAGGCGTGCCAGGCCCGTTCCGGCGGTGAACCCGGCGATCAGCCGATTGGGCACAGCCCGGCTCTGTCGCCGGTGCCGCCTCCCGAGCGAAGCGCGCGGCGGGTGATCGACATGGAATATCCTCCTTTCTACCGATCGGCCTGACCGCTGAACCGCATCAGGCGAAGGCACTGAGTGCGCAGCAGAAAGGCGGACTGACCTGGACCGGACGTGAGCTGCTGCACAACCGGCAGGCTCGGGCGCGTCGTCCGGCGGACCTGGGAGGCCAGCGGCAGGCCGGGGTTCAGGACCTTCCCGTATTCGGAAATGGCCTTGGCGAGCGAGTTCGTGGGGGTTTTCTCGTTAGGAAGGGCCAGGTACACCGGCTTTCCGGCCGCGGCGGCGCATGCCGTGTCGTGACCGTAGTCGCCCACCACGAAATCGGCTTGCGCGGCAAGCACATGCCATTCATTCCCGGGCCGCAGGAACTCCACGCGCTCCTGCACGACTTCCCCAGCCCACGCTTCCAGCTGCCGCCTGCCGTGCCGCGCCCACACGTCCGGGTGAAGGCGGCAGACCAAACGCGTCCCCCGAGCTGGCAGAGCCGTGGCAAGGGAGCGGAGGAGAGCCGGGGTCCGGGCGAACAACGAGCCTGGCCCCCGGTCCGACAGCACAAGACCCAGCTGTCGGCCGCCGCGATTCCGAGGCTGCCGCCGACAGGCACGAATCAGCCCGTCATACCCGGGGTCGCCGACGACGACCGAGTGCCGGGCCAGCTGTGGACCCTCAGCGCGAAGCCAGGCCAACGCCCGCAGCTGAGGCAGGCCGACGAGCACCGGCTCGGGGTGCGCTTGCCGCTGCCGGAGCAACCGAACGATTGCGGCGACACAGCACCGGCCGTTGTGGTCGACGATCGCGCCCTCCGCTGAAACCTCGGGCAGCACCAGCAGCGGACCATTCAGCATGGCGGCCCCGGCCGGGTCGGCTGTGACGGCCAGATCGAAGCGTTCACGGATGACGCGTTCCCACGGCGTGGTGAGCGCGCCGATCGTACCGAGGTAAGCACGGACCAGGTCCTCGGCGGGGCCGGGCGGCTGGGTGAAGACGACCTGGAAACCCGGCTCCGATTCGATCGCCTGTACCGCCGCGCTCACACGCTCGCCCGCCGCCACACTGTGCACCACCGCCAGAATCACGCGTCGCACCGGGTAGGTCCGTGCGCCGTACCCGGCCGTCCACCACGGTGTGAAGTCCGCCGATTCTGAATATCCCATGGGTTCCTCCCTGAGTGGTCGTTCCGACGGCGCCACTGTCCGTGCCGGTTGTGGGGGAAACCGTGGTGGAAAGCGTGGTGGCCCGTTCAGCCGAGGGCGGGCGAGCAGTGGTCTGGTTCACTGGGGAACCATGGACGAAGCCAGCGTCGACCTGCGCGTTTTCGGTGCGGTGCGCTTACTGGTGAACGGCGAAGCGGTACGCCTGGAACCTCGCCAGGTCACCGTTCTGGCGATCGCTGCTGTGGCGGAGGGCAAGGTTGCCTTCGACGAGCTGACTGATCGGTTCGGGGTCAAGGACCCGGCCACGCTGCGGTCCTACGGGGCGAAGCTGCGGGCTCGCTCAGGAGTCGAGCTGGTCAAGAAGAACAAGCGCACGGTTCTGCAGCTGGCGATCGCGCAGGACTCGGTCGACCTGTGGCGGTTCCGCGCTTGGCTCGCCGCCTGTGCCGGGTTGCCTGCTGACCGGAAGCTGCCGCTGCTGCGCGAGGCACTGGAGTGTTGGCAAGGACCGCCGCTGGCCGGGTTGGACCCGCGCTGGGTCCGTGACGAGCTCGCGCAGCTGCGGGCCGAAGGACGCCGGGCCTTCCTCGAGCTGATCAAGCTCGCCGCAGAACAGGAAGGACCTGAAGCCGCGGCCGGCCACGCGCAGCGAGCCGGTGAACTGCTACCGGACGACGACGAGATCCGGGCCGTGCTGTGGCGCTTATGGGCCGAATGCGGCCGGGCGAGCGCGATCGCCGATGACCTACGCCGGCGCGAAGAGCTGCCTTCGGATCTCGGGTCGCCCTCGCCGGGGCACCTGCGCAAGGAAGCCGGAGCACTGGTAGCGAAGGCGCGGCGGGTGTCGGCAGCGGTTCCCGAGCAGGTGCCACGCTCGTTGCCGCTCGTGCGGTCGACGGTGCACGGTCGCGAAGCCGAGCTGACGCTCCTCGACACCCTGACCGACCCCGGTGGCGGGGTGCGGGTCGTGACAGTCCACGGTCTTGGTGGATTGGGCAAGACCGAGCTGGTCGTCGAATGGGCCCATCGCATGGCGACGCGATTTCCCGACGGCGTCCTCTTCGCCGACTTGGGCGGTTTCTCGCCTTCTGGCCCGGTCCGACCCGAAGTCGTCCTGACCAACTTCGCGAGGCAGCTGGGGATTCCGCTCCCCGACCAGGCCGGTGATGCCGGGCTGGCCGCCTATCGGACCGCCGTGAACACCCGCGCCGTTCTGGTCATCGTCGACAACGCTCCCGACGTCCGGCAGGTGGCGGACCTCTTGGCTGCCGGAGAACGCAGCCGCACGGTCGTCACGACGCGTGCCGCCGCAACCACGCCGGCCGCAGCGGGTGCGCGAATGCTGAACCTACAGCCGATCACCGGCGAAGCCAGCCTGGCCGTCCTGCGCGAAACCATCGGTGCGGAGCGGACCGCGGCGGAGCCGTTCGCGGCGGCGAAGCTCGTAGCAGCGTGCGCGGGATTTCCTCTGGCGGTGAGGCTGGTCGCCGTGCAGGCGCAGCTCAACCCGACGGTCAAACTCGCGGACCTGCTGTCCCGGCTGGGCACGGCCGCCGCGGTGCTGGGCGCGAAACCCGAAGGAGAGCCAGCGTTGCACAACTCACTCGCCTTGTCTTATGCGCCACTGTCCGCCGAAGCGGCCCGGGTGCTGCAGGTCGCCGCGCTCCATCCGGGACCTGAGATCGCCCTGGAAATGATTCCGTTCTTGACGCGCCTGCCGGTGTCCTCGGTGCCGGACGCTGTGGACGAGCTCCTGCGAGGAAATCTGCTCGATCCGGTCGCCGGCCAGCGGTTCCGCCTCCACGACCTGGTCCGAGCCTTCGCCCGGGAACGAGCGGTTGAAGAGCTGTCGGCGGAAGAAGTGCGCGCGGTCCGGGAACGGTTGCTCGGGTGGCTGCTGGCCGCCGCCCGGTTGTCCGATCGGGCCCTCCGATCCGGCCGGGAGCTCCCGGACGACCTCGTGGCTGCCGATGACGCACCGCTGCCTGCGCCGGCAACGGAGGATGATGGCCGGCGGTGGTTCGAGACCGAGCACGACACCCTGCTCGCCGTGCTGGACTCGCCGGACTTCCGGTCCTTCACGGAGTACCGGTGGCGGTTGCCTCTCGCCCTGTGCTGCTACCACACCCGCAACGGTCCGTGGTCGGCTGCGGAACTCCTGCTGGCCTCGGCCGCCGAGATAGCCAAGGACGAGTTGGACGTCCCCGTCCGCACGCGGTATCAGGCCGTGTGCCACCGGGTTCTGGGCAACATCCAGCGGAAGCTGCGGAAATTCGGAGCTGCGGAGCGCAACCTCGCGACATCGATCACCTTGGCCGAGAACATCGGTGATCCGCTGGAAACGGCGAACGGGCACCAGCAGATGGGTGTCTTGCTGGAAGACCGGGAGGAGTGGGCGGCAGCGCGGCACCACGCGACTGTGGCCGGGGGTCTCTACGAAGGCCTGGCCGATGACCGCGGAGTCGCCGCAACGCTGCCGACGGAGATCCACTGCCACCTGGAGCTGGCGGAACCGGAGCGGGCGCTGGCGCGGGAGCCGTTCGCCATCGAGGTGATGACTCGCGCGAGCACGCCGTACAACCGGGGTGCGCTACACCGCGTCCTGCTGGACTGTCATCTGAGGGTCGGGAATTCGGCCGAGGCGATCGCCCACGGTGAGGCCGCCCGCGCGTGCTACCTCGAGTCCGGGGCGCCCACGAACGAGGTCCGCGCGCTGGCAGCGCTGGCCCGGGCGTATGCGGCGGACGGCCGATCCGAGGACGAGCTGCGCGCGCTGCGAGACTTCGTGGCCCGCTACGACCGGTTACGGCAGCGGGAACCCGAAGACCGGCAGCTGCACACGGCGGTGAAGCGCCGGCTGGCCGCATTGGGCGCCTGAGCAGATCAACTCCCGGCAGCTTCGGGCTCGCCGTCATCCTCGTTCGCGTCCCGCATCGGCAGGATGTACTCCTGCGCCTTCCGTGCGAGGTGCAGTGGCAGCGGCCGGCTGAGCGCGTCACGGTAGTCGGGTGCCTGCCTCAGCTGGTGAACGGCCATGGCCAGGGCAGCCGGGTCGTCCCCGGTATCGGGATGGCAGCCGAGCACCGCGATTTCGACGAGGCCGGGGTTCCACGCGGGGCGGTCGACGTCGATCGTCGGCTCGCCGGCCCGCTCGCCCCGGCGGATCGGCCGGGTCTGCAACTTGTGCGCCTCCACGGCGGAAGTTTGCGCGGTGGAGGCCTTCGGCGTGGTGCTGTAGAAGATCCTCTCGTGCTCCGGGCCGGCGCTCGTCCACAGGTTGGCCGGCAGGCCGTTCACTCCGTCGTCGGCGGCGAGGCCCCACCACTGCGGGGTCTCTCGCCGTTCCCCGGTGCGGATCCGGACCAGCCGCAGCCACGGATTCGGCCGCCCGGCCGGCGCGACGCCGGTGCGGATGAGATCCCGCCGGACCTCACCGTCCTGCACCCACGTCCAGAGGTTCCGGATGTTCTGCGCGTCGACAAGGAGCACCGTCGGGACACCCCGGACCTCGGCCGAGGCGAGCACCCGGTGCAGGAACTCCTCGGTGGCGGACCGTTGCTCGTCCCGGGTGCGCGACCAGTCGAACCACGGCTCGTCGTGGTCGCCGACGCCGGCCAGGTCGTGCTCGGAGACCGCGGCGAGGGCGGGCAACCGGGTCAGGTAGCGGGGGTAGGCGATCCACGCTCCCATGCCTTCGAGGGCTTCGGCGTCCCAGGCCAGGATCTCACCGGGCGCACCCGCGCCGGCGCGCACCAGCACCGCGACCGGGAACTTGCCCTTGGCCGATCGATCGGTCGCGCCGCGCGCCTTCGTCGCCATCCACACGGCGAGGTACTGGATGCCGTCGGGCAGACCGGCTGGGACATCGGTGCGCGGCACCACCGTCGCTCCCAGCTGCCGCAGCGCGTCCAGCCACGACGACTCGGCCGCAGCGGGGAGGGCTTTCTCCGCGCGCTTTGTGCCGGGGGTGGTGATGAACTGGGTGACGACCCCGCTGTCCGCCGCGCCGAGACGCAACGCGAACTTGGGATCGTTGCGGCCGCGGAACACGGTGCGGCCGTGGATCTCGACCAGCGCGACCGTGGGAACCGCGGCGTCCGCACCGTTCTTGGCGAGGAACTCGCCCATGTCCGCCCGGCGCTTGGCCAGCGCCCGGGCGGCACGGTCGGCCAGGTCCCGCACCGGCTCCCGGGAAACGCCCAGGCTGTCCGTCAGGCCGTTGTCCAGCCGAAGACAGCTCGCCGTCACCACCAGCTCCGGCGTCTGCCACCGCAGCACGACGGGCTCCCCCCGGCCGCTGCGATCGTGGGCCTCGGTGCTCACCTCGCTCGCCCCGCCGTCTCCTTCGAGACCGAGCACACCGGCAAGCGCAGTGATCGCATGGTCGCGCGTCCTTTCGGTGCGCCAGAGCAGTCGGGCCGTGAACTCTGGCGTGCCGGACCAATCCGCGTACAGTGCCGCCAACGACATCCGCCGGGCACGGTGCAGCTCCGCCTTGGCCGCCGCTGTTCGATCACTGGAGCCGCCCCGGCGCACATTGGCCGGCTTGTTCGCGGGCAGGCTCGACCGGGTGAGATCGGGGACCCTGGCCAGGTCCGGTAGGAGGGCCTGCTCGGCCCAATCGACCAGGCGAGAGCGCTCGTGAGACATGAAGCCGGCGCCGACGCCGTGCATGCCCATCGGTGTGCTGTACGCAATCAGCGCGTCGACGCTACGGTCCCCGGTGAACCATCGTTCGGGCTCGCCGAGAAGACCGGCGGGATCCGGAAACGGCCGCCGGCCGCTCGCGAGCTTCGCCATCAGCTTCACGGGGTCACCGTGCCGCCACCCGAGCTTCTCGTTGGGGTGAGTCACGTACGCGACGCTGAAGCGGTCGCTGACGGGAACGCCGGGCAGCCAAGACATCACCGGACGCAGGTAGACGGCGCTGTCCCGGCGGTACCCCAGGCGCACTAGCCCGGTCTCCGGGTCGGGGTGCGTCGCCCACCGGCGCACCCCGAAGTGCAGGTGCACTCGCGGTCGGGCGCGGAACGGCACCGTGTGGAGGGTGACGGCGACGGTGACCGAGAACCACCACCGCCCGTGCTTGTCGTCGTGGAACAGCGGTTGGGACATCAGCTCCGCGCCCTGCTGACGAGATTGCCGGACGACGGACCGGAAGTGAAGCACCTGCCCACCGGCGTCGTACGGCTCGTGTGCCTGGAGCCGGTGGGCGAAGTGCTGCGTGGTGAGCAAGTACTGGAGCGCGGTCGGGTGCGCGGTTCCGCCGTTACTGACGTCGCACCGCGTCAGCGAAATCTGCTGTTTCTTCCACACCGGAGGCTCGGCGCGCAACGCTTCGCAGACCTGGCTCGCCTCCCTCGGATGGTCCGCGCCGATTTCTTCGACCCAGAATTCCAGCAGCCGGAGCAGGATCGGGACCCGCAGCGGCTCGCCCGCGTCGGCCGGGCAGTACAGCCAGGTCCGGGGACTCTCGCCCGCTGCGACCGGACGCGGTAGCACACCGAGCCGTAGGTCCAGAGCTTGGAGCAGGGAATCCAGCCGACGGGTCGGCGGTGCCGGCAATCGGGCCCTGCCCGCCCTGCCGAGGTTGGCCAGATCGAGCACTTGTGTGGCGAGGGGCTCGGGAAACTCCAGCGTGTGGAAGTCCGCTGTGAGCCCGTCGCCGTCCGCGGCGGGTTCGTAGGCGGCCCGGCGGATCGTGGTGTAGCGCGGAGCCAAGGTCAAGTCCTCCCGGAGCCGGTGGCGACGTTGTCCAGGTCGGGGAGCTCGGGCTGGTCGAGCACCCGGCACAATGCGAGGTAAACGGGTCCGTACAGCAGCTCGGCGAGCCGCATGTCCGCGGGAGCGACCGGATCGTCGTCCGGTCTCGGGGCGAAGTACGGACGCAGGGCGTTCCGGATGCCGTGGAGCAAGCTGGATCGGGCGGTGTCGCGGCGCTGGCGCCGCCGCGGGTTCGGTGACTGCCTTTCGGCGGTCGCCAGCGCGAACTTAGCGTCGACGAACACCACCCGGGCGGCTACACCGCCACGGACGAGCCTGCCAATCACCTGCCAGAGCACGACCAACTGGTCCCAGGCGAACGAGCCCAGTTCGTCGTCGTCCAGGGCCGAGTACGCGTACTTACGGATCAGCAGCCTGCCCCAGTTGCTGCGGGCGAGCGCGCGGAACGCCCGGCCGGCGGCGTCGAGCGAGCCGTGTGCGGCGACCAGGTCGGCGAACGACCGCGGACCGGTGTCCCCGGACGTCGGGAGGTCGCGCGTGTAGCGGCTTTCCCAGTCGTTGATGGCGAGCACGGAGAGCCCGATGTCGGTCGGCACCGGGTGCGGTCGAGTGAGCAGCAGTGCCACGCCGAGCGCCGCGTCGTTGTCCCTGTTCAGGATGTTGTAGCCGCGTTCGATGGCGAGCATCGGCGCGACGAGCACGCGGGCCATGGCATCGGTCGCGAAGAGGCCCACGTTGCCGCGCCGGACGACGGCGGCCCGGTCGAGGTCGTCGGCCTCGTCGTCCAGCTCGGCCTGGTCCGGAACCAGGGCCTTGACGTGACCGTGCCAGCCGGGCATCCCGTTCAGCTGGTCCGCGACGTCCCGGGCGTCCTGATAGTTCCCGACGAGGAGCAGCGCGCGCCGCCGGTTCGGGTTGTCGACGGCCCGGATCTCCTCTTCCAACGGTGAAATTCCACCCGGGCCAGGCTTGCCGAGCCGGTCCACGAGTGTGCGCAGGAGCGAGGGCCGTACGCGGGGTGACTTTCCGGACAGGCTGATCGGTCTCCCGTTGTCGTCATGGAAGAAGCGCATCTTGAAGATGGTTTCCCGCACCCGCCGCTCGGCTTCGGGCGACGGCCGCAGGATCGCGTCGACCGGCGCGACGACGTGCGCGCGGGTGGATGTCCCGGCCCAGCTCGTGCCCGAAAGCAGCAGCACGTGTGGCCCGCCGCGGCCGGTTGTGGGGTCAGCGCCGAGAGACGGCAGGGAGAACAGCAGCTCCCGGCCGACGCCGGTGCACCGGAAGAACCGGAGGGTCCCGGTCACCCCCTCGCGTTCGTCGTCATTTCGGTCGACGACGTATTGGAAGCCCAGCACGTTGCCCATCGGCGACTCGGGCACAAGCGGCAGGTAGTCCATCGGCGGCCGGCGGATCAGCTCGTTGTCCGCGGCGTCCAGCCGCATCGCGTCCTGGACCAGCGGCCATAGGTGGGTTAGCCGGTCCAGCCGGTGGTGCAGCGCCGAGAGCAGGAGGACGAACTCCAGCTTGCGCACCAACGGGTCGTTGTCGGCCACTGGGCCCGGCTCGGCCGGCGTACCGAGCACCCGGAGCGATCCGACAAGCCCGGCCAGCCGGCGGGCGACGGCCTTGCGATTCAGCGTGTGCAGGAGGTCCTGCGTCGTCGCGGCCAGGTGGTCGGCGAGGCTTTCGTAGGGGCCGCTGTCGCCCAGCGGGTCGTCCCGGAACCGGTCGAACACCTGCTCGGCCTCGATCCGGGGCGGCCCCGGCTCGTCGGCCGGGAGCTCCTCGTCCTCGTCCCCGGGATCGGCGCCTTCGGGCCGGTAGAGCTCTGTGAGCAGCTTTGCCTGCAGGGTCCAGGAGTTGAAGTACTCGATCCCCACCCATTGGCGCAGGTCCTCGTCCGCGATCAGCATTGAGTAGAGCTGGTTCGTGGCACCGGAAACGACCGAGAGAGCCACCTCCCAATTCCGCACGTTGCGATCGGACAGCTGTAGGCGACCGGCCCGCGAGAGTTCGCGGATGTTGTGCGTGTGCAAGGTGTCCAGCCACGAGTGGGGTTCGCGGGAGACGAGTGTCGCCGTCGGGGCGAAGACCATGTCCAGGTTCATCATCACCCGGTCCGCCTCGTCGACGACGATGAGGTCGCTGCGCAGGCAGGCCAGCTCGAGCTGGCGCAGGTGCACCCCGCCGGTGTGGCCCGGGACGGGGCTGTTCACCAGCGACGCCATGGTGGCGACCCACACGCGCGCGTCGACCTGGTCACGCGCGTTCCCGTGTCGAGGGCACTCGTGCCACAGGGGACAGCTCGCCGCGCGCGGCCGAGGCCGGCCGGGGACCAGGTCGGCCACGCGATACAGCCGCGAGCACGGGGCATCGACCGCACGGACCGGTGTTTCCGCGGCCCGCAGCGCGTCGAGCGGGCAAGCGGTGCCGAGATCGGCGAACCCTTCGTCCTCGTGGTGCCCGGCCAGCCGCACGTGACCGTTCGCGGCGAGGCGCCGATGCAGTCCCTGGACGTGCTGCTCGCGGTTGGAAGAGCCGATGATCGGCGTCACCATCCGCTCCCCGAGGTAGCTCCGCAGCTCCCGCGCCGTGGCCAGCTGCTCGGCGACGTCACCGACCACCAGTGTGGTCCGCAACGGCTCCGGCCGGCGCACCGCCCAGACCGCGAGCACCTTCATCAGGGTGCTCTTGCCGACCCCGACGACGCCGACCGCGTGTAGGAGCCCGTCCAGCCGCAGCGGCTCGTTCTCGACGAAGTCCTGCCCGATGACGTCCCGGACGAGCAGCCGCGTCGACTCGATACTGGCCTGCCAATTGTCGCGCCCATCCTCCGGGGCGTTGTCGTCCATCCAGGCAGCGATGTCGCCGAGCGCCGCCCACGTGATGGCACAGGGCTGTCCGTTCAGCACCGTGGGGGCGGCGAGATCGTGGCCTGGAACGTCACGTGCCCGCCCCGCGACGTCGTCTGGGATTTCCACCTCGACGCGCTCGTCGCGGTCGAAGTAAAAGAACTGCCCTGGTTCTGCCAGCACGGGCCGACCATCGACGAAGTCCGGCAAGGTCAGCAAGGCCTGGTCGTACACATCGAACCGCGAGCCCAGTGTGGTCGTCCCGGTCCACTCGAACGAGCCGAGGTCGTCGGCCAGCCGGAAAGCGGCCAGCGCGGAGTCGAGGTCCTGGTAGTCGCGAAGGGCTTCGAGCCAGGCTTCCGGTCGGCGAAGGGACCAGAGCCGGTGCCGGACGCAGGTGATCATCCAGTCCTGATTCGGATCGATCGCCAGGCCGGCTGCCCGGGCGAAGGGATACCCGCCCAGCAATGGCCAGACCGACGTCGGCGGCTGCGTTGCATCGAGCCGCTGCAGCAGGGTCAGGCCGAGCTCGACCGGGCAGATCACGTCCAGCGGCAGGGTCAGGCCGCTCTGCGCAAGCTCGTCGGTGAGTTCGGTGTACCACTTCCGGCTACGCATGGGCGCCCGCCTCGTCATGGAGCAAATCTGTGAACCCGGCTTCAGAGAAGATCATGGCTGTCGTCGCGTGTTCCCTCGCGATCCGCAGGTAGGCGGGATCGGCGTCGGTCCGGTAGCGGGCGACGACCCAGTGCATGGAGTCGGCGCTGTGGCCGGCTACGGACGCGGCAATCGCCCGCCCGAGCAGTGCTGGGCTGTGCCAGTCGACGAGTTGCGCGCTCCGGATCCGGCCGGCGGGCGTCGTCACGCGCAGGTCGCCGGGTCCGGACACAGGCCAGTGCTCGACTTCGACCCCGGACGCCGCCAGTTCGGCGCCGAACCGCTGGGCTGCCCGTCCCGGACCGGCGACGAACTGCCGGTGCCGGCGGTCACCTTGGACGAGGACTTGGGCGTCACGGTCCCAGCGAGCACCGGGCGTCACGATGCCGTCGATGGCGCACTCCTCCCGTTCGCACCACCAATCCTCGCCGGCCGGCAGTAGTGGGCCGCCGCAGCCGGCACAGGCATGGATTTCCCCGTCAACTTCGTAGCCGGGTCCGATCGGGACATACCAGGCGGTCAGGTGATCGTCGAGCACGCGGATCGAGGCGAAGAATCGCACGTCGTTGAACCCGTCGTTCGTGAGGACCAGATGATCCGCCAGCACCTCCCGCAGCGTGCGGTACTCCGGCGCGCGGTCGTGTTCGTCGGCGAGAGCCGCCATTGCCTTGACCTGGCGTGACACCTCCAGGAACGGGTTGGCCGTCTCGGCCTGGAGCGCGATCTCGTGGCACAGCGCGGTCGGTGCGCCCGAAAGTTCATCGAGGAGCAGGCCGTGCTCGGGGTAGACGTCCGGGGGGAGCACGAGCGGCCACAGGCCAAGCGGACGGTCGTAGCCCCAGCGGATCAGCCCCGGCACGGAAGACGGGGGGCGCGCATCGCGGCGCAGGCAGTGCAGGGTCAGCCGATCCATGGTGCGCTGCACGGCCGGCGGGTACGGCATCCGGAACGTGGCCAGGTCACCCAGCTCGTCGAGTGCCACCAAAGCCGTCGAGACCGCCCCGAGCACCTGCTCGTCTTCGTTTTCGGTGGTCACGACGCGGATCGCCGGTTCGCGGTCAGGTACTCGACACCTGGTGCGCACCACCGGCGGACCTCGCACTGCGCGCAGTCGTCACCCGGCGTCGGCGCAAACGCCGTGTCACGCAAAAGTGGTTCCACCAGCTCGCCGATGACTTCCTGGGCCTCCGCCACCTGAGCCGGGTCGGCGGGGTCCACCTCTTCGAGGGCGCACCCGTCGGGGCGCAGCTGTTCGAGCTCGATCCTCGATCCGCCCGGCGAGTCCTCCGACGCCCGAGCAGACAGGATCAGGACCGCCAGCGCCAGCTGGGGTACTTCGCGCAGCAACGACCGGTCGCGGCGCAGCCTGCGCCGCGACGTCTTGGTCTCCCGCCACACCCAGCAGCTACCCCGTCGGTAGAGGAGGTCGGGGGTACCGCCGAAGACCACGTCCAGCCTCGAGTCGTGGGCGACCAGGAACCGGTGCCGGCCGTCTTGTACCTCATCGACGTCCGGGAAGGGGCACAACGCCGCGTGCTTGGCGAGCATCTCCAGCGCGGTCCGCCGATCGTCCTCCGGGAGCATTGCGACGTCCCCACCCGGCGCGTCGCCTGGCCGGCAGCGGCGTGCGCCGCCGGTGTGCCGTTCCCGCAAGGTCTCGTCGACCGCGCGCCCGACGAGCACCGGCCGGCCTTCGACGAGCCCGGTGTCGCGGACCTTCAGCTGCCGCCGCAGATGGTATTTCGCCGGGCAGCTCCGGTAGTAGCGCAGGTCGGTGACCGACAGCGTCCGCCGTGGCCCGGGCACGGTCGGGACAGCCGGCAGAAGGTCGGCGGCCGCGAGGGCGGGGCAAGCAGGGACTTCGGGGCACGAAACGCAGTCACGACCGGGGTGCCGCGCGGTGCCATCGACGATCTCGACGAGTTTCGGTGCGACCTTTTCCTGTGCTTGATCGCGGATCTGCGCGGCTGTCCGCTCCACAACCGGCCCGGCGACCGGAGACGTCGCCCCGAACAGGACGACGCGAACCTTTTCCGGAACACCCTCTCCGCCGAATGCGGCCACGTTGGCGGCGGCCAGGGTGACGATTTCTGGCCGCTCCACCGGAGCGGCCAGGCTCAGCAGCCACATTTCCCGGACGGAGTCGTCGACCGACTGGTACCGGCGCCCCCAGCACGTCTGCTCATACCGGCTGACCCCGCGCTGGTCCACCGCGTCACGGCGATGGGTGATCTTCCATGGGGACCGCACTGGAACCAGTTCCGGCGCGGCGGCCCGGTGGGTAAGCCATGCAGTGCGGTAGTTCCGGAAGGCGTCGATCGACCACCGGATCAGCCCGGCGTGCGCGGGCGGCCGGTCGGCTCCGAATGTCCCCCGGGTCCGGACGAGTGATTTGACGACGTCCGCGTCGGCCCGGTTCGCGAATTCGGCCAAATCCAGCGCGGCCATGAGCGGACCGAGGGTGAATTCGGTCAACGCTGTTACCGGGAAGGCCGTTCCATGTCGGGCTTTGTGCGCCTGCGCGCGGGGGCAGCCCGTGGCTCCGGTGTCGGTCGCGCTCACGCGCACAATCTGTCCAGTATTTGTCACGTCGGCCCGTTCCCTCCTGTTTCGGATTCGTCGGTGCCAACGAATCCTAATCGCCGAAATAAGGGAAGGCCGTGCGGGTGGCGATATCCGGTGGGTTAGCCTTCGGGGCATGACGAGTACGGCGGACTGGGCCGGGTCCGGATTGGCGCACGGTGTGGTCCTCGGCCAGCGGTTCCAGGTCGACGGCCCGGCGGGCAAGGGGGGAATGGGCACGGCGTTCTTCGCGACCGACCTTGAGTCCCGCAAGCGGGTGGTCGTCAAGGTCCCGCAGTTGCCGGTCACGGCCGAACGGGATCCCGAGGCGTGGCGGCGGATCACGCGCAGGTTCGCGCGCGAGGGTCGGCACCTAGGTAAGGTCGAGCACCCGAACATCCCGGCGGTGGTCGGCGTGGGCGAACACGGTTCGGTTCCGTACCTGGTCATGACCTGCATCTGCGGAATCGAACTGACCGAGTACCGCGTGCGTACCGTGCCCAGGCCCGCGGAGTTCGCCGCGATCGGCACGGCGGTGGCGGGCGCGTTGGCCGCCTGCCACGAGAACGGCATCGTGCATCGCGACCTGAAGCCCGACAACCTCCTGGTCGGCGAGAACGGCGTCGTCTACGTGATCGACTTCGGGATCGCGCTGTCGTTCGACAAGGAAACGTCGAGGCACACGAGGAATTTCGTCGGGACCGACGCCTATGCGGCACCGGAACGGTTTCTGGGCGGCGAGCAGTTCGCGCCGTCGGACCTGTACAGCCTCGGCTGCGTGTTCTACCACCTGTTGACCGGCCGGGCCCCGTTCGTCGAGGACGGCGAGAAGACGCTGGAGAAGCAGCATCTGGACGACCTGCCGGTACCGCCGTCGCAGTTCGCCGCCGGAGCTCTTCCAGATCTGGAAGAGCTCACTTTGGCGTTGTTGGCAAAGGATACCGACGACCGGCCGGGAGTTGACGACGTCCAGGCGGTGCTGCGGCCGCACCTGCCGGAGCTCGGCGCACCCGAGCCCAACCCGGTGTCCCGGCCCGACGTGACGATCCCCTACCGCACCCCGGAGGCGGTCCGCGCGCCCGAGGCACCGGCCAGGGCTCGCACGGAGTCCGTCCGCCCGTTCCGCGCCCGGCGGCGACGCGACTTTCTCACCGAAGCCGACATCGCGGAGACCCTCCAGCAGGCCACCACCGCACACGAGGGCGGCGACCACGCGGCCGCCATGCAAATGCTGACCGACCTGCGCTGCCGGGCGATCGAGACGTTCGGGAAGGGCAATCCCAAGGTGGAGCCGATCGAGCGGGCATTGAGCATACTGGTGCAGCCGTGACGTCATCCCGGGAGACTGCGGGCTCCTGGAGCCTGTTTGTGACCGTCCGCTGTACCCGTTGTATCACGTGGCGGTGCTGCTAAGGCTGTGGCGCAGGGAGCTGGTCGGCTTGCGGTGGTGCGATGTCGATCTAGCGATTCGGACAATCTCGGTGGCGCGGCAACTCGTCGAGCGAGATGGCAGAGGCGTTGCCTGTCCAAGACCGACGCCAGCTGCCGAACCGTCGCGCCGGACCGCGAGACGACGTCGCTGCTGCGTCGGCTGGCCCGGCGCGACCCGGATGGAGATTGGGTCTTCTCCCATGATCGGGGTCAGCTGTGGAGTCCGAGCTACGTCTCGCACACCTTCGGGACGCTGCGCCTCGGAGCCGGTCACCCTCGCTGACTACATCGCGGGCATCGGCGACTCGCAAAAGACCATCGACGAGCTCGTCGGCGACCTGCAGCGGATCTGGAGCCACGCGGCGGCTGGCTTCACCATCGAGTTCGAGGTACTGAGCCCGGTGATGGGGGCCTACGATCGGCTGGCCGACGCGGGCTTCGTCTCTCTCGAAGCTCCTCTCTTGATCGTTAATAAGGTCGCCTTGTAGCGAGCGAGCGAAGATGAGCACTCGCGTCCGCAGGTGGGCAACTGCGCATCGTGGAAGGCTGGCGTGATGAGCGACGACAACGGTGAGATGCCGCGGGGTGTGTGGCCTGCGGTAGCTGCCCCGCCGGGCCTGTGTGCCAAGTACGCGGACGACCCCTGCAAACCGGGACTGACGACCCCGATCTATGCCTTCAGTGGCGAGGGGCGCCCGCTGGTGCTCAACCTCGGCGGGAAGCTGCTCGTGCGGGCGGATCGGCCGGAGATGGTGGGGGTTTTGCTGCCCTACGTCGGAATCGACGTGCAGTTCGGCCCACCGTTGGCAGGGCCGTTTACCCCGGCGCCGGCGGGCTTGGTGGCGGTGTTCGACGATGGGCGCGAGCGGCCCGTGCTGTTCTACGATGTGCACGGCCGCGCGGTGCTGATGAATCCCGACGACCCTACGTGTGATTTGGTGCTGGCCGAGACCATTGCCGACCTGAAGCAAGTCGATTTCCGGCAGGTGCCCGGCGAACCAGCACCGGACTGAGATCAACTCGCGGTTCGGTGCCAGGACCAAAAGATCTGCTGCTCGACTAGCACGGACGCTGCTAGCGCAGCGCTCAACTGCGCGGCCGAGTGTTCACCTTCGTTGGTTCCTACACGCCTGTCCATCTTCCTTTCCTCTTCCTCTGTGTCTCCCGACTTTGGTGCCGGTAGGCACGTGACTAGGCGACCTGGCGGGGGGCAGTTGATCTTGGTGTCGAAAATCGTGTCTGAAACCCGCCTCTTGAGATGTAGGTACACCATCGGGAGGCAGGCCACTGATGACTTCAACACGCTTCGAGCTTTGGGTAGGGGATGCGGCCAAATTGGTCGCTGGGATGTCGGCGGGCTCGGTGGATTGCGTGGTGACGTCGCCGCCCTATTGGGGATTGCGCGACTACCGCGTCGAGGGCCAGTACGGAGTCGAGCCCACGGTGGAGCAGTACGTCGCGCGGTTGGCGGACTTGTTTGACGGCGTCCGCAGGGTTTGTCGCTGGTTGGCACCGTGTGGCTGAATCTGGGTGACTGCTTTGGTGGCTCGTGGGGAAATTACGTCGCCCGCACGTCGGGCACATCCGGCGGGGCAGGCTCCGGGTGGGGCATCTGGAGGGGATGCTCGACGCGATCGTCGAGCACAACGATTTGATCAAGGAGTACCGGGACAGCGGTGATCCGCGGAAGGTCGCGGCGGTGAAGTGGCAGCGGCCGGTCGGTCCGACTTCGATTCGTCGGATTCGGGAGACCTTGCGGGCGGTGTTGAGTCCGGCGGTGAAGGAGGGGTTGCTGACGGTGAACGTGGCGTCGCTGGTGGAGTTGCCGCCGGCGAATCGGCCGAAGCCGAAGCTGTGGACGGCGGAGCGCGTTGCGAGGTGGCGGCTGACTGGTGAGGTTCTGTCGCCAGTGATGGTGTGGACCGCGGAGCAGACCGGGCGGTTCCTCGACTACGCGCTCACTGACCGCTTGTACCCGCTGTTCCACTTGATTGCTCATGTGGGGCTGCGCCGAGGCGAGGCGTGCGGGCAGCGCCGATCCGATACATATCTGGACGCGGCCACCCTTGAGGTGGCGAACCAGATCGTGCAGTACGGCTGGGAGACCGGTCAGGCGAAGCCGAAGACCACAGCGTCCGAAGGCCTGGTCGCATTGGATGCGGACACCGTGCTCGTCCTGCGTGATCACCTCACGGGCCAAGACGCCGACAAGGCTGCTCTTGGCAGTGACTGGATCGACAGCGATCTGCTGTTCACCGAGTCCGATGGCAGGCCGCTGCACCCGGCGGACGTGACGGCCCGGTTCGCCGAGCTGGTCAGGCGGGCTGGGTTGCCGCCGATCCGGCTGCACGACTTGCGGCACGGCGCCGCCACCCTCGCCTTGGCAGCGGGCGCGGATATGAAGGTCGTGCAGAGCATGCTCCGGCACTCTTCGATCACCGTGACCATGGATACCTACACCACAGTGCTGCCGGAAATCGCCCACGCGGCAGCGGAGGCGACAGCCAAGATCATTCCTCGGGCGGCAGCGCGACAGCTCGGGCTCGACTCGGGCACTGAAACAACCACAAAGGACTGTCAGGCAACTACCCCAGAAACCACAAAACTCCAGGTCAGCATCAACACTGACCTGGAGTCTGGGGGTGCGCCATCAGGGACTCGAACCCCGAACCCGCTGGTTAAGAGCCAGCTGCTCTGCCAATTGAGCTAATGGCGCCGGGCGGGTTTCCTGCTCTCCCGCACCAACGAGAAGAACTTTAGCACGCGGTTCTGAGCCCCTTCGCGGGGGTCCCCCGAAGCGAGTTCGACCCAGTTCAGCAGTCCCGCACACACGCCGGAACCCGGTCGGGCACACTGTAGCCGGACACTTGGGGCATTCTTCTAGTCGAAATGGACGGTCTTCCATGAGCGGTCGGGGCGGAGTGGGGCGTCGCCCGATTACGGGGCGTTCCGGAGTGCGGTTGTCGCTGCTGGCGGTCGCGGCCGGACTCATCATCTCGGGTTGTACATCCTCGCCGGGTGCGGAACCCGGTCCTGGGGGCCAAGATGCCCCGAAAGAGACCTCGACGGCCCCGCCGAAGCCGGTCGCGCTGGCGCTGACCCCGGCCCAGGGCGCGGCGGACGTGGCTCCCGGTGAACCGGTCCGGGTCAACGCCACCGACGGCAAGATCAACGACGTCAAGCTGGTCAACGCCGAGGGCAAGCCCGTCGCGGGCCAGCTCGCGCCGGACGGCGCCGGCTGGGTGTCGAGCGAGCCGCTCGGCTACGGCAAGAGCTACACCCTGACCGCGACCGGCACCGGCACCAACGGCCAGCCGTCCACTTCGACCTCCGCCTTCAACACCGCGAAGCCGGCCAGGCAGACCACCGTGTCGATCAACGCGCAGGAGGGCGAGACGGTCGGTGTCGGCATGCCGATCATCTTCACCTTCGGCCTCAAGGTGACCGACAAGGCCGCCGCGGAGAAGGCGCTGGAGGTCAAGTCGGAGCCGCAGGTCGAGGGCGCGTTCCACTGGTTCAGCGACACCTCGGTGATCTGGCGGCCGAAGGACTACTGGCCCTCGGGCACCAAGGTCTCGGTGAAGGCGGCGGTGTACGGCAAGAACCTGGGCGGTGGCACCTACGGCAAGGAGGACCGCGCGGCGAACTTCACCATCGGCGACAAGCTGGTGGCGGTGGCCGACGGCGGGACCTTCCAGATGAAGGTGTCGATCAACGACCAGGAAGCCAAGGTCATGCCGATCTCGATGGGCAAGAAGTCCTCGAGCACGCCGAACGGCAACTACACGGTGATGAGCGAGCACACCGGGTACACGATGGACTCGAGCACCTACGGCGTGCCGACGGACAGTTCGGCGGGGTACCGCACCTTCGTGCAGTACGCGGTCCGCATGTCCAACAGCGGCATCTTCTACCACTCGGCGCCGTGGTCGGTGGGTTCGCAGGGCAAGCGCAACGTCAGCCACGGCTGCATCAACCTGTCCACGGAGAACGCGAAGTGGTTGATGGACACCTCGAAGAAGGGTGACATCATCACCGTCCTGAACGGCGGCCCGCAGACCCTCGCCGCCACCGACGGCTGGTCCGTCTGGCAAATGACCTGGGACGACTGGAAATCCGGCGGCCAGAAGAACTAACCCCCCAAGCCACAGGGCCCCGCACCAAGAAATGGCGCGGGGCCCTTCGCATGCCTGGATCTGGAAACCTGACTCCGCCAGCGCAACCACCGCACATGACCCTGCCAACGCAACCACCGCAGATGGGGGTCCAGGGGGCTCCGCCCCCTGGCGGGGGCCCGGGGGTCCGACCCCCGGAGAAATGACGAAACCCCAGCGCGGGAAAAGGACGGAGTCCTTGACCACGCTGGGGCCACTGGGGTGAGTGACGGGGCTTGAACCCGCGACCTCCTGGACCACAACCAGGTGCTCTACCAGCTGAGCTACACCCACCGTGCGAGGCGCTGCAGACGATCACCTCGACTGGAACCATCCTAGCGTGCCCCTCCAGCGGGTTATCCGCGGGGCTGCTTGAGCACCTCGGCGGCGGCCGCGCGGGCTTGTTCCGTGGTGGGCCCGGGTTGTGGCACGAACGCGACGCGGCGGTAGTAGTCGAGTTCGCCGATGGATTCCTTGATGTCGGCGAGCGCGCGGTGCGCGAGGCCCTTCTCGGGCTTGGCGTAGTAGATCCGCGGGTACCAGCGCCGGACGAGTTCCTTGACCGAGGACACGTCGACCATCCGGTAGTGCAGGTGGGCGTCGAGCGCGGGCATGTCGCGGACGATGAAGCCGCGGTCGGTGGCGATGGAGTTCCCGGCGAGCGGCGCGGTGCCGGGTTCCGGCACGTGCGCCCGGACGTAGTCGAGCACCTGCTGCTCGGCTTCCTCGAGGGTGACCGCGGATCGGCGCACCTCCTCGGTGAGCCCGGACCGGGCGTGCATCTCGCGGACCACGTCGGGCATGTTGGCGAGTGCTTCCTCGTCGGCGTGGATGACGAGGTCGAGGCCTTCTCCGAGGACGTTCAGCTCCGCGTCGGTGACGAGGGCCGCGATCTCGATCAAGGCGTCCTTGGCCAGGTCGAGGCCCGTCATCTCGCAGTCGATCCAGACAAGACGATCGTTCACCCGGGCACCCTAACTCTTCCGGGGCACTTTCGCGGGCGCGACCTGCGGCTCCGCGTGCCGCGAGGTGGTTGCCGGTGATCAAGGCGCCGCGAAAGCCTGACACAGGCTGTCAGGTATGCCTGCCAGGCTGCCCGCAGCGCACAACACAAGGGAGCAACAGCCATGCCGAAGATCACCGCCGCCTTCACCGTGGACACCTGGGAGCCGTCGTCGCTCGACGAGGCCGAGGGCGCCGAACTGGGTCAGGTGCGCCTGAGCAAGACGTTCACCGGTGCCGTGGCGGGTACCAGTTCGGTCACCATGCTCAGTGCCATCAGCGGAGCCGCGCAGGCGTACGTGGCGTTCGAGCGGTTCGACGTGTCGATCGACGGCCGCGAGGGCGGGTTCGTGTTGCAGCACGCCGCGTTCGACGACAGCTTCGAGTTGAAGATCCTGCCCGGTTCCGGGGTCGGCGAGCTGGCGGGCATCACCGGCTCGGCGATGGTCGCCAAGCACGAGGACGGCAGCCACACGCTGGACCTCGACTACGAGCTCGCCGATTGACAAGAAAACTTGTCGGTGAGACCGTGGGCGGATGAACGAGATCGCGGTGATCGACGACGCCGAGGCCGCCGGCGCGTCGCTGGACCCGATGCGCGCCCGGCTGCTCGCCGAGCTGGCCGAGCCCGGCTCGGCCACCACCCTGGCCAAGAAGCTCGGCCTGGCCCGGCAGAAGATCAACTACCACCTGCGTTCGCTGGAGCAGCACGGGCTGATCTCGCTGGTGGAGGAGCGCCGCAAGGGCAACGTCACCGAGCGGGTGCTGCGCGCCACGGCGTCCTCCTACGTCATCTCGCCGAGCGTGCTGGGCGCGGTCGAGCCCGATCCGAGCCGGTCACCGGACAGGCTGTCCGCGCGGTGGCTGCTGGCGGTGGCCTCGCGCCTGGTCCGCGACGTCGGTGAGCTGCTCACCGGCGCCCAGCGGGCGGGCAAGAAGCTGGCCACCTTCACCATCGACGGGGACGTCCGCTTCGCCTCCGCCGCGGACCGGGCCGCCTTCGCCGAAGAACTCGCCGAAGCGGTCACCTCGCTGGTCGCCAAGTACCACGACGACTCCGCCGAAGGTGGCCGCACGCACCACCTCGTCGTCGCCGTCCACCCGGAGCTGAAGAAGCCACTGGCGTGAGAAAGCGGGTGGACCGCCCCCGCCGCGATCCACCCGCTTCTCCCCACCCCTGGGTCAGCCCTTTTCGATGCCCTCGACGATCTTGACCGCGTCGTTGATCGGGATGGCGAACCCGATCCCCACGCTCCCGCCCGAAGACGGCGAGTAGATCGACGAGTTGATCCCGATCACCTCGCCGTTCGCGTTGACCAGCGGGCCACCCGAGTTGCCCTGGTTGATCGAGGCGTCCGTCTGGATCGCGGTGTAGCTCGGCCCCTGCTGCGCACTGGTCCGCCCGATCGGTGACTGCTGCTGTTCCTGTTGTCCCACATCGGAAAGCTCACGCCCGACCGCGCTCACGATGCCCGAGGTCACCGTGTTCTGCAGACCGGCGGGCGACCCGATGGCCACCACTTCGGACCCCACCTGCACCTGGCTCGAGTCACCGAGCTTGGCCGCGGTCAGCCCGCTCGCGTTCTTCGCCTGCAGCACCGCGATATCGGCCTTGCTGTCCGAGCCCAGCACGGTCGCCTGGTACTTCCTGCCGTCGGACAGGGTGATCGTGACGTCCCCACTGGCGCCTTCGACCACGTGCGCGTTGGTCAGGATCCGGCCGTCGGACGAGAGGACGACCCCGGAGCCGATCGCCTCGCCCTCGCGGGTGATCACGTTGACCTGCACCACGCTCGGCAGCACCTGCTGCGCGACGGAGCTGACGTCCGCCCCGGAGTTCGAGACGGTCTGGCCGGTGGCGGTGCCGACCGCGCTGGTGGTGGTGCTCGCCGGGGCGTCGTCGGTCAGGCCGACGAGCGTGGCCCCGCCGACGCCACCGACCAGTGCGGCGGCGACGGCGGCCGCGCTCACCAGCACGGCGAGGCGCTTCGGCTTGCGCGAGGGCGCCGGGGGCGCCGGGTAGAACGGCGTCGCGGCGGGCTGCTCGTGCTGCTGCGGGGTGAACAACGGGTTCTGCCGGTTCTCGTCCATGCACCCAGGTTCGCGCCCGAGCTTGTGAGCAACCTGTGGATTGTCCTGGGTCTTTTCTGAGAAGAATCAGCTGAGAGGATGCTGTGGTTAGGCGAAGAACGCGGGTACGTCCAGCGCGCCGCCCGCCGCCGCGAACTCCTCCGCCACCGCTTCCCGCAACTTCGCGTCGGCCAGGTAGTCGGCCGCGGTCAGCGCCAGCCCGAGTGCTCCGTCGACCACCGCGCGATCCCCGGCCGGTGAACCGGCGGCCGCGGCGAACTCTTTGGTGTGCAAGGCGACCGTCGGCTCGGAGACGGCGAGCATCGGGTGGATCGCCGGCATCCGGTAGCTCAGGTTGCCCAGGTCCGTCGAGCCGGTGAGGAACTCCGGCACGATGCCGGTCGGCAACGGCTTGCGGCCACACCCTTCCTGGTTGACCGCCCACCGCCCGGCCAGCGCGCTGTTGAACCGGATCGGCAGGTACGGCGGCTGCTCGTCCCAGGTCAGCTCCACCCCGCAACCGGTCAGCTCGGCCGCGCCCCTGGCGATCGCGGTCATCCGCTCCGCCAGGTCGCGCAGCGTTTCCGGGCGGCCGGAACGCAGGTAGAACAGCAGCGCCGCGCGGTCGGGCACCACGTTCGGCCGGGCACCGCCGTCGGTGAACACGCCGTGCACGCGATCGGTGCCGGGCAGGTGCTGGCGCAGCGCGGCCACGCCCTGGTAGGCGGCCACGGCCGCGTCGAGCGCGTTGCGGCCCATGAACGGCTGTGCCGAGGCGTGCGCGGCGACCCCGTGGAAGACCATCTCCAGCTGCCGCCTGCCGAGGAACGGGTGCATCGCGATGTCGTGGCTGAACGGGTGGAGCATGAGGACCGCGTCCACGTCGTCGAAGACCCCGGCCCTGGCCATGGTTTCCTTGCCGCCACCGCCTTCCTCGGCCGGGGTGCCGAACAGCGAGACCCGGCCGCCGAGGCGTTCGGCGACCGCTGCCGCGCCGAGGAAGCCACCGGCCGCGGTGGCACAGATGATGTTGTGCCCGCACCCGTGGCCGATGCCCGGGAGCGCGTCGTACTCGGCGAGCAGCGCGATGTGCGGGCCACCGGTGCCGACGGTCGCGCTGAGCGCGGTGTCCAGCCCGCCCACGCCGACGGTGGCCTGGTGACCGTGGTTCTGCAGGAGTTCCGCGAGCGCCCGCACCGACCGCGTCTCCGCGAAGCCTTCCTCCGGGTGCGCGTGCAGGTCCTGGCTCAACGCCACGAGGTCCTGCGCGCGGTCGTCGATCAGGCCGCTGACCTCGGTGCGTATCTCCTCGGGCGCACCCTGGTGCGGTGAGCCGAGCGGTTCGGCGGCGGTGACCGCGTCCGCGGTGTCGGCGACGATCGCGCGGAGGTAGGCCTCGTCGGGCTGGCTGGGGCTGGCGTGGTGGGGAGCCGTCATTCCCGCATGCTAATCCGCGTGGCGCCGACGATCTGGGTGACGCCGGAGTAGCGCTCGCTGATCTCGGTGAACCCGCGTCGGCGCAGCTTGGCGCCGATCTCGCCGCGGTCGAACATGCGCTGACCGCTGGCGAGGCCGGTCAACTCGTCCAGGCCGCGCAAAGGCTGCCAGGTGTGCCGCGCGCTGGTGAGCAGGGCCAGCCGTCCGCCCGGCTTCAGCACCGAGGCGAAGGAGTCCAGCGCGGCGTCCGGATCGGCGAACATGTGCAGTGCGGCGAAACAACACACGGCATCCACAGTGGACGGCCGCAGCGGCAGGTGCACGGCGTCCGCCCGTAGGTAGGCGACCGATTCGGGACCACCCGCCCGGACGGCGCGCGCCAGCATCGTGCGCGAGCCGTCCAGGCCGACGGCGAGCCCGGTCCGACCGGCCGCCTCACCGAACGCCCTGGTGAAGCGGCCGGTCCCGCATGCCACGTCGAGCACCACCTGCCCGGGCCGCAGCCGCAGCAGGTCGGTGGCGAGGTCGATCTCACCCGCCATGCTCGGGCCGGTCAGGCCCTTCGCGATCCGGCCCAGCCCCGGCCGCCAGTACCGCTCGTAGACCGCGGACACCAGGCCCATGCTCATCAGCCGCTGCGCCGGCCCGGTCGGCGGCCCGGCCTGTTCGCGGTCGCCGAGCAGGTCCAGGTAGTCGCCGGTGGTCCGGGCAGGCGGTGCTTCGAGCAGTTCGAGCACGCGGGACTGGCTGGTCGGCATGGCGGTCTCCCGGTGAGTTGGGATACCGACAGTATGTCAACGACCGTCGCCGCGCAAAGCCTTCGGCAGCGGGGGCCAGTGCAGGCCGCGGTCGGCGGCGAGGTACCGCGCCAGCGCGGCCCAGTCGGCCGGCGGCACGGTCGCGGCCGGGCGTTCGGGATCGATGCCGTTCGCCTTGAGCAGGCGGTGGGGCTTGCGCCCGAGGAAGGCGACGGCCGTCCGCGCCGGTGCGCGCGGGGTCCGGTAGGCCGCCTGCAGGAGTGTCCACAGTGCTCGGTCGGCGAGCTTGTCCGGCTTGCCGCGCCGCCGGACGGTGAGGTGGGCCGAGTCCACCTTCGGGGCCGGGCTGAAGTGCCTGGCCGGGATGCGCCGCACCAGCCGCAGCTCGAACCTCGCGGCCCACCAGGCGATTTCGAGGTCGCGCGGGGTGGCGGCGCTGAGTCGTTTCGCGAAGCCCCATTCGACGATCAGCGCGGCCCGGTCCAGCGCCGAGGCGGTCGGGCTGAGCAGTCGCCGCATCAACGCGGTGGACACCGCGTACGGGATGCTCGCCACGACGGCGAACCTCCTGCGGGGTAAGGAGAAGGTGCGTGCGTCGGCCGGGATGACCCGAACGTTGCCGAAGTCGGCGAGGCGGTCGCGCAGCCGGTCGACGAACACGGGATCCCGCTCCACGGCAAGGATCTCGGCACCGGTCCGGGCCAACGGCGCGGTGATCGCCCCGAGGCCCGCGCCGAAGTCGACCACCAGATCCGACGGTGTGATGTCAGCCGAGCGGACCAGTTCGTCGGCGATCCGGGGCGCGGCGAGGAAGTGGACGCCGGAGGGGTTGGGGACGGGGTGTTTCCGGGCAGGACGGCAGAACCCGTTGGCGGGCATGGTCACTCCACGTCAAGACGAAGGAAGGCGTGCGAAGGCACGCGAGGACGTCGAGACGCGGCGACCGGAAGTGGGGTCGCGCGGACGATCAGGCGCGGGTGATCAGCGCCTGGTGCTCAGTGAAGAGAGACGGCCGCCGCGTCAGGCGTGCCGCGGCCGGGGCCGGGCGATCGCTGCGCAGCAGATGTACAAAGCTCCCATGGCCCCGAAGCTAACAGCCCGCGCAACCGGTTTTCCGCGCGGAACTGTCGGGGGTGCGCGCTAGCGTCGGCATCGGCGAGGGAAGGGAGGTACCGATGTCGCCGATCACCCGCTGGCGCCCTGGTGCGACCGCGAAGATCACCCCACGCGGCCCGTTCGACCTACGAGCCTCGATGCGGTTCCTGGAAGACTTCGTGCCCGCCGGTCGGCCGGATGCGGCAGGGGAGCCGGGCACGCTGCGCCTGGCCTTCCCGGTAGACGGCTGCTGGCGGCCCGCCGGCGTGGTCGCCCGCCAGCACGCCGACGGAGTCGTCGAACTGGAAGCCGACGGCGACTCGGCCGCCGAAGCCTGCCGCCAAGCCGAACGCATCCTCTCCCTCGATTTCGACACCTTCGCGTTCCTCGAGTCGATCCGCCGCGACAAGATCGCCGCCCGCCTGGCCGCCGCCGCTCCCGGTTTGCGCCCGGTGCTGTTCCACTCGCCCTACGAGGCCGCCTGCTGGGCGATCATCGGCCAGCGCATCCGCACGGTGCAGGCGGCGGGCATCAAGCGGCGGATCGCCGAGCGCCACGGCCACCGCCACACGGTCGACGGCCACTCGATCAGCTCGTTCCCCGCCCCAGAGGCCCTGCGGCTGCTGGAGCGCCCACTGGGCCTGCCGGAAACGAAGGTGAAGCAACTGCGCATCCTCACCGGTGCCGCCGAACAGGGCCAACTGGACGCCGCCCGCCTACGGGCCCTCCCCGCCGACGAAGCCCTCACCCGCCTGCGAAAACTGCCCGGTATCGGTCCCTTCTCGGCCGAACTGATCCTCATCCGAGGCGTCGGCCACCCGGACGTCTTCCCCCGCCACGAACGCCGCCTGCACCAGGAAATGGCGCACGCCTACGCCGTCGATGCCGCCGACGTCCCCACCCTCACCCACCTCGCCGACGCCTGGCGCCCGTACCGCAGCTGGGTCGCCTTCCTGTTTCGCGCCTCCGCCGCCCGCCGCACCTCGCGAGCCGCCTCTGCCTGACCCCCGCCGCTCCACCGCCAGACCCCGGAGCCGCCCGCAAGCGACCGGTCTCCTCCGCACGCCCTCCGGCCGCCCGCCCCCACCGCCTGCCGCACCTCCGGTCGTCCGCCTGCCGTCTGCCGCGCTTCCGCATGCCGTGCCTGGGCCGCCTGCCTCCGGCCGCACTTTCGGCCGCCTTCCGCTCGCCGTGCCTTCGGCCGTCCGCCGGATCTCCCGCCACCCGTCCGCCGCGCCTCCGGCCGCCTTCCGCGCGCCGCGCCTCAGCTCGCCCCACCTCAGCTCGCCCGCCGTACCTCCCGCCGCGCCCCGGAACGGCAGCTGCCTAACCCTCTTCCGCCCCGCCGCCCGCATCGGCTGACCGTCCACCCCGAGCCGCCCTCGCCCGGCCCCGCACCACCACGAACCCGCGCGTGCCTGCCCTGTGCGATCAGCCCCCCGCCTACCCCGGCCTCCGCCGATGCCCACCCGTCTCCAGCCAGGCCGCCGCTTCCCCCGCCGCGTTGCCCGCTACACCGAGCCAACCGGGAGTCGCCCAGCGTCCCGGCTTCCGGCCCCGTCACACCGATCCAACTCCCCGTGTGCTGAGGTGTGCGCGTGAACGTGGCCGATACCGACGGGCTCTGGGGACTCTTCGACGCCCAGCCGGACCCGCCTGGCCTGGTGGCGTTGATCACCGGCGCGGCCGCGCTGCTCCTGGTGGTCTCGGGCACCCCGTGGCGCCTCGCCCGCAATCTGGTGACGATCGTCCACGAGGCCGGGCACGCCTTCGCGGCGGTGCTGGTCGGCCGGCGTCTCCAGGGCATCCGGCTGCACTCGGACACCTCCGGCGTCACCGTCTCCCGCGGCAAGCCCACCGGTCCGGGCATGGTCCTGACCGCCCTCGCCGGTTACCCCGCGCCCGCGCTCCTCGGCCTCGCCTTCGCCGCCCTCATCGCCGCCGATCGAATTTCGATCCTGCTCGGCCTCGCCGCGCTCCTGCTCCTGGGCGTGCTGGTGATGATTCGCAACGTGTACGGCGCCTTCTCGGTGGTCGCCGCGGCGGTCGGCCTCGGCGCCGTCGCGCTGCTGGCCCCGCCCGGCGTGCAGGCCGTCTGCGTCTACGCGATCACCTGGTTCCTCCTGCTCGGCGGCGTCCGCCCGGTCTTCGAGCTGCAGTCCAAGCGCCGCCGCGGCGCGGCCCGCGACTCCGATGTCGATCAGCTGGCCCGCCTCACCGGCGTGCCGGTGGCGTTGTGGCTGCTCGTGCTCGGTGTGCTCGCCTTCGGCAGCCTGTTCCTCGGCGGGAGCTGGCTGCTCGAACCCGTGCTCAGCTGAGTTCACGCGTGCGGCAAACTGGACACCTCTATTCGGATGTCCGGAGGGATTTGTCGTGAGCGACGAGGTGGCCAAGGCAGTCGAAGAGTGCGCGCGTGCGGCGAAGCGGGCCGCGCCGTCGCTGGCCGCCGCGCCGGACGAAGCGATCGACGCCGCCCTCATCGGCATGGCTGAGCGCCTGCTGTCGAACCGCGACGCCGTGCTCGAGGCCAACACCGCCGACGTGACCAAGGCTCGCGAAGACGGCATGAGCGCCGGTCTGCTCGACCGCCTGACGATCACCGAAGAGCGGCTCACCGGCATGGCCGAGCAGCTGCGCCTGCTGGCCGCCGCGCCGCACCCCGAGCGCGTCCTCCCGCTGTCCACTTTGGAGGGTGGGCTCCGGTTGGTGGAGCGCAGGCGCCCGGTCGGCGTCATCGGCGCGAACTACGAAGCTCGCCCGAACGTGACCGTGGACGTGGCGTCCCAGCTGGTGAAGTCGCGCAACGCCGGCGTTCTGCGCACCGGGTCCGCCGCGCTCGGTTCCGCTCAGCGGTTGCTCGAGTCGGTGATCGCGCCCGCGCTGGCCGACGCCGGTATCGACCGCGACGCTGTGCAGCTCGTGCCGCGCGCCGAGCGCCACGCGGCGGCCGCGCTGGTCGCTCAGCCCGACCTGATCCCGCTCGTCATCCTGCGGGGGAGTGGCGACAGCACCCGCGCGCTCGCCACCGAAGCCGCCCAGCACGGTGTGCGCACTCTCGCCCACGCCGACGGCGGCGGCGTGCTCTTCGTCGACGCGGACGCCGACCTGGAGAAGGTGCGCGAACTCGTCACGGGCAGCCTGGACCGGCTCGGCGTGTGCAACCGGCTGAACCTGCTGCTCATCGACACGAACATCCACGACAAGGCGTGGCCCGTGGTCAGCGAAGCGCTGGCCGGGCGCGGGGTCACCGCGTCGCTGCCGCCGCACGAGCACGCCATCGGCTACGAATGGGCGCTGGACTCCGACCGCGAGGCCACCGTCACCGTGTCGACCGTGGCCGGGGTCGAGGAGGCCACCCGGATCGCCAACGAGCAGACCTCCGGGCTCGCCGCTGGCATCGCCACCGAGAACGCCGGCACCGCCGAAGCCTTCTTCGACGGCTACACCGGCACGGGCGTCTTCTGGAACGCCCCGACCCGCCTGCTCGACGGCTTCAAGCTGCGCGGGGTCCCGGAAACCGGGATCAACCTGGACAAGGTGCCCGGCCCGCGCGGCCCGGTCACCTACACCGATCTCTACGTCCGCCAGTACGCCGTGCTCCCGGACGGCCGCTGATTCAACATTCAATTAATTGATGCCTGATGCGTTCGATGGCCACTGTGACATCGAACGCATCAGTGTGTCACCGAGCCTTCTCCAGGTAATTCTCCACTGCCTGGCGCACGATATGCGCCATACTCACGCCGCGTTTCCTGGCTATCTTTTCGGTTGCCTCGTAGGTGTCGCTGGAGACCCTGGTCCGCAGGTCCTTCCCCAGCGCGGTGAGGCCCTGGGGCTGCGGTTCCCTACTGACGACCCGGGTCCCGACCCGGTTCGCCACGCCCTTGTCCGGCACCATGACTCCAATCCGATTCCATTCGACGGCCCCTGCACGGCCACAATAGTGGCGCCGGGTTATCCGTGGACCGAATTCAGCCGTGCGGGGCCAAGAAACGTCCGAATGGCGGGACCGGGGACTAGTGAGTTCATCATCGCGTGTGAATGAAATTCACGCATCCACACCCGAATCGACCCGGTCGGGCGGTAGACCGGGTCAGGAAGCGGCCGCGTCGACCTCGTCGACCGCGTCGAGCAGTTCCTCGACCGCCGGGTCGTCCACGGCCTCCTTGATGCACTGCCACAACTCCAGGTTCGCCAGCGCCCAGCGCGAGTACTCGGCGGCGGCCTCGGCGTTGTAGAAGTAGTAACCCTCGTCGTGCACGTCCCGCTGCTCACCGACGATCTTGTTCGCCAGTTCGCGCAGGCTGAGCCCGTTCTCGCGGAGGTACTTGTGCGCCAGCACGACCGGCGTCACGGGCAGCGCCTTGAACAGCGTGTCCGCGTCGCTGAGCGCCTGCGCTTCGAGTGAGATGTCCGGTCCGCGGTTGGCCATCTCGGCCTCGTCGATCAGCACGTCGATCCGCTGGGCGGCACCCAGCGGGACGCCGGCGTCGGCGAGCATCTGCATCCGCAGCCCACTGCCCTCTGCGGCGGGTGAGTTGCGGCGGACCAGGTAGTTGACGTCGTGCACCAGCGCGGCGGTCTCGACGAGGCTCACGTCGGCGCCGTTGAGCCGGGCGAACCCGACGGCTTTCGACCGGACGAAGCTGACGTGGTGCCAGCCGTGGAACGGCAGCCGCTCGGCGTGACGCAGGCAGAGCCGGCGGACGGCCTGCTCGACGGCGTGGATCGCCGCCGCGGGCACGGTGTTGAAGGATGCGTGGACAACGGTTTGGTGGACGCGCATTATCGATCCCCTCCGAACCGGCTGGGATTTGCAGCCGGGTGGAGTGATGGTAATCGCTAACGCGCGGGCCTTGACTTCAGATTCGTTCCAGAAGCTCCCCCAAACGGGTCTCCACCGGCACGTGCCGATGACTCGTTCGGGTTAATGGATCAAAGGAAACGCTCCATTCGTTCACTGGTCGTGATTTAACCAAGAAGGTCATCGTGTTGTCAGCGGCTTTCGGGATGCGGTGGAACTCGTCCGCCAGCAGCACCCCGGTGGTGCCCGCCGGGTAGTCGTCACCGTGGATCAACTCGGCCGAAGTGATCAGTCCGCTGGCCGCGTCCACCGTCGCGGAATAGCGCTCGTGCAGGTAGCTCCCGCGCAGAATGGTGGTCCAGAAGTGGTACCGGTGGTTGTGCACCGAATCGGCGTAGCCGTGCCGCCAATCGCGTTGCGGTTTGTATTCGTGCAGCCAGAACGAGAACGGTTCGTCGCGCTCGTCCCGCAGGCACCAGGCGAAGTGCGTGGTCGTTTCCCTGGACCGCCGGATCATCGCGCTCGCGGGCTCCGGCGGCAGCGACTGGATGTGCGCACGCAGTTCGGCCCGCAGGCCGGGCCGCGCGGCCCAGCGCTGGAACGGCTCCGCGAGCGCCCGCCAGTCGTCGGAGCCGGCCCGGCGAGCAGCCACGTCGATGGCCAGCTCGGCGAGTGGGCATGTGCGGGTCAACACCATCTATCAGCTCCTCAGTCCAGCGGCGGTGGAGAATTCCTGGGAAAAGGACCGGAAGCGGCCCTCCAGCTCACTGAACTGCTCCTCGGACAACGGTCGTCCGGTGGCCTTGCCGAACAGCGCGATGAAATCTGCCCGGGTGGTCTCCGGGGTGATCTGGAAGTGCCTGCCGTTCCGGCCACCGCCAAGCCGGAGGAACTCGGCACGTTCCATGTTGTAGACGAACGAACCCTCGGTGAAGCGGAGGGTCCGCGGGTACAGCGTGCTGACCGGGCCGACGTCGCTGTACAGGGTGACCCACACGCAGTCGTCGAAGATCTCCAGCCGGTCGAGCGGGGGATCGGTGACCACGGTGATGTCGATCCGTGTGCACCGGCTCCTGGCCAGGAACAACCCGACCAGCCCCATGCCCATCTCGTCCTGCAGCCGCCGCTGGATCGCGTCGTAGTCCGCTTCGGGGCCCTCCTGGCGCAGGAGGTAGCGGGCCCGGCCGCTGATCGTGGTGGCGTCGCTGGGGTCGGCCAGCACCGCCCGCATCTCCCACTCGGCGTGGGAGAGCAGCAATCTGGCGGCGGCGAACCGGCCGGAGAAGCCGCGGAAGAAGTACTGCCTGCTGCCCGCGAGGTCCCGCATCATCAGCTCGTTGAACTTGGGGTCCGGGTCGGGGGTCGCTTCGAAGACGTCGGTGGGGAAGAACTCCTTGTTCAGCGACCGGTATTCGGCGGCGAGCTTCTCCAGCGCCCGTTTGCTCTCCTCGATCACCGGCGCCACCAGCGCCCGCTGCGAGGCCGCCGCCGTGATCAGCGTCTGCCCGAAGCCGACCACCGCGGAGATCATCGTGCCGGTGCCGACCGAGGTGACGAAGTTCTTGCCGTTGCCCGGCGCCATGCCACTGGCCAGGAACAGGCAGGTGATCGAGACCACGACCAGGACCAGCAGGAGCAGGCTCGTCCGCGTCCAGAAGATCTCCTGGAGCGGGGTCCGCGTCCGCTTCCGGTCTTGGCCGGGGTCGGCGCGCACAGGGGTCACCTCCTCAGGAAATGGGCTAACTCAACAGGATGAGAGCTGAGAGTGTCCGTTTGAGTGCGCGGAGTCACTCTACGCGTGCTCGGACGCAGGCGAAATAAGAAATTCGGGGGATACTTAGCGCACCCTTTTCGGCTACGGGCGGTAGCCGGGAAAATCGGGTCCGACCTCGTTGTCGGGGCCCTCCGCACGGGCTTGTCGCAGGCCAAGCATCTCCGCGGCCAGTTGCTGGCTGCTCTCGAAGCGGGTGCCAGGCCGTTCACGCGCCCGGCGTAACGAGCAGGGCTTCAGCCTGCTGTACCCGCGAACGGAAACCGCGCGCCGTGAGCGCAATTCGTAGGCTGGCACCCCGGACAGGTTCGCGGCCAGTTCGCGGTCGACCACGATCGTGCCCGGCTTGGCCACCGAAGTCAGCCGCGCGGCGAGGTTGACCACCGATCCGTAGACGTCACCGAAACGGCTCAGGATGCGGCCCGCGGCCAGCCCGGCGCGCACGGAGGGCAACGTGGTGTCGGCTTCGACGCGTTCGTTGAGCGTCAGCGCGATCTCGGCGGCGTCGACCGCGGTGTCGGCGACGAACAGCACCTCGTCGCCGATCATCTTCACGATCCGGCCGTGGTGCTCGGCGATCACCTCGGAGGCGACCGTCTCGAACGCGTCCAGGATCCCGTCGAGCTCGGCCTCGTCGATCCGCCGGGTCAGCCTGGTGAACCCGACCATGTCGACGAAGCCGACGACCTGGCTGCGCGCCTCCAGGTCCTCTTCGGGGGACGCCAGCGCGCGCCCGGCGTAGGCGGCGAGGTGGCGGCGCCAGACGTAGTTCTGGACGCGTTCCAGCTCCGGCAGCAGCCGGTCCACCAGCCGCGCGATCTGGCGCTCGTTCCGGCCGAGGTCCGGGTTGGCGGTGATCAGCTCCCACAGCATGTGGACCTGCCACTCGGCCAGCCGCGACAGGTGCTGGCCCAGCGCCCTGGTCACCGCGGTCTCCACGCGGGCGTCGACCAGCCCGGCCCGGATCAGGTTGTCCGCGGTGCGCATGGCCTCGACGTCGGCGTCGGTGAAGACCACCTCGTCGTCTTCGACGGTGGCGAAGCCGAGCGCGCGCCACAACCGGCGCGCCCGGTCCTCGGGCACGCCCGCCTTCTCGACCACCTGCAGCCGGGTGTACCGGCGCCGGCCACCGAGCAGCACCTTCTCCAGGCGCTGCTGCAGCTCGCCGTTGTCGTCCCGCTCCGTCGGCACCTCAGGTGGTGTGCACGATGAGCACGTCCACGCCCGACTTGCGGGCCACTTCCGACGGCACCGAGCCCAGGATGCGCCCGGCGAGCGTGTTCAGCCCGCGGTTGCCGACCACCAGCAGGTCCGCGGAATGCTGCGCGACGACCTTGCGCAGCATTTCCACCGGCTCGCCGACCATCGCGACGGTCTCGATCTTCGTCGCCCCGGCTTTGGTGGCGCGGTCGCGCGCGGACAGCAGCGTGTCCTCCGCCGGCGCGGAGCCGACCACCTGGTAGGCCTCTTCGCGCAGCACGTCCTGTGCCTTCTCCACGTCCTGCTTGGCCGCGGGGTAGTAGGCGCAGGCGATCACCAGGGTCGCGCCGGCGTCCCCGGCGACGGCCGCCGCCCGGTCCACCGCGGCGAACGAAGAGTCGGAACCGTCCGTGCCGACGACCACGGTCTGGTAGGCGCTCATTCGTCTTCCTCCTGCGATCGGTCTGTGCTGTGGGGTCAGGGCTTCTGCCGGGCCTGCGCCTGGCGCTGCCCGGGGGCGGGCTTGCGCGGGGCCGGCTGGGGAGTGGGCTTCGGCAGTTTCACGGTCGCTTCGGCGGAGCCGCCCGACGGCTGCGGCTTCTCCGGCTCGGCCGGCTTGACGGGTTTGGTCGGCTTGGCCGGTGTCACCGGGACACCGGCGGCGCTTTCTTGGTGCAGTACGGCTTCGGCCTCGGAAAGCACCTTGCGGGCCGCCTGCACCTGGTTGGCGATGTTCTCGCGGAGCTTGCGCAGGGCCTCCACGCGCTCGAGGCCGTGGTTGGTCCGGCGGTTGGCTTCCTCGGTGGCCTCCCGGACCCGGCGGCGGGCCTCGTCCGCGGCTTCGGTGAGTCGCGCGTTGGCCTCGTTCGCCGCGTCCTGCAGGCGCTTGTTGGCTTCCTGGACGGACTCGCGCTGGCGGCGTTCGATGTCCGCCTTCGCCGCGGCTTCCTCCTCGGCCACCTTCGCGCGGATCTTCGCGGCCTCTTCGGTCGCTTCACGCAGCCGGCGTTCGGCCTCGGCCTTGCTGGTCGCCTCCTGCTCGGCGAGCGCCCGCATGGCCTCGGTGCGCCGCGCCGCCATGGCGATCTCGAAGTCCTCTTCGACCTGCGTGCGGCGCTGCTCGGCCTCGGCGTCGAGGCGGTCGCGCTCGTCCTTGGCGGCCTGGGTGATCTTGTCCGCTTCGGCGCGCGCCTTCTCCAGGACGCCGCGGTGCTCGGCCTCCATCTCCTCGCGACGCTCGTCGAGCTGCTTCAACCGCACCTCGTGCTCGGCCCGCAGCGCCGCCGCGTCCGACTCGCCCTTGGCGCGGATGTGCGCGGCCTCGGCCTCGGCGCGGGCCTGCGTGTCCGACGCTTCGTCCTGCGCCAGCCGCAACATGCGCTGTAAACGCTCGGACAGGCCCTCGAGGGTGGTGGGTGGCAGCGACAACCGCTCGACCTGACCACGCAGCTCGGCGATCTCGCTGCGCGACAGCTCCAGCTGCCTGGCCAGGTCCCCGGCCTGCGAAATCGCCGCGTCGCGGTCGGAGGTGAGCATTTTGAGCTCACCGTCGAGCCGTTCGAGATGGTCATCGACCTGGGCGCGGTGGTAACCCCGCTTCTCCAGGTCGAAGCCGGCTCCCAGTGGGACGAGTTCCCTGTCGTCGCCAAGACTCATTGGTCCACCCTAGCCCGCGGCGTCACACACCTCTGAAGGTGTTTATCGCAGCTATGTGCTTCGCACGCATCTCGTGATCCCGGACGCCCAGTCCCTCCTCGGGAGCCAGGCACAGCACGCCCACCTTGCCCTGGTGGGCGTTGCGGTGCACATCGAGCGCGGCCTGGCCGGTTTCCGCGAGCGGGTAGGCCTTGGACAACGTGGGGTGGATCAGTCCCTTCGCGATCAACCGGTTCGCTTCCCACGACTCGCGGTAGTTCGCGAAGTGCGAGCCGATGATCCGCTTGAGGTTCATCCAGAGGTAGCGGTTGTCGAACTGGTGCAGATAACCGGAGGTGGAAGCGCAGGTGACGATCGTGCCGCCCTTGCGCGCGGCGTAGACCGAGGCGCCGAAGGTCTCGCGGCCCGGGTGCTCGAAGACGATGTCCGGGTCCTCGCCACCGGTCAGCTCACGGATCTTCGCGCCGAACCGCTGCCACTCCTTCGGATCCTGCTCGTGCTCGTTCTTCCAGAACTTGTAGCCCTCGGCGTTGCGGTCGATGACCAGTTCGGCGCCCATCTTGCGGCAGATCTCCGCCTTCTCCGGGCTGGAAACCACGCACACCGGGATGGCACCGCCGTTGAGCGCGAACTGGGTGGCGTACGAACCGAGGCCGCCCGAAGCGCCCCAGATCAGCACCACGTCGCCCTGCTTCATGTCGGCGCCGTTGCGCGAGACCAGCTGGCGGTAGGCGGTCGAGTTGACCAGCCCCGGCGAGGCGGCTTCTTCCCAGGTCAGGTGCGCGGGCTTCGGCATCAACTGGTTCGCCTTCACCAGCGCGATTTCGGCGAGGCCGCCGAAGTTCGTCTCGAAACCCCAGATGCGCTGCTCCGAGTCGAGCATCGTGTCGTTGTGGCCGTCCGAGCTTTCCAACTCGACGTTCAGGCAGTGCGCCACCACCTCGTCGCCGGGCTTCCAGCTGTGCACGCCGGCGCCGGTCCGCAGCACGACACCGGACAGGTCGGAGCCGACCACGTGGTACGGCAGGTCGTGGCGCTTGGCCAGTGGTGAGAGCCTGCCGTAGCGCTGCAGGAACTTGAACGTCGGTATCGGCTCGAAGATCGAGGTCCAGACGGTGTTGTAGTTGATCGCGCTGGCCATCACCGCGACCAGCGCCTCGCCGGGCCCCAGTTCGGGCGTGGGCACGTCGTCCAGGTGCAGCGACTTGCGCGGGTCCTTGTCGCGGCTTTCGAGCCCCTCGAACATGTCGACCTCGTCGGCGTGCACGGTGATGCCCCGGTAGCTCTCCGGCACCGCGAGCCCCGCCACCTCGCCCGGCTCCCCGGACAGCACAGCTTGGGCGATCTGCTGGATCTCGCTCATCGAACCTCCGTGGGTCGGCGCGTCCGCTAGAAACTACTGGCGAGTAACGCCCGGCTCAACCCGGAAGAGACGTCGACCACGCCGAAGTCCCCCCGACGGGCGTAAGGCCGACGCGGATTCGTGACCGCGGATGTTTGACCGGCCGGCCAACCAAGGCGCACCATCGAGGGTGGACCGCGAGACACACGGTTCAAGTGGCAAACGGAGGTGATCTCGTGCGCGAGATGTCGACGAGCCCGTGGACCCGTCCCCACGACTGGGCGGAGGTCGTGCTCGGAGTGGTGGCGGTGCTGACACCGCTGTGGATGCAGACCGATACCGCCGCCATGTGGACGCTCATCGTGCTGGGCGCGCTCGTGGCCATCGACGGCCTGGTCTCACTGGCCATGCCGGGCCTGGTCTACGGGGAGGGCATCCAGATCGTGCTGGGTGCGCTGCTGTTCATTTCGCCCTGGGTGATCGGCTATTCGGGCCTGACCGGAGCCGCCTGGTCCTCGTGGATCATCGGCGGACTGACCATGATCGCCGGCGCGGCCGCGCTGCCGGTGGCCAACGCCGCCCACGACCGCATGGCCGGGCAGCACTGACGATTTCGCGTGGGCCGGGCCTCGCCGGGATACCGTGGGGCCCGGTACACGCGGAAGGGGTGGGTTCGGTGGCACGGGGCAGAACCGGCGAGGACGCGTCAGCCAAGGAACGCATCCTCACCGCCGCCGAGGCGCTCTTCGCCGAACACGGCTTCGACGCCACCCCGACGTCCCGCATCGCCGAACAGGCGGGTGTGCCGAAGGGGTTGGTCCACTACTACTTCAAGCGCAAGACGGATCTGCTGAGCGCCTTGGTCGAACGGCTGCCCGACGAGCACGTGGAGACCTCGCGCGTGGTGGTCCCCGGTGACCTCGCCGAGAGCCTGCGCCGGCTGGTCTCCGAGTTGGACCAGCGCCTCGGCGCCTCCCAGGTGCTGTCCCACCTGCTGTGGCGCGAGGCGGACACGCATCACGCCGTGCGCGACGCGCTTCAGGATCGATTCAAAGTGCTCGTACGCCAGGTCGAAGCGGTCATCCTGGCCGCGGGCGTCGGTGGCCTGGCGATGACCGACGTGGAGAGCGCGGCCGGACTGCTCGCACTGGCGGTCAGCTACCGGCACTCGGTCGCCCGGCACGCCGAGGACGACCAGCCGGAGCAGATGGAGCGGGAACTCACCTTCATCGCCAGGGCGCTGACCTTCCGGGCCGCCCCGGCGACGTAGGCCGGTCAGCCCTCGGTCTTGGCGGGCTCCACCAGTTCGATCAGCACGCCACCGGCGTCCTTGGGGTGCACGAAGTTCACCCGCGAGCCCGCGGTACCCGGCCGCGGGGTGTCGTAGATGACCCGCAGCCCCTTCGCCCGCAGGGCCTCCATCGCGTCTTCCACATTGGACACCCGGCAGGCGAGCTGCTGGAGCCCGGGACCGCGCTTGTCGAGGAACTTCGCGATGGTCGAGTCCGGGTACAGCGGCGCGAGCAACTGCACGGCGGGCCCGTCGTGATCACCGGGGGCGTGGAGCATCGCCTCGCGGACGCCCTGATCGTGATTGGTCTCGACGTGCGTCGCCTCGAGACCGAAGGTTTCCGCGTAGAAGGCGATCGCCGCGTCGAGGTCGGCGACCGCGATGCCGACGTGATCGATCGTCGTGACGAACGGCTTCAGCGCTTCATTCATGAGAAGCGACAATAGGTCCTGTTCCGGGGAAAGGCGTCGTGCGTCAGCTCACACTGACTCATTCAAGAAGGCACACCGACCGGTATGGTCGAGCGGACCGCCGTCGTTCGCCTTGGAGGCTGCACATGTCCGGAACTCAGGCCAGCTCGGTAATCCTGGGCGCGGCAAGGACCCCGATCGGCAGGCTGCTGGGTTCGCTGAAGGACTACTCGGGTGCGCAACTCGGCGGAATCGCCATCAAGGCGGCGCTGGAGCGAGCCGGGGTTTCACCCGAAGCGGTGCAGTACACGATCATGGGCCAGGTGCTCACCGCCGGCGCGGGCCAGATCCCGGCCCGGCAGGCCGCCGTGGCCGCCGGCGTCCCGATGGACGTGCCCGCGCTGACGATCAACAAGGTGTGCCTGTCGGGTCTCGACGCCATCGCGCTCGCGGACCAGCTGATCCGCGCCGGTGAGTTCGACCTGGTGGTGGCCGGTGGGCAGGAGTCGATGACCCAGGCGCCGCACCTGCTGCCGAAGTCCCGCTCCGGCTTCAAGTACGGCGACACCACCCTGCTCGACCACATGGCGCACGACGGTCTGTTCTGCGCCTTCGACCAGGTCGCCATGGGCTCGTCGACCGAGAAGTACAACGAGCGCTACGGCCTGACCCGCGAAGAGCAGGATGAGTTCTCCGCCCGCTCGCACCAGCGCGCCGCCGCCGCGATCGAAGCCGGCCGCTTCGCCGACGAGATCGCGCCGGTCGAGATCCCGCAGCGCAAGAAGGACCCGATCGTCTTCAGCACCGACGAGGGCGTGCGCGCGGACACCACCGCCGAAAGCCTGGCCAAGCTGCGCCCGGCCTTCGCCGCCGACGGCACCATCACCGCCGGCTCCGCCTCCCAGATCTCCGACGGCGCCGCCGCCGTGGTGGTCGCCAGCCGCGCGAAGGCCGAGGAACTGGGCTTGACCCCGCTCGCCGAGATCGGCGCCCACGGCGTGGTCGCCGGCCCGGACGCGAGCCTGCACGAGCAGCCGTCCAACGCGATCAAGGCCGCACTGACCAAGGCCAAGCTCGACGTCGGCGACCTCGACCTGGTCGAGATCAACGAAGCCTTCGCCGCCGTCGGTGTGGTCTCGGCGAAGCAGCTCGGCCTCGACCACGACAAGGTCAACGTCAACGGCGGTGCCATCGCGCTCGGCCACCCGATCGGCGCCTCCGGCGCGCGGCTGGTCGTGCACCTGGTGCACGAACTGCGCCGCCGCGGCGGCGGCCTCGGTGCGGCCGCCCTGTGCGGTGGCGGTGGCCAGGGCGACGCGCTGCTGCTCTCGGTGCCCAAGGCCTGAGTTGCCCGTTCAGGTCGACGTCGGCGAACTGGTCGCCCGCGCTGCGGATGGGGTCCCCCGCGCCATCGCGAGATTGATCTCGCTGGTCGAGGACGCCCATCCGCAGCTGCGTGAGGTCGCCGCCGCGCTGACCCCGCACACCGGCCGGGCGCGCCTCATCGGCCTCACCGGCCCACCGGGCGTCGGCAAGTCGACTTCCACCTCCATGCTGATCACCGCCCTGCGCGCGGCGGGCAAGCGCGTCGGCGTGCTGGCCATCGACCCGTCCTCCCCGTTCTCCGGTGGCGCGCTGCTCGGGGACCGGGTGCGGATGAGCGAGCACGCCACCGATCCCGGCGTGTTCATCCGCTCCATGGCCACCCGCGGCCACCTCGGCGGCCTCGCCTGGGCCACCCCGCAGGCGGTCCGCGTGCTCGACGCCGCGGGCTTCGACATCGTGCTGATCGAAACCGTCGGGGTTGGACAGTCCGAAGTGGACGTCGTCCGGCTGGCCGACACCACCGTGGTGTTGCTGGCACCCGGCATGGGCGACGGCATCCAGGCGGCGAAGGCCGGCGTGCTCGAGATCGCGGACGTCTTCGTGGTGAACAAGGCCGACCGCGAAGGCGCCGACGCGACCGTCCGGGAGCTCAAGCAGATGATCGCGATGGGCCGCCGCGAGCTGCGTGGCCCCAGTTGGCGCCAGCCCATCGTGCGCACCGTCGCCTCCCGCGACGAAGGCGCCGAGGACGTGCTCAAGGCACTCGGCGAGCACCACGACTGGCTGGCCGCCGAAGGTGAACTCGACCGCCGCCGAGCCGCGCGCGCCGCCGGCGAGATCGAGGCGATCGCCCTGCAACGCCTCCGCGCCGAACTGGTCGACCTCCGCGGCGGCGACCGGCTCGCCGACCTGGCCGGCGCCGTGGCCGCCCGCGAGCTGGACCCCTACGCCGCGGCCGAGCGCCTGATCGACGACCTCCGCGCCTGATCCTTTGTGGACACAGCCGCCATCAGCTCCGATATACCTCCATTCCGGGTCAGCCGAGTGCTTCGGCCGACCGTCGTAGTACCTGCCCGGCGTCCGCGGTCAACGGAGCACCGTGGCCGAAGCAAGCCACCTCGGTGTCCAGCGCGGCCAGTTCCCGGAACGAGCGGTGCACCCGTTCCACGTCCAGGTTGAACACGCCGGGAATCACCTGACCCTCGTGCTCGGCGATCGTGTCACCGGTGAACAGCACGCCATGGCGGGGCAGGTACACGGCGATGCTGCCGTCCGTGTGCCCCGGAATGGAGATCACCCGAGCGCCTCCGCCGAAATCGATCTCCTCTTCACCGTCGAGTTCGTGGTCCACCGGTGACGGTGGTCCCACGAGCTCGCCGCTCGCCGCCTGCTCATACAGCGGCCGTTCCCAGTCGGCGAGCTGCGGTTCGGGTGGTGGCACCTCGCCGCGGATCACCGAAGGGTCCAGCCGGTGCGCGAGCACCGGAGCATCCGCCCACACGCGGAGTTCGGCGGCCGCTCCGGCGTGGTCCTCGTGGAAATGGGTCAGCACGATGCGAACCAGGTTCTCCCGGTCGAGCCCGAGTCCCCTGATCGCCTCCGCGATCTTCGTTCCTTCACCGGCCCAGCCGGTGTCCACCAGCGTCAGTTCGTCGCCGTCGCGCCACAGGTACGCCTGGCCGACCGTGAACCTGAGCAGGTGCAGGTTCGGTACGACCTCGATCATCTCCATGCCGCCGACGGTAGGCAGCGGGTTCACCGCCCGCGGGCGAGTTCGCTGACAGCGCAGCTATCGGCTCATCGCGCGCATGGCCAGGTCGACCACCGCGTCCGCGTGCTCCACGGAAACCGGCGCGGTCTGCAGTAGCCAGCGGTGGTAGAGCGGCCCGTAGAGCAGTTCCACCGCCACGTCGAGATCGAGGTCGGCATCGATCTCGCCGCTGTGCTGTGCACTGCGGAGCCGGTCCTTGGTCGCGTCCAGTGCCGGGCCGAGCATCTTCTCCCGCCAGTGCGACGCCAGGTTCGCGTCGTACTGGATCTCCAGTGCCAGTGCTCGGAACGAGACGTCCATCCTCGGATTGGTCAGTTCTTCCGCGGTGGCCCGCAGAACCTGCTTCAGGTCTTCCTTCAAATCACCGGTTTCCAGCACGCTGAAACCCTGCTGGCCCTTGGTCAGGTCGAGCACCGCGTCGAAGACCACCGCCGCCTTCGACGGCCACCAGCGGTAGATCGTCTGCTTGCCGACACCGGCTCGCGCGGCGATCGCTTCGATCGAGGTTTTCGCGTATCCGCTCTCAGTCACCAGTTCGATCGCGGCGGACAGGATCGCCGTCCGCGAACGTTCACTGCGGCGCGTGGGATCCGGGCCCCGTGCCTCACTCATGACCTGACCCTAGCACGTGACGAGTCGATACGTCTCGTCTTGACAGGCTGAATTCGGTCGTCCATGATTGCCGAGCAACGAGACGTCTCGTCTCGCAGGAAGAAGGAGAGAACATGACTCGAGCGGATTCATCGCGCGTCTGGTTCATCACGGGCGCCGGCCGGGGCTTCGGCCGTGAGTTCGTGCTGGCCGCGCTGGCGGCCGGAGACAAGGTCGTGGGCACGGCGCGGCGGCCGTCCGCGCTGGACGACCTGGTCGCGGAGCATGAGGGGCGGCTCGTTGTGCTCCCACTCGACGTCGACGACCGGACGGCGGTCTTCGACACGGTGGGCAAGGCGATCGCGGCGTTCGGCCGGCTCGACGTCGTGGTCAACAACGCGGGCTACGGCCTGCTCGGCGCGGTCGAGGAGGTCACCGAGGAAGAGGCTCGCGCGCAGCTGGACACCAACTTCTTCGGTGCGCTCTGGGTGACACAGGCCGTGCTCCCGCAACTACGTGCCCAGGGTTCGGGGCACATCGTGCAGATCTCGAGTGTCGGCGGGGTGGCCACCTTCGGCACCGCGGGTCTGTACGCGGCGAGCAAGTTCGCGTTGGAAGGGATGAGTGAGGCGCTGGCCCACGAGGTCGGCCGGTTCGGCATCCGCGTGACGCTGGTCGAACCGGGTGGCTATGCGACCGACTGGGGTGGTTCCAGTATGAAGCTCGCCGCCGCCAACCCCGCGTATGACGTCGTGCGCGAGGAACTGGCGGCCGATCACGGCGACTTCGTGGAAGGCGATCCGGCCGAGGTCGCGGCGGCGGTGCTGAAGGTGGTCGGCACCGATGACCCGCCGCTGCGGCTGTTGGTGGGCGACGCGATCTTCGACGGCATGGTGGCGGCCACCGAGCAGAAGATCGCCGGATGGCGGAAAGCGAAGGCGCTGTGATCGCGTGGGTGGAGCAGGGAAGGAGGCTCAACTTCCCGATGAGGTGACGCCGGCGTCCCGGAGGGTGGCCATCAGGGCGTCGACGGCAGGGGTGAAGGCGTGGTCGGCCGGCGCGGCATAGCCGACGATGATGCCTTGCCGATGAGGGCCGGGGGAGATCCAGGTGCTGCGGAGTGTCTCGAGCGCGAGCGAATGCCGGCGTGCGTGGTCGAGTACCTCCGCTTCACCTGGCCCACCAGTGGGCAGCGGGAGCAGCAGGTGCAGTCCCGCGGAGATCCCGGACGGCCGCAGTGGCCGCGGCAGCAGGGACAGCAGCCGGTCCCGGCGGTTGCGGTAGACCGACCGACGCCGGCGCACGTGCTGGTCGTACTTGCCGGAGTCGAGCATCTCGGCGAGGACGTGCTGGCCGAGGGCCGGTGGCCGGGAACCGCGGTCGGCCATGGCGGCGCGGACCGGTTCCACCAGGGCACGGGGCAGCACGAGCCAGCCCAGGCGCAACGCGGGCGCCAGGGTCTTGCTCGCCGTGCCCGCGTAGATGAAGCGCTCGGGAGCGAGCGACTGCAGGGCGCCGACCGGTTCCCGATCGAACCGGAACTCGCCGTCGTAGTCGTCCTCGACGGCGAAGGCCCCCGAACTCGTCACCCACCTGGCGAGTTCGGCCCGGCGCTCGGGGGCCAGGGTGACCCCGAGCGGGAACTGGTGGGCGGGCGTCACCACGGCGACCGGACTGTCCAGTTCGGACACCCGGAGACCGGCCTCGTCCACCGGTACCCCGGCGATGCGCTGCCCCGCGGCCGAGGCCAGGTCGCGGAAGTGGCGCAAGGACGGATCCTCGAAAGCCATCTCGTGCATGCCCCGGTGGTGCAGGGCCGAGGCGAGCACGGAGATGGCCTGTGCGAAGCCCCCGCACACGAGGATCCGGTCCGGTTCGGCGACCACGCCCCGGCTGCGGGCGAGGTACCTGGCGAGCGCGGTGCGTAGCACGGGCGCGCCGAGGTCGTCGGTGTAGCCGAACACGTCGGGAGGTGCGTGCTGCAGCACCTTCCGGGTGGCCGCCAACCACTCCGTGCGTGGGAAGGCGGCCAGGTCGGGCCGTCCGGGCAACAGGCTCCAGCGGGCGTCAGCTGGTTCCCCGTTGCCCGGCCGCGCCCGGGCCGGTGAGGCCGGCGGAGCGGCGATCGCGGCCACCATGGTCGGCGCTCCCTGGCTGGTCCGCAGGTAACCCTCGGCCGAGAGCTGGCTGTAGGCCTTGGTGACGGTGCCCCTGGCGACACCGAGGTCTTCGGCCAGCGCGCGGGTCGAGGGCAGGGCGGTCCCGGTGTCGAGCCGGCCGGACCGGATCGCCCGCCGGATCGCTTCGGCCAGGCCGCGCTGGCCGGAGCCCGGTCGCCAGTCGAGGTGGATGTCCTGGGAACTGGACCACCGAACCGCCATGGAACTGGACCATACCGGTGAACCAGTCACCGGTAGCGTGATGTGCGTGACGAAGCGAATCCAACTGTCTGACCACACCACCCTTTTCAAGTCGCTGGTAGCCCTGCACACGGAAGTGGAGAAGGCGGCGGCGGACGCGGGCCTGGACCAGAAGCTGATCGAGCTGGTCAAGATCCGCGGTTCGCAGCTGAACGGCTGTGCGTACTGCCTGGACAAGCACAGCCGCGACGCGCGCGAGCTGGGTGAGGACGAACGACGGATCTACCTGCTGGGCGCCTGGTGGGAGACCGAGCTCTACACCGAGCAGGAGCGGGCGGCGCTCGCGCTGACCGACGCCATCACGAAGCTGTCCGAGCGGCAGGACGTGCCCGACGACGTGTACGAGCAGGCGACCAAGGTGCTGACCGAGGACCAGTACCGCGCGGTGTGCTGGGCGGTGGCCTTGATCAACACCTGGAACCGCTTGGGCGTCACGAGCCACAAGCCGTTGCCTCGATGACGGCGGCGAAACTCCGGGACCTGCACGTCCCGGGGCGCCCGTTGGTGCTGCCGAACGCGTGGGACGCCGACAGCGCGAAACTGGTGGTGGCGGCCGGGTTCCCGGTGGTCGCCACCAGCTCCGCGGCGATCGCGGAGTCCCTTGGCTTCGCGGATGGTCAAGGTGCTCCGGTGGCGGAGATGTTCGCCGCGGCGGCGAGGATCACGCGGGTGGTCGACGTGCCCGTGACCGTGGACGCGGAGTCGGGTTATGGGCTCGGCGCTGCGGAACTGGCTGGGCAGCTGTTGGACATTGGTGTGGTGGGCTGCAACCTCGAGGACACCGACCCCGGGCGTGGTGTACGTCCGGCAGGGGAGCAGGCCGAGTTCCTCGGTGCTGTCCGTGAGGCGGCCGGTGACGGACTGGTGCTCAACGCCCGGGTGGATGTGTTCCTGGGCGCGGATGATGAGCAGGCCGTGCTCGATGAGGCCGTGGAGCGGGCACGAGCCTATCTCGAGGCCGGGGCGGACTGCGTGTATCCGATCCTGGTGCGCTCGCCTGAGGTGCTGCGGGCGTTCGTGGCGGCGGTCAGTCCGGCGGCGGTGAACGCCACGCTGTGGCCGGGCGGGCCGCAGCGGGAGCAGCTGGCCGAGCTGGGGGTGGCGCGGATCTCGCTGGGAGCCGGGCTCTGGCGGGCTTCCCGCGGCTGGTTGGCGGAACGACTCGCTGACCTGAGCTGAACCGGCGGCGGGGCACCGTCCTCCACTACGGACGGTGCCCCGCCGGGCGGGTCAGCTCAGGTCAGCACTGCTGCTTGTAGAAGTACTGCTGGTTGGCGTCCATGTCTTCCTTGGTGATGGAGTGCAGGCCGGCGGTGATGGTGCGCTGCACGGGCTTGCCCTCGAGGGCGGCCACGGCCTGCTGCACGCCCTGCTGTCCGATCGACGCCGGGTCCTGGGCGATGAGACCCTGATACTCGCCCTTGCGCAGGCCTTCGACCTCGGAAGGGCTGGCGTCGAAGCCGACCAGGTTGACCTGGCCGATCTTGCCGGCGTTGCGCAGGCCGGTGGCGGCGCCTTCGCCGGTGTTCAGGTTGGTGGCGAAGATGCCGACCAGGTCCGGGGTGGAGGCGAGGGCGGCGGTCACCTTCGAGGCGGCCTGGTCCGGCTCGTTCTGGGTGAACTGCACGCCTGCCGACTTCAGGTTCGGAAAGTTCTTCAGCTCTTCCTCGAAGCCCTTCGCCCTGGCGTTGGTGGTGGAAGTGCCGGCGATGGTGTCGAGCACCAGCACCGAGCCCGGCTTGTCGCCGACCAGCTTGGCCAGGGTCTGGGCGGCGAGCTTGCCGCCTTCGGCGTTGTCCGAGGAGATCGAGGAGACAGCCACGCCGGTGTCTTTCAGCGCGGTGTCCACCTCGACGATCTTGGTGCCGCGGTTCTTCACCTGCTGGATGGGGGCGAGCATCGCGGTGTCGTCGGTCGGGGCGATCAGCAGGCCCGCCGGTGGGGCGGAGCCGAGGGCGTTGACCTTCTCGGTCTGCATCGCGGCGTCGAACTTCTGCGGGGCCGAGGTGTTCAATTCGTAGCCGAGCTTCTTCGCTTCGGCTTCGGCGCCGCACTGCATCGAGATGTAGAACGGCTCGGCTTGTACGCCCGGGATCAGCGTGAGCTTCTTGTTGTTCTCCGCGGGCTGGCCACCGGCGTCGTTGCTCTGACCGACCTGGCCTGAGCCGCCGCAGGCGGTTACCAGCGCGACGATGGCGAGCGCCGAGCCGGTGGCGGCGAAGGTCTTGCGGTTGAACTTCATGGGTGCACCTCTTTGTGCTGTCGCAGTGCTGTTGCCGGGAACGACGATCAGCGGCTGTTGCGCAGCCGCCGGCGTCGCTGGTCGAACCAGACCGCCGCGATCAGCACCGCGCCGACCGCGATCATCTGCCAGAAGTCGGGAACCTGCGTGATGTTGAAGCCCTTCTTCAGCACCGCCGGGATGAACACCCCGATCACCGTGCCGAGCACCGAGCCGATGCCGCCGAAGAGGCTGGTCCCGCCCATCACCGTGGCGGCGATGGCGTTGAGGTTGTCGGTGGTGTGCGCCGAGATCGTGGTCGAGGCGTAGTAGGCCAGCGACATGAAGCCCGCGACGCCCGCCAGGAACCCGGTGAGCGTGTACACCTTCAGCAGGTGCGCGGTGACCCCGATGCCGGAGCGCCGCGCCGCCTCGGCGTTGGAGCCGACCGCGTAGGTGTAGCGGCCGAACTTGGTGGTGTGCAGCAGCCACGCGCCGATCAGCGTGATCACCGCCGCCACCAGCACCAGGTTCGGGATGCCGAACCAGGTGCCGTAGCCGAGGGTGTTGTTGAGCACGGTAGGGACGCTGCGCACGTCCGAGCCGTTGTTGAGCAGGTACGCCGCGCCGAGGGCGGCGCCCATCGTGCCGAGCGTGACGATCAGCGGCGGGATCTTGGCCACCGCGATCAGCAGGCCGTTGATCAGGCCCCACACCGTGCCTGCCACCACGCCGGCGATCAGGCCCACCGAGATCACGCCCCAGCCGGCGTTGGTCGCCGTGCCGCCCGGGCTGAGCGCCTCCATGGTCTTCGCGGACACCATGCCGGCGAAGATCAGCACCGAGCCGACCGACAGGTCGATGCCGGAGGTGATGATCACGAAGGTCATGCCCACCGAGAGCACCAGCAGCACGGCGGTCTCGATGAGCAGCGTCTGGAAAGTGAACACCGTGGCGAACTCGCCGGGGGCGGCGATGGTGAACACCACGCACAGGGCGAGCAGCACCAGGGCGATCCAGAAGGTGTTCGCGGACACCAGCCGGGAGCCGAGCGAGCGCCGGGCGAAGCCACCCGTGCCGTCCACTTCGGACTGAACTCCGGGCTTGGCGGGTTCGGTCGCCCTGCTCACGCCGCCTCCTCCTGGGTCAGTGCACCGGTCATCGCGGCCACGAGGTCTTCGAGCTTGGTGTCCGCGGCCTGGAACCGGGCGACCCGCTTGCCCAGCCGCAGCACCTCGACCCGGTCGGCCACCGACAGCACCTCGGGCATGTTGTGGCTGATCAGCACCACGCCGATGCCCTGGTCCCGCACCTTCTTGATCACGTCGAGCACGCGTTCGCGCTGCACCACGCCGAGTGCGGCGGTCGGCTCGTCCATGAACACGACCTTGCTGGCCCACACCACCGAGCGGACCACCGCCACGCTCTGCCGCTGCCCGCCGGACAACGCGGCGATCGGCACCTCGGTGCTCTGCAGGTTCACGCCGAGGCGCTGGAAGTGCTCCACGGCCTGGCGGCGCATCTCGGCTTTGTCGAGCATGCCGAGCTTGCCGAGAATGCCCTTCCGGTGCAGCTCCCGGCCCAGGAACAGGTTGGCCGCCGGGTCGAGCTCCGGGGCCACGGCGAGGTCCTGGTAGACGGTCTCGATGCCGAGCCGCCTCGCGGTGGTCGGCGAGTCGAGGGTGACCTGCTTGCCGTCCAGCAGGATCTTGCCCGAGGTGGGCTGTTCGGCGCCCGACAGGCATTTGACCAGGGTGGACTTCCCGGCGCCGTTGTCGCCGATCAGCGCGGTGACCTGCCCGGCGTACGCCTGGAACGAGGCGCCGCGCAGGGCTTCCACCGAGCCGTAGCGCTTGGTCAGGTCCTGGGCGTCGAGCAGCAGTTCACTCATCGATCGGGCCTCCTTTCCGGGGCCGGCGGCCGGCAGCGGATGAGCGTCACATCCCCCGACAGCTCGGTGGCACCGGCACCGAACGGCACCACGAGGGTTTCGCCCTTGCGCAGCGTGAGTTCGTCACCGTGCTCGGTGCGCAGCGTGCCCGTGCCGTCCATCACCACCAGCACCGAGAACGACGGGTCCAGTGCCAGCGGGCCGCTGGGGCGGAGCTGGTCGGCGCGGAAGAACTCGCCGGAACCGTCGGCGAGCAGGTCCACAGTGGACCCATCCGCGCCCGCGGTGCGGCGGATGATGGTCTCCAGCCGGTCGGGGTCCCAGCCGGAGGTGTCCAGCGCCTCCAGTGCGGTGTCGAAACCGAGGCCGAGGTGCCCCTTCTCCGGGTTGGCGAGGAAGTCACGCCATTCGATGGTCAGCGAGAAGTCGGTCGGCTGCTGCAGTTCGACCACGAACACGCCTTCGCCGATCGCGTGCGGCAGGCCGGCCGGGATGTACACGGTGTCCCCGGCGGTGACCGGGATGCTGTTCAGCGCGCCGAGCATGGACGGGGTGTCCTGCTCCCGCACCCATTCGTCGATGGTCTGCTTGCTCAGCGTCTCGCGGAAACCGGGGTAGACCCGCGGGTCGTCGCCGTAGGTGCCGACCACGATCCACGCCTCGGTCTTGCCGAAGTGGGAGTCGAAGTGCTTCCGGGCGAAGGCGTCGGTCGGGTGGAAGTGCACCGGGAGCCGCTGACCGGCGTCGAGCAGCTTCACCAGGAGGCCGGTCGAATCGGAGAACGCCTCCACGTGCTTCGCGCCGAGCCAGCCGGTGGGGTCGTCGCGGACGGCGTCGCGCAGCCAGCGGCCGTCGGCCAGCTTGGTCAGGCCGTTGCTGTCCTGCCCGTACATCGTGGTGGTGGAGCCGACCCAGTCTTCCGGGCCGAAGTCGCTCGCGGAGGCGGAGAGCCCGCGCAGCCTCGCGATGGCTTCGCCACCCCGGTAGAACTGCGGCGGCTGGTTCGCGGGGAGCCGGAGCGGAGCGGGGGAAGCGCTCATCGAGGTGCCACCTCGCCGGAACCGCGGGCTACAAGACGCACGGGGAGAACTACCTTTCTTGGGGTGGACTGGTCGCCCTGGACTCGAGCGAACAGCAGGTTGGCCGCGGCCTCACCGAGCGCACTGACGTCGTGCGCGATCACGCTGACCGGCGGGTCGAGGAGGTCGGCGAGTTCGAAGTCGTCGAAGCCGACCAGCGCGGGGCGGTTCGGGCTGTGGGCCAGCGCGCGCAGCAGGTGGACGGTGACGCGGTTGTTGCCGGCGACCACCGCGGTGGCCGCTTCGGGACCGGCGAGCAGCGTGCGGATCGCCTCGCCGACGCTCTCCTCGGTCGGCTTGCGCATGATCACCAGGCGCTCGTCGTAGCGGACGCCCGCCCGCGCGCAGCCCTCGCGGAAACCACGCAGGCGTTCGTTGGCGGTGTAGATGCCCGCGCTGTCGGCGAGGAAGGCGATGCGGCGGTGCCCGTGCGCGGCGAGGTGGGTAACCGCTTCGGCCGTGCCGCCGATGTTGTCCACCAGCACCGTGTCGGCCACGATGTCGCCGGCCGGGCGGTCGATGAACACCACCGGGGTGCCCGCCCGCATCTCGGGCACGAGGTAACCGTGCTGCATGCCGGCGGGCACGATCAGCAGGCCGTCCACCCGGCGGGAACAGAACTCGAGCGCCAGTTCGCGCTCCCGCTCGCGGTTCTCTTCGGACGAACCCGTGAGCACCTGCCGCTCGTAGGAGCCGGCGATCCGCTCCACGGCGCGATTGAGTTCGGAGTAGAAAGGGTTCCCGACGTCCTCCACGATCAACCCGATCGTGCCCGTGGTCGATCCACGGCGGAGGTTGCGCGCACCGAGGTTGCGCCGGAAGCCGAGCTGTTCGATGGCGGCCATGACCCGCTCGGCGGTGTCGGGGTGAACCGCTGGTTCGTCGTTCACCACACGGGAGACGGTCTTGATGCTCACGCCCGCGAGCCGCGCCACATCGCTCATCGTGGCACGGCGGGCGCTGCCCCGGCCGGGAGACGACAACGTTGTCATAGTGGCCGGAATTGCACACCAGTGCACCGCGCACTGTCAATACCCGGGCCGGTCCGGAGGGTGACAAGGTTGTCGCGAAGGGTCTCTGGTGAGCGTGATCACGCACCCCCGGTGTTCCGGTGATCGCCATCACGGCTCACACTGGGATCACATCGTCCGACGACGCGGTTGACGTGGCAGGAACGCACCTGTCCGCACCCGTTGTACGGACGTTTTTTCGACTTATAGGAGGAAGTCGTGTCCAGCAAGGCCGCTGTACTGTTCCGCGTGGCCGCCGTGGCCGAGGCGCTGTCCTGGGCTGGTTTGCTGATCGGGATGTTCTTCAAGTACGTCGTCGAGTCCGGCGACGGCGGCGTGCCGGTGCTGGGCATGGTGCACGGCGTGGTCTTCGTGGTCTACCTGCTCACCTCCCTCGCCGTGACCAAGCCGCTGGGCTGGAAGGCGAGCACCCTGGTGCTGGCGCTGGTCGCGAGCATCCCGCCGCTGGCCACCTGGGCCTTCGAGAAGTGGGCGCTGCGCACCGGCAAGCTGGACGGCCCCGAGCTGGTCGCCCACGGTGGCACCGGCCTGTTCGCCGAGAAGGCCGAGCCCGTCGCTGTCTGAGTTGAACCGTCCGGGAACGGGGGTCGCCGAGAGGCGGCCCCCGTTTTCCGTTATTCGGTGAAGTCGCCGGTCGCCTTGCGCACCTTGGTGAGCAGCTCGATCAGCTGCTGGGTCTGCCGGTCGGTGAGCCCGTTCAGGCCGAAGCCGATCGCGGTGACCGCCTCGGTGGCCTCCTCGCGGCGCTTGCGGCCCCCGTCGGTGATCTCGACCAGCGTGGTCCGGCGGTCGGTCGGGTGCGGTACCCGCTTGACCAGGCCGTCCTTTTCCAGCCGGTCGACGATGTTGGTCACGCTCGTGGGGTGCAACTGCAGGCGCTCGCCCATCACCCGCATCGGCAGGCTGGACCGCTTGGCGAAGGTGAGCAGGACCAGCGCCTCGTAACGGGCGAAGGTGAGGCCGTGCGGCTTCAGCGCACCGTCCACAGCGGACTGGATAATCTGCTGGACCCGCATGATCCCGGTCACCGCGGCCATCGTGCCGGAGTCGCCGATGCGCTCTTCCCACAGCTCGGCGGCGCGGGCGATGGGATCGAAGGGCAGCGGGCTGTTCATGGCTGCCGAAGTTACCAGCGGGTACCGCCCGGGTGGGGCAGGGTGGTGGATATCCAGCCGGTTTCCTGTTCTTTCGCGGAGGTAGTCCCATGATCGTCGCGTTCAGCGTGTCCCCGCTCGGCGAGTCGGCCGGGGTGGCCGAGGCCGTGGCGAAGGCGGTCCAGGTGGTGCGCGAGTCCGGCCTCCCGAATGAGACCAACGCCATGTTCACCCTGATCGAGGGTGAGTGGGACGAAGTGATGGCGGTGGTGAAGCGGGCGACCGAAGTGGTGCAGGCCGAGGCACCGCGGGTCTCACTGGTGCTCAAGGCCGACATCCGCCCCGGCCACAGCGGCGAACTGGCGGGCAAGGTCGAGCGACTCGAGCAGCACCTGCGGTGAAGCGGGCTCCGAGGCGTGCCAGGATGGAACCGTGACACATCCACGCGGATCCGCAGCCAAGTCAGCAGCCCTTTCCGCCGCGCTGTCCGGCGCGGTGGACCTCTCCGCGCTCAAGGCCCGCGCCGACGCGTCGCGGCAGCAGCGCCCCGCGCCGAGTGCGCCCCCGCCCGCCGGTGGTGACGGCCCGCCCGCGTCCTCCGGTGACGCGGTGATCGAGGTCAGTGAGGCGACCTTCCAGGCCGATGTCGTGGAGCGCTCGCTCAAGCAACTCGTGGTGGTCGACCTGTGGGCCGAGTGGTGCGGCCCCTGCAAGCAGCTCAGCCCGGTGCTCGAGCGCCTGGCCGCCGAATCCGGCGGTGCCTGGGTGCTGGCCAAGGTCGACGTGGACGCCAACCCCCGGATCGCGCAGCTGTTCGGCGTGCAGTCCATCCCGACGATCGTGGCGATCGCCGGCGGGCAGCCGGTCGACGCGTTCTCCGGCGCGCTGCCCGAGCCGCAGATCCGGGAATGGATCAAGTCCCTGCTCGACGCGCTCAAGGACAAGCTGCCCGGCATCTCCGACGCCGCCGGCGAACCGGCCGAGGAGACCGAAGACCCCCGGTTCACCGAGGCCGAGGACGCCTTCGAGCGAGGCGACTTCGCCGCCGCCAAGGCCGCCTACCAGCGCATCCTGGACGCCGAGCCGGCCAACGAGCAGGCCAAGGCCGCGCTGGTGCAGGTGACCTTCGCCGAGCGTTCGGCGCAGGTGGACCCGTCGGCCGTCGCCCGTGCCGACGCGGACCCGAAGGACCTCGACGCCCAGCTCGCCGCGGCGGACTTCGAGCTGTCGCAGATGCAGGTGGACGAGGCGTTCAACCGGCTGATCGACGTTGTCCGGCGGACCGCCGGTGACGACCGCAACCGTGTGCGTGAGCACCTCGTCGGCCTGTTCGAGCTGTTCGACGCCAGCGACGAGCGGGTGCTCAAGGCCCGCCGGAATCTGGCCTCCGCCCTCTTCTAATGCTATGAGTGGGGCATTACTTGCAATCAATGCCAGTAATGCCCCACTCCTAGCGTTCGCTCAGCCGTATTGCTGGCTGCAGACGCCCGAGCCTTCGAGGTAACCGCGCCGCAGCGACTCGACCCGCTCGAACCCGTTCTCCACCTGCTTGCCGTTGATGTCCGCGGCGATCACGCTCTTCGGCTGCAGCAGCTCCGCGATCGCCTCGTCGAGGTCACCGGAGGACAGCCGCAGCTTCGCGCCAGGCTTGTTCGTCTCGGCCGCCCACGCGCCGACCAGGCACGAGGTCCGCAGGCCCGCGTTCGCGTTGTCCACCGAGGCGCCGACGCCCTTCTGGATGCCCTGCGTGTACCGCGACGCGACCTCCGCGAACGCCGCGAAGTCGCCCAGGCCGCCCGGGTCCTCGCCTTCGAACTCGGCCTTGCGGTCGCCGGTGCGGCCCAGGGTGTTGAGCGCCCCCAAGTCGATGCTCACGGTGTTCGTGTCCGGGCAGTACGAAGCGGGCGGGGTGGCCGGGCCGCCGGGGCAGGTGCCGCCGTCGTCGACGATCTTGGGCGGCTGCGCGCCCGCCTTGCCGAACGCGGCGTCCAGGCTTTCCTGCAGTACGCCGATCGTCTTCATGTCGATCTTCGCGTCACCCTCGCCCTTGTCCTGCTTGTCGAAGGGGCGTTCGGTGATGCGCTCGTCGACGTTCTGCTGGTTGATCCCGGCGCACTCCTTGGCGCCCTTCTCGAACCCGAGCTGGAAGGCGAAGGTCCGGTCGAACCCGGTGCCGTGCGCGGACCGGTCCTTGGCCGACTGGCCCGCCTGGTCGCGGATCATGAACAGCGAGGCGAGCACCTGGTTGACGCCCTCCGAGGTGGACACCTGGAAGTACTTGCTCTTCTCCTCGGCCATCCAGCGGAAGTAGCCGCCGGTGAAGCAGTCGGCCTGCTGCTCCTTGACCAGCGTCGAGGTGTTCTTGGTCATGCCTGCCTTTTCGCCGAGGCGGTACTGCACCGCGTGGCCGAACTCGTGGCCGAGCACGGTCACGATCGCCATCGGGCCGAACTCCTCGTTCAGCAGCGGCAGCAACTGCTTGCGGTCCCAGGCGACCAGGTCCTCCGGCGGGCAGAAGAACGCGTTCATCGCGGCGTCCTTGAGCGAGGCCCCGCAGACCTCTTCGCGGTCGGTGGTCGGGTCGTAGGACTGCAGCTGCTTGACCGGCTCGAACTGCTGCCCGAAGTGGGCGGGCATCTCCTGCGTCCAGTACTCGCTGACGTCGGCGATCGAGGCGATGGCGATCTTGTCCTCGACGCTGTCGGTGGCGTTCTTGACCTCGAGGTTCGGCGTCGGCGCGTCGCTCTTCAGCCCGCTCTCGAAGTGCGTGACCGGCAAGCCGGCGACGTTGCCGTCGGACACCTTGTCGGCGTCGGGCCCCGCTTCGCCGCCCTTGTCGTTGCACGCGCTCAGCGTGAGCACGGCGGTCAGCGCGATCAGGGCCCCCCGCCCCCAGTTCTTACCCATGGTCGCTCGCTCGTTTCGTTCTCCGGCCCCTCACCAGGGCTGAACCAAGTCCGGCACAGCGCACCCTACTAAGCGGGTACGACCGCCGTGGCGACATCACCCCAGATCGCACGCCTTCGTGCCGCCGACCACCCCGCCGCGGAAGGCCGACACGCGGTCGAAGCCGGAGGCGATCGAGCCGCCGTCGACGTCGCGTGCCGGGTAGTCGTAGCCGAGCAGGACCTGCACGGCCTCGTCGAGGTCGCCGGGCGACACGGTGAACTCGCCCTGCGGGTTGAGCAGGGAGCCGGTGTAGGCGCCCGCCAGGCAGAGCGTGCCGCGCTGGGCCGGTTCACCGGTGGTCGGCTTGCCGGCGGCGGCGAGCGCGCTCAGGCCGAAGCGGCTGGCCAGCACGGTTCCGGTGGCGAAGTCGCCGATGTTGGTGTGGATGTCGCCGAGCGTGCCGTCCTCACGCAGCTGCACCGAGTTCTGCTCCGGGCAGTACGCCACCGCGCCCTGCTCACCGGCGGTGCAGCGCGGGTCCGCGGTCACCGGCTCGATCTTGGGCGTGGACCACTCGTGCCCCGCCTGCGACATTTCGCGCGAGAAGTACGAGCCGAGGTCCTCGGAGATCGCGGGCACCAGGTCGGGTAGCGGCAGGTTCCCACCGCGGGCCGCGTCCTCTTCGCTGAGGAAGGAGCGCTGGGTGAACGCCCGGTTCGACGCGGTGATGTCGGCGCACAACCGGGGCCCGGACTCGAAACCGTCCTGGAAGGCGGAAACCCGGTCGAAGGCGTCGCCGTGGGCGGAGGCCTCGCGGTGGGAGGTGCCGAGCGGGTCGCGGAAGGTGATCAGCGCGCGCATCAGCGAGTCGAGTTCCTCCCGCTCGACCTGGAGGTGCTCGGCCTTGCCGTCGACCACCCAGCGGATGAACGAACCGGCGTAGCAGTCGGCCATCGCCTCGATCACGATGCCGGGGTAGAGCGCGGCGCTGTCGCGGTCACCACCGCGGCCGAGGCCGGTGCGCTGCTGCACGGCGTGCCCCATCTCGTGCGCCAGCACCAGCATCACGCCGCCACCGCCGAACCGTTCGGTCAGCACCGGCAGCAGGGCCGCGCGGTCCCAGACGATCACGTCGCCGTTCGAGCAGTAGTAGGCGTTGCCGCTGATCGTGGCCGCCGATTCGGTGCACGGCGGCGGTTCGGCCCCGGCGTCGGCGGTGTCGACCGAGTAAAAGCCGCCGCGCAGGTCCTCCCACGGTCCGCCGAACAGCGAGGGGTACGTCTCGGTCCAGTACGCCTGGATGTCGGTGATCGCGGTGGCGGCCAGCCGGTCCACGTCGCCGCCGTCGGACCCGTTCACGAAATCCGGGTCGACCACGGACTTCGCGCTGCGAGCCAGATCCTCGGCGATCACCGCCGGGCTGCGGACCGCGGTGCCCCGCACCGGCGTGCCGCACGCGGCCAGCGAAACCACGGCCAGGGCGAGCGCGATCAGGGTCGCGGGCGTGCGCATGGGTCCATTGTGCGGCAGGTGACCGGCTGTAGTGGGCGAACGGGCGAAGAGTGCACGGAACGCTAGGGTCACGGGCATGAGAGCAGTTCGCCGGTTCACCGTCCGCCCGAGTCTGCCGGAGCCGCTGGCCGGGCTCCGCGCGCTGGCCACCAACCTGCGCTGGACCTGGCACCCGCCGACGCGCGACCTGTTCGCCTCGATCGACGCCAAGCTCTTCAACGAGATCCGGGACCCGTTGCGCCTGCTCACCGCGCTGCCGCCGGCCCGTCTGGAGGAACTGGCCCTCGACGACGACTTCCTCGCCGCCGCCCGTGCCGCGACGGAGAACCTCGAGCACTACCTGACCGAGCCGCGGTGGTACCAGCGCCGGGCGGGCGAAGGCGACGGCAGGCTGCCCGCCGCGGTGGCCTACTTCTCGATGGAGTTCGGCGTCACCGAAGCGCTGCCGAACTACTCGGGTGGCCTCGGCGTGCTCGCCGCCGACCACCTCAAAGCCGCGTCGGACCTCGGCGTGCCGATGATCGGTGTCGGCCTGCTCTACCGCGCCGGGTACTTCCGGCAGGCGCTGTCGCTCGACGGCTGGCAGGTGGAGCACTACCCGGTGATCGATCCGATCGGGCTGCCGCTGGAGCTGGTCACCGGCGAGAACGGCGCGCCGATGCACGTCGCGGTGGCGATGCCCGGCGGCCGGGAGTTGCTGGCGCAGGTGTGGAAGGCACGCGTCGGCCGGATCCCGTTGCTGCTGCTGGACACCGACACCGACGTCAACGACGACGACCTGCGCGGCGTCACCGACCGGCTCTACGGCGGCGACGCCGACCACCGCATCCGGCAGCAGATCCTCGCCGGCATCGGCGGTATGCGCGCGGTGCGCCAGTACTGCGCGCTGACCGGCCACCCGCAGCCGGAGGTCTCCCACACCAACGAAGGGCACGCGGGCTTCCTCGGCCTCGAGCGCGCCGGTGAGGTGATGCGCGACGGCGGACTGGAGTTCGACCAGGCGTTGTCCGCGGTCCGCGCCGGGACCGTGTTCACCACGCACACCCCGGTTTCGGCCGGGATCGACCGCTTCCCGGTCGACCTGGTGCAGCGTTACTTCGGCGACGGCAGGCTGGTACCGGACGTGGAGTTGCGCCGCGTGCTCGCCCTTGGTGCCGAGGAGAACCCCGGCATGTTCAACATGGCGCACATGGGCCTGCGCCTGGCCCAGCGGTCGAACGGGGTTTCCGCGCTGCACGGACGGGTCTCACGCCGGATGTTCGCGCGGTTGTGGCCCGGGTTCGACGAGCGTGAGGTGCCGATCTCGTCGGTGACCAACGGGGTGCACGGGCCGACCTGGGTGGCGCGCGAGCTGAGCGCGCTGCTCGGTGGCAGCCACGAGGAGTGGGGCTACGACGGCGATTCCGACAACTGGTCCGGCATCCGTGACCGGGTCAGCGACGAGCAACTCTGGGCGCTGCGCCGGGACCTGCGGCAGAAACTGGTGATGGAGGTACGCCGCCGGGTGCGGGCCGCGTGGCTGCAGCGAGGCGCTTCCGCGCTCGAACTCGGCTGGACCGACCACGTCTTCGACCCGGACGTGCTGACCGTCGGCTTCGCCAGGCGCGTGCCGACCTACAAGCGGCTGACCCTGATGCTGCGCAACCCGGACCGCCTGCGCGCGCTGCTGCTCGACGAGGAGCGGCCGGTGCAGGTGGTGGTCGCGGGCAAGTCGCACCCGGCGGACGAGGGCGGCAAGGCGCTGATCCAGCAGATCGTGCGGTTCGTCGACGACGCGCGGGTGCGGCACCGGATCGTCTTCCTGCCGGACTACGACATGGCGATGGCGCGGTACCTCTACCGCGGCTGTGACGTCTGGTTGAACAATCCGACAAGGCCACTGGAGGCCTGTGGGACTTCCGGCATGAAGTCCGCGTTGAACGGTGGGCTGAACCTGTCCATCCGGGACGGCTGGTGGGACGAGTGCTACGACGGCAGCAACGGCTGGGCCATCCCCACCGCGGACGGGGTGCTCGACCCGCTGCGCCGCGACGACCTCGAGGCCGCCGCCCTGTACGACCTGCTCGAGCTGCAGATCGTGCCGTTGTTCTACGAGCGCGGGCCGGGTGGCACGCCGGAGGGCTGGCTCTCACGGGTGTGGCACACGCTGCAGACGCTGGGACCGAGACTGCAGGCGTCGCGCATGGTCCGGGAGTACGTGGAGACCGGCTACCGCCCGGCCGTGGAGACGGTGCACGGCGCTGTCGCCGACGGCTACCGAGGAGCGCTGTCGCTGGCCGAGTACCGGACGAAGGTGGAGGTCGCCTGGCCGCGGCTGACCATCTTCGACACCGAACTGCAGGTGGAAGCCCCGGACACGCTGGTGGTCGGCACCGAGGTGCGGGTCGGCGCGCGGATCGACCTGGCCGGGCTGGAACCGTCCGAAGTGGACGTACAGGCGGTGGTCGGCAAGGTCGGCGACACCGATGAGCTGGCCGAAGCGGTGACCGTGTCGATGGAACCGGCGGGTATCGGCGCGTTCGCGGCGAAGCTCCGGCTGCCGTACGCGGGTTCGCTCGGCTACACCGTCCGGGTGCTGCCGAAGCACGGGCTGCTGGCGTCCCCCGCCGAGCTGGGCCGCGTGATCCACGCCTGAGGCTCGTTTTTGTCGGACCCCTTCGCTAGCGTTCGCCGGACCTGGACGAACTGGGAGGACAGGTCTGATGAAACGAAGATTCCTCGGCTTGCTGCTGGGCCTCGTGACCGCGGCCGGCCTCGGCACCGCGCCCGCCGCGGTCGCCGCACCGGAAGCGGGACTGTGGTCGGGCACCTGGGCGACCGCGGTCCAGCAGCCGACGTTCGGCGTGGTGCAGAACTGGTCGGAGGCCGGGTTCGCCGAGCAGTCGGTGCGCCAGGTCGTCCGGGTGGCTTCCGGCGGGGTGGCCGCGCGGGTGCGGTTGTCCAACGAGTTCGGCGACCAGCCGCTGCGGCTGACCGGCGCGACGGTGGCGCGGTCCGCCGAGGGCGCCGCGGTCAAGCCGGGGTCGGTGCGGCCGCTGACCTTCCGGCACGCCCGGTCGGCGGAGATCCCGGCGGGCGGGGAACTGCGCAGCGATCCGCTGCCGTTGCTGGTGGCTCCGCTGGAGGAGTTGACGGTCACGCTGTACTTCCGCGAGCCGACCGGGCCGGTCACCTCGCACGTGAACGCGATCGCGACCAGCTACCGCGCGAGCGGTGACCACCGGTCGGACACGAGCGCGGCGGCGTTCACCGAGACTTCCGTCTCCTGGTACCTGCTCTCCGGGGTGGAGGTGCTCGCGCCCGGCAAGGGCGCGGTGGTGACCTTCGGCGACTCGATCACCGAAGGCGCGCTGTCCACTGTGGATGGCGACAACCGGTACCCGGACGAGCTGGCCGAGCGGCTCGGCGGGAAGCGCCCGGTGCTGAACAGCGGCATCGGCGGCAACCGGGTGCTCACCGACTCGGCGTGCCTGGGGGAGAGGGCCACCGCTCGGTTCGAACGGGATGTGCTGGACCAGCCGGGCGTTCGCTCGGTGATCATCATGGAGGGCATCAACGACATCGGCATGAGCAGCTTCCCACCGGACGACTGCCTCGGGGCGACGCCATGGGTGACCGCGGCCGACCTGATCGCGGGGCACCGGAACCTGATCAAACAGGCGCGAGCGGAAGGGATCCGGGTGATCGGCGGGACGCTGACCCCGTTCAAGGGCGCGTTCTACTTCAGCGCGGAACGGGAAGCCGTGCGGGATGAGGTGAACCACTGGATCCGCACGTCGGGCGAATACGACGCCGTCGTCGACTTCGACCGGGCGCTGGCTGACCCCGCGGACCCGGACACCATGCTGGCCGCCTACGACTCAGGGGACCGCCTGCACCCGAACGATGCCGGCTACCACGCCATGGCAGCCGCAGTCGACCTCACGCAACTCTAGCCCCGCACGCCGGTTGGGCACCCCTTCGCGGATGCCCACCCGGCGCCCAACCCGCCCACGCCCCACTGCCTGAGTGGGTTCATGGTCCGGGGTGGCTGGAACTGGGACTCGGCCTTCGCCTAGAAGTTGTGGGCCCGTCGCTGCAGTTCGTTCACCCACGAGAGCCGTGGCTGCGATCGCTGAGCCTGCCTGCCCGGATGGCCGCGTTGGCCAGCCCGTCGCGAGAGCAGGCCGAGGCTGACCCCGAATCGGGCTGGCCTGCGGCGAGACCGGCCACTGAGTGCGGGGTTCAGCTGCCCGAGTGTTGAACTCGGGTGCGCGAACGCGGGACTCGGCTGCCCGGGTGTGAGGTTCGGGTGCGCGAACGCGGGACTCGGCCGCCTGAACGTGGGGTTCGGGTGCCTGGGCGTAGGTGTCGGGCGGCTGAACGTGTGTAACTCGGGGAGGGGGTCAGGGGATGGCGGGGCGGCCGCCGGGGGTGGTGGGGAGGCCGGCGGAGCGCCAGGCTCGGTAGCCGCCGATGAGGTCGGTGGCGTGGCGCAGGCCGAGCCGTTTGAGGTCGGCGGCGGCGAGGCTGGAGGCGTAGCCCTCGTTGCACACCACCACGACCGCCAGGTCCGGGTGTACCTCGGGCAGGCGGTGCTCGCTCGCCGGGTCCAGGCGCCATTCCAGGTGGATTCGTTCGACGGGGACCGACCCGGGGATCTCGCCTTCCTCCAGGCGGTTGGCGTGCGGGCGGATGTCCACCACCAGCGCGCCTTCGGCTTGCAGGCGGCTGGCCGCCTCCGGCTCCACCCTGGACAGGGTGGCGCGGGCGGCGGCGAGCGCGTCTTCGATGCTCATCGGGTCAGCGTGGCAGGCAGCGGCGGGATCTGCGCGGGCACGTCGTTCAGGCTCGTGTACGTGCGGGTGGGCACCAGCGGCGGCGAGTACGCGTGCACGCTGGCCGCCGGGGTGGCGCCGGCGCCGGTGACCTGGTGCGCGCGACCGGCACCGAAGCCGATGCCGTCGCCGGTGAAGTGCGACCGCTGCCGGATCGGGCCGCCCGGGTAGCGGTAGTCCTCGGTCAGCTGGCCCTGCAGGACGGTGAACGAACCGGCGGCACCACCGTGGTCGTGCGGGGCGGTGTGCTGGCCGGGCAACCACGACAGCAGCCACAGTTCGACACCGTCGGTCAGCGCGAGGCGAGCCCACCAGCGCTGTTCCTCGTCGAAGCGGAGTATCGACCGCAGGCTCGAGGTCAGCTCGTTGGTCACGGTCCTGGTCAGGTCGGCCAGCTCCCGCGGCGTCCACAGCTGCCGCTCCGGGTGCAGCAGGTCCGGGAGCAGCGGGTCGGTGATGCGCGGGTGGATCTCGAAGTCCGGGCGGATGAGCGACTGGGTCATGGCGGTGCCTCCTGGCGTGTGCGTGAAACGGCAACGGGTGCACAGCGCGCGGCACGGGCTGAACCGGAGGGGAGGCCGGTGAAAGAGCAGGGGAGAAGAAGGGCGTCAGCCGCCGAGCCGCGCGGTGGTACACCCGCAGGAGGCGACGAGCACGAGATCGACGGTCAGGTCGGACCACATGTTGCGCCACCCGGTGCGGCGCCATGCGGTTGTCGGCCTGATCACGCTAGGGATACTGCCACAGATCGGGCACTCCGCGGGTGCTGTTCCACGCGGTGGACGCAACTGGGTAGGCCGTTGAGCGCGCGCGAGGCCGCGTCGGTGACAATGACGCCGTGACCGAGCTGACGCAGCCGAACGAACTTGACGACCTCGTGGTGCGGATGAGCGGCGTGGGGGTGCGGCGCGGCCAGAACGACCTGCTCGCCGACCTCGACTGGGCGGTGGAACTCGACGAACGCTGGGTGGTGCTCGGCGCGAACGGGGCCGGCAAGACCACCCTGCTCCGCCTGGCCGCCGCCGAACTGCACCCGACCACCGGCAGCGTGGACCTGCTCGGGGAACGGATCGGCAAGGTCTCGGTGTTCGAGCTGCGCCCGCGCATCGGGTTCACTTCCGCCGCGCTCGCCTCGCGGGTGCCGGGCGAGGAGACCGTCCGGGACGTGGTGGTCAGCGCCGGGTACGCGGTGCTCGGCCGCTGGCGCGAGGTGTACGACACGCTCGACACCGAGCGCGCGGACGAACTGCTGGGCGCGATGGGCATCAAGCACCTCGCCGACCGCACCTTCGGCACCCTGTCCGAAGGGGAGCGCAAGCGCGCGCTGATCTCCCGCTCGCTGATGACCGACCCCGAGATGCTGCTGCTCGACGAGCCGGCGGCCGGGCTGGACCTCGGGGGCCGCGAGGATCTGGTGGCGCGGCTGTCCGAGCTGGCCATGGACCCCGACGCACCGGCGATGGTGCTGGTCACGCACCACGTCGAGGAGATCCCGCCGGGCTTCACCCACGCGCTGCTGCTGCGGGACGGCCGGGCGGTCGCCTCCGGACTGGTCGACGACGTGCTGACCAGTGAGAACCTGTCCGCCACCTTCGCGCAGGACCTGGCACTGGAACGCTGGGGCGACCGCTACTTCGCCCGTCGCCGCTGAGGTCGCGTACTGCCCGGTAGCCTGCTGGAACCAGTCAAGCTTGCCGAGGAGGATGGGCGTGGGAGAGTTCGTATCTGTCGAGGTCGAGGCCGGGGTGGGCACGATCCGGCTGGACCGCCCGCCGGTCAACGCGTTGAACAACCAGGTGCAGGCCGAGCTGGCGGAAGCCGCCAAGGAGGTGACCGAGCGTGCCGACATCCGCTCGGTGATCCTCTACGGCGGTGAGAAGACCTTCGCCGGTGGCGCGGACATCAAGGAGATGGCTGCCCGCTCCTACGCCGAGATGGTGACCTTCGGCACAGCGCTGTCCACTTCGCTCAGCCTGCTCGCCGGCATCCCGAAGCCGACCGTCGCGGCGATCACCGGGTACGCCCTCGGCGGCGGGCTCGAGCTGGCGCTGACCGCGGATCGCCGGGTGGCCGGTGACAACGTCAAGGTGGGCCAGCCGGAGATCCAGCTCGGCGTGATCCCCGGCGCCGGTGGCACGCAGCGGCTCGCGCGGCTGATCGGCCCGAGCAAGGCCAAGGACCTCGTCTACACCGGCCGGTTCGTCAAGGCCGAGGAGGCGCTGGCGCTGGGCATCGTGGACGAGGTCGTCGCCCCGGACGACGTGTACGCGGCGGCGCACAAGTGGGCCGCGCAGTTCGTGAACGGTCCGGCGGTGGCGCTGCGGGCGGCGAAGGCCGCCATCGACGGCGGCCTCGACGTCGACCTGGCCAACGGGCTGAAGCTGGAGACGCAGCTGTTCGCCGGGCTGTGGGCGACCGAAGACCAGGCCAACGGCATGCGGTCGTTCATCGAGAACGGCCCCGGCAAGGCCAGCTTCGAAGGGAAGTAGCGAGATGACCGAGGTGAACGACCCGGCGCCGCACCCGCACGCGACCGAGGAAGAGGTCAAGGCCGCGTTCGGCGACCCCAAGTTGGCCAACGTGCTCTACCACGACTGGGAAGCCGGGACCTACGACGAGAAGTGGTCCATCTCCTACGACGAGCGCTGCATCACCTACGCCACCGACGTGTTCCGCGCGGTGGCCGGTGAGGAGGACTCGCCGTACCCGACCGCGATGGAGCTGGGCAGCGGCACCGGCTTCTTCCTGCTGAACCTGATGCAGGGCGGGGTGATCAAGAAGGGCTCGGTCACCGACCTCTCACCGGGCATGGTGCAGGTGGCGCTGCGCAACGCGGAGAACCTGGGCCTGGACGTGGACGGCCGGGTGGCCGACGCCGAGCGCATCCCGTACCCGGACGACAGCTTCGACCTGGTGGTCGGGCACGCGGTGCTGCATCACATCCCGGACGTGCCCGCGGCCTTCCGCGAGGTGCTGCGCGTGCTCAAGCCGGGCGGGCGGTTCGTCTTCGCCGGGGAGCCGACCAAGATCGGCAACTTCTACGCGCGCAAGCTCGGCCAGCTCACCTGGTGGCTGACCACGAACGTGACCAAGCTGCCCGCGCTGTCGGACTGGCGGCGGCCGCAGGAGGAACTGGACGAGTCCTCGCGGGCGGCGGCTCTCGAAGCCGTGGTCGACCTGCACACCTTCGACCCGTCCGAGCTGGAGCGCATGGCGCTGGGCGCGGGCGCGGTGGACGTGCGCGCGGTCACCGAGGAGTTCGCCGCGGCGCTGGCCGGCTGGCCGATCCGCACCTTCGAGGCCGCGGTGCCGCAGGAGAAGCTGACGGTGAAGTGGCGGCTGTTCGCCTACCACCTGTGGCTGCGGCTGTCCGCTGTGGACAAGAAGCTGCTGGCGAAGGTGCTGCCGCGGCAGCTGTTCTACAACGTGATGATCGCCGGCACCAAGCCGCCCGCCGCGACCGGGCTGTAGTTGGCCTATTCGTTCACCCTCGACGACGTCGCCTTCCTGCGCTCCGAAGCCGGGGAGGCGGCGCTCGCGACGTGCGCCGAGCTGCCGCTGACCGAGCGCACCCGGATCGCCGACGTGGCCACCGCCAGGCGCGTGGTCGGCGACCACTACGCCGCGGCGCTGGAAACCGTGCTGCTGCGGCGCAAAGCGGTGACCAAAGTGGACGGTTCCGCGGGGTGGTTGTTCACCGGCGACTCGCTGCAGCAGGCGAGCGCCTCGGTGGTGGCGCGGCACCGGGCGGAGCGGCTGGCGGGCCGGGAGGTCCACGACGTCACCTGCTCGATCGGCGCCGACCTGGTCGAACTGGCGAAGACGGCGAGCGCGTGCACCGGTTCGGACCTCGACGAGGTCCGGCTGGCGATGGCGCGGCACAACTGCGCCCAGGCCGGGGTCGATGCGGACCTGCTCCAGGCGGACGCGCTGCGGCCACGGGACGGGAACGCCGTGGTGGTCGCGGATCCGGCTCGCCGGGACTCCTCGGGGCGCCGCACCTGGAAACCGGCGGATTTCGCGCCACCGCTGGACGAACTGGCCGCCGCGTACAGCGGCCGCGACCTGGTGGTGAAGTGCGCGCCAGGCCTGCCGCCCGAGTCGGTGCCCTGGGCGGACGAGATCGAGCTGGTCTCGCTCGACGGCCAGGTCCGCGAAGCCTGCCTGTGGGCCGGCGAGCAGGCGACCGTGAAGCGCCGGGCCACCGTGCTGCGGTCGGATGGTACACAGTGGACGGTCACCGACGCCGAGCCGGACGAGGTGCCGGTGGCGCCGGTGGGCGAGTGGATCGTCGACCCGGACGGGGCGGTGGTGCGGGCCGGGCTGGTCCGCCACTACGGCGCCCGGCACGGGCTCTGGCAGCTCGACGAACGGATCGCCTACCTCACCGGTGACCGCCCGCCGCCCGGGGTGCGGGCATTCCGGGTGATCGAACACGGGCCGTACCAGGAAAAGAGCCTCCGGGCGATGTTGCGGCGGCACGAGATCGGCCGGCTGGAGATTCTCATTCGCGGGCTCGACGTGGACCCGGATGCGTTGCGGCGCCGGATGAAACTCGGCGGTACCCAGGAGGCGAGCGTGGTGCTCACCCGGATCGGACGCGCGCCCTTCGCCTTCCTGTGCCGCGCCGAGGTCATCGAGCCGGCGTGACCAAGCCGCTCTCGTAGGCGGCGATCACCAGCTGGGCGCGGTCGCGGGCGTGCAGCTTGCTCAACAGGTGACCGATGTGCGTCTTCACCGTCGCCTGGCTGATCCGCAGCTGCTCCCCGAGTTCGGTGTTGGACAGGCCGCGCGCGATCAGCGTCAGCACCTCGCGTTCGCGGGCGGTGAGCTGGTCGAGTTCGCGGGACGGGCGCTGCGCCGGACCGCCCTGCCTGGCGAACTCCTCGATCAGCCGCCGGGTGATCGCCGGGGCGAGCAGGCTGTCGCCCGCGGCCACCACGGTGATCGCGGTGAGCAGTTCGGCGGGCGGGGTGTCCTTCAGCAGGAATCCGCTCGCGCCCGCGCGCAGGGCGGCGAACACGTATTCGTCCAGGTCGAAGGTGGTGAGCATGAGCACGCGCACCCCGGCGGTCTCCGGCGACCCGCAGATCCGGCGGGTGGCTTCGATCCCGTCGACCTCCGGCATGCGCACGTCCATCAGCACGACGTCCGGCTGCTCGCGCCGGGCCAGGTCGACCGCCTCCGCGCCGTTCCCGGCCTCGGCGACCACCTCGCAGTCCGGCGCGCTGTTCACCAGGACGCGGAAACTGCCGCGCAGCAGGGCCTGGTCGTCGGCCACCAGCACACGGATCACCGTTTCACCTCGTCCGGTTCGCGGGGCAGGCGAGCGCTGACGCGGAACCCGCCGGTCGGTGCCGCGCCCGCTTCGAAGGCACCGCCGTACATCATCACCCGCTCGCGCATGCCGAGCAGACCGTGCCCGCCCGAACCGGCGCCCGGCCCGCGGCCGTCGTCGGTCACCTCGATCCGGAGATCGCGCTCGTCTGCGGAAACCACCACCTCGCAGTGCTTCGCGGCGGCGTGCTTGACCACGTTCGTCAGCGACTCCTGCACGATCCGGTGCACCGACAGGCTCAGGCTTTCCGGCAGCTCCAGCCGGTCGTCCACGCGCAGGGTGACCTCGATCCCGGCTTCGCGGGCGTGCTCGGCGAGCTTGCCGAGATCGTCGATCCCCGGCGAGGGAGCCAGTCCGGCACCGTCGGGGGTGCGCAGGACGCCGAGCAGGCGACGCAGTTCGGTGAGCGTGCCGCGGCTGGTCTCCTCGATGATCCGCAGCGCGTCGCGGGCCTCGCCGGGATTCTGCTCGGCGACGTGGTTGGCCACCGACGCCTTCACCGCGATCAGGCTCATGCTGTGCGCCACCACGTCGTGCAGCTCGCGGGCGATGCGCAGGCGTTCGCCGGTCAGCGCTTCCTCCGCGCGAAACGCCTGTCGCCGGGCCTCGCGGGCACGCATCACGCGCACCGCCCGGCCGGCACCCCAGGCCGCGGACATGATCAACCACAGCAGGAGCGAAGCTTCGACGGGTGCGTCGAACAGCGAGTCCGGTGACGCGGTGAGCAGGACCGCCGCCGCGCCGATGAGCGTGGTCACCAGCGCCGGGATCGCGCGGGCCGCGGGTACCGACAGGCCGACCACGTACAGCACGAACGACACCGGCAGCAGCGGTTCCCTGGTCAGGTCGAGCACGACCGCGGCGAACGAGCCCAGCGCGACCACGGCCAGCACCGGCAGCGGCCAGAGCCGCCGCACGGCCAGCGGCGGGCCGATGGCCGCGACCACCAGTGCCACCACCCAGAACGGACGCCCACCTTCCTGGAACCCGAAGTAGGCCGCGGTCGCCAGTGCGGCGGCGCCCGCGTCGGCGAGCAGGAGGTGAATTTTCGGCACGGGTTGAACCTAAACCGCGTCGGGTTCCGTCTACCTCGGAGCTCGGGGTGTCATACCTGGGGCTGAGGCATAATCGCGCAGTCGACGAACTCGAGGAGAACCCGCGATGAAGCGCACCGCCGTGTCGCTGTTCCTGACCGCGCTCGCCCTGCTGGCCACCGCCGGTCCGGCCGGTGCGCACACCAAGCTGGAGTCCAGCGATCCGGCGCAGGGCGCCTCGCTCGAGGCCGCGCCCACCCAGATCACGCTCCGTTTCAGCGAACTGGTGAAGGTCGAGACCAGCAAGGTCACCGTGACCGGCCCGAACGCTTCGGAGTGGAAGGTCGGCGCGCTGGCGGCCAAGGGCCCGATGCTGACCGTGCCGGTCGAGCCGGTCGGCCCGGCGGGGGAGTACGCGGTGAACTACGAGGTCACCAGCGCCGACGGGCACTCGGTCAGCGGCACCACCCGGTTCACCCTGACCAAGGATGCCGCGCCGGCGGGCGCGGCCCCCTCGTCCGCGCCCGCCGTGCCGAACACGCCGACGACCACCGTGCCCACCGAGTCCGCCGACCCGCGGCCGCAGGCCGCCGAGGACACGAGCATGCCGGTGTGGCCGTGGATCGTCGGCGCGGCGGTGCTGCTGGCCATCGGCGTCGGCGCGGTGCTCGTCCGACGCCGAGGCAACAACTAGCTCGAGCGCTGGTACGCCCGGAACGCCCGGGTGGCCAGCCAGCTCATCACCGCGGCCAGCGCCAGCAGCAACCCGCCGTGGCCGAGGACCCGCGACCAGTCCGGGTCCGCGGCCAGTGCCTCGCGTCCGGCGACGGCGGCCCAGTCCACCGGGTTGTACTCGGCGACCGTGCTGACCCAGGACGGCAGCAGCGACGGCGCCATCATCACCGACGACAGGAAAGCCAGCGGCAGCGCGAGGAACTGCGAGATGCCGATCAGCGCTTCCTGCTGGCGCACCAGCAACGCGATCGCGTCGGACAACGCGCCGAAGATGATCGACAGCAGCACCGCGCAGGCCAGCACCACCAGCACGCCGGTGACCCCGCCGTCGTAGCGGGCACCGGCGAGCAGGCCGACGCCGAACACGATCAGCGACTGGATCACCGTGACCACCGACTGGTGCGCCAGCGAGCCCGCGATCAACGCACCCCGGCTGACCGGCGAGGTCAGGTTGCGGTCCATCACGCCACGGTCCATGTCCTCGATGAAGGAGGTGCCCGCCCAGCCCGCCGACATCATCGCGGTCATCACGATCACGCCGGGAGTCAGGTAGCTCAGGTAGTCGCCGGTGCCGAAGCCGGGCAGTTCGGCCACGCGGCGGAACAACTCGCCGAACAGCAGCAGCCACACCATCGGCTGGATCAGGTTGAACAGCAGGTAGGCGGGTTGCCGGGAGAGGCGGCGCAGGGCGTGCGCGGTGAGCCTGCCGGTGTGCGAGACGAAGGTGGTCATCGGACACCCCCGGCCACGCTGTCGGCGGTGCGGAAGTCGCGCCCGGCGTGACGCAGGTACACGTCGTCCAGCGACGGGCGCGCGGTGCCGATCGACACCGGTTCGACGCCCGCGCGGCCGAGCGCGGCCAGCACCCCGGGCAGCGCGGTCGCGCCGGTGGCGACCCGGGCGCGCAGGGTCAGGCCGTCCACGCTGATCTCCCCGGCCACCGGTTCCAGCGCCCGCCGCGCGGTGCTCAGATCCTCCACAGTGGACAGTTCGGCGTGCACGCTGTCGCCGTTCAGCTCGTTCTTCAGCTCCTCCGGGCTGCCGGTGGCGACCACCTGGCCGCGGTCCACGATCACCAGCCGCGCGGCCAGCTTGTCGGCTTCTTCGAGGTAGTGGGTGGTCAGCAGCACGGTCAGCCCGTCCTCACCGGACAGGCGGGCGATCTCGGCCCACATGTCGGCCCTGGCCTCGGGATCGAGGCCGGTGGTCGGCTCGTCCAGGAACAACACGCTGGGCCGGGCGACCAGGCCGAGCGCCACGTCCAGCTTGCGCTGCATGCCGCCGGACCACTTCCCGGCCGGCCGGTCGGCGGCGTCGGTCAGGCCGAACCGGTCGAGCAGTTCCTTGGCACGTCCGCGGGCGGCCGTGGCCGAGAGGCCGTGCAGGTGACCCTGCAGCACCAGGTTCTCGCGGCCGGTGCTGACCGGGTCGAAGGCCGGTTTCTGCGAGACGCTGCCGATCACCCGCCGCACGCGGCCGGGTTCGCGGCGGACGTCGATGCCCGCCACGCTCGCTTCGCCGTCATCGGGGGCGGCGAGGGTGGTGAGGATCTTGACGGTGGTGGACTTGCCTGCCCCGTTGGGGCCGAGCAGGCCGAAGACGATGCCGGCGGGCACGGTGAAGCCGAGTCCGGCCAGCGCGCGGACGGCTTTGGCGCCCTTGCCGTAGGTCTTGACCAAGCCGGTCGCGGTGATCGCATGGGTGGGCACGGTGGTACTCCTTCGGTGTCGTGAGAAGGAGTCGACCGTCGCGGTGCACTACTCTGGCGTTCGCAGGCGCGCTCGGAGCAGCTGTCCGCGGACGGCGACCCGGGTGTGTCGGATGGCTCCCGGCCGCGGTGTTGCCGCACCCCGGCCGGGGCCATCACCTCAGTCCTGTTCGGGTTGGCTGAGCCAGCTCATCTCCTCCGCGAACTCGGTGGCGACGCGCGCCTCGATCTCGTCCGGCGTGGCTCCCGACTCGCGCAGCTCGTGCATCCGTGACCACACGCGCAGGCCGTCGAACTCGCCGGTTTTCATCTCCCGCACCAGGTTCCTGATGAACTCGATCTCGGTCTCCAGCAGGGTTTGCCGGAACTCCGCTTCGATGGTGAACAGTCGCGGGAAGCCTTCGGGGGTGGTCGCCGCGATGGCCTCGTAGCTCTGCTTGGCCAGCAACTGCGTGCGCAGGCGGGCTTCGAGCAGCCGGACGACCTCCTCCGGCGAGAGCACCGGCATCAACGACAACGCGGCCTCGAACTGGGCGAACTCCTTGGCCGGATTGGCCAGCAGGTCGCTGAGCCAGTCGTGCATCTCGGCCACGCCGGCCGAAGTGATCTCGTAGACCGTGCGCTCGGGACGCCTGCCCTCGCGCACGGTCTCGCGAGACTCGATGAGCCCGCGCTTGCGCAGCGACTCGACCACGGAGTACAGCGAGCCGTAGTTGAGCTTGATGCTGTCCTCCTTGCGCCGCTCGCGCAGGGTGCCGGACATCTCGTAGGGGTGCATCGGGCGCTCGTTGAGCAGCGTCAGGACCGCCAGTGCCAGCGGATTCGCCCTGCCACGCGGTGCCATCGCCTCGGAGCCCCCTGTTCTCGCTCGAATACTCGACTCAGAGTACCCGAACCGGAGTGCCTGCGGTCAAGGCCCAATGCTATGAATGGGGCATTACTAGCAATGGATGCAAGTAATGCCCCACTCCTAGCGTTGGCTCAGGCGGCGCGGACCTGGGGTGGGGTCAGGGTGGGGGTGGCTTTGTTGCCGAAAGCCCACGCTTCGATGCTGCCCAGCGGTGGCACGTAGGCCGACGCGCCCTGGGTGCTGTACGTCCACGCCGTCGCGCCGGTGTTCGCGTGGTAGTACGCCCAGTGCGCGTTCACCGGTGGCGTGTTCACGCACGGGTCCTGCGCCGGGGACGGCAGGGCGTTGATGCGGCAGATGAACGCCATGCCCCAGCGCGAGGTGCCTGCCGGGGTGAACCCGGCGTTCTGCAGCGCGGCCACGCCGTTCGCCTGCGCACCCGGCGCGCAGCGCGTTTCCTGCGTGCCACCGAAGGCGGCGAAGTCGACGGTCACGGTGACCCCGCTGGTCCCGGCACACGGCCCCGGCGTGCCGACGGCCTGCATCGACACCGCGCACGGCACCTCGGGCACCGCGGCGGACGGGGTGGACGGCGCCAGCGGGAAGGCTTTGCCCGCGGCGGCGGGCACGGCCTGCACGGTGGCGAGCAGATTGGCCGCCCGGCTGCCCGGGTAGAAGAACGCGCCGCGGTCGGCGACCGGGTCGGCGCAGCCCAGCTGGAAGCTCGCCAGCGCGGCGTAGGCGTTGCCCGGCTTGCCACCCGCGGCGACGATCGCCTGGATCGCCAGCGCGGTCGAGTTCGGGTCCGACGCCTGCCCCGGCGCGGCGATGTAGGCGAAGCCGCCGTCGGCGGAACGGGTCGCGTTCAACGACGACAGCACCTTCTTCGCGGCGGGCAGCTTGCCGTAGGCGGCGAGGCCCTGCACCGCCATGCCGGTGCTGTTGGTGTCCGGACCGGCGAAGGCAGCCGGATCCGCCGTGGCGCACGGCACCGCGGTGTCCGCGCGGTAGGCCTGCCAGAGCCCGTTGGCGCACTGCTGGCCGGTCAGCCATGCCGCGGCCGCGGCGACCTTGGGGTGCGCGGCGGGCACCTTCGCCGCCTTGAGCGCGGCGAGCGCGAGGCCCTGGCGGAACGCGCCGTCGTAGGTCGGGTCGGCGGAGCCGAACAGGCCGTCGGCGCGCTGGGTGGCGAGCAGGCGGTCGACCAGGTTCTCCCCGCCGAACTGCCGCGGGTTCTGCTTGCCCGCGACGGCCGCGAGGAGCACGTAACCGACGCGGCCCGGGTCGTCCTGGCCGTCGGTGCCCTTCAGCGGCTCGCCGAGCTGCGTGCTCAGGTAGGCGACGCCGTCTTGCGCGGCTTGGCGGCCCACCCCGGCGGCGTGCAGGCCGAGCACGGCGTACGCGGTGCTGGTGACATCGGCGTTGAGGTTGCCGCCGCCCGCGGTGATCGCGCGGGCCAGGTACCCGGCGCCGTGGCGGGCCACGGCGCTCTGCCCGGCTTCGGCGGCCGCGGCCGGTGCGAGCAGCCCGGCGGCGAGTGCGGTGATCGAGGCCAAGACGGCCACCGGTCTGGCACGGAACAGCTTCGTGCGCAAGGGATTCCCTCCTTCGGACAGGCGCGGTCACCCACGCGTGCCGGAAGGGGCCAGCGCAGGCCCCGAGCCGCAGTCCACGACGGTTCGACGGAGCCCGTTCCTCGCCAGGCGGTCCGGCTCGCCCGCGTTGTCCACGCGAGCCCACGGTTGCGGGTCAGCGCCGGTTTCCGACCGGCTTTCCCCGACGAGGAACGTGCACCGGAAAGCTACCCGGTGACCGGGCCGTCCCGCCAGACCCGGCGCAGCGCCGCCACCACACCATCCACAAAGGACTCGAACAGGGCCGGCTCGTCTCGCATCGAATCGCGCAGGCTCAGCGGGAGTTCGAGTTGCACGCCCCCGCCGGTGCGGGTCCGGTTCACGATGTTGCGTGGTGACCGCCCGGCGAGCGTGGGGTGGTCCGCCGTGTCGATGGTCTCGAACCCGCGCGTGCCGAGTTCCGCGTGCACGATCTCGCCGAACTCGGTGTCGAGGCCGCCGATCAGCACGCCCTCGCGGGGCAGGGTGACGCAGCCGTGCAGGCTCAGTGCCCGGTCGGTGCCCGCGCACAACGCCAGCGCCACCGGATCGTCGCAACGGCTGGAGGTCACGTGCAGGCTTCGGTTGTCCTGGAAGCTTTCGAACAACCAGTAGTCGCATGTGGACCGGCGCGCGATGGCCAGGCACAACCGCGAGGTCCCCGGTTCGAGCGTGCCACCGTGCGGGGCCAGCACCACCGGGGTCCCGGTACGACCGGATTGGCGGAACCAGCGGGCGTAGTCGATGTGCTCGGTGAGCGAGGGGTCCGCGTACAACGCGGTGTTCGAAAGATATCTGTGCGTAGCCGCGCTGGTCACCGTCATCCCCGCAACATACGGCCATTCGGCGGGAGCGCGGTGTTCGAATGGCGCAATCGGCCGCAGATGGCGGTGATCCGCGTTTCATTCACCCGGTCCGGGGAACTCTCAATCATGTCCAGAGTGCGAGTTTCCGGCGGCCGTTCGACGGCCGCGCGAGTGATTACCGGCGTCGGGGCAGTGATCGCGCTCATCGAGGTCATCTACATCTTGATGATCTTGCTGGGCGCCAATGCGACCAACGCGTTCGTCGAGTTCATGCGGGCCATCGCCGAGCCATTGGCGTTGTTCTTCCCCGGCCTGTTCCAACTGGAGAACTACCAGGTGGGCGTGCTGATCAACTACGGTCTCGCGGCCGTTTTCTGGCTCGTGCTGACCGGGCTGATCGCTCGCATCGTGCGCTAGCGGACCTACCGGTGCCTGCCACCTCCTCGTGTTCGTTCAGTCGGGGGCGGGCACCGGGAGGTGGCGCCTGGGGGCTTGCCACGGGTCCAGAGCGTGCTTTCCTCGTGTCCGCCCCGATTCGAGGGCTCGGAGCACGGCGGGTCCGTCGGCCAGCGGGTGCACTTCGGCGCTCCCCGGCGGGTACACGCCTTGCGCGATGAGCACTTCGAGTTCGTCGAGCAGTGCACGGTAGATGCCCGGTGCCGCGGTGGCCAGTGCGCCGATGTGCAGTCCCTTGAGCTGGACCCGGTGGGTGAAGACCAGGTCGTGCGTGCTCAGGGTGGCGTCACCGGACGCGGCCCCGAACACCACGACGCGGCCGGTGAACGGCTTGGTCACCGACAGGCTGGCTTCGAACGTCGCCTTCCCGACGGATTCGAGGACCAGGTCCACGCCCCCGGTCAGCCGCAGGATTTCCCCGGCCAGATCGGGACGAGTGCTGTCGAGGACGACGTCGGCCTGGATGGTGTGGTGCTTCGCCGGTGACGCCGTGGCGATGACGCGGGCGCCGTAGTGGCGAGCCAGGCGGACGGCCGCCTGCCCCACGCCTCCCGCGGCGGCGTGGACGAGGACCACGTCACCGGCTTCGACCTCGCCCAGCGGTCGCAGTGCCGCGAGTGCGGTCGCCCAGTTCAGCACCATGCCGAGGGCTTCGGCGTCGCTCCAGCCCGGCGGGACCGGCAGCACACCGGCGGCCGGCATCACCATGTACTCCGCGAAGGCGCCCGCGCCCGTCCCGATGACGTGGGTGCCTTCGCCGACGATTTCCCCCGCGGCCTCGAATCCCGCGATGTAGGGCGCCGAGGGTCCACCTCCGTAAGTGCCGTGGGACTGCATGACGTCCGCGAAGTTCAGGCCCGCGGCACCGACCCGGATCAGGTGCTCACCGGGACCCGGCACCGGGCGGGGGACATCGGTGGCGAGGATCAGGTCCGCCGGGCCGCGGTGCGACCGCTGGACCAGGGCACGCATTTTCTCCATGCCGCCGAACGTAGAAGCCTCACGCAGGTGTCAAGGTCAAGGACGAACTTCGCGGAGGAACGCGTCGAGCGCCGCCTGCTGTTCGTTGAGCGCGGCGATGCGGGCGGCGAGCCGGTCGCGGTAGCGCCGGACCTCCTCGGCGAACTCCGGCGCGCCGTCCGCAAAGGACTTGATCAACCGCACGGACAAGCCGGACTCCAGCAGCGAGCGGATGACGAGCACGCGGTCGAGGGTGGAGCGGCAGTAGTCGCGGTAGCCGTTCTCGTGGCGGCCGGGCACGATCAAGCCCTCGTCTTCGTAGAACCGCAGCGACCTCGCGCTCACGCCACTGGCCCGTGCGGCCTCGCCGATCCTCACGATCGAAGGCAACACCACAGCCACGAAGGTTCTTCCGACCGACAGGATGGCGTGTCTTGACAATCGAAGTTGTCGGTGGAACCGTGGGCCGCGCCGCACAACACAGGGAGGCGACGATGAAGGTTCAACTCACCAGCATCATGGTGAACGACCAGGACCGGGCGGAGCGGTTCTACACCGAGAAGCTGGGTTTCCAGGTCAAACACAACATCCCGGTCGGCGACGCGCGCTGGCTGACCGTGGTTTCCCCGGACGAGCCGGACGGCGTGGAGATCCTGCTGGAGCCGGCGGGCTACGAATTCGCGCGGACCTACCAGGCCGAGCTCTACGCGAAGAACATGCCGCTCACCATGCTGTTCTCCGAGGACATCCGCAAGGAGTACGCGCAGCTCGTCGAGGCCGGGGTGGAGTTTCGCGGCGAGCCCGCCGAGACCATGGGCGGGATCAGCGCGATCTTCGACGACACCTGCGGCAACTACCTCATGCTGATGCAGGTGACGCAGCCCGGATGAGCGAAGAACGGCGGCTGTACAAGGAAATCTCCTTCGACGCCACCCCGGAACAGGTGTGGGCGGCCATTTCCAGCGGGCCCGGCATGTCGATCTGGTTCGTGCCCCACGAGATGGGTCCCGAAGGGGAAGGCGAGGCCGACTTCGGTGGTGGCAACACCCAGGCGGGCCGCGTGCTCGCCAGGGAAGAGGGCCAGCGGATCGTCTACGGCGACACCGATTCCCCGGCCGCGCTGGAGTTCGTGGTCGAGGGCCGGGACAACGGCGGCACCGTGCTGCGGTTCACCCAGAGCGGGTTCTTCGACGGTGACGACTGGGCCGCCGAGTACGAGAGCTTCGACCGCGGCTGGAACCTCTTCTTCCACAACCTCGCGCAGTACTTCCGGTACTTCGCCGGGTTGCCCGCGACCACGCTGGTGACCGGCTCGACCACCTCGCTCGGCCCGGACGCGATCTGGGCGAAGTTGAGCGCGGCCCTCGGCGTGGACCCGGAGGTCCGGCTCGGCGACCGGGTGCGGCTGACGCCGGCCGGCCTGCCGCCGATCGACGGCGAGGTCGACTACCGCGTCCGCGGGGTGCTCGGGGTCCGCGCGGCCGAAGGGCTGCACCGGTTCCAGGGGTTCGGCGCCGAGGGCCACGGCATGGTCAACTCGATCCACTACTACTACGGCACCGCGCCGGACCGGGCGGCCACGACCGCGGCCTGGCAGCAGTGGCTGCTGGCGGCCTTCCCGGTCAGGTTCTGAGCGCGGCCAGCCGCCGGGCGACCTCGGGGGAGTGGAACGGGCGCACCGGCGGCCGGTCGCCGTAAGCGAAGTTGAGGGCACGGCCGAGCGTCCACGGTTCGACCGCGGCGAACACGGCCTCCTGGGCTTCGTGGGCCTCGGCGCCCGGGCCGGACAACACCATCAGCTGGTACCGCGCGTCCCGGTGGCTCACCGCGTTCGGCACGGCGGGCGGCCGGGACAGCGCGCCACCGAGGTGCCGCAGGTCGGTCACCAGGCCCACCGGCGCTTCCGGTCCGGTCAGTTCGACGAGCCGGTCCGCCAGGTCTGCCGGGAAATCGGTCAGCAGCGCGGTGTCGCCGTAGTAGGCGTGCGGGGTGTCCGGTTCGCTGAAGATCGTGCGCGCTGCCTGGTCGAACGGGATTTCCCCGAACTTCTCCAGCAGGCGCGGGCCGATTTCGCGCAGGGGCGCGATCAGCCGTTCGCCCGCCGCGGGATCGCCGCTGTAGGAAAGCCGGAGATGCGCGGCATGCCGCCCGCGCAAGGGTTCCGGCACGCCCGGCACGTCCGGGAACGGCACCATCCCCAGCGAAGAGGTCAGTTCCTCGGGCACGGACTCGGTCCATTCGCGGAACCCGCGCACCACCGCGGGCAGGAGCCCGGTGTCGAAGTACATGCCGCCGCCGTAGATGGCGGGGACGTCGAACAAGGCGATCTCCAGCCCGGTGACCACGCCGAAACCACTGCGGCCGCCGCGAAGCGCCCAGAACAGTTCGGGATGGGTCTCGGCGGTCACGTCGAGCAGATCACCGTTGTGGTCCACCAATTCGACGCGCCGCACGTGATCGGCCGCGAAGCCGAAGCGCCGGGCCAGCAGGCCGACCCCGCCGCCGAGTGAGTACGACACCGCGCCCACACCGGGACCACTGCCGGACAACGGCGCGAGTCCGTGCGTGGCGGTCTCGGCGAGCACGTCCTTCCAGCGCGCGCCGGCTTCCAGCCAGGCCGTCTTCTTCTCCGGGTCCACGCGGACGCCGCGCATCCGGCGGGTGCTGATCAGCAGCCCGGTGGCCGGGGTGGTGAAGCCGTGGCCGGTCGCCTGCACCGAAACGGGCAGGCCCTGTTCGCGGGCGTAGTTCACCGCGGCACGCACGTCGGCGGCGTTCTCCACGGCCGCGATCACCTTCGCCTCGTGGCGGAAGGCGGTCTGGAAACCGGCCGCTTCGTCGTCGAACCCGGGGTCGCCGGGGTGCAGGTAGTTCATCTTGTTCCTCCGTTGTCGCTCTCCTTCCACCCTGGGCTGAGCTTGTGCAGAAATCCAACAGCTGGTTCTGCTCGAAATCAGAAGCGATAGTCATGATACCGACAATCTTGCCTGTCTTGACAATAAAAGTCGTCGGTGAGACTCTTGTTCTACCAGCGAAAACGAGTCAAGGAGCAGTGAGATGAACCGCGAATTCGAGATTCGCAGCGAGCGTGAGATCGACGGCACCCCCGAGCAGGTCTTCGAAGCGGTTACCGCCGGGACGGCGGGCTGGCTGTGGCCGATCGCGTGCGAGCCCCGCCTCGGCGGCTCGGTCGACATCGCCGAAGGCGCGAAGGTCACCGCGTGGGAGCCCGGCAGGCACTTCGCCAACCGCGTCGAGCAGGGCGACTGGTTCAACGCGCTGGACCACGTGATCGAGCCGCGGCCGGGCGGGCGGTCCTACCTGCGGTACGTGCACAGCGGCGCGTTCCCGGAACAGGACTGGCAGAACCTGTACGACGGCTGCCTGCACCACACCGAGATGTACCAGGCCACGCTGGCGACCTACGTCAAGCACTTCGCCGGGAAGCCCGCCGAGTACGTCTCCGTCGACGCGCCCGCGTCGACCGCCGGGGACGCCGACGCGTTCGGCCGCCTGCTGCGTGAACTGGGGCTGACCGATGCCGTGCTGGGCGACCGGGTGTCGGTCGAGGTGCCCGGAATCGGGACCATCGACGGCGAAATCGACTTCCGCACCCCGCACTTCCTCGGCATCCGCGCCGAAGACGCCATCTACCGGTTAATCGGCCGCAACGCCTGGGGCGACCCGGTGGCCGTCGCGGCGCACCACTTCGGCGAGGTCGACACCGCGCGGGCCGCGAAGGAGTGGGAAGCCTGGCTCGCCGCTGTCTACGCCTGAACCACGTCGACGAAGTGGAGCACGCGCTCGACCATCCGCCGGAAGTCGGCGGGGGAGAAGTAGTGGCCGAGGTCGGGCCACACCTCCACTTCGGACCGCGGCAGCCAGGCCCGTGCCCTGGCCGCGGCGGTCGCGGAATCGTGCACCGCGCTGCGGCCGGAGAAGATCGCCAGCGTAGGCACCTCCATCGCCCGCAGTTCCGCCTCGGGCGGGCAGGTCTGGAACGGCACCGCGGGCCGGTAGACGCGGGTGAGCGCACGCACGAGCCGGACAGCCGGATCGCCGGAGATGTCCTGGCCCGCGGCCCACTGGAAGAAGCGCCGCCACCTCCACTCGTACGGGAAGAGCTTGAGCAGCAGGCCTTGCCGGAGGGCGCCGAAGGAGAAGTTCGCGGTGACCGTGGTGGGGTCGAGCAGGGTCAGCGTGGCCAGGCGGGCGGGGTGGTGAAGCGCGTAGTTCGTGGCCTGCCAGCCGCCCGAGGACATGCCGACCAGGTGTACGCCGGTCAGGTGCAACGCGTCGAGCACCTCGTCGAGGCAGTGGGCGCGCTCGGCGTGGCTGGTGATCGGCTCGGTCTGCACGCTGTGGCCGCCTTCGCCGAGGATGTCGAGCGTGTAGACGGTGTGCGCGGCCGAAAGTGGTGCCCAGAACGGTGCGCAACTGGGTGCGCCGGCCAGGAGCCCGTGCAGCAACATGATCGGCGGGCCGTTCTCGCCGTGCCGGTAGACGCGGGTGGTGCCGAACGAGGTCTCGATGTCCAGCACCGCGGCCGGTGGCGGTCCCTGCGTCATCGTCTCCCGGTAGACCGCGAAGTAGTCGTCCCGCCCGTTGTCGTCGGTGAATGCCCCGGTTTTCCCCATGTCCGGCACGGTAGGGCCGCGGGAATCCAATCGTCTTGGACGAATGGAAGACCCTAGGGTGCAGGCATGGGGAGCTGGGCGCTGGTGGTGCCGCGCGAGGAGGTCGACCGGCTCGACGGCACCCACGTGTTCGCCGCCCCGCACCCCCGGCTGGCCGCCCACGTGCTCAGCTACACCGCGCAGGACTTCCGCCAGTACGAGCGCCGGACGTGGCGGATCGCCCCGCTCGGCGTGATCACGCTGGCGATCGACTTCGAAACACCGATCCGGCGACTCGAAAGCGGAATGGTGCTGCCGTTCTCCTCGGTGGCCGGCTTGCGTGACCGGCCGATGGTGATCGAGGAATCGCCCGGCCATTCACGCGGTATCTCCATCGGACTGACCCCGCTCGGCGCATTCTCGTTGCTCGGCCTGCCGTTGAAGGAAATCGCGAACACGAATGTCGGGCTCACCGAACTGCTCGGTGTGCGCGGCCGGGTGCTGACCGAGGAACTCGCCGAAACGCGTGGCTGGGCCGCGCGGTTCCGGCTGCTCGACGAGCGCTTTACCGAGTGGCTGAGCGACGGTCATGCACTCGACGCGCCAGTGTTCGGAGCGTGGCGCCACCTGGAAAACACGGGCGGCCGGGTGCGGATCGACCGGCTCGCGGACCAGATCGGCTGGACCCGCCAGCACCTGAACCTCCGCTTCCGCGAGCAGATCGGGCTGAGCCTGAAAACCGCGGGCCGGGTCGCGCGCCTGCGTCATGCCGCCGTGCTGATGACCGGTGGGCTTTCACTCGCCGAGATCGCCGCGGTCGCCGGTTACGCCGACCAAGCACATCTGAACCGCGATTTTCGCGCACTGACCGGCTGTACCCCCACGGAATACCGGAGGAAATGGTGACCGGGCTCCATCCGGAGACAGAACCGTACCGGCACGGGATGCTGGACGTCGGCGACGGCAATTCCCTCTATTGGGAGGAATGCGGGAATCCGGCCGGAAAACCCGCGCTGGTGCTGCACGGCGGCCCCGGTTCGGGCTGCACGCCGGGAGCACGCCGGTTGTTCGACCCCGAACGCTTCCGGGTCGTGTTGTTCGACCAGCGCAACTGCGGCCGCAGCACCCCGCACGCGAGCGAGCCGGACATCGACCTGTCCCGGAACACCACCCACCACCTGGTCGCCGACATCGAAGCACTGCGGACCGCGCTCGGCATCGAAAGCTGGCTGGTTTCGGGTGCCTCATGGGGTTCGGTGCTCGGACTGGTCTACGCCGAACGGCATCCGGAGCGCGTCACCGGGATGCTGCATTCCGGCGTGGCCACCGGACGGCGACTCGAAACCGACCTGCTCACGCGCGGCCTGGGCGCGATGTTCCCGGAGGCTTACGCGCGGTTCCGCGAACTCGTGCCGGACGGGGAGATCGCCACCGGTTACCACCGGCTGCTCTTCGACCCGGACCCCGAAGTCCGCGAACGCGCGGCACGAGCCTGGTGCGACTGGGAAGACGCGATCGTGCCTACCGTGCCCGGCCCGAGTCCGCGGTACGCGAGCCCCGAATTTCGGATGGCGTTCGCGCGGATCGTCACGCACTACTTCGCCAACGGCAGCTGGCTGGCCGAAGGTGCCGTGCTGCGCGACGCCGGGAAGCTGGCCGGTATCCCCGGGGTGATCGTGCAGGGCGTGCTCGACCTGTCGAACCTGGTCGGGACGCCGTGGGAACTCGCGCGGGCCTGGCCCGGTGCCGAACTGGTGCTGGTGGACGGCACCGGGCACAACAACACCCCCGGCCTGGACGCGGCGCGCGTGGCCGCGCTCGACCGCCTCTAGTCCTCGATCGGCTCGGGCTCCGGCAGCGGTTCGCCGGTCTCCACCAGGGACTTCAGGCTCGACAGGATGTGCGGCCAGCCACCCTGGACCGCCTCCAGCACGGTGCTGCCCGGCTCGAACCCGTCGTGCCGCACGGTCAGCTTCACCACCTCGCCCGCCGGTTCGAGGTCGAAGGTCACCTTGGACCTCGGCTCGGCGGCGGCCTGCTTGACGAAGTCCGGGTCCACCTCCATGAGCCCGGCGAAGTCCGGGGTGAAGCTGTGCCAGGTGTAGGACAGGCGCCGGTACGGGTCGGACTCCAGCACCACCTGCTCGGGATCGGCGGACTTCCAGCCGTTCTGCTCCCAGGTGACCGGCGCGCCCTTGGTCCACTCCGATTCCAGCACCGCGCCCCAGTAGCGGATGGTGAAGGCGGGGTCGGTCAGCGCCTGCCACAGCTCTTCCGGGGTGGTCTTGATGTAGCTGGTGTGGACGAACTCGGGCTTGCTCATGGGTTTGCTCTCCAATGCGGTCTTCAGGTCGGCGAGTGCGCGCACCCGCTCGCGGTGGTACCGGCTGATCCAGCGGTCGGCGATGGCGTTGATCGGGTCGGCGTTGACGTAGTGCCACTTCTCCCGGCCTCGCCGGACCGTGGTGACCAGGTTCGCCGCCTCCAGCACGGCCAGGTGCTTGCTGACCGACTGCCGCGCCATGTCCAGTTCCGAGCAGAGCTCGCGCAGGGTCTGCCCGTCGCGTGCGTTCAACCGGTCGAGCAGCCGCCGGCGACTGGCATCGGCCAGCGCCTTGAACACCTCGTCCATCGTCTCACCTCGAATAGGCAGCCAACTGGCTGCCCATAAGATAGGCAGCCATTCGGCTGCCTGTCAACTTCGAGGGCGGGGTGCCGGAGGCAGGACCGGCGGTCAGAGGGCGGTTCGGCTGAGCCAGTGGTCGAGAAGGGCGCGATCGCCGGTGACGGTGAGCTGGTCGGGGGAGAGGCGCCGGGTCACTACCAGCAGCAGGTCGCGCTCACTGCCTTCGACCGTCACGTCCGCGTCGCCGACGGCACGGGAGCAGGTCGGCCCGGAAGGGGTCCTGGTGATCAACCATCCGGTGGTTTCCGCCCGCAGCAACAGTTTCTCCCCGTTGCCCGCCAGTTCGGCCAGCCCTGGCTTGACCTTCTCGGCGCCGGGCGTGGACATCAAGCCCAAACCCTCGTCGAGGGCGTCGGTGGCGACGTCCGGCGCGATTTCGAAGGTGGTCCGGCCGGTGGTGAGGGTGGCGTCGGCGTGGTGGACCACGGTGTCGTGCAGCATGCGGCGCAACCAGAACACCGCCGGGCCCGGGCCGAGGAGCGTGGTCACCGTGGTGTCGGCGCCGGTGGTGCGTACGGCGTCGGCCAGTTCGGTGGCGCCTTCGGTGAGCCAGCGGGTCCAGTCCGCCGGCGGGTCGGCTTCCAGGGGATCGGGCACCGCGGCCGGTTCCCGGGTGCGCACCATGCCGGCGGCCCAGCGGTGGGCCTGGCCGATGTGCCCGACGAGGTCCCGCAATCGCCACTCCGGACAGGTCGGCACACGGGTGGCCGGGTCACCGCCCTCGGCGGCCTCGGCGAAGCCGGCGGTGTGGGTGTGCAGGGCGTTCGTGAGCCAGGTGAGATCCATGTCCCCTACCGTAGGAATTCCACCGGGGTGGAGGTTCGACGAATGGTGACCGCGATCACAGTACTCGGTATCGGTGAGCTGGCCCGGCGCACCGGCGTGCCCGTGCGCACGGTCCGCTTCTACTGCGACGAGGGCATTCTCGAACCGGTGCGCAGCGCGGGCGGGCACCGCCGGTTCGACGTCACCGCGGTCGAGCGGCTCACGCTCATCCGCCGGTTGCGCGGGCTCGGGCTGGGGTTGCCGTCGATCCGGCAGGTGCTGGCCGGGCAGCGGTCGGTCGCCGAAGCGGTCACTGCCGAACGGGCCGCGCTCGACGCCGAACTGGCGGCCCTCGCCTGGCGCCGTGCTTCGTTGCGCGCGGTCGAGACGGGCGCACGCCTGGACCTGCTCGCCGCGGTGGGGGACGGCCGCGCAGCCCGTGAAGTGCTGAACGGCTTCTGGCGCAACGACTTCCTCGGCCCTGTGCCCGCGGACACGGTCGAGATGTTCCTCGCCAGCAGCGTGCCGACGCCACCCGAAGACCCGACACCGGCTCAAGTGGTCGCCTACGCGGAAATGGTCGCGCTCGTCGACGACACCAAACTGCGGACCGGATTGCGCCGGCGGCCGCGGATCGCCGACCAGGCCGCGTTGCACGACGGCATCGGCGTGGCCTGCGACCTGGCCCGGCCACTCGTGCTCGCCGGGCAGCGGCCCGAACCCGGCGCCGCGCTCGACCGGTTCGTCGACGCCTACGCCGTACTCGGCCGCACCGGCGACACCCCGGAATTCCGGCGCTCACTGCACACAAGCCTTGCCGTGGAACGGAATCCGCGCCTGCGCCGGTACTGGGAACTGGTCGGCGAGGTGACCGGCGAGGCGGTCACCGTCGGCCAGGCGCACGCGTGGTTGCTCGACGCGCTCGGCGTTCAGCGGTAGGCACGCACGGCGTCCAGATAACCGGAGATGGCGTCACGGTTGCGGGTCAGGCAGTCGATGCGGCCGGCGATCCGGTCGCGCTCGTTCTCCAGCGCCGCCAGCATTTCCGGGGTGGCGTCGGGGAAGTGGATCGCGCGCGGCCGGTTCAGGCAGGGCAGGATCTGCTTGATCAGCCGCGTCGGCAGCCCGGCGTCGAGCAGCCCGCGGATCTGCGCCACCCGGTCCACGTTGTAGTCGGCGTAGTCGCGATAACCGTTGGGCAGGCGATCGGCGACGATCAGCCCCTGTTCCTCGTAGTACCGCAGCAGCCTGCGGGGGATGCCGGTCCGTTCGGACAGTGCGCCGATGCGCATGTGTGCCACCTCACTGGGTTCGTGGTTGACCTTCACACCGATGTGACGGTTCGAGCATGGGCGGCATGAGACTCCCGCTGCCCGCCTTGCTGGCGTTGACCACCGCTGCGTTCATCACCGTGCTGACCGAGGCGCTGCCCGCCGGGGTCCTGCCCGCACTGAGCACTGACCTGGGCGTCGGCGAATCGGCCGCCGGGCAGACCGTGACCGTCTACGCGATCGGCACCGCGCTCGCCGCGATCCCGCTGACAGTGGCCACCGCGGGCTGGCGGCGCAAACGTTTGCTCCTGGCCGGGATCGCGGGGTTCGCGGTGGCCAACACGGTCACCGCGGTGTCCGGGGACTACGCGCTGACCATGGTCGCCCGGTTCGTCGCCGGGGTCGCGGCCGGAGTGGTCTGGGCCCTCCTGGCCGGATACGCGCGACGGCTCGCGCCCGAACGCTTGCAGGGCAAGGCGATCGCGATCGTGATGGCGGGCATCCCGCTCGCGCTCTCGCTCGGCGTGCCCGCCGGTACGTTCCTCGGCGGCGCGGTGGGCTGGCGCGCCTCCTTCGGCGTGATGTCGGTGCTCGCCGTGGTGCTGCTGGGCTGGATCGCCGTGGCCGTCCCGGATTTCCCCGGGCAGACCGGTGGCGGCCGGATCCCGCTCCGGCGCACGCTCGCCGTGCCCGGGGTGGCGCCGATCCTGGTGGTGACGCTGGTTTTCGTGCTGGCCCACACGATCCTGTACACCTACATCGCCACGTTCCTGGAGCGCGCGGGACTCGGTGCTTCGGTCGACCTGGTGCTGCTGATCTTCGGGATCGCGTCGATGGTGAGCATCTGGGTGGTCGGCGCCCACATCGACCGGCGGCTGCGCGTGCTGACCGTCGCGGGCACGGTGCTCGTCGGTGTGGCGGCCGCGATCCTCGGGGTGTTCTCGGGCGACGCGCCGCTGGTGTACCTTGCCGTCGCGTTGTGGGGACTCGGCTGGGGCGGGGTGCCGACGCTGCTGCAGACCGCCGCCGGGCAGGCGGGCGGGGACGCCGCGGACACCGCGCAGGCCATGCTCGTGACCCTGTGGAACGCGGCGATGGCCGGTGGGGGTGTGGCCGGTGGCCTGCTGCTCGACCACTTCGGCGCCGGTGCGTTCCCGGTGGCCGCACTGGTCCTGCTGCTGCCGGTGCTGGCCGTGGTGCTCCGGGCGCGCGAGCACGGGTTCGCTGGTCATGCGCGCTACGGTAGAAGTTGACACCAGTGTCAGGTTCAACTGTTCTCGGCCGGGAGGCGGCGTGCGGATCGGTGAACTGGCTCACCGCACCGGCGTGAGCGAGCGTTCGCTGCGGTACTACGAGCAGCAGGGCCTGCTCGCCTCGTCGCGCACCCCGGGCGGGCACCGCGAGTACCCGGAGGCCGCCGTCGACCGGGTCATCCGGATCCAGGAGCTGTTCGCCGCCGGCTTGCCCAGCAGGAAGATCGCGCGCCTGCTCCCGTGCCTGCGCGACGCCGACGGCGGCCCCTCCGAACTCGCGGACGCTCAGCTGGTCGCCGACCTCACCGCCGAACGCGAACGCATCGACCGCATGATGGCCGACCTGGCCCGCTCACGGGAGGTCCTGGACCACGTCATCGAAGCCGCCGACGGCACCTGACGCGGACTCGCCGAACCAGTGGGTGAGGTGGTCGTCCAGGTCTCGTTGGTCGTCGCCGGTCCAGGCGACGTGGCCGTCCGGCCGGAGCAGGACGCCGGGAACATCCAGTGCCACGGTGGGATCCGCGAGGTGGTCGACCCGGTCGGACCAGCCGCCGGTGGTCAGGCGTCCGGTGCGGTCCAGCAGCAGGCCGCGCCCGTGGCGCAGCAGGTCGTAGAGGCGGCCTTGTGCCACGTCGATATCGCGCAGGCGGCGGCCGAGCAGGTCGGGCCCGTCGCCGAAGTCGTAGCGGATGCCGATCGCGGTGATCTTCTCGAGCAGGTAGCGGTTCACCTCGTCGAAGTCCATCAGTTCGGTGAGCAGCCTGCGCAGGGCCCGCGCGCCCGGTTCGGGGGACGAAAGCGCCACCTGGGCGCGGGTGTTGTCCAGGACTTCCTCGGCGACCGGATGACGTTCGGTCTGGTAGGTGTCCAAAAGGGACTCCGGCGCCCAGCCGCGGACCTGGGCGGCCAGTTTCCAGCCGAGGTTGACTGCGTCCTGGACGCCGAGGTTGAGGCCCTGCCCACCGGCGGGCGGGTGGATGTGGGCCGCGTCGCCGGCCAGCAGCACCCGCCCGACCCGGTAGCGGTCGGCCAGCCGGGTGGCATCCCCGAAACGGGACAGCCAACGCGGGGAATGCACGCCGAAATCGGTCCCGGCGATGGCGTGCAGCGCTTGCCGGAAATCGTCGATGGTGGGCGGTTCCGCGCTGAGTCCCACGGCGGGGACCACCACGCGATAAACCCTTTCGCCGAAAGGCTGGAGGCTGAACGACTGGTGGATTCCGGTCACCTTGGCGGCGATCTCCTCCGGCGGCACCCCGACTTCCAGTTCGCCCATCAGCGTCTCGGTCCGCGAGGGCTCGCCGGGAAAGCCGACGCCGAGCAGCTTGCGCACGATACTGCGCCCGCCGTCACAACCGACGAGATAGCGCGCACGCAGCCGCTCACCATCGGCCAGTTCGACGGTCACGCCCTCGTCGTCCTGTTCGAAGCCGGCCACTGCGGCACCCCGCCGGATCTGCGCACCGAGGTGGATCGCGTGTTCTTCCAGAACGCGCACGATGACCGGCTGCGGGATACCCAGCAGGTAGGCGTGTGCGGAATCGACGTCCGGGGGCGCGGGTTTGTCGATGGCGGCGAAGAAGGCGCCTGCCGGACGTCGTCTTCCGTGTTCGAGAAGACGCTCCAGCAGTCCGCGCATGGCCATCAGTTCGAGGCTGCGGATGTGCAGGCCGACGATGCGGACGACCGAAACGGGTTCGGTTTCCTTTTCCAGCACGAGTACCCGCACATCGTGCAGCCGCAGTTCGGCGGCCAGCATCGCGCCGGTCGGCCCGCACCCGGCGATGATCACGTCAAACATGGAGGTGTTGCCCTTCGGGAGTGGTCGAGGCGCTCCCGGCGACACCTACATCGATCGCCCGGCCGTGATCGGAAGGGGGAGCACCCACATCGCTACAGCGTTCATGGGTCTCACCTCCTCGGGCGGTGTCACGGTCGACCGCAAGCTACAAGCCCGCGCCCCACCCCGTCCACTCCTTTAGACGGCGGGGCGGCCCGCTCCGGCGTAATCGTCGCCGGGGCGGCGGTAGGCGTGCACCTGCACGGCCTGCCCGAACGTCGGCGCGTCCACCATCTGCTTGTTCCCCACGTAGATGCCGACGTGGTGGATCTTCGTCGACGGGTTGCCGAAGAACACCAGGTCGCCCAGCTGCGGTTCCTCCGCCACCGGCACCAGCGGCACGCTGCCGTACTGCCAGTGCGCGGTGCGCTTGAGCGTGATGCCCGCGTTCCCGTACGCGGCGGTGGTCAGGCCCGAGCAGTCGAAGCCCTCGTGCCCGCCTTCGATGCCGTTGCCGCCCCACACGTACGGCAGGCCGATCTTCTCGATGGCGAAGTAGACCGCCTTGAGCACCGAGGTCTTCGGCGGCGCGTCGGTCTTCGCGACCGTGCCGTAGACGTTCGCGGTGGCCAGCACGCGGTGCAGGAACAGCGGCGCGTCCTGCAGTGAGCTGACCGCGTTCCACCAGGTCGGGCCGTCGGACAGGTCACGGCCGTCGGCGCACAGCGCGCGGGCGGCGGTCAGCGCGGCGTCGTCGAGGTTCTGCGGATCGGGTGCGCCCGCGCCACCGGCGCTGCGCGCCCACTTGTCCCAGACGGCCGGGGTCAGCTGCATCGGCCCGTTGGCGTCCAGTTCGGAGACCACGGTGCCGTTGAAGTCGAGCAGTTCCACCGTGCCGATCGGCTGCGCCGGGCGGCCGTCCTCGTTGATCACCCCGCCACCCGCGCGGCCGTGGTCGGTGGCGTTCTTGCCGATGCCGGCCAGCGTCACCCACGACACGTGGCACTCCGGCTGCTCCTGGCTCATCGTGATCGTCGCCTTGGCGTAGGCGAGCATCGAGCGCTGCGGGATCTCCAGCCAGGTCGAGTACTTCGCGGCCCAGTCGTCGAGCGCCTTGCCCGGCGACGCGGGCAGTGCCGCGGCGCCCGGCTGCGGCTGCGGGGTCGACGGCGGGGCCGGTGGCTCGGTGGTCACCGGCGGCGCCGTGTTGGCGGCGCCCGTGCTGTTCGCCAGCGGCGCGTCGTCCTGGCGGTTGGCCAGCACGAACACCCCGGTCGCCACGGCCACCGCGACCACCGCGATGACCAGTGCCCGCCGGAACGGCCGCTGCCTGGGTTCCTCCGCCACCACTACCCCCTGATCCCGTCGAGCACGAACTTGCGCAGGCCGTCGAGATCGGTGTCGACGGCCACCTCGATCGACGGCCCGTCCGGCTCGCCGTTCGCTTCCCGATGTGTCCAACGACGCTGATCGAGCAGGGTCGCGCCCCGGTACGGGCCGAACGAGCAGTCCACGTCGACCGGGAACCGCTCGGTCTCCAGGATCCCGGGCCGGATCGCCTCGGCCACGGCCACCGCGTCGTGCAGGACGATGCCGTCGTAGCCCAGTTCCTTGCGGTAGTGGTCGAGGTAGTCGCCGGTGAGCGAGACCAGCACCTCGCCGATCGCGTTGCCCTCGGCGAGCTCGGCCAGCCAGTCGGTGGACACCGCGCAGCGGCGGGTCAGGTCCATCGGCACCAGCGTGACCGGCACGCGTTCCTCGACCAGCACCCGCCGGGCGGCTTCGGGGTCGGCCCACACGTTGAACTCGGCGGCCGCGGTGATGTTGCCGCGCCCGATGGCGCCGCCCATGATCACCAGCCGCTCGATGCGGTCGCGGATGCGCGGGTGCGCGGCCAGCAGCAGGGCGATGTTGGTGAGCGGGCCGATCGGCGCGATGGTCACCGGCTCGTCGGTGCGTTCCAGCAGCGAGACCAGCATGCTCACCGCGTCGGCGGTCTCCAGTTCGCGCTCGGCGGCGGCCAGCGAGGCCGACCGGCCGGACAGCCCGTCCGCGCCGTGCACCGAGGAACTGCGGCTCTGCGCGTGGACCAGCGGGCGCTCGGCCCCGGCGGCGACCGGCACGTCGGCGCGGCCGAAGCGGTTGAGCAGGCGGCGGGCGTTCTCCGTGGTCGCTTCCAGGGGCACGTTGCCGAACACGGTGGTCACGCCGACGAGGTCGACCTCGGTGCTGCGCGCGGCCAGAGCCAGCGCGAAGGCGTCGTCGACCCCGGGATCGGTGTCGATGATCAGTTTCCTGCCCACTGCCGCTCCCTAGCCTGTCACCCGCCGACGGCTACAGGTTACGGTCAGCCCCATGACATCCATGTGGGGTTCCCCGGTGGTGGCCAGGGCGAAGGCGTGGCGGCGGGCGCGTAGCGACCCGCGGCAGGCCCGGTTCCTCACCGCCGACTCGCTGCGCTGGGTGCTGCGCAACCGCGCCTACACCCCCTGGTACCTGGTGCGGTACTGGCGGTTGCTGAAGTTCCGGCTGCTCAACCCGCACATCATCCTGCGGGGCATGGTCTTCCTCGGCAAGGACGTGGAGATCCACTGCCGTCCCGGCTACGGCCGCCTCGAGATCGGCCGCTGGGTGCACATCGGCGACGGCAACGCGATCCGCTGCCACGAGGGCTCGCTGCGCATCGGCGACAAGGCCGTGTTCGGCAGGCAGAACGTGGTCAACGGCTACCTCGACATCGAGCTGGGCGGGGCCACGCTGGTCGCCGACTGGGTCTACATCTGCGACTTCGACCACGTGACCACCGACATCACGCTGCCGATCAAGGACCAGGGCATCGTCAAGTCGCCGGTCCGGATCGGGCCGGACACCTGGATCGGCACCAAGGTCTCGGTGCTCAAGGGCACCCGCGTCGGCCGGGGCTGCGTGCTCGGCGCGCACGCGGTGGTCCGCGGGGACATCCCGGACTACGCGATCGCGGTGGGCTCACCCGCGCGCGTGGTGCGGGACCGGCGTGCCGACTACGAGGCCGACGCCGAACGCCGCGAGGCCGTGCGCGACATGGCCCGCAAGGCGGACAAGGCGCTGGAGAAGACGCTGCGTGATCTGACCTCGAACTGAGGCGAACGGGACGAACGGCGGATTGTCGTTCGTTGCCTTAACTAACTAGCATCGGGCGCCTCACCCCGCGAATTCGGAGGAGCAGCTCGTGCGAGTACGCAGACGTTCGGCCTTCGCCCTGGTCACCCTCTCCAGCATCGCCTTGCTCGGCACCACCGCCCCCGCGGTCGCCGCGCCGGACGACGGCCTTCTCACCGCGGCCGCGACGTGCAGCGAGACCCCGCGCGAGCTGCCGATCAACGAGTTCACCGACCACCGCGAGCTGGGCGTGGAGCTCGACCGGATCGAGCGCGTCAGCGGCGGCAAGGTGCAGGTCGAGCAGCTGGGCCGGAGCAACCGCGGGCGCGAGATCCACTCGGCGCGCGTGGGCACCGGCCCCAAGGCCGTGCTGCTCACCAGCGAGATCCACGGCAACGAGAAGACCGGCACCGACGCCATCCTCGACCTGCTGGACTTCGTCGGCACCAGCGACTCGGCCAAGGCGAAGCGCTGGCGCAGCGAGCTGACCATCGTCGCCATCCCGAAGATGAACCCGGACGGCGCCGAACTCGACCGCCGCGGCAACGACATGACCTGGCCGGAGGTCACCGCGCGGCACCCGCAGCTGCGCGGGGTCCAGCCCGCGTGGAACTACTACACCGGCTCGACCCAGGGTGACGACTACTCGAAGCGGCCCGGGTTCGACATCAACCGCGACTACCACCCCGACCTGAACTACGTGCCGCGCAAGGAGGACTTCCCCGGCACCTCGGCGCAGACCGGCTGGTACCTCTCGCCGGAGACCTCGATCGTGCGTGACGTCTACCGCGGCCTGACCGCCGAGTTCGGCAAGGTGGACACCTACGTCGACCTGCACCACCAGGGCGCCTGCTACGTGATGCCGGACGACCCGGAGGAGTTCGTCACGCTGTCCATCTCGGGCAAGTTCGTCGACGACCCGGCGACCACGCCCGGCTACGAGAAGTACGCCTCGAAGTACGACCTCAAGTACTCGAAGCAGCTGAACGTGGCGGTGAACAACGCGCTGCAGGGCGCGGCGAACAACCGGCCGGTGTTCGGCAACGTGACGCTGTACCCGCAGGACACGAACCTGCCCGGCACCGGCCTCGGCTCGTTCGCGCTGAACGGCAGCGGCACCGTGTTGTTCGAGGTCCGCGGGCAGACCCAGACGCTGGGACAGCAGTACCGCGCGGTGCTGACCAAGTCCGTCTACATCGGACTGGACGGCATGCTCTCGTCGATCGCCAGCGGCAAGGTGCGCACCCTGGACCCGGCCGACTACGACCGGATCCCGCCGCGCGGCCCGAACATCGGCACGGCCGCCGAGGCCGAGGCCCGCTTGGACGGCTGAAGCAGGCAGCGGCTAAAGCAAGAAGTGGAACAGCGGACTGCCCGGCTCCACCCGTTCCACCTGGAGCGGGCTGGCGTCGAGGCGGTCCAGCAGGCCGGGCAGGTCGGCCGGGCGCTCGATCTCGATCCCGATCAGCGCCGGGCCGGTCTCCCGGCTGTTGCGCTTGACGTACTCGAACAGGGTGATGTCGTCCTCCGGGCCGAGCACCTCGTCGAGGAAGCGGCGCAGCGCGCCCGGCTCCTGCGGGAAGCCGACCAGGAAGTAGTGCTTGAGTCCCTTGTGGACCAGTGAGCGCTCGAGGATCTCGCTGTACCGGCTGACGTCGTTGTTGCCGCCGGAGACCACGCAGACCACGGTCTCCTGCGGGCCGACCTCGATGGTCGCGCCGAGCGCCGCGCTGGCCAGCGCGCCTGCCGGCTCGGCGATGATGCCGTCGGACTGGTACAGCTCCAGCATCTCCGTGCACACCCCGCCCTCTTCGACCGACGTCAGCTCGGCGCCGCTGTCGCGGATGATCGGGTAGGTGACCGAACCGGCGATGGCGACCGCGGCACCGTCGACGAACGAGTCGACGGTCTCGATCCGCACCGGCTCGCCCGCCTCGATCGCGGCGGCCAGGCAGGCCGCGCCCGCCGGTTCGACGCCGATGATCCGGGTCGACGGGTGGCGTTCGCGCATCCAGCTGACGATCCCGGCGAGCAGCCCGCCTCCGCCGACCGGCACCACGAGCACGTCCGGCGCGAACCCGAGCTGGGCGACGATTTCGCTGGCCACCGTGCCCTGCCCGGCGACCGTGCGGGGGTCGTCGAAGGCCGGGACGAGGGTGGCGCCGGTGCGCTCGGCCTCGCGCTTGGCCTCGGCGGAGGCGTCCTCGTAGCTGTCACCGGTGACGATGACCTCGACGTGCGCACCCCCGAGCGTGGCGATCCGCTCGCGCTTCTGCCGCGGCGTGGTGCGCGGCACGAAAACGCGGCCGTTGGCCCCGAGCCTGCGACACGCGTAGGCGACGCCCTGCGCGTGGTTGCCCGCGCTGGCGCAGACCACGCCGCGGGCGCGGACCTCCTCGTCGAGCTGCACGATGAAGTTGTAGGCGCCGCGGACCTTGTAGGAACGGACCGTCTGGAGGTCCTCGCGCTTGAGCCAGACGCGGGCGTTCATCTGCGCGGAGAGGCGGGAACTGGGTTCGAGCGGGGTGCGGGTGACCACCCCGGACAGCCGTTCCGCGGCCTGGTCCACCAGATCCGCGCTTACTCCCGCCGTGCGTACGCCCTGCATGCCCCGGGAACCTACTCCGGCCCCCTCCCGCCCGATCGAGCCCCCGCTGCCCACCCCCGCCGAATGCTATGAGTGGGGCATTACTTGCGTTCAATGCAAGTAATGCCCCACTCATAGCATTGCCGCGGCACCCGTCACGGCTTCGGCACCGCCGGGTAGGGGACGAAGGTGCTGGTGTTCTCGTCGACCGTCAGTTGCTTCCCGATGGTGGGGAACGCGCGTTGCGGGCAGGCCGGGCGTTCGCAGACCTTGCAGCCCATGCCGATGGGGGTGGCGGCGGCTCGGTCGTCCAGGTCCAGACCGGTCGAGTAGACCAGCCGCCGGGCGTGGCGGAGTTCACAGCCCAGTCCGACGGTGAACATCTTCCCCGGCGACCCGTACCCGCCGATGTTCCGCGAGATCGTCCGCGCGATCCAGAAGTAGCTCTTGCCGTCCGGCAGCGAGGCGATCTGCGTCAGGATCTTGCCCGGCGAGGTGAACGCCTCGTAGATGTTCCACAGCGGACACGCCCCGCCCACCCGCGAGAAGTGGAACCCCGCCGCCGACTGGCGCTTCGACATGTTCCCCGCCCGGTCCACCCGCACGAACGAGAACGGCACCCCGCGCATCTTCGGCCGTTGCAGGGTGGACAGCCGGTGGCAGGCCGTCTCGAAGCCGACGCCGAAGTGGTCGCACAGCCGCTCGATGTCGTACCGGAACTCCTCGGCCCGCTGGTGGAACGCCTCGTACGGCAGGATCAGCGCCCCGGCGAAGTAGTTCGCCAGCCCGACCCTGGCCAGCGAGCGCGCGGCCGGACCGGAGAACGCCCACGAATCCGCCAGCTCGGCGATCAGGTCGTCGTACTCCAGCAGCGCGATCTGCGAAGCCATGCGAAAGGCCTGTTGCCCGACCCGCAGGCTCGGCGCCATCCGCAGCACCCGCGCGTGCGGCTCGTACCGGTGCTGCTCGCCGACCGTCTCGTCGATGCCGTCGCTGGTCACGTGCACGCCGTAGCGTTCGGTGAGCCGGTCACGCAGCGCGGAGAGCACCTCGCCCCGGCGCAGCGGGAGGTCGGCGGCCATCCGTTCGGCGCGTTCGTCCAGCTCGGCGACGTAGTTCTCCCGCTCGTAGAAGAAGTCGCGCACCTCCTCGTGCGGCAGCGGCCCGGCCGCGCTGCCGTGCACGCCGCTGCCGTCCTCGGTGACCAGCGCGGCGGTGTTCTCCACGGCGTCGCGGTAGCGCCGGTGCAGCCGGACCAGCGCCTGCGCGATGGACGGCAGGTTCGTCGCCAGCTCGTTGATCTCCCCGGTGGTCGCCTGCACGCCGAGCGACTCGTCGAGCAGGGCTTCGCGCACGTCGGCGACCAGGCGCGCGGTGTCGTTGTTCGCGAAGAACTCGGCGTCCACGCCGAACGCCTGGGTGATGCGGAAGAGCACCGGCACGGTCAGCGGACGGGCGTTGTGCTCGATCTGGTTGAGGTAGCTGGGGGAGATTTCCAGCAGCCTGGCGAGGTCCGCCTGGCTCATCGAGCGCGTTTCACGCAGGTGGCGCAGCTTGGCGCCGGCGAAGGTTTTGTCCACTGAACCCATCCTTTCGGGAAGGTTTCCCGCCCTGAACGATCAAGTAAACGATCAAGCTGGGGGAAATCCGCAGGTGTGCGAACTGCGCGTTCGCAACCTTCGCTCGCATGCTACGAAAAGTTTGCAAAATTTGGCAAATTGGAGCTGTAGCCGCGTTTCCGCAGCGCATGTCATGGTCGAGACAGGAAGCGAGAAATCGCAACGTTCGCAAAGGTTTCGCAAAGGTGGGAAGATCGATGGCTGAGACGGTCAACAGGGAGCAGGCGGCGGCAGAGCTTGCCAAGCAGTGGGAGACCGACCCCCGCTGGCAGGGTGTGGACCGTACCTACAGCGCGGCCGACGTGATCAAGCTGCGCGGCAGCGTGGTCGAGGAGAACACGCTCGCCCGCCTCGGCGCGGAGAAGCTGTGGAACCTGCTGCACACCGAGGACTACATCCACGCGCTGGGCGCGCTCACCGGCAACCAGGCGGTCCAGCAGGTCCGCGCCGGGCTGAAGGCGATCTACCTGTCCGGCTGGCAGGTGGCGGCCGACGCGAACCTGTCCGGCCAGACCTACCCGGACCAGAGCCTCTACCCGGCCAACTCGGTGCCCGCGGTGGTCCGCCGGATCAACAACGCGCTGGGCCGCGCCGACCAGATCACCTGGGCCGAGGGCAACACCGACATCGACTGGTACGCCCCGATCGTCGCCGACGCCGAGGCGGGCTTCGGTGGCCCGCTCAACGCGTTCGAGCTGATGAAGGGCATGATCGCGGCCGGCGCTGCGGGCGTGCACTGGGAAGACCAGCTGGCCTCGGAGAAGAAGTGCGGCCACCTCGGTGGCAAGGTGCTCATCCCGACCAAGCAGCACGAGCGCACGCTGAACGCCGCCCGCCTCGCCGCGGACGTGGCCGGGGTGCCGTCGCTGATCATCGCCCGCACCGACGCACAGGCCGCCACGCTGATCACCAGCGACGTCGACGAGCGCGACCAGCAGTTCATCACCGGTGAGCGCACCGCCGAGGGCTTCTACAAGGTCCGCAACGGCATCGAGCCGTGCATCGAGCGCGGCCTCGCCTACGCCCAGTACGCCGACCTGCTGTGGATGGAGACCTCCGAGCCCGACCTGGAGGTGGCCCGCAAGTTCGCCGAGGCGATCAAGGCCAAGTACCCGAACCAGCTGCTGGCCTACAACTGCTCGCCGTCGTTCAACTGGAAGAAGCACCTGGACGACGCGACCATCGCCAAGTTCCAGCGCGAGCTGGGCCACATGGGCTACAAGTTCCAGTTCATCACGCTGGCCGGCTTCCACGCCCTGAACTACTCGATGTTCGACCTGGCCAAGGGCTACGCGAACGAGGGCATGACCGCCTACGTCGACCTGCAGGAGCGCGAGTTCGCTTCGGAGGAGCGGGGTTACACCGCCACCAAGCACCAGCGCGAGGTCGGCACCGGCTGGTTCGACCAGGTGGCCACCGCGCTGAACCCGGAGAGCTCGACCACCGCGCTCACCGGCTCCACCGAAGAAGCCCAGTTCCACTGATGACCAGGAAGCCGCCGGGCCCGCCCCCTTGGTAGTCGCCCGCACGACTGGGGCGCCCGGCGGCTTCCCTCCCTCTCCTTCTCTCCCTCGAGAAAGCCAGTTCCCGGAGGAACCAGATGTCCGACAAGCTCGCCTACCGCATCGACCTCACCGGTCCGAGCGCCGACCGGTTCGACGAGATCCTGACCCCGGCCGCGGTGGAGTTCGTGGCCAAGCTGGACAACGAGTTCGCCGGCCGCCGCCGCGAGTTGCTCGACGAGCGGCGCCTGCGCCGGGAGAAGCTGGCCAGTGGCGAGGAGAAGCTCGGCTTCCTGCCGGAGACCGCGCACATCCGGGGTGACGACTCCTGGCAGGTCGCGCCCGCGGCCCCCGGCCTGGAGGACCGCCGGGTGGAGATCACCGGGCCGACCGACCGCAAGATGACGGTCAACGCGCTCAACTCCGGGGCCAAGGTGTGGCTGGCCGACTTCGAGGACGCCAACGCCCCCACCTGGCACAACATGATCGACGGCCAGCTCAACCTCTACGACGCCATCCGCCGCGACATCGACTTCACCGGCGAGAACGGCAAGCGCTACACCATCGGTGACGAGCCGGCCACCATCGTCGCCCGCCCGCGTGGCTGGCACCTGGTGGAGAAGCACATCCGCATCGACGGCCGCCCGGTCTCGGCGAGCCTGGTCGACTTCGGCCTGTTCTTCTTCCACAACGCGCGCCAGCTGCTCGCCCGCGGCCGCGGCCCGTACTTCTACCTGCCGAAGCTGGAGAACCACCGCGAAGCGCGGCTGTGGAACGACGTCTTCCGCTTCGCCCAGCGCGAGATCGGCCTGCCGCAGGGCGCGATCCGGGCCACCGTGCTGATCGAGACGATCACCGCCGCGTTCGAGATGGACGAGATTCTCTACGAACTGCGCGAGCACGCGGCCGGGCTGAACGCCGGGCGCTGGGACTACATCTTCAGCGTGATCAAGAACTTCAGCGAGCACGGCGCCGACTTCGTGCTGCCGGACCGCGCGCAGGTCACCATGACCGTGCCGTTCATGCGGTCCTACACCGAGTTGCTGGTGCAGACCTGCCACAAGCGCGGCGCGCACGCCATCGGCGGCATGGCCGCGTTCATCCCCAGCCGCGACCCCGAGGTCAACGCGAACGCGCTGGAGAAGGTGCGCCAGGACAAGGTGCGCGAGGCCGGTGACGGCTTCGACGGTTCGTGGGTGGCGCACCCCGGCCTGGTCCCGGTCTGCCGCGAGGTCTTCGACGAGGTGCTCGGCGGCTGGCCGAACCAGCTCGGCAAGCTGCGCGAGGACGTCGTGGTCACCGCCGAGGACCTGCTCGACGTGGCCAGCGCCGGTGGCGAGGTCACCGAGGACGGGCTGCGCGCCAACATCAACGTCGGCCTGCGGTACCTCGACTCGTGGCTGCGTGGCACCGGCGCGGCGGGCATCTCGAACCTGATGGAGGACGCGGCCACCGCGGAGATCGCGCGCTGCCAGGTGTGGCAGTGGATCCGCAACGGCACGAAGCTCGCCGACGGCACCGCGGTGACCACCGAGCTGGCGTTCGAGCTGCTGCGGGAGGAGCTGGGCCGCATCCACGCGGAGCTGGGGCCGGGGAACCGGCTGGACGATGCGCGGGACATCTTCGTGGAGACGGCTCTCGGGGAGAAGCTGCCTGCGTTCTTTACTACGTCGGCTTATGCGCGGTACTTGACTGCGTAGGTGGTGCTGGGGCTCCACCCCGATTTTTGATTGTGACTACGGCGAAGGCCTCCATGTCAAGGCGGGAAAGATGCCTTGACATGGAGGCCTTCGCCGTGTTTTTGGCGGGGATCGGGGTGGGAGGGGGTCTGGGTGGGTGCTCCGGGGGGTGCCCGGGTGGCGGTCGTGTGGGTGGGGTGGGGGGTGCCGTGAATGTGGCTTTCACGGCGGAATGCGCCGTGAATGTGGCTTTCACGGCACCTGGGGGGCGAGGGCCGGGGGCTGTCCCAAACCTGGGGGATCGCAACTTTAGGTACGCCTACTTAGCGGGTTCCGGATTGTTTTCACGTTCGGGGACCGGGCAGGCTCCGGCGAGTCGGACATCTCCCCCTCGCCGAGGAGTTCTCGTGAAGAGACTGCGTCACGCGCTGGTCCTGGTGGCCGCGTCCGCACTGCCGATCGCAGTGCTGAGCGCGCCTGCCACCGCCGCCCCCGCACTCGCGGCCCCGGACATCCCGGTGGCGAACGTGCAGGCCCACCTCACCGCTCTGCAGAACATCGCCACGGCCAACGGCGGCAACCGCGCCCACGGTCGCGCCGGGTACAAGGCCTCGATCGACTACGTGAAGGGCAAGCTCGACGCCGCCGGCTACCAGACGCAGCTCCACACCTTCAGCTACAACGGGGCCACCGGCTACAACCTGATCGCCGACTGGCCAGGCGGCGACCCGAACCAGGTGATCATGGCGGGCGGGCACCTGGACAGCGTCACCGTCGGCCCCGGCATCAACGACAACGGCAGCGGTTCGGCCGGGCTGCTCGAGGTGGCGCTGACCGTGGCCAAGCAGAACCTGCAACCGCAGAAGCACCTGCGCTTCGGCTGGTGGGGGGCCGAAGAACTGGGGCTGATCGGTTCGACCCGGTACGTGAACAGCCTGACCACCGCCCAGCGTTCGCTGATCAAGGCGTACGTGAACTTCGACATGACGGGCTCGCCGAACCCGGCGTACTTCGTCTATTCGAGCTCCGGCCAGCCCACCGGTTCGTCCGCCATCGAGAACACGCTGAAGGCCGGGTTCCAGGCCAAGGGCGTGGCCACCGAGCCGACCAACGTCGGCGGCCGGTCCGACCACGCCGCGTTCGCCCGGGCGGGCATCCCGATCGGCGGCACGTTCAGCGGCGCCGAGGGCATCAAGACCTCGGCGCAGGCGCAGAAGTGGGGCGGCACCGCCGGGCAGGCCTACGACCGGTGCTACCACCGCTCGTGCGACACCACCAGCAACATCAGCGTCACCTCGCTGGACCGGCACACCGACGTCATCGCCCACACCCTGTGGTCGCTGAGCGGTGCCCCGGCCAGGGCCGCGCTCGACTGCGTGCGCTGCCCGATCTGATCGAGCCAGCCCTCGTGGTCGCGTGCGGCGGCGCCGCGACCACGAGGGTGTTCACCCAGGTCAACCAGGGAAGGCGTTGCCGGTGGCGATCTTCGGGCGGCCCAGGACCTCGGGCTCCCCGACCTTCGCCCGGCGGTAGACGGCGGCGGTGTCTTCGGCGATGCGGCACCAGTCGAAGTCCGCGGCCAGCCGGGCCTGCGCGGCGGCGGCGCGGCGTCGCGCGGCCCCGGCGTCCGCCAGCACGGTGTCCACCGCGGTACCCAGCGCGGTGACGTCACCCGGCGTGAACGCGAGCCCGGTCACGCCGTCGACGACCACCTCGCCGAGCCCGCCCGCGGTCGACGCCACCAAGGGCGCCTTCGCGGCCGCGGCTTCCAGCGCGACGATCCCGAACGGCTCGTACCGGCTCGGCAGCACCACGGCGTCCGCCGCGGACAGGACCGCCCGCAGGTCCCGGTCCGACAGGTGGCCGACGAACTCCACCGCCCGCCGGACCCGCAGCTTCTTGGCCTGCTCGACCAGTTCCTCCAGGTGCCGCCCCTTGCCCGCGACCACCAGCCGGGTGCCGGGGTGGTCGCGCCGGATGCGCGGCAGGGCGGCGAGCAGGTCCTGCACACCCTTCTCCCACTCCAGGCGGCCGAAGTAGAGCAGCAGGGGAGCGCCTTCGGGGCTGTAGGTCCGCCGCGCGTGCTCGACCTCCGCGGCGGGCACCTGCCAGCCGCGTTCCTCGATGCCGTTGTGGATCACGGTGATCTCGTCCGGCGTCACCTCGAACAGGTGCCCGACCTCGGCGCGCATCGCCTGCGAGCAGGTGATCAGCGCGTCGGACCGGTTCGCCAGCCACCACTCGACCGAGTGCACCTGCTGGTTGAGCGGGTGCGACAGCCAGCCCGAGTGCCGTCCGGCCTCGGTGGCGTGGATCGTGCCGACCAGCGGCACGCGCGCGGCGTCGGCCAGCGCGATGGCGGGGTGCGTGACCAGCCAGTCGTGGGCGTGCACCACCTCGGGCTGCCAGCCGCGCAGCAGTTCGTTCCCGGCGCGGACCATCGCGTGGCCCATGGCCAGCGTCCAGGCCACCAGGTCGCGTTCGAAGGTCACGTGCATGGGGTCCTCGGCGACCCGGATGATCCGGACGCCCTCGACCACCCGATCGGTCTGCGGGTGCGTCGACGCGTCCGTGCCGGCGACGTGGCGGCAGAGCACCACGACCTCGTGCCCGTCGCGGACCAGGTGCCTGGCCAGCGCGTGGACGTGCCGGGCCAGCCCGCCGACCACGACCGGCGGGTACTCCCAGGAGAGCATCAACACGCGCATGCAGGGCAGGTTACTCGTGAGTCAAGCGCGGGCCGTGCGGCCGTGGCGGATCTTTGCCAGCATCGGTGGTGATGAGCACGGACTGGAAGCCCAAGGAGCCCATCCTGCCCACCCCGTGGACGCACGAGGCCGGCCCGGACCACGCGCTGCCGGAGTACCCGCGCCCCCGCCTGGTGCGCGACCGCTGGCTGAACCTCAACGGGCTGTGGGAATACACCACCGAGCAGAGCCGCGGCGAGCGGATCCTGGTGCCGTACCCGCCCGAGTCCACGCTGTCCGGGATCGGCAGGCACGACGACCTCATGTGGTACCGCCGCACCTTCGAAATCCCACCCGATTGGGCGGGTGACCGGGTGCTGCTGCACTTCGGCGCGGTCGACCAGCGTGCCCGGGTCTGGGTGAACCACCAGCTGGTCGCCGAGCACGAGGGCGGCTTCACCGAATTCAGCGCGGACATCACGGACGCGCTGCGGGTTAGCGGGCCGCAGGAGGTCCTGGTCCGGGCCGAGGACCGCGTCGACATCGGCACGCACCCGCTGGGCAAGCAGCGCCTGGACCCGGGCGGCATCCTCTACACCGGCGCGTCCGGCATCTGGCAGACCGTCTGGCTCGAACCCGTGCCGCGCCACCACATCCGGCGTCTCGACATCGACAGCGACCTGACCGGGCTCACCGTCACCCCGCGCGTGTCCGGTGGTGAGCGGGCGGAGGTCGTGGTCAGCACGCCGGACGGCGAGGAGGTCGCCCGCGCCGACGGGCCCGCCGGCCGGGCCATCCGCGTCGAGGTGCCGTCGCCGCGGTGGTGGTCGCCGGACGACCCCTACCTCTACGACCTGACCGTCCACCTGGGTGAAGACACGGTCCGCGGGTACGCCGGGCTGCGCACGATCGGCATCGCCCGCGACGAGCGAGGGAGGCCGCGGATCGCGTTGAACGGCCGCATCACCTTCCTGCACGGCCCGCTCGACCAGGGCTACTGGCCCGACGGCGTCTACACCGCGCCCACCGACGAGGCGCTGCGGTTCGACCTGGAGAAGACCAAGGAACTCGGCTTCAACTTCGTCCGCAAGCACGCCAAGGTCGAACCGGCACGCTGGTACTACTGGACCGACAAGCTCGGCCTGCTGGTGTGGCAGGACATGCCGTCGCTGCCGGTGCTGCTCGACAACCCGCCGGGCCCGCAGGCGCCGCCGGTGCCGGAAGCGCGCCAGCGGTTCGAGGCCGAGTTGCTGGAGCTGATCGACCAGCTGCGCGGCGTCACCTCCCTGGTCGGCTGGGTGCCGTTCAACGAAGGCTGGGGCGAGTACGACACCGTGCGGATCTCCGCGCTGGTGCGCGAAGCCGACCCGACCCGGATGGTGAACGCGAGCAGCGGGGTCAACTGCTGCCATTCGCACCACGACACCGGCGCGGGTGACATCTACGACGACCACACCTACGTCGGCCCCGGCCGTCCCGAGATCATCGACGCCCGGGTGACCGTCGACGGCGAATACGGCGGGCTCGGCCTGGTCCTCCCCGATCACGTCTGGCCGGGACCGCCGATGGCGTACGAGATGACCGGCAGCCCCGAGGAACTCACCCGCCGCTACGCCGAGGTGAGCACCGAACTCGCGCGGCTCGTGCCCGAACTGGGCCTGTCCGGGGCCATCTACACCCAGACCACGGACGTCGAGAACGAGGTGAACGGATTTTTCACCTACGACCGCAGGCAGGTGAAACTCGACATCGCCGTGGCCACGGCACACAATCGACAGGCGATCGAGGCGGGTGGTCAGGCCCAAGATCGGTGACTTTCGGCCCTTTCCCGGAGCAGGCCGGGTTTGCCAGGTTGAGCCGGTGTGTCGCCGACGCGCACCGGAGGTCGACATGGGCGGTTCACGCGCGGAGGCGCTGAGCCACGGCGAGTGCCTTGACCTGCTGGAAAGGGCCGGGGTGGGGCGGGTGGTGTACACCAAGCACGCGATGCCGGCGATCGATCTGGTCGGCTACACCATGCGCGACGGCGCGGTGATCATCCGCAGCTCCGGCGACAGCGAACTGCCCGCGGCGCTGCGCAACGCGGTGGTGGCCTTCCAGGCCGACCGCTTCTCGTCCGATCTGACCGCGGGCTGGACGGTGAGCGTGGTCGGGCACGCCACCGAGATCTCCGACCGCGCCGAACTGGCCCGGCTCTCCGGCGCCGCGCTGACGCCGTGGGCGACCTCGCCGGCCGACCGGTTCCACAAGATCACCGTGAAACTGGCGTCCGGCACCCGGATCGGCGACGGCCGATGATCAGGGTCTTCCTGGTCGACGACCACGAGGTGGTCCGCCGCGGGGTCGCGCACCTGCTCGAGGCCGACGCGGACCTGGAGGTGGTCGGCGAAGCGGGCACGGCGGCGCAGGCACTGGCACGGATCCCCGCCTTGTGCCCGGACATCGCGGTGCTCGACGTGCGCCTGCCGGACGGCAACGGGGTGGAGCTGTGCCGCGATCTGCGGTCGCGGGTGCCCGGCCTGAACTGCCTGATGCTCACCTCGTTCACCGACGAGCAGGCCATGCTCGACGCGATTCTGGCCGGTGCGGGCGGGTACGTGATCAAGGACATCGACGGCCTGCGGCTGGTCTCCGCCGTGCACGACGTCGGTTCCGGGCTGTCGCTGCTGGACAACCGGGCGGCCGCCGCGCTGATGGCGAAGCTGCGCGCGGACGTGGCCGCCGACGGCCCGCTGGCCACGCTGTCCGATCGGGAACGCGAACTGCTCGGCTTCATCAGCGACGGCCTGACCAACCGGCAGATCGCCGTGCGGATGAACCTCGCCGAGAAGACCGTGAAGAACTACGTTTCGCGCCTGCTGACGAAACTCGGCATGCAGCGCCGCACGCAGGCCGCGGTCCTGGCGACCCGGCTGCGCGGGCAGCGATCCGGCGGCTGATGCCCTGTACGGCGCTGTTGCCGACGGCTTCGGGGTGCAAGTCTGGACGCGTGACCGAGGGTGAGGTCCTGCGCTTGGTGGTCGTCCGCGCCCGCGAGCTGCTCGGCGCCGACCACACCCTCCTGGTGCTGCCCGACGACGGCGCACTGGCCGAAGCGGTCGAAGCCCTGGTGGTGATCGCCGCCGCCGGACCGGCCGCGGACGGGTTCGACGGCAGACGGCTCCCGCTCAGCCGCACGATCGGCGGCGCGGTGTTCCGCTCCGGCAAGGCGCGTCGCGCGCTGTCGCCGGGGGCCGGGCTGGACGACCGCTTCGGACCCGCGCTGGCTGTCCCGCTGCGGGCCGGGGACGAGGTGTCCGGAGTGCTGATCGCGTTGCGGGACAAGGGCGGCGAGCCCTTCGAGGCCAACCGGGTGCCGGTCGCGGAGGGCGTCGCCGAGCAGGCCGCGCTGGCCGTGCGGACCGCGCGCGAGCAACTGCACCAGTACGAACTGGACCTGCTCAACGAACGCGACCGGATCGCCCGCGAACTGCACGACCACGTGATCCAGCGGGTGTTCGCGGTCGGCCTGTCGCTGCAGAGCATCCGCCATCGCGCCGAATCCCCGGAACTCCGGCGGCGGCTGGGGGAGTGCGTGGAGGACCTGCAGGAGGTGGTCCGCGAGATCCGCGGCACGATCTTCGACCTGCACGGCGACCCGGAGGGCGCGACCTGGCTGCGGCGACGGCTGCAGCAGGTGATCGGCGAGCTGGTCGAGGACAGCGGGATGCGCTCGGTCGTGCGGATGACCGGACCGCTCAGCGTGGTCCCGCCGGATCTCGCCGAGCACGCGGAAGCGGTGGTGCGGGAGGCGGTGCGCAACACCGTGCGCCACGCCGGGGCGAAGACGGTGACCGTGGCGGTGGCGGTGGAGAACGAACTGAGCATCGGCGTCTCCGACGACGGCGCCGGCATCGCGCCCGAGCTGATCCACAGTGGACTGGCCGCGCTGGCGGCGCGCGCGGCGGACGCCGGTGGCACGCTGCACGTGCAGGCTTCGCCCGAAGGGGGCACCCGGTTGCTCTGGTCGGTGCCCCTGCCCTGAGCGAGCGGGCGGAAGTCCCTGCCATCCGGGGACTTTCGGCCCTGCGAGGCCGTGGTCCGGTTGTGCCATCGTCGAAACCTGGCGAAGGAGGCGCGCGATGGCTGGTCCGGACGAGCGAACCGTGCGAACCGCGATCGAGCTGGCCGTGCGTGCCCCGTCGGTGCACAACTCGCAGCCATGGCGCTGGCGCACCGGCGGCGACGCGCTGGAACTCCACGCCGGACGCGACCGCCAGGTGCCGGAGACCGACCCGGACGGCGCCGAGCTCCTGCTGGCCTGCGGCGTCGCGCTGCACCACTTGCGAATCGGTTTCGCCGTGCAGGGCTGGCGCACCCGCGTGCACCGGCTGCCCGATGCGCTCGAACCCGGGCACCTGGCCACGGTGGAGCTGTCCCGCGGGGAACCGGGAGCCGACGAGGTCGCGCTGGCGGCCGCGATCCCGCGCCGCCGCTCCGACCGGCGCCGGTACGAACCGAGGCGTCCCCCGGAGTCCCACCTCTCCCTGATCGCGGACCGCGCGGAAGCCACCGGCGCGGTGGTGCGTGCGGTCGAGGACCGCCGGGCGCGGCCACAGCTGGTGCGGGCGCTCGCCGAATGCGCCCGCTACCAGCTGCTGGGCCCGGCCGTGCTGCTCGAACTCGCCGGCGGGCACTGGCCGCCGTGCGTGCCGGACCACGACCACGAGTCCGTGCTGCTGACCATCGGCACCGCCGCCGACGACCGCCTGGCGCGGTTGCGGGCGGGGGAGGCGCTGAGCGAGATCCTGCTGGCCGCCACCGGGCTCGGCCTGGCGAGCTGTGCGCTGACCGATCCGCTCGGGGTCGCCGATGTGCGGCAGGTGCTGTCGAAGGAACTGCTGGACGGTGCGCACGCGCAGGTCGTGTGCCGCCTCGGCTGGGCACGGCTGAACGCCGAACCCCTGCCCGCCACCACACGACGACCGCTGGACGAGGTGGTGCAGAACCTCACCGCCGTCGCCGTGTGAACCCGGGGCCGCGAGCGGACGGCCAGGCGTGCACAGCCGCCGCCCCTCGCGGCCCGCCACAGAGCAATCCCGGGTGGGATGAACCGGCCGGCCGGCCCGCGGCACCCGCCGCCCCGGCCGGCCGTCCCCACCCCGAACCCCACACTCACGCACCCGAACCCCACATTCAGGCACCCGAACCCCACATTCGGGCACCCGAACCTCACGTTCAGGAAGCCGAATTTCACACTCGGGCACCCGAACCTCACACGCAGGCACCCGAATCCCACGTCCAGGAAGCCGAGTCCGACGTTCGGCCGAATCCAGGGCTCGGAACCTCGCGCCAGGAACGCGGCACTCGGGCGCACGAACGTGGAACTCGAGCGCCTGAATGTGGGGTTCGCCCGCCTGAATGTGGGACTCGGGTGCGTGAGTGTGGGGTTCGGGTGCGCGAATGTGGGGTTCGGCTGGGGCGCCCGGGCTTAGGGCAGGGCGGCTTCGATGGATTTGAGTACGGCTTCATCCTCGGGCTCGATGCGGGGGCGGAAGCGCGCCAGGATCGAGCCGTCCGTGTCTACGAGGAATTTTTCGAAGTTCCACTGCACATCCCCAGCTTCGCCGTCGGCATCGGGGGTGGCGGTGAGGGCGGCGTAGAGCGGGTGCCGGCCTGGGCCGTTCACCTCGGTCTTCGCGAACAGCGGGAAGGTCACGCCATAAGTGGTCGAGCAGAAGGTCTGGATTTCCGACGCGCTCCCCGGCTCCTGACCGGCGAACTGGTTGCACGGGAACCCGACCACCGAGAAGCCCCGCGCGCCGAAACGCTCCTGCAGCTTCTCCAAGCCGGTGTACTGGGGCGTCAGCCCGCACTTCGACGCCACGTTCACCACCAGCAGCACCTTGTCGCCCAGTGCGCCGAGCGTGGTGGGCTCACCGTCGAGCGTTTCCACCTCGATGTCCTTGATCCCCATCGACAACCTCACAGCAGATCGCGGGCATCCAGGTGCCCGAACGGCCGGTCCCAACCAGCCGACGGCGAACCGCCGGCCAGCGCGTCGAAGCGCTCGGTGTGCACGCGCGCCCGGCGCCGAGCGTAGTCCGCGGCGGAGTCCTTGGTGACCATGAACGCCCAGTCGCTGGACAACGCCAGCAGCGCCTCGGTCACCAGCTGGTCCCGCACGGGATCCCGGTGGCCGCGCGCGCCCGGCGGCAGGGCGAGCAAGCGCTGCTGCAGCTCGGTGTTCGCGGTGACCATGTCGGCGACCTGCTCGCCGTCCCACACCCGCCAGTCCTTGCCCGAACCCCACGAAGACGCGGGCAGGTCCACCGGCGCGCCCAGGTGGCCGGCGTCCAGGGCGCCGCGCAGCGTGGTCACCCGCACGCCCGCCTCCGGCAGCGCTCGCAGCACCGCCTCCAGCCACGCCGGGCCTTCGTGCCACCAGTGTCCGAAAAGCTCGGTGTCGTACGCCGCGACGACCAGCGACTCACGTCCGTGCTGCGCCCGCAGCGAACGCAACCGCGTCACCACGGTGTCCACGAAATCCTTGACGTGCAAGCGAAGCGTGTCCGCGGCCAGTGCCGGGTCGTAGGGCGCCTTGTCCCCGGGCTCGACCTGCTTGCCGGTCACCCGCGAGGGCTTCAGGCCGACGTTGTGGTCCCAGGTGTGGAAGTCCCGATAGGCCCCATGCCCCGGGTAACCCGCCTTCGGTGACCACACGCGGTAGGTCACTTCGAGGTCTCGCCCGAAACACACCACGTCCGACGAGCCGACCGTCCGCGCCGCGGAAGTGTCACCGCGCAGCGAAGGGCCGTCCACCAGGAACCGTTGCACCCCAGCGGCCGCGTAGTCGGCCTCCATCCCCGGCGCGTAACCGCATTCCGGCGCCCAGATCCCTTCCGGACGGTGACCGACGCGCAGCTGGGTGTCCGTGAGACCGGTCCGCAGCGCGAAAGCCCGCACGCGCGGGTCGAGCAGCGGCTGGAACGGGTGGGTCGCCGGGCCGCCGAGCAGCTCGATCGTTCCGGAGTCCACAAGGGACCGAAGGACCGGCGAGAACCCGTGGCGCCACCGGGTTTCCAGCTCCTCGCAGGCGTGATCCGCGGCCAGGTGTTCATCGGCGGCCAGAGAGCGCAGCAGCGGATCGCCGGACCACAGCGTGGAAGCCTGCCGTGCGCGCAGTTGCCAGTGCCCGAGCCAGTGGTGGAAAGCCCGCAGGCAGTACGGGTCGTCCAGTTGCGCGGCCAGCACCGGGGTGACGCCGAGGGTGAGCACATCGCGCTTGCCCTCGTCGGCGAAGCGGCGCAGCAGGTCCACCACCGGCAGGTACGAATGCGCCCACGCCTGGTACAGCCATTCCTCGCCGACCGGCCAGGACCCGTGATGCGCCAGCCACGGCAGGTGGCTGTGCAGGACCAGGCAGAACGTGCCCTCGTGCTCGGTCACGGACGCACCGCCACGGCCACCAGGTCCAGGCTCGCGTCGACGTCCTTGCCGTGCACCACGAAATCCCCGGTGCGGATCGAGTCGACGTCGGCGAGCAGGTCGGCGGGCCAGGTCGCCTGCCCCGGCAACGACCCCATGACCACGTCCAGCTGGGCTTGGATGATCGAGCCGCCATACCGCTCGTCTAGCGCCCGAACGGCCGCGCCGTGGTGCAACCCGTGCAGCAGCTCGACCCCGAACCCGGCCGAGCGAAGCAGTTCGTCCAGCTCGGCGGCCGAGAGTTCCCTGGTGTGGTACGGGTTCAGCGGTACGTCGCTGTCCGGGGTGAAGGTGAGCCGGTTCGGCGTGGTGACCAGCAGCCGTCCGCCCGGTTTGAGCACCCGCAGGCATTCGGCCAGGAACCCGCCCTGGTCCCAGAGGTGCTCGATCACCTGGAAGTTCGCCACCACGTCCACAGTGGACGAGCGCAGCGGCAGGCAGGCGAGGTTGCCGCGGATCACGTCCAGCGCCGGGTAGCGCCGGGCCACGTGCGCGGTGGTCGGCTCGTCGTAGTCCAGCGCCAGCACCCGCGGCGCGGAGGTGGCGATCAGCCCGGCCCCGTAACCTTCGCCACACCCGGCCTCCAGCACCGTCGCGCCCGCGCAGTAGGGCAGCAGGGCGGCGTAGGCGGCCTCGTGGCGCCGGAACCAGTAGTTCTCCTCCGGCACGTCCGGCACGGTGCGTTCTCCGGTGAGGTGCAGGGCCTCGGCGGGGGTGGTCACCCGGTCACCCTGTCACATCCACCGGGGCTATCCAGTCCAAAGGTCATGCAGTCGACATTCACGCGCGCCACGCTGGCGCTGCTCGCCCTGGTCGGATTCGCCACCGGAGGGTGGGCGTGCTTCCTGCCGGGGTCCTTCTACCTGGATTTCCCCGGCTTCCGCAGCGGCTGGGTTTCGGCGGACGGGCCGTTCAACGAGCACCTGGTCCGCGACGTCGGAGCGATGTTCCTGGCGCTGGGCGTGGTCGCCGCCGGCGCGCTGGTGCTGAAGACCACCGGAGCCGCGCGCCTGGCGGGCTCGGCCTGGTTGGTGTTCAGCGTGCCGCACACGATCTACCACCTGGCCCACCTGCACGTGCTGCAGCCGGTGGACCAGGCGCTCAACGCGGTCGGCCTGACCGCGGGCGCGCTCGCCGCGCTGGTGGTGGTGCTGATGCCGGGGCGGCGACGGGCCCCGGCACCAGTTCCGGCTCAGTAGCGGGGCTTGCCCCGGCCCCGCAGCTTGCCCAGTACGCCCTTGGCCTGCTGGCGCTTGCGGGGGTCGTTGGCGTACCGCTTGACCTGGTCGATCGTCCGGCGGCCCTGCGGGCTTCTCGCGAATCGCGCGATCTTCTGGAACAGCGATGATGCCATCTCGGTCCTCCTGCGCGTGGCGGTTTGTCCGGTTCGTCAGATCAACGAACCGCGGGTCCACGTGGTTCCCCCACGTGTTACCCGTTCACCCGGCAGGGGAAACGGTGATGCCCAGCGCGCCGGGGCCGACGTGCGCGCCGATGATCGTGCTGGCCTCCAGCGTCATGGTTTCGCGGACCTGTGGCATGCGCTGCCGCAGTTGCTCGGCCAGCTCCAGGACGCGCTCATCGTCGCCGAAGCGGACCAGCGCCACGTCGACCGGCTTGCCGCGGGCTTCCTGGGTGGCGAGGTCGACCAGCTTGTTCAGCGCGCGGCGGCGGCCGGGCACCCTGGACAGCGGGGCGACCTCGCCCTCGCGCACGGTCAGCAGGGGCTTGAGCGCCAGCGCGCTGCCGAGCATCGCCTGCGCGGAGCCGATCCGGCCGCTGCGCTTGAGGTATTCGAGGGTGTCCACGTACAGCAGTTCGGTGCTGGTGCGGAAGCGGTACTCGGCGGCGTCGATGACCCGGCGCGGGTGCGCGCCCGCCGCGGCGGCCCTGGCGGCGGACAGCACGGCGAAGCCGAGGCTCATGCCGGTGGTTCCGCTGTCGAGGACGTGCACGGGGATCCGCACCTGCTGCGCGGCTTCCCGCGCCGCCTCGACGGTCGCGGACATGCGCCCGGAGAGGTGGATGCTGACGATCGCGGTGGCGCCGCGGCTCATCGCGTCCTGGTAGGCCCAGAAGAAGGCGCCGGGATCGGGCGGCGACGTGGAGACTTCCTGACCCGCGCGCATCGCCGCCAGCAGGTCGGCACGCTCGAAGCGCTGCTCGTCGTCGAGTCGATCTCCGACGTGCAGCTGGACCTGGGCGATGCCGATGTTCCACTGGGCCGCCAGCTGCTCGGGCAGGCAGGCGGTCGAGTCGGTCATCACGGCTACGTGGTTCACCACAGTCAAGCAGGCTAACCCGAACGCGTCCGAATGGTGTAACACCGATACCACTGAGTGGGACGGAACACACACTGTACGCAGTCGGCGGGAGACTATCGGGACGATCGTCCCGATTATTGGCTCATCCAGGTGAATGCCGTCACCTCGGCGCGCCAGCACGCCCGGATCTGCGCTTAACTACCGGCGAGTACAGCCCTGCGGGTGCACTGAGGCACCCGAAATAACGGGAGGTCGTGAAGGACCCATGACGAACATCGTTGTCCTGGTCAAGCAGGTGCCCGACACCTATTCCGAGCGCAAGCTCAGCGAGTCCGACCACACCCTTGACCGCGAGTCCGCCGACGCGGTGCTCGACGAGATCAACGAGCGTGCGGTCGAGGAAGCGCTGAAGATCAAGGAAGCCGGCGAGGGCGAGGTGACCGTGCTCGCGGTCGGCCCGGACCGTGCCACCGACGCGATCCGCAAGGCCCTGTCGATGGGTGCCGACAAGGCCATTCACGTCTCCGACCCGGCGCTGCACGGGTCCGACCTGCTCGCCACCGCCAAGGTGATCGCCGCCGCGGTCCGCAAGGTGGGCAACGTCGACCTGGTCATCGCCGGCAACGAGGCCTCCGACGGCCGCGGTGGTGCGGTACCGGCGATCGTGGCCGAGCTGCTCGGCCTGCCGCAGCTCACCCACGCCCGGCAGCTGACCGTCGAAGGCACCTCGGTGAAGGTCGACCGCGAGACCGCGGACGAAGGCCTGACCCACCTCGAGGCGAGCCTCCCGGCGCTGGTCAGCGTCACCGAGAAGATCAACGAGCCGCGGTACCCGTCGTTCAAGGGGATCATGGCCGCGAAGAAGAAGCCGGTGGAGACGCTCACCGTCGCCGACCTCGGGGTCGACGCGGGCGAGGTCGGCCTCGGCAACGCCTGGTCCGCGGTGGTCGAAGCCGCGCCGAAGCCCCCGCGCAGCGCGGGTGAGCGCGTCGAGGACGACGGCGACGGCGGCACCAAGGCCGCCGAGTACCTGGTCGGCCAGAAGATCATCTGAGACTGAGGAGACGGGAATATGTCTGAAGTTCTGGTCCTCGTCGACCACGTCGACGGTGAGGTCAAGAAGTCCACGCTGGAGCTGCTGACCGCGGCTCGCGCGCTCGGTGAGCCGTCGGCCGTGGTGGTCGGCGAGCCGGGTTCGGCGAGCAAGGTCAAGGACAGCCTGGCCGCCTACGGTGCCGCGAAGGTGTACGTGGCGGAGTCCGCCGACGCCGCCGGTTACCTGGTCACACCGAAGGTCGACGCGCTCGCGCTGCTGGCCGAGAAGGCTTCGCCTGCCGCCGTGATCGTGGCCGCCACCGCCGAGGGCAAGGAGGTGTCCGGCAGGCTCGCCGCGCGGCTGGACTCCGGCCTGCTCTACGACGTGGTCGGGGTCAACTCCGACGGCACGGTCGAGCAGTCGGTCTTCGGTGGCGCGTACTCGGTGAAGGCCAAGTCCGCCAAGGGCACGCCGATCATCTCGGTCCGCCCGGGCGCGGTCGAGGCCGAGAAGGCCGACGGCGCCGCCGCGGAGGAGACCGTCGAACTGCCCGCGGTGGACGCGGCCAAGTCGGCCAAGATCACCGGTGTGGAGCCGATCGTCGGTGGCGACCGCCCCGAACTGACCGAGGCCTCGATCGTGGTCTCCGGTGGCCGCGGGGTCGGTTCGGCCGACAAGTTCGACGTGGTGGAGAAGCTGGCCGACTCGCTCGGCGCGGCCGTCGGCGCCTCACGTGCCGCGGTCGACTCCGGCTACTACCCGGCGCAGTTCCAGGTCGGCCAGACCGGTAAGACGGTCTCGCCGCAGCTGTACATCGCGCTGGGCATCTCCGGCGCGATCCAGCACCGGGCCGGGATGCAGACCTCGAAGACGATCATCGCGGTCAACAAGGACCCCGAGGCCCCGATCTTCGAGATCGCCGACTTCGGCGTGGTGGGCGACCTGTTCGCCGTCGCCCCGCAGCTGACCGAAGCCGTCACCAAGCGCAAGAGCTGACCAGCCATTGCCAGGAGTGGGGCATTACTTGCAATGAACGCAAGTAATGCCCCACTCCTGGCATTCAGCCGCCTCGTACCTGAGAGGAGGCTGAGAACCCGCTATTAACTGAACGTGCACCGAAGCGCCACCGCGTGGCTCTCCCGGTGGTTCTTCCCGGGCGTAGACCTACGGGTATGACTCGATCACAGCTGCTCGTCAGCACTGATCAGGCCGGTGCCGAGCTCCCCGCGGGCGCACCCCGCTACTCCCTCCTCGTCGCCAACGACAACGAAGAGGTGCGCGCCGCGCAGCGCCTGCGCCACCGCGTGTTCGCCGAGGAAATGGGCGCCACCCTCCACTCGCCGGAACCCGGTTACGACATCGACGAGTTCGACCGGTTCTGCGACCACCTCGTGGTCCGCGACGACAACAGCGGCGAGATCGTCGGCACCTACCGCATGCTCCCGCCCGAGCGCGCCGCGGACGCGGGCCGCCTCTACTCCGACACGGAGTTCGACCTGACCGCGTTCGCCGACCTGCGTGGCTCGCTGGTCGAAACCGGCCGCTCCTGCGTGCACCCCGATCACCGCAGCGGTGCCGTGGTCAGCCTGGTCTGGGCGGGTATCGCCCGCTACATGCTGCTGTCCGGGCACCGCTACCTCGCCGGCTGCGCGTCCGTGCCGCTGACCGGCCACGGCAGCTACGCCGCCGGTGTCTGGGACCTGTTGCGCACCAAGCACTACGCGCCGGACGAGCTGCGCGTGCGGCCGCTGAACCCATGGCATAGCGACGATGTCGCGCGCCCCAGCCGTTCGGTGCTGCCGCCGCTGATCAAGGGGTACGTCCGGCTGGGCGCCAAGGTGTGCGGCCCGCCCGCGCTGGACGAGGATTTCGGCGTCGCCGACTTCCTGGTGCTGCTGGACCTGCAGAACGTCGACGAGCGCTACCTCAAGTTCTTCCTGGGAGCGGGGGGATGAGCCCCCGGCACCCGTGGATGCCGCCTTCGCCGTGCGGTGACCACTGCCTGACCACCGGCGAGCCGACCGTCCACTTCGTCCGCCGCGTGCTGCGTTTCGCCGCGGCGTCCCTGATGGTGCTGACCGCGCTGGCGGCCGTCCCCGGACTGCTGGTGTTGCGCGGCCGGGCCCGGGATCGCCTGGTACGCCTGGTGTTCGGCGGTGTGCTCCGCTCGTTCGGCGTCCGGCTGGTGGTGCACGGCGGCGCCGAGCTGGCCGCCGCTCCGGCCCGTGGCGCGCTCGTGGTGACCAACCACATCTCGTGGCTGGACATCGTCGCGGTCAACGCCGTGCGGCCGATGCGCGCGCTGGCCAAGCGGGAGATCGCGAGCTGGCCGGTGCTCGGCCTGCTGGTGGCCAAGGCGGGCACCATCTTCCTCGACCGCGAACGCCTGTCCACCCTGCCGTCCACAATGGACCAATTGGCTGGTGCGCTGCGCGGCGGCTCGCTGGTCAACGTCACCCCGGAAGCGACCACCTGGTGTGGCCGCGCCTCCGGCCGGTTCACCACGGCGGCCTTCCAGGCGGCGATCGACGGCGGGGTGCCGGTCCGCCCGATCGCCCTGCGCTACCGCCTCGCCGACGGCCGCGAAACCACCTGGCCCGCGTTCATCGGCCCGGAATCCCTGATCGACTCGCTGCGCCGCGTGGCCCGGTTGCGCGGGCTGGTGCTGGAAGTCTTCGTGTGCCCCGAAATCGCGCCGGGCCGGGCGGTGGACCGCCGGGAACTGGCCGGGCTCGCCGAAGCCGCGGTGTCGGCCGCGCTCGGCACGGTCCAGATTCCCGCGCAGCGCCGTCGCAAGGTGACGGTGCAGGTGGACGCGGTGGCGCCGCGGCCGACGAGGGTCACTCCCGCGCCACGATGAGCCGGAAGCCCGCGTCCCACTGGTCGAGGGCCAGCAGGTCGCGGTGCTGTTCGTGCCAGCGCCCGGAATCGAGGTCCTCGCGCAGCCGCCGGACGCCCCGCTCGACGGCGGCCGGATCGGTCTGCGCGAGCGCGGAGCAGGCGCGGCGGACGCGGGGATCGAGGTAGGCCGCCGGTCGTCGCCAGTAGGCGGGGAACACGCCGTCGGTGAAGTCCCAGGGCAACGGCAGCGGAAGCACGCTTTCGGCACCCAGTTCGGCGGCGATGTCCGGGGCCGACGGCCGGCCGAGCTCCAGGTCGGCGATCTCCGGCACGTACTCGCGGACGAACCAGAACTCGGTGTGCAGGCGGGTGTCGTAGGCCAGGACCACCTGGCGTGGCGCGATCCGCCGCAGTTCGGCGAGCCCGCCTCGCCAGTCGGTCCAGTGGTGGACGGTGAGCACGGCCAGCGCCGCGTCGGCCGCCCGGTCGCGCACCGGCAGGGCCTCGGCCAGCGCGCGCACCGCGGGACTCGCTCCCGCCGGTCGCTGCCGGACCATCTCGGCGGACGGCTCGACGGCGAGCACCGTCCGATCGGGAGGCTCGTAGGAGCCCGTGCCCGCACCGACGTCGATGATGGACCGCGCGTCACCGAGCGCGGCGACGATTTCCGCCATCCAGCGGGGATCGGTACGCCGTCCCAGTGAGTACCCCGTGCCGATCCGGTCGTAGAGCGCGCTCACGCAGGCCTCCGGGTGCTCGTTCTTGACCTCCACCGCGGTGGAGCTTGCAGGCTGAGGCCCATGACCGACACCCTGGCCCCCGGCCGCGGCGTGCTCTGGACCAGGGAACACCGCGTCACCACCACCGGCATCCTGCTGGTGATCACGCTCGTCGCGTTCGAGAACATGGGTGTGGCCACCGCCATGCCGACCATGGTGGCCGAACTCGACGGCACCGCGCTGTACTCCTGGCCGTTCGCCGCGTTCATGGTTTCCAGCGTGGTGGCGACCGTGCTGTCCGGCAGGCTCGGCGACGCCCGCGGCCCGAAGCTCGGCCTGCTGACCGGGCCGCTGCTGTTCCTGGCCGGGCTGGTCGTCGCGGGCACGGCGGTGACCATGCCGCTGTTGCTGCTCGGCCGGGTGCTGCAGGGCTTCGGTTCCGGCCTGGTGCTGGTGGCGGTGTCCCTGCTGATCGGGCTCGTCTTCACCGACCGCGAACGGCCGGTGATCTACGCGGCGAACGCGGCGGCCTGGGTGCTGCCCGGGGTGATCGGGCCGTCGATCGCCGGGCTGGTCACCGAGCGGTTCGGCTGGCGGTGGGTGTTCCTGGCGCTGATCCCGCTGGTGGGCATCGCCGTGGTGCTGCTGTTGTCGGTGGTGCGGCGGCTCGAACCCCACGTTCCCGGCGAGCGCGAACGACGGGCGGGGGTGCCGTCGGCGGTGGTCGTCGCGATCGGGATCGCGGCGCTGACCTGGGCCGCGCAGCACCCGTCGCCGGTGGCGCTGGTCTACGGCGTCGTCGGGGCGGTCGCGCTGGTGCTCTCACTGCGCCGCCTGCTGCCGCCCGGCACGCTGACCCTGCGCGCGGGCCTGCCGACCGTGGTCGCGGCGCGGGCGCTGCTGTCCGGGGCGTTCTTCGGCATGGAGGCGTTCCTGCCGCTGACCCTGAGCAGCGTGCACGGCTACAGCCCGGCGGCCGCCGGGCTGCCGCTGACGGTCACCGCGCTCGGCTGGTCGGCTGCCTCGATGCTCCAGGGGCGCTATCCGGACTGGTCGAGGGAGTTCCTGCTGCGGACCGGGTTCGCCCTGGTGGCGGTCGGGGTCGGGATGTTCGTCTTCGTCGCGCAGCCCTGGGCACCGAGCTGGCTCGCCTTCGCCTGCACGGCGATCGGCGGCGCGGGCATGGGGCTGGCGATGCCCTCGGTTTCGCTGCTCCTGCTGCGGTTCTCGCCGGTGGCCGAGCGCGGGTTCACCATGTCGGCCAGCCAGCTGGGGGACTGGGTCGGTTCGGCGCTGACCGTCGGCTTCGGCGGGGTGCTGCTGACCGCGCTGGGGACGGCCGAACGGCCCTCGGCGGCGATGGCGGTGGTCGGGGCGGCGATGGCGGGGGTGGCGCTGATCGGCTTCGCCGCCACCCGGCGGTGGCCGTCACAGGGGTAGGTGAGCATCGTCACAAGCCCTCCGGGGCTACCCTGGAGGGCGCGATGACCTATCTCGACCACGCGGCGACCACCCCGATGTTGCCGTCCGCCATCGAGGCGATGACCGAGGCATTGTCCACCGTGGGCAACGCCTCCTCGCTGCACTCTTCGGGACGGCGGGCGCGGCGGCTGGTCGAGGAGGCCAGGGAGGTCGTGGCGGGGGCGCTGGGCGCCCGGCCGTCCGAGGTGATCTTCACCGGCGGCGGCACGGAGAGCGACAACCTGGCGGTCAAGGGCATCTTCTGGGCGCGCAGCGAGGCCGACGAACGTCGCCGCCGCGTCCTGGTCAGCGCGGTCGAGCACCACGCCGTGCTGGACACGGTCGAGTGGCTCGCCGAGCACTGCGGAGCCGTCGTCGACTGGCTGGCCGTGGACGAGACCGGCCGGGTCCACCCGGAGACGCTGCGTGCGGCCGTCGAGCGTGACCCGTCCGACATCGCGCTGGCGACGGTCATGTGGGCGAACAACGAGGTCGGCACGGTCAACCCGATCGCCGAGCTGACCGCCATCTGCGCCGAGCACGGCATCCCGCTGCACACCGACGCGGTGCAGGCGATCGGCGCGGTGCCGGTCTCCTTCGCCGAGAGCGGCGCGGCCGCGCTGACGCTCACCGGGCACAAGGTCGGCGGACCGTACGGCGTCGGCGCGCTGCTGCTCGGCCGCGACACGCCGTGCACGCCGTTGCTGCACGGTGGCGGTCAGGAACGCGATGTGCGCTCCGGCACGCTCGACGTGCCTGCGATCCACGCGTTCGCGGTCGCCGTGCAGGCCACCGTCGAGGCGCAGCCCGAGCACGCGAAGCTGCTGGGTGAGCTGCGGGACGAACTGGTCGCCGCGGTGCTGCGGGAGGTGCCGGACGCCCGGCTCAACGGGCACCCCGAGCACCGGATCCCCGGCAACGCGCACTTCACCTTCCCCGGCTGCGCCGGCGACAGCCTGCTGATGCTGCTCGACGCCAAGGGCATCGAATGCTCCACCGGCTCGGCTTGCACGGCCGGGGTCGCGCAGGCGAGCCACGTGCTGCTGGCGATGGGCGCCGAAGCCGCGTCGGCGCGGGGGTCGCTGCGGTTCTCACTGGGGCACAACTCGACCCGCGAGGACGTGGCCGCGCTGGCCGCGGCGATCGGCGGGGTGGTCGCGAGGGCGCGGCAGGCAGGACTTTCCGGGATGCGCAAGACGAAGACGAAGGCGGAGGTGTGAGGCGCATGCGCGTATTGGCCGCGATGAGCGGTGGCGTGGATTCGGCGGTCGCCGCCGCCCGTGCGGTGGCGGCGGGGCACGAGGTGGTCGGCGTGCACCTGGCGCTGTCGGCGAAGCCGGGCACGCTGCGCACCGGTTCGCGGGGCTGCTGCACGATCGAGGACTCGCGCGACGCCCGGCGGGCCGCGGACATCCTCGGCATCCCTTTCTACGTGTGGGATTTCGCCGAGCGGTTCACCGAGGAAGTGGTGGAGACCTTCGTCGGCGAGTACGCCGCCGGACGCACGCCGAACCCCTGCGTCACCTGCAACGAGAAGATCAAGTTCGAGGCGCTGCTGGACAAGGCGATGGCACTCGGCTTCGACGCGGTGGCCACCGGCCACTACGCCCGGTTGTCCATTGTGGATGGTGTGCCGGAGCTGCGCCGGGCGGTGGATTCGGGCAAGGACCAGTCCTACGTGCTCGCTTCGCTGACGCCGGAGCAGCTGCGCCACTCGATGTTCCCGCTGGGGGACTCGTGGAAGACCGAAGTGCGGGCCGAGGCGGAGCGCCGCGATCTGGCGGTGGCGAACAAGCCGGACAGCCACGACATCTGTTTCATCCCGGACGGCGACACCAAGAGCTTCCTGGAAAAGCGCCTCGGCGCGCGCCCGGGTGACCTGGTCGACGCCGAGACCGGTGCCGTGCTCGGACGGCACACCGGGGTCCACGGATTCACCGTCGGACAGCGGAAGGGCCTGGGCATCGAAGCCCCGGCGCCGGACGGGCGGCCGCGGTACGTGCTGTCACTGGAACCCGTCTCGGGCACGGTGAAGGTCGGGCCGCAGCGAGACCTCGGCGTACACCGCATTTCGGCGGACCGGCCCATCTGGCCGGCAGGACCGCTGGAGGGGCCGACCGAATGCGTGGTGCAGGTGCGCGCGCACGGCGGGCTGGCTTCGGCGGTGGCTGAGGTTGCGGGGGACGAGGTGACCATCCAGCTGCGGGAGCCTTTGCGGGGAGTGGCTCCGGGGCAGGTTGTGGTGCTTTACCGGCCTGATGCGGAGTTGGGGGATCTGGTTTTGGGGAGTGCGAAGATTGCTGGTACGGGGGTGTAGGGGCGTGGGGGCCACCCCGGTTTTTTAGTGTGACTACGGCGAAGGCCTCGATGTCAAGGCGGGAAAGATGCCTTGACATCGAGGCCTTCGCCGTGTTTTGGGCTTTGGACCGGGGATGGGGAGGGCTGGGTGGCTCTTCTGCTCGAGTTTGGTGGCCGGGCGCCGGTTGAGGTTCTTGTGCTGGGGTGTGTGGTGGTCGGGTCGCGGTTGGGCTCTTGTGCTCGGGTGTGGTGGTCGGCTCCCATTGCCGGGTCGCGGTGGGTTCTTGTGCTCGGGTTTGGCTGCTGGGGTGCGGTGGTGGTTCTTGTGCTCGGGTTGGTGGCCGGGCGGCGAGTTGGCGGTGGGGGTGTGGGGTGCCGTGAATGTGGCTTTCACGGCGGAATGTGCCGTGAAAGCCACATTCACGGCACCTTGGCGGGAGGGGCGATGTCACGAATGTGGCTTTCGAGACATCAAACGTCCCGAAAGCCACATTCGTGACATGAGGGCGACACGAATGTGGCTTTGGGGGCCGAATCCGCCCCGAAAGCCACATTTGTGTCCTTGGAAGTTACAGCTGTAGCTTGAAGCCGGTGTGGGTGGCGGCGAAGCCCAGGCGTTCGTAGAAGCGGTGTGCGTCTGTGCGCCGCGCGTCCGAGGTCAGTTGCACGAGGACGCAACCCCGCGAGCGTGCCTCTTCGATGGCCCATTCCAGCAGGGTGGTCCCCAGCCCCGTGCCCCGCTGGCTCGAGTGCACCCGCACGCCTTCGATCTGGCCCCGCGCCGAGCCTGTGCGTGCCATGCCGGGGATGACGGTCAGTTGCAGCGTCCCGACAGCCGAACCGTCCTCGTCGGCGACCACGAGTGTCTGGTTCGGGTCCGCGTCGATGGCGTCGAAGGCGGCGAGGTAGGGCTCCAGTCGCGAAGGGGTTTCCCGGCCTGCGCCGATGTCGTCGTCCGCCAGCATTTGGGCGATGGCGGCCACATCGGACCGGCGCGCCCGTCGGATCTCGATCATGCGACGGAATAGTGCCGCACACCGTCCACTTCGGACAGGGTGAGCGCGCCCCGGTGTGCCAGCAGGTCCAGGTGCGCGGCGGTTTCGTTCACCGCCAGGCATTGGTTGAACGCGTCCAGGTCTCCGAGCGCACGCTGCCGTCGCGTCCAGCCGAGTCGTAGCGCGACTTCGTAGGCGGTGTTCGCGCCATCGGCCACCTGCGTGCCCATTTCGTCGAGGCGCTCGTCGTGGTGTACCAGCAGCTCGTCGACGCGGGCGTGCACGCTGGGCGTGATCGGGCCGTGTGCGGGCAGCATGCGCCGGTCCGGCAGGCCACGGACCAGGGCCAGCGACTCCAGGAAGTCCTTCAGCGGCAGGTCCGGGCCGGCGGGCTGGAAACCGATGGACGGGGTGATGTGCGGCAGCACGTGGTCACCGGTGAACATCAGGTTCGCCGCCTCGTCCACGAAGACCAGGTGCCCGGCGGTGTGGCCCGGGGTGGCGACCACGTCCAGTTCCCGGTCCGGCAGCACGCTGCGGCGGCCCGGGGTGAGCCACTCGTCGGGTGCCTCCCACAACGCGGTGTCCGTGCGCGGGCGCCGGTAGTTGCCGAACATCTTCGCCAGCGCCTCGATCACCGGGGTCGCACCGGCCTGGGCCAGCGACCGGAGCTGCGCGTTCATCGGCATGGTCGTCGGGTCGGCGCTGATCTCCAGCGACGGCCGTTCGTCCGCGCCGAGCGCCACCCGGCCGCCGAAGTCGCGGCGCAACGCCACCGCCTGGGTGTAGTGGTCGCGGTGCACGTGGGTGATGAGGAATTCGGCGATGTCCCCGAGTTCCGCGCCGAGCGCCTTGAGCGCGGCGCCGAGCAGTTCGCGGGCTTCCACCAGCGCCCAGCCGGAATCCACCAGCACCAGGCGTGAGCCGTCGGTCACCGCGTAGACGTTGATCGCGCGCAGGGCGTCGTTGGGCAGTGGCAGCGGGATCCGGTGGACCCCGGGCGAAACCGCGTACACACCCGGCTCCGCCCAGTGCCGTGAGCCGTCGTCTTCGGTGATCTCCACGTGTCAGTCCGAGTCCTGTTTCAGCGCGGTGTCGATGGTCAGTGCCGCGGCCACCACCATGCTGGCCAGCGGATCCGGCAGCTGCCGGTGGATCTGCACCACGTAGTTGTCCGCCGTGGTGAAGGCGGCCTTGACGAACCCGCCGAAGGTCTTGGTCACCCTGGCCACCTCCTCGCCGGACGCGTCGCGGATGGAGAAGTTCCACGCGCGCCAGTTCTCCGCGTGGATACCCCCCACCTTACGATCACCGACCAGGAAAGCGAACCTGATCTTGCCGATCATGTTCTCCTGCACGATCTCGCCGATCGGCGAGTCGTCGGCCCTGGTGACCAGGAACCGCGACTTGAAGATCTTGCGCGGCCGGGTCACCTTGAGCACCGTGCTGTGGTTGGCGTCGCGCACCTCGAAGCGGTGTGTGAGGTACTGGTCGTAGGAGCTGAGCAGGCGCAGCACCTTGCGCAGCCCGCTCTGCCCGACCTGCACCACCCCGCCGAGCCGGTCGCCGTTCGCGTCGAACACGCCGAACTCGTTGGCCACCTCGAACAGCTTCGCCCGCTGGTTGACCACCAGCACCGGCTCGGTGAACAGCGTGCCCCCGCCCCCGCGCACCGCCTGGCCCTTGGTGGCCCTGGCCGCCTGCGCGCGGATCCGGTCCGGGTCGGGCGTGCCCTCGAGGTCCAGCTCGATCCGCTCGGCGTCGTGCGGGCGCGGCGCCGGGCGGGTCCGCTCGGTCCAGGCGGAACCGTCCCACCAGCGTTGCGCGGTCGGATCGGCCCGGTCGGCGTACCAGCCCGGCTGCGAAGAGCTCGTCATGGCGGTTGAGCGTAATGCGAGGACCCCCGAAGTGGCGGTGATCAGGGGATTTACGGGGAATGTCCGTGTCTGTCCTCAGTCTGGTCCGCTTTCGGTGATGAGCCGCTCCAGTTCGCGGCGCAGCAGTCCGAGCCGGGCGTCGGCGAGCAGCGGGATCTCGCGACGGCGGCGGCGCACCGCGGTCAGGTCGATGTCCACCAGGGTCAGCGATTCCTCCCAGGTCGGCGCGGTGGCGACCACCGAACCCCACGGGTCGATCACCCGCGAACCACCCCAGAACCGGACGCCCGCCTCGTCGCCGACCCGGTTCACGAAGATCACCCAGCACTGCTGCATGCGCGCGGTGAACACGAGCAGGTCGTGCCAGTACTCGGCGGGGTCGAAGGAGCCCGCGGTCAGCTTGGCCGCGCTGTTCGTCGGGACCACGAGGATCTCGGCGCCGTCCTGCGCGGCCAGCCACGGCAGCATCGGCTGCCAGGCGTCGTTGCAGATCAGCGTGGCCATCCGGCCGTGCCGGGTTTCGAAGGCCCGCATGGTCTGCCCGGGGCTGGCGTGCTTGCGCTCCTCCCAGATCAGGTAGTTCGGCAGGTACAGCTTCCGGTGGTTGTGCACCAGTTCGCCGTCGGAGAGGTACAGCGCGGAGTTGTGCCTGCGGATCCGGCCGTCTTCGAGGAGGCCGATCACCACGTCGGGACCGTGCTTGGACAGCTCGGCCAGGCGGGCGTCGTCCGGCCAGAGCGAGATGTCTTCGGCGAGCTGCCCGAGCGCGTAGCCGGTGAGGCTCAGCTCGGGGAACACCACCAGGTCCGCGTCCTGGGCCGCGGATTCCTTGATGAGCTGCTCGGTGCTCGTCAAGTTCCCGTCGACGTCGCCGAGGCGGCAGTCGGTCTGGGCCAGTGCCACGCGCATCGCGGTTTCACCTCCTCGGTGATCATCGGTTGCCGATGGTCCACAGTGTGACTTCCGGAGGCCGCGAACGACAGGCGACGGGGCGACCGTTTACCCGCGTGCAACACCGAGCACAATCGGCCAGGTGAACGAGCGAGCATGGCAAGCGGGTGCGGCCACCGGCATCGGGTCGATGCCGGGTACCGACGCGACCGAGGCGGCGGCGGTGATCTTCGGCGAACTGCCGGATTTCCCGCACGAGCCGGAACTGCCCAGCCGCGGGGTGGGTGCCGATCTGCTCGGCCGGACCGCCGGGCTGCTGGTCGACCTGGCCGTCGAGGTGGTCCCGTCCGGTTACCGCGTCGCCGCGCGCCCCGGGCACGACCACCGGCGCGCGGTCGACCTCCGGCGCTGGGACCTGGACGTCCTGCAGGAGGCGGCGGGTCGTCCGCCGCTGCTCAAGACGCAGGTCGCCGGGCCGTGGACGCTGGGCGCGGGCATCGAACTGCCGCGCGGGCACCGGGTGATGACCGACCGCGGGGCCTTGCGCGAGTTCAGCGAGTCGCTGCTCGAAGGCCTGCGCACGCACGTCAACGAGCTGGCCGCGAGGACCGGCGCGAAGATCGTGGTGCAACTGGACGAACCTTCGCTGCCCGCGGTCCTCGCCGGCGCGCTGTCCACGCCGTCCGGCTACGGGAACGTGCCCGCGGTGCACGCGCCGGAGGCACGCGACCTGCTGGCGCACGTGATCGACGGCGCGAAGTCGATCACCGGCCAGCCGGTGATCGTGCACTGCTGCGCGAAGCGGCCGCCGTTCGAGCTGCTGCGGGAGGCCGGGGCCGGGGCGATCGCCTTCGACCTGACCGTTGTCGACTTGTCGTCCGCGATGCTCGACGAGATCGGTGAGACCTGGGACGCCGGGGTGGAGCTGTTCCTGGGGCTCACGCCCGCGACGCAGTCCGAAAAGGACCTCCGCGCGCTCGCCCGCCCGGCACTGGACCTGGTCGACCGGCTCGGGTTCAACCGCTCGATCCTGGCCGAGCGGGCGGTGCCGACCCCGGTCTGCGGCCTCGCCGAGGCGGCCGACGAGTGGCTGCGGCGCGCGCTTTCGCTGACCAGGGACCTGGGTAAGGCATTCCTCGAACCCCCCGAGGGCTGGTGACCTAAGGTCGGTCCGTGGGCATCCGGGACCTCTTCCGCCGTAAGCCAGCCACCCCCGATCCGCGAACGGAGTGGCCGGCGCAGACCGTGCCCGAGGACCCGGAAGCCGCCGCGGTGGCGTTCTGGGAGCGCTGGTTCGAGCTGCTGCCCGAGATCAGCGCGGCACTCGGCGACCGCGAGCCGCAGCGCGTGGAACACGAGCTGTGCCAGGCCGTCGCGCTGGTGCACCCGGATCTCCAGTTCTCGCTCGACCGCGGTCAGCGCGCGATCTATTCGCTCGTGCTGACCGGTCAGGAGGACCCGGAGCTGCGGCCCTACACCGACGCGTGGAAGGCCGCCGCGCCCGCGGAGGACGCCATCTGGGAGTACCACGACTCGGTGCCGCCGGTGCCGGACCCGGCCGAGGTGACGGTCAACCTCGGCGAGCACCGGATCCCGCTCGGCGAGGTCCGCGTGGTGGCGCAGGTGGACGAGGCCGAGCAGGTGGTCGACGTGGCGGTGTTCCACCCGCTGCTGGCCGAACTGACCGCCGAATCGCGCAAGGCGATGACCTTCCTGCCGCTCGACGCCACGCTCGGTGAGCGGCTGGCGGCCGAACGGCTGAGGCGGGTGGAGACCGCCGAAACCGAGCCCGCGGCCACCATCACCCTGGTCGAGCTGCGTTCCCTCGTCCGCGGGCTGTCACCGGAAAATGTCGGGGGTACCGACTAGTCTTACCCACTGTGAGCAGCGAAGAACTTCCGCCAGACCACGTCTCCCAGGAGGCCGCGCAGGACATCGCGGACGTCCCGGCCGACGTCCGCGAGCGCCACACCGCGCTCGCCGAGGAGATCCGCGGGCACCAGTTCCGGTACAACGTGCTGGACTCGCCGACCGTGTCCGACGGCCAGTTCGACGCCCTGCTGCGTGAGCTGGAGGAGCTGGAGGAAGCCCATCCCGGCCTGGCCACCCCGGACTCGCCGACCCAGCAGGTCGGCGGCACCTTCTCCACCGAGTTCACCGCGCACGACCACCTCGAGCGCATGTTCAGCCTGGACAACGCGTTCGACGCCGGCGAACTGGCTGCCTGGGTCGAGCGCACCGAGCGCGAGATCGGCTCCACCCAGTACCTGTGCGAGCTGAAGATCGATGGGCTGGCGATCAACCTGCTCTACGAAAAGGGCAAGCTGACCAGGGCATTGACCCGCGGCGACGGCCGCACCGGTGAGGACGTCACGCTCAACGTCCGCACCCTGGACCAGGTCCCCGACCGGCTGACCGCCACCGACCGGTTCCCGGTGCCGGACCTGGTCGAGGTGCGCGGTGAGGTGTTCTTCCGGGTGGAGGACTTCACCGAGCTGAACGCGCGGCTGGTGGAGGCGGGCAAGCCGCCGTTCGCCAACCCGCGCAACACCGCGGCGGGTTCGCTGCGGCAGAAGGACCCGAAGGTGACCAAGAGCCGCAAGCTGCGGCTGATCTGCCACGGGCTGGGCAAGCGGAACGGCTTCGAGCCCACGCGCCAGTCCGAGGCGTACGGGGCGCTGGCGGCCTGGGGCCTGCCGGTTTCCGCGCACACCAAGGTGCTCGAGTCGGCCCAGGAGCTGAACGAGCACGTCGAGTACTGGGGCGAGCACCGGCACGACGCCGAGCACGAGATCGACGGCGTGGTGATCAAGGTCGACCAGGTGTCGCTGCAGCGCCGCCTCGGCACCACCTCGCGCGCGCCGCGCTGGGCGATCGCCTACAAGTACCCGCCGGAGGAGGCCACCACCCAGCTGCTCGACATCCAGGTCAACGTCGGGCGCACCGGCCGCGTCACACCGTTCGCGGTGATGGAGCCGGTGAAGGTGGCCGGGTCCACCGTCTCGATGGCCACCCTGCACAACGCCGAGGAGGTCAAGCGCAAGGGCGTGCTGATCGGCGACCGGGTGGTGATCCGCAAGGCCGGTGACGTGATCCCCGAGGTGCTCGGGCCGGTGGTGGACGTGCGCACCGGCGAGGAACGCGAGTTCCTGATGCCCACGCGCTGCCCCGAATGCGGCACCAAGCTCGCCCACCAGAAGGAGGGCGACGTCGACATCCGCTGCCCGAACGCGCGGACCTGCCCGGCGCAGTTGCGCGAGCGGCTGTTCCACCTGGCCGGGCGCGGTGCCTTCGACATCGAGGTGCTCGGGTACGAGGCCGCGTCGGCGCTGCTGGAGGCGGGCGCGGTGGCCGACGAGGGCGACGTGTTCGACCTCGACGAGGAGCGCCTGTCCGAGGTGGAGTTGTTCCGCACCAAGGCGGGGGAGCTCTCGGCCAACGCGCGGCGGCTGCTGGCGAACCTGGACACGGCGAAGGACCGTCCACTGTGGAAGGTGATCGTCGGGCTGTCGATCCGGCACGTCGGGCCGACGGCGGCGCAGGCACTGGCGCGCGAGTTCGGTTCGCTGGAGCTGATCGAGCAGGCCACCGAGGAGCAGCTGGCCGACGTCGACGGCGTGGGCCCGACGATCGCGCACGCGGTGCAGGAGTGGTTCGAGGTCGACTGGCACCGCGAGGTGGTCGAGAAGTGGCGGCGGGCCGGGGTGCGGATGGAGGAGGAGCGCGACACCTCCATCCCGCGCAACCTGGAGGGTCTGTCCATTGTGGTCACCGGCTCGCTGGAGACGTTCTCGCGCGACGAGGCCAAGGAGGTCATCATGGCCCGGGGCGGCAAGGCGGCCGGCTCGGTGTCCAAGAAGACGGCGTTCGTGGTGGTCGGGGACGCGCCGGGGTCGAAGTACGACAAGGCCGTGCAGCTGAAGGTGCCGGTGCTCGACGAGGAAGGCTTCCGGGTGCTGCTGGACCGGGGGCCGGAGGCGGCGGCCGAGGTCGCACTGGTCACGGAGGAGCCCGCGGCCGCCACAGAGTGATGTCCGGAAACCGCCAGCTCGCGCGGAGTAGCTGGTCGAAGATCGGGGCATGCGGGAGTTCCGGTTCGGCGTGGTGGCGGAGTCCGTGCGCGATGGGGCGCAGCTGATCGAGACGGCGAAGGAGGCCGAGCGGCTCGGGTATTCGTCCCTGTTGCTGCGGGACCACTTCGTCACCGAGCCGTTCGGCGACCAGCTGTCGCCGATGCTCGCGCTGACCGCCGTCGCCGCGGCGACCACGCGGCTCCGGGTGGGCACGCTGGTGCTGTCCAACGACTACCGGCACCCGGTGCTGCTGGCGAAGGAGGCCGCGACCCTGCAGCACCTGTCCGGCGGCCGGTTCGAACTGGGCCTCGGCGCGGGGTGGCTGCTGGACGAGTACGACCGCGCCGGCCTGCCGTTCGACCCCGCCGGCACCCGCGTCTCACGGCTGGCGGAGTCGCTCGAGGTGCTCGACGGCCTGCTGAGCGGGAAGGAACTGACCTACTCGGGTGCGCACTACCGGGTGCGGGAGCTGTCCGTGCACCCGCCGGCGCCACGGCCGCCGCTGCTGGTCGGCGCCGGGGGCAAACGCATGCTCCGCCTGGCCGGGCGGCTCGCGGACGTGGTCGGCGTCCTGCCCATCGCCCTGCCCGGCGGCTCCATCTCGGACGCGATGTCGGAACGCTCCCCGGAGACCATGCTGCGCAAGGTCTCGTGGGTGCGCGAGTCAGGCCGCGATGTCGAACTGAGCCAGATCCTGTCGTTCGAAATCACCGACGACCACCGGTCCGCCGCCGAACGCACCGCCCTCGAACGGGGCTGGGGCGCCTCCGCCGCCGACTTCGTCCTGACCATGCCTTCGCGCGTCCTCGGGTCGCCCGCCCGCATCGCCGACGAACTCGAACACCGCCGCGCGGCGTACGGCCTGAGCTACCACGTCGTCTCGGACCAGCACATGCACACCTTCGCCCCCATCGCCGCCACCCTGCGCTTCGCCTGAGGCGACCACTCCCCGTCAGCGGACCGCGGTCACCCAGCCGTGGCCATGGAGGCTCGGCCCATGCCGTGAATATGGCTTTCACGGCCGAATCCGCCGTGAAAGCCACATTCACGGCACAACTCAGCGAAGCGAAAGTCACCCAGGCGAGTGAAGAAGAATTCAGCCGTCCAGGACGACGGCGACGATGCCGGCCAGGTGGGCCAGGCGCGCGACTTCGGCGGCTCGGAACATCGGGCCGCCGGGGCGGCCCACGAGCAGGGCCCGGTCCGGCTTGCCCAGCGGGGTGGCCGCCAGCTCCGTCCCCAGTTCCTTCCACGTCTCCGGGATCCACGCCGCCTCGCTGTCGAGGACCGTCGCCCGTTCGAGCGGCAGCCACGGCAGGTCGGTGATCGGGGCCTCCGGGGCGGCCGCGGAGGACGCGAGCCGCTGGAGGGAATCGCCGGATGGGGTGACCACGATGGCCCAGCCCGAGCGGATGATCCGCGGCACGCCCTCGGCCAGCAGGTCCAGCCCGGTCTTCGGCGTCGCCGCGATCTCCTCGACGAGCTCCAGTTCACGGTGCGTGTCGAGCACCCCCGCGTACGGGCGCACGGCGTCGACCTCGACGCCCTCCACGCTCTCCGCGGCGGTGATCAGCGCGTCGGGCAGGCTCCCGGTGGGCAGCTCCACGACCAGGTCGTCGATGGCCACGCCGTTCGTGCGCTCGACCACGTCCACGCTGAGGATGTCGGCCCCGACCGTGCCCAGTGCGGTGGCCACCGCGCCGAGCGTCCCTGGGCTGTCCGGGAGCTGGACCCGGATCAGGAACGACACAGCGAACCCCTCTCACGCCGGGCGCGGAGCCTCGCCGTCCACGCAGGTGCCGGGCGCCGATTGTGGCAGACGGAGATGACGATGGGGATTCGCCGTCCGGGTCGCGGGACGCCACGGGCGTGCGATAACCCAGTCGAGTCTCCCGGGCGCGCCGCCATAGACTGGCGACCTCGGAAGAACCGACCTGCCCACCCGCAGAGCCACGGAGAGTCACCCGCGTGCCCAACATTTCCCGCGACGAGGTCGCACACCTGGCCAAGCTCGCCAGGCTGGCCGTCACCGACGAGGAGCTGGCCACCTTCGCCGGCCAGCTCGACCAGATCCTGGACGCCGTGGCCAAGGTGGGCGTCGTCGCCGACCAGGACGTCCCGCCCACCTCGCACGCCGTGCCGCTGACCAACGTCTTCCGCGAGGACGTGGTCCGGCCCAGCCTCGCGCAGGAACAGGCGCTGGCCGGGGCGCCGGCCGCCGAAGACGGCCGCTTCCGCGTGCCGCGCATCCTGGGGGAGGAGTAAGCATGTCCGAGCTGACCAGGCTCACCGCCGCCGAACTGGCGGACAAGATCAAGTCCCGTGAGGTCTCCGCGGTCGAGGTCACCCAGGCCCACCTGGACCGGATCGCCGAGGTCGACGGGTCGCTGCACGCGTTCCTGCACGTCGACACCGAGGGCGCGCTGGCCGCCGCCCGCGCGGTCGACGCCGAGACCGCCGAGGGCCGCCAGGCCTCGCCGCTGGCCGGTGTCCCGCTCGCGCTGAAGGACGTGCTGACCACCAAGGGCCTGCCGACCACCTGCGGGTCGCGCACGCTCGAGGGCTGGCTGCCGCCGTACGACGCCACCGTCACCCGCAAGCTCCGCGAAGCGGGCGTGGTGATCCTCGGCAAGACCAACATGGACGAGTTCGCGATGGGCTCCTCCACCGAGAACTCCGCCTTCGGCCCGACCCGCAACCCGTGGGCGCACGACCGCATCCCCGGCGGCTCCGGCGGCGGGTCCTCCGCCGCGATCGCCGGTTTCGAAGCGGCGCTGGCCATCGGCACCGACACCGGCGGCTCGATCCGCCAGCCGGGCGCGGTCACCGGCACCGTCGGCGTGAAGCCCACCTACGGCGGTGTCTCCCGCTACGGGCTGGTCGCCTTCTCCTCCTCGTTGGACCAGGCCGGTCCCTGCGCGCGCAACGTGCTCGACGCGGCGCTGCTGCACGAGGTCATCGCCGGGCACGACCCGCTCGACTCCACCTCCATCGACGCCCCGGTGCCGCCGGTGGTCGCCGCCGCCCGCGAGGGCCTCAACGGTGACCTCAAGGGCGTGCGCGTCGGCGTGGTCAAGGAGTTCTCCGGCGACGGGTACCAGTCGGGGGTGCTGCGGTCCTTCGAAGCCGCGGTCGAGCAGCTGCGGGCGCTCGGGGCCGAGGTCGTCGAGGTCTCCTGCCCGAACTTCACCCTGGCGCTGCCCGCCTACTACCTGATCGCGCCGAGCGAGGCCTCCTCGAACCTGGCCCGCTTCGACGCCATGCGGTACGGCCTGCGCGTGGCCGACGACGGCACGCACAGCGCCGAAGAGGTCATGTCGCTGACCCGCGAGGCCGGGTTCGGTCCCGAGGTCAAGCGGCGCATCATGCTCGGCACCTACGCGTTGTCGGCCGGGTACTACGACGCCTACTACGGCTCGGCGCAGAAGGTCCGCACGCTGATCACCCGCGACTTCGAGGCCGCCTTCCAGCAGGTGGACGTGCTGGTCAGCCCGACGACGCCGACCACGGCGTTCAAGATCGGCGAGCGCACCGGCGACCCGATGGCGATGTACCTCGCCGATCTGTGCACGATCCCGTCGAACCTGGCGGGCAACGCCGCCATGAGCATCCCGAGTGGACTGTCCGAAGAGGACGGTCTGCCGGTCGGGCTGCAGATCATGGCCCCGTCGCTGGCCGACGACCGGCTCTACCGGGTCGGCGCCGCCTACGAGGTCGCGCGCGACGCGGCGGCCGGCGGCTCCTTGGTGCACCGCGTTCCGGAACTGGAGGCAGCGAAATGAGCAAGAAGAAGAACCAGGTCCGCGGCTTGATCTCGCTCGGCACCGCGGCGGCCAGCGCCACCAGCGCCTTCTCCGGCGTCCGCACGGCGCGGGAGAACGGGGACAAGCTGACCATGGTCAACGCCGCGGCGAGCGCCGTGGTGGCCGTGACCGGTGCCCTGCTGGCGGTGCGCACGCTGCGGAAGGGCGGCAAGAAGTGACGGCCGTGGCGGAAACCATGGACTACGCCGAGGTGCTCGAGCGCTTCGACCCGGTGCTCGGCCTCGAGGTCCACGTGGAGCTGTCCACGAAGACCAAGATGTTCTGCGGCTGCGAGAACCGCTTCGGCGGCGAGCCCAACACGCACGTCTGCCCGACCTGCCTCGGCCTGCCCGGCGCGCTGCCGGTGGTCAACGGCCTGGCGGTGGAAGGCGCGATCCGGATCGGCCTGGCGCTCAACTGCGAGATCGCGCAGTGGTGCCGGTTCGCCAGGAAGAACTACTTCTACCCGGACATGCCGAAGAACTTCCAGACCTCGCAGTACGACGAGCCGATCGCCTTCAACGGCTACCTCGACGTCACCCTCGACGACGGCGAGGTCGTGCGCATCGAGATCGAGCGCGCGCACATGGAGGAGGACACCGGCAAGTCGCTGCATGTAGGAGGGCGGACAGGTCGAATTCATGGCGCCGAGCACTCGCTGCTCGACTACAACCGCGCCGGCGTGCCCCTGATCGAGATCGTCACCAAGCCGATCACCGGCACGGGGGAGCGCGCGCCCGAGGTCGCCCGCGCCTACGTCACCGCGCTGCGGGACCTGTTGCGCGCGCTGAACGTCTCCGACGTCCGGATGGACCAGGGTTCGCTGCGCTGCGACGCCAACGTCTCGCTGATGGCCAAGGACGCGACCGAGTTCGGCACGCGCACCGAGACCAAGAACGTCAACTCCCTGCGCAGCGTCGAGCGCGCGGTGCGCTACGAGATGACGCGCCAGGCGGCGATCCTGGTCGACGGCGGTTCGATCACCCAGGAGACGCGGCACTTCCAGGAGGCCGACGGCACCACCTCGCCGGGTCGCACCAAGGAGACCGCCGAGGACTACCGGTACTTCCCGGAGCCCGACCTGGTGCCGATCGCGCCGTCCCGCGAGTGGGTCGAGGAACTGCGCGGCACCATGCCGGAGCTGCCGTGGGAGCGGCGCAAGCGCGTGCAGACCGAGTGGGACCTGACCGACGCCGAACTGCGCGACCTGATCAACGCCGGTGCGGTGGACCTGATCGCGGCGACCGTCGACCAGGGCGCGAGCCCGGCCGACGCGCGTGGCTGGTGGGTGTCCTACCTGAACCAGCAGGCCAACAAGCTCGGCGTGGAGCTGGGCGAGCTGGCGATCAGCCCGGCGCAGGTGGCGCGGGTGATCGCGCTGGTCGGCGAAGGCGCGCTGACGAACAAGATGGCCCGCGAGGTCGTCGACGGGGTGCTGGCCGGTGAAGGCGAGCCGGACGAGGTCGTGGAGAAGCGCGGCCTGAAGGTCGTCTCGGACGACTCGGCGCTGTACCAGGCGGTCGACGAGGCGCTCGCGGCGAACCCGGACATCGCGGAGAAGATCCGCGGCGGCAAGGTGCAGGCGGCGGGCAAGATCGTCGGTGACGTGATGAAGGCGACCAAGGGCCAGGCCGACGCCAAGCGCGTCCGCGAACTGGTCCTGGAACGCGTCGGCGCTTGAGTCTCCGGCAGGTGCCGTGGTGGCAGTGGCTCGGGTTCGGGGCGGGGATCGTGGCGTTCGTGGCCATGTTCCTGCCCTGGACCGCGCTGCGGGCGGCCGATCCCGAGGTCGCCGAGGCGTTGCGCGAGCTGCCCGCCGGTGACGTGGTGCGGACGGCGTGGCATTCGGGCTTCTTCGCCTGGTCCGCGCCGATCCTGCTGCTCGTCGCGGGGGTGGCCGCGGTGGTGTTCGGCCAGTCGCGGGTGGCGCGGGTGAACGGGCTGCCGCACCTGTGGCTGATCGTGGCGGTGTTGTCGCTGCTGTTGCTGGTGCTCGGCTGGTGGTTGATCGACTGGCAGTTCAGCGAGGACCAGCGCGGGGTGCTGCAGGCCGGTGGGGTGTCGATCGAACCGGCGCTGGGCCGGTTCCTGGGGCTGGCCGCCGCGGTGGCTTCCGTGGCAGGCTCGGTGTTCGACGTCCGAGCCGCCCGCGCTCGTTATGGCGCCAAGCGGTAGGAACTGCTGGCAGGAGAACGCGCGATGTCGCATGTCCCGCTTCCCGGCGCGGTCGGGGTTTCGCACTTGAGCTGCTACGAATGGCTGGCCGAGGACGGGGTGCGCGGCGGGAGCCCGCACGTGCACCTGACCTGCACCGAGGCGTATGTGGTCACCGGCGGGCTGGGCGCGGTGCAGACGCTGACCGTGTCCGGGTACGAGGAGCACGACCTGTCGGCAGGCTCGATCGTCTGGTTCACGCCGGGGACCGTGCACCGGATGATCCAGCGGGACAACCTGCGGATCACCGTGCTGATGCAGAACAGCGGCCTCCCCGAAGCGGGCGACGCGGTGTTCACCTTCCCGCCGGACGTGCTGGCCGACCCGGACGCGTACGCGGAAGCAGCCGTTCTGCCCGCGAAGGAAGGCCCGGAGGCGGACGCGGCGGCTCGGCGACGCCGTGACCTGGCTGTCGAGGGTTACCTGGTGCTGCGGGAAGCCTCGCAGGACGGCGACGACAGCCCCATGCGCGAGTTCCTCCGCACGGCGACGGCGATCGTGGCGCCGAAGGTGGAACGCTGGCTGCCGATCTGGCAGGAAGGCGCCCTGGCCGCGGCCGAACGCACCGGCGCCCAGCTGAAAGCCCTCCTGGACGGCGATGGCAGCCACTTGACGCAGGCGACGGTGGTCGCCGCGACCCCGTCACGCCACGGCGGCTACGGCATGTGCGGCCGACGGGACGAGTACGAACTCCCCGGCATCACCGCCCCCGACGCCCTCCGCGCCGCGAAGCCCTGAGCGAACGGCTCAGTCCTTGCCGGGGATGGCGGCGCTGGGCTGGATGACGATGAGCACCACGCGGTCGTCACTGGACACCGGCTGGCCGCCGTCCTTGTTGACCGTGCCCGCCACGGCCAGTTCGGCGCTGATCTGCTCCATCCCGGCCAGCCGCCCGTAGGTGCGGCCGTTCTCCCCGTCCAGCGTCGCCGACGGCTTGCCGCTGATCGAGCCGTCCGCGGCGACCGGCAGGTTCTGCACGTTCCCGGCGGTCGAGGTGGCCACCATGATCAGGCTGGTGCCGTCCACGCAGCCCGCGACGCCCGGCTTGTCCGGCCACGTCCACGCCGGCGAGGTCAGCGGCTGCCCGGCGGTGACCCGGTAGAGCAGGTCCTTGTCGGCGGCGCGGTCGGTGACCCACAGCCGTGAGCCGTCCGGGGACTTGCACAGGCCGCCCGGCGCGGTCAGACCGCTGGCCAGCACCGCGGACGACGGGTTCGGGTTGCCCTGCGCCGGCTGCCCGGAGGTGTCGATGCGCAGGACCTTGCCCGCCAGCGAGTTCGGGTCGGCGGCGGCCGCCGGGTTGCCCGCGTTGCCGGTGGCGACCAGCAGCGCGCCGTTGCCGTCGGTGGTCAGCGAGCCCTGGTTGCCGCTGCCGCCGCGCGGGATGCCGGTGAGCACCGGCTTCGGCTCCTGGCCCTTGGCGAAGCGCACCACCCGGTTGTCGCTCGGCGTGGTCACGTAGGCGAAGACCAGCTGGTCCTCGGCGAAACTGGGGGAGAGGGTGAGCCCGGTCAGCCCGCCGCCGCCGGTGGCGTCGACCGCCAGCTCGGCGTACTGCTGCTTCTCCGCGCCCGCGGACACCTGGAAGACGCGGCCGCTCTTGCGCTCACCGGCCAGCGCAGCCGGGTTCTGCCCGCCGGGGAGCGCCGTGACCGCGGCCACGGTGTCCATGCAGGTGCCGATCACCGCTTCGTCGAAGTCCTTGCAGCCCTGGGGCGGCGGTACCGAGGTCGGCGGCGTGGACGGGCCGCGCGAACCCGGCGTGGAGCCGTCCGCGCCGGGCAGTTCCGGCTGCGGCCCGGCCTGCGGGGTCAGCTCGGGGGCCGGTTTCCAGTCCTGGGCGGTCGGTGTGCCGTCGAAGTCGGCGCAACCGGACAGCAACAGGAGGCCGCAGGCCAGCGGGGCCAGCGGCCAGCGGGCGATCCGGCGTGACCTGGTGCGCATGATCTCCAGAGGGTAGGCGCCCGCCCGTGAACCTCGGGTGAGCGCCCCGGACCGGCTAACGTGGTGATCATGCCGCTCATCGTGCTCGTGCCCGACGAAGACGGGGTGACCGCGCTTTCCCGCGTGCCCGGCGTGAAACCCGTGCGGTACACGCCCGGTTCGGCACTGCCGCCGGAGGCCGTCGAGGCGGAGGTGCTGGTCCCGGGGCCGGTGCGCTCGGCGCCCGAGCTGCTGCCGAAGCTGCCGAAGCTGAAACTCATCCAGTTGCTGTCAGCGGGTGCCGAGGACTGGATCCCGGTGGTGCCCTCGGACGTGCTGCTGTCCACCTGCCGCGGGGCCCACGGCGGGGCTACGGCCGAATGGGTGGTTGCCGCGTTGCTGTCCACCTACCGGGAACTGGGCCGGTTCGGCGCCGACCAGGCCGCGCGGGTGTGGAACCGGCACAGCACCGACACGCTGCAGGAGAAGCGGGTGCTGATCGTCGGCGCCGGTGACCTCGGACGGCAGCTGCGGCGGCGGCTCGAGCCGTTCGACACGCACGTGACCATGGTCGGGCTGACCGCCCGCGAAGGCGTTTCGGGCGTCGACGAGCTGCCCGAGCTGCTGCCGCAACACGACGTGGTGGTGCTGATGGTGCCCCTGACCTCCCGCACGCGGGGCATGGTCGACGCGGCCTTCCTCGCCTCGATGCGGGACGGCGCGGTGCTGGTCAACGTCGCACGCGGGGCGGTCGCCGACACCGATGCGCTGGTCGCGGAGCTGGCCACCGGCCGCCTGCGGGCCGCGCTCGACGTGGTGGACCCGGAACCGCTGCCGCCGGACCATCCACTGTGGACGATTCCCGGGGTGCTGCTGACCCCGCACGTGGCCGGCTCCGCGCGGGGCTCGCGGGCGCGTTCGTACGCCGTCGCGGCCACCGAGATCGGCCGGTACGCCAGCGGGGAACTACCGGACAACCTGGTGCACGGCGAGTACTAGGCGCTGTCCGGTGAGTCTGGGCGCGGAGAGCGCGACCGTGACTTACCGGACAGCGGCTAGACCCTGGTCCGTTGGTGCGTGGGGGCTGCGCCGGACAGCGGTATCCCTTACCCTGCGCGCGTGAGCACTCACGATGACGACTACCGGCCGAGCGGCACCGGCGGGGGCAGCCTGTTCGACGACAGCGCCTACCCGACCACGCAGACCAGCCTGATCGACGAGGTCGAGGACAAGCCGGTCCGGGACACCAGCACCCGCTGGCACGGCGGCCTGGACTTCGGGCTGCTGGTCCTGCGGCTGGTGCTGGGCGGCACGATGGGCGCGCACGGGCTGCAGAAGCTGTTCGGCTCGTTCGGCGGGCCGGGCATCGACGGTTTCGCGCGCTACCTGCAGCAACTGGGCTTCACCGGCCAGTTCACCCTGCTGTCGTGGATCACCGCGCTGAGCGAGGTGGTCGGCGGGGTGCTGCTGGTGCTGGGGCTGTTCACCCCGATCGGCGCGTCGGCCCTGCTCGGGGTCACCGCGAGCATCGTCTACGTCAAGTTCGGCGGCGGCTTCTTCAGCGCGGCGGGCAAGGGCTTCGAGTTCGAGCTGCTGCTGGCCGCCTCCGCGCTGGCGCTGCTGTTCACCGGCTCGGGCCGCATCGCGCTCGACGTCAACACCCCGTGGCGGCGCAAGCCCATGCCGTTCGCCATCTTCGGCCTGCTCGCCGCCACCGCCGGCGTGGTCCTCGTCCTCACCCTGTGCCGCTAGATCAATGCTATGAGTGGGGCATTACTAGCAATGAACGCTAGTAATGCCCCACTCATAGCAATCAGCGGTTCGGGTCGCGGACGGCGCCGGTGTCGGCGGAGGTGGCCATGCGGGCGTAGGCACGCAGGGCGCTGGTCACCGGCCGCTGCCGGTCCACCGGCTGCCACGGCCGTTCGCTCGCCTCCATCTTCGCCCGCCGCTCGGCCAGCACGTCGGCGTCGACCAGCAGCTCGAGCCGTCGCTCCCGGACGTCCAGCAGGATCTCGTCGCCGTCCTGCACCAGGCCGATCGTGCCGCCCGCCGCGGCCTCCGGCGAGATGTGCCCGACCGAGATGCCCGACGAACCACCCGAGAACCGGCCGTCGGTGATCAGCGCGCACTTCTTGCCGAGTCCCGAACCCTTCAGGAACGCCGTCGGGTGCAGCATCTCCTGCATGCCGGGACCACCGGCCGGTCCTTCGTAGCGGACCACCAGCACCTCACCGGCCTGGATCTTCTTGCCGAGGATGACCGACACGGCCTCCTCCTGGCTCTCCACCACCCGCGCCGGGCCCTGGAAGCGCCACAGCGACTCGTCGATGCCCGCGGACTTGATCACCGCGCCGTTCTCGGCGAGGTTGCCGCGCAGGATGGCCAGCCCGCCGTCGGCGGTGTGGGCGTGCTCGACGTCGTGGATGCAGCCGTTCGCCGCGTCGGTGTCCAAAGAGGACCAGCGGTTCGAGGTGGAGAACGCCTTCGTGGTGCGCACCCCGCCCGGTGCCGCGTGGTACAGCTCCACCGCGCGCTCGGACGGCGACTCGGCCCGGATGTCCCAAGTGGACAGCCACTCGGCCAGCGTGGGCGTGTGCACCGAGGTGACGTCCTCGTTGAGCAGCCCGCCGCGCCACAGCTCGCCGAGGATGGCCGGGATGCCACCGGCCCGGTGCACGTCCTCCATGTGGTAGTCGGAGTTCGGCGCCACCTTCGACAGGCACGGCACGCGCCGCCCGATCGCGTCGATGTCGTCGATGGTGAAGTCGATCTCGCCCTCCTGCGCGGCGGCGAGCACGTGCAGCACGGTGTTCGTCGAGCCGCCCATCGCCATGTCCAGCGCCATCGCGTTCTCGAACGCCTTCTTGTTGGCGATCGTGCGCGGCAGGGCGGTTTCGTCGTCCTCGCCGTACCAGCGCTTGCACAGCTCGACCACGGTGCGGCCCGCGTCGGCGAACAGCTCCCGGCGCGCCGCGTGCGTGGCCAGCGTGGAACCGTTGCCCGGCAGGGAAAGCCCGAGCGCCTCGGTGAGGCAGTTCATCGAGTTCGCGGTGAACATGCCCGAGCAGGAACCGCAGGTCGGACAGGCCGAGCGCTCGACCTCGGACAGCGACTGCTCGTCCACCGCCGCGTTGGCCGAGGCGGAGATGGTGGTGATCAGGTCCGACGAGGGGTGCGCCACATCGCCGACGACCACGGCCTTCCCGGCTTCCATCGGACCGCCGGAGACGAAGACCACCGGGATGTTCAGCCGCATCGCGGCGTTGAGCATGCCCGGGGTGATCTTGTCGCAGTTGGAGATGCACACCAGCGCGTCGGCCTGGTGCGCGTTGACCATGTACTCCACCGAGTCGGCGATGATCTCGCGCGACGGCAGCGAGTAGAGCATGCCGCTGTGGCCCATGGCGATGCCGTCGTCCACCGCGATCGTGTGGAACTCGCGGGCGACCCCGCCGGCTTCGGCGACGGCCTCGGCCACGATCTCGCCGAGGTCCTTGAGGTGGACGTGCCCCGGCACGAACTGGGTGTAGGAGTTGGCGATCGCGACGATCGGCTTGCCGAAGTCGCTGTCGGTCATCCCGGTGGCACGCCACAGGGACCGGGCACCCGCGGCGTTGCGGCCGTGGGTGGTGGTGCGGGAGCGCAGTGGGGGCACGGCTCCTCCATAACTTGTGCTCGAAAAAAACTCAGGAGTGCGGCCCAGGCGCGGGTACGCGCCACAGGGCCATGCCGGGTGCGGTACGCCCGAGATTACTCCTCTTCGGCGAGCTGCCCGCTGGGGTCCGCGAGCCGTCCGCCGCTGACCAGGCTGAGCACCGGCAGGTGCCGGGTGCGCACGGCGGGCAGCGCGACCTTCGTGTCGTCGCCGAGCACCGCGACCACCTTCGACTTCTCGGTCAGGGAAAGGCCTTTGAGCGATTCCCACGGCAGCACGCGCTTGCCGAACAGGGTCCGCACGGTGAGCCCGTCCGCGTCCGCGGTGGTGCGCGTGCGGACCACCCAGGCGCCGATGCCCAGCGGGAGGAGGTAGAGCAGCTGCAGGCCGGGCAGGGAGAATGCGACCGGGGTCACACAGACCGCGAGGAAGAGCACGGCCAGTATCCCCGTGGCGGGTACCCGGAAGATCGCCTTCGGGGCACTCGGCGCGGCGGAGGGGGCGTTGTCCTGCGGTGTTTCTTCGGCCACCCCCAGATGGTGCACCGCTCGCGGACCCGCCTCCGAGCGGGGTCCGGCCTCCCAGCATCCGGACACGCCATCCCGCAGAGTTGACACCCCCGCCGCCGAAGGATTAACGTCCGTGCCGTGACACCGCAGACCGGCCTCGTACTTCCTCAGCGCGTCGACGCTTAGGGAGAGCCCGCTGCGTCGACGCGCGACCCTCGTGCGACCTTTATCGGTCGGCGGGGGTTTTTTGTTGCCCCAGCCCCGTTTGCCACCCGAATGAGTGACACCGACACCCACGAGGCAGAACCGATGACTAGCGCCACCTCGCGATCGGAAACGAACGCCGGGCCGCCCGCCGCAGTGCCCGGGCACCGTCCGAAGCCCACCCCGCCGGCCGGCACCCCGGTCCGGGTGACCGGGGCCCAGTCCCTCGTGCGCTCGCTCGAGGCCGTCGGCGCGGAGGTGGTGTTCGGCATCCCCGGCGGGACCATCCTCCCGGCCTACGACCCGCTGCTCGACTCGACGAAGGTGCGCCACGTGCTGGTCCGGCACGAGCAGGGCGCCGGGCACGCGGCCACCGGGTACGCGCAGGCCACCGGCAAGGTCGGGGTGTGCATGGCCACCTCGGGCCCGGGTGCGACGAACCTGGTCACCCCGCTGGCGGACGCGAACATGGACTCGGTGCCGGTGGTCGCCATCACCGGGCAGCAGTCCCGCGCGCTGATCGGCACCGACGCCTTCCAGGAAGCCGACATCTGCGGCATCACCATGCCGATCACCAAGCACAACTTCCTGGTCACCAACCCGGTGGACATCCCGCGGGTGATCGCCGAGGCCTTCCACCTCGCGTCCACCGGCCGTCCCGGCCCGGTCCTGGTCGACATCCCCAAGGACGTGCTGCAGGAGACCACCTCCTTCAGCTGGCCGCCGGAGATGCGCCTGCCCGGCTACCGGCCCACGCTGCGCCCGCACGGCAAGCAGGTCCGCGAAGCCGCCAAGCTGATCGCGCGCTCGCGCCGCCCGGTGCTCTACGTCGGTGGCGGGGTGATCAAGGCCCAGGCGTCGAAGCAGTTGCTCGAGCTCGCCGAAACCACCGGCATCCCGGTGGTCACCACGCTGATGGCGCGCGGTGCCTTCCCGGACTCGCACCGCCAGCACCTGGGCATGCCGGGCATGCACGGTTCGGTCGCTGCGGTGGCCGCGATGCAGCGCGCGGACCTGATGATCGCGCTGGGTGCCCGCTTCGACGACCGCGTCACCGGTCAGCTGTCCTCGTTCGCGCCGGACGCCACCGTGGTGCACGCCGACATCGACCCGGCGGAGATCTCCAAGAACCGCAAGGCGGACGTGCCGATCGTCGGCGACTGCGCGGAGATCATCAACGAGCTCATCGCCGCCGTGCGCGCGGAGAACGACAAGCCCGACCTCAGCGCGTGGTGGACGCAGATCGACTCGTGGCGCGACACCTTCCCGGCCGGGTACGAGTGGCCAAGCGACGGCACGCTGTCGCCGCAGTACGTGATCGAGCGGATCGGCGAGCTCGTCGGCCCGGACGCGGTCTACACCGCGGGCGTCGGCCAGCACCAGATGTGGGCCGCGCAGTTCATCAAGTACGAGAAGCCAGCCACCTGGATCAACTCCGGCGGCCTCGGCACCATGGGCTTCGCCGTGCCCGCCGCGATGGGCGCGAAGTTCGGCGTGCCGGACAAGCAGGTCTGGGCCATCGACGGCGACGGCTGCTTCCAGATGACCAACCAGGAACTGGCCACCTGCGCCATCGAGGGCGCGCCGATCAAGGTCGCGGTGATCAACAACGGCAACCTCGGCATGGTCCGCCAGTGGCAGAACCTCTTCTACTCGGAGCGGTACTCGAACACCGATCTCGGTACGCACAAGCACCGCATCCCCGACTTCACCCTGCTCGCCGAGGCGCTCGGCTGCGCCGGCCTCCGCTGCGAGACCAAGGAGGAGGTCGACCGGGTGATCCAGCGCGCGATGGAGATCAACGACCGCCCGGTGGTGATCGACTTCGTGGTCGGCAAGGACGCGCAGGTGTGGCCGATGGTGGCCGCGGGCACCGGCAACGACGAGATCATGGCCGCGCGCGGCATCCGCCCGCTCTTCGACGACGACGAGGTTTCGCAATGACCAACCACACGCTGAGCGTTCTCGTGGAGAACGTGCCCGGTGTGCTCGCCCGGGTTTCCGGGTTGTTCTCCCGCCGGGGCTTCAACATCGAGTCCCTCGCCGTCGGACCCACGGAGAACCCGGAGGTGTCCAGGATGACGATCGTGGTGGCCGTCGACGAGTTACCGCTCGAACAGGTCACCAAGCAGCTCAACAAGCTGGTCAACGTCATCAAGATCGTGGAGCTCGAACCGTCCACCGCGGTCCGCCGCGAACTGCTGCTGGTCAAGGTCCGGGCCGACGCCACCGTGCGCAGCCAGGTGCTCGAGACCGTGCAGTTGTTCCGGGCCAAGGTGGTGGACGTCTCCCCGGAGTCGCTGACCGTCGAAGCCACCGGCACCAGCGACAAGATCGGTGCGCTGCTGCGCATGCTCGAGCCGTACGGCGTGCGGGAACTCGTGCAGTCGGGCATGGTCGCCGTCGGCCGCGGTCCGCGTTCCATCACCGCAACAAGCACTCGTTAAAGAAATTTCGGAAGGAAAAGTAACCCCTCATGGCAGTGGAAATCTTCTACGACGACGACGCCGACCTCAGCATCATCCAGGGTCGCAAGGTCGCCGTGATCGGCTACGGCAGCCAGGGGCACGCGCACGCGCTGAGCCTGCGCGACTCCGGCGTCGACGTCCGCATCGGCCTGCCCGAGGGATCCAAGTCCCGGGCGAAGGCCGAGGAGCAGGGCCTGAAGGTGCTCACCCCGGCCGAGGCTTCGAAGGAAGCCGACCTGATCATGATCCTGGCGCCGGACACCAAGCAGCGCTTCATCTACACCGAGGACATCGAGCCGAACCTCAAGGACGGCGACGCGATCTTCTTCGGGCACGGCTTCAACATCCGCTACGAGCTGATCAAGCCGCCGGCCGGGATCGACGTGGCGATGGTCGCGCCGAAGGGCCCCGGGCACCTGGTGCGCCGCCAGTTCGTCGACGGCAAGGGCGTGCCCGCGCTGATCGCGGTGGAGCAGGACGCCACCGGTGGCGCCGAGGCACTCGCGCTGTCCTACGCGGCGGCCATCGGCGGGGCCCGCGCGGGCGTCATCAAGACCACCTTCACCGAGGAGACCGAGACCGACCTGTTCGGTGAGCAGGCGGTGCTCTGCGGTGGCGCGTCCGCGCTGGTGCAGACCGGTTTCGAGGTGCTCACCGAGGCGGGGTACGCCCCGGAGATCGCCTACTTCGAGGTGCTGCACGAGCTGAAGCTGATCGTGGACCTGATGTACGAAGGCGGCATCGCCCGCCAGCGCTACTCGGTCTCCGACACCGCCGAGTACGGCGACCTCACCCGTGGCCCGCGCGTGATCACGCCCGCGGTCAAGGAGGAGATGAAGAAGATCCTGGGCGAGATCCAGGACGGCACCTTCGCCCGCGAGTGGGTGGCCGAGGACGAGGCCGGGCGGCCGAACTTCACCAAGCTCGAGGAGCAGGGCGCCCAGCACCCGATCGAGGAGACCGGCAAGAAGCTGCGCGACCTGATGTCGTGGGTGGACCGGCCGATCACCGAAACCGCCTGATCGGTTTCCGCGCGGCCCCGGTCCGGAAAGATCCATTTCCGGACCGGGGCCGCTACCGTGTGCGCATGGACGACAAGGCGCATATCCGGCACCAGCTCGATCTCTCCGCCGCGCAGTGGCGGCAGGCCGGGCCGGAAGGTGAGGTGGCCTTCGTGCCGCACACCGACGGGGTCACCTACATCGCCCTGCGCGAAGCAGGCGGGGACAAGGTGCTCGTGTTCACCCCGTCGGAATGGACCGCCTTCCGCGCAGGCGTGCACGACGCCGAATTCGACCGCCCCGCAGACCTGTAGCTCACGCGCCGGCCAGGTGGGCGGACATCGGGCCCCGGAGGGACACAAATGTGGCTTTCGGGGCGTAATCGGCCCCCAAAGCCACATTCGTGTCCCTCCGGAGGGGTCAGCGGAGTAGCGCGGCGGCGGGTGGGTGGCCCCCGAAGGTGGCCCAGCTGAGGGCATCGCCGTCGTGGTGGGTGTCTCGCAGGGAGCGGTCGGCGCCGGCGGCTAGCAGGAGTTCGATGGTCTCGGTGTGCCCGTGTTGCGCGGCCAGGTGCAGGGCGGTGACCCCTTCGCCGTGGTCCGGTCCGCCGAAGGTGCCGCGCTGGTTCGGGTTCGCGCCGAGTTCGAGCAGGCGGCGCACCGCCCGGTTCCTCCCACCCGCGGCGGCCCACGTCAGCGCGGTGCCGCGGTAGACGTCCGCGTCGAGTCGGGCGCCTTGGGAGACGAGGGCGGTGATGGCGTCCGCCTGGTCGTTGCGCGCCGCCCACGAGAGTGCTTCGTCCCGAACCTCGCCCGGGTCATTCGAGGGCCGCCAAGCCGGGAAACCGCTGTGCGGCCGGTAGAACTCCCGATGCGCACCCGGCTCCGGGCCACACAACTCCATCCGCCCCAGCCCGGCCGCCACCCGTAGGTTGCGCGGGGCGATGGCATGCGCGGCCAGCACTTCCGCGGTCGCCGTGTGCCCCCAGAACAGCGCCACGACCAGGGGAGTGCCGCCGTCCCCGCGCGCGGACAGGTCCGCCCGCGCGCCCGCGTCGAGCAGCAGGCGCGCGAGGTGCGGCAGGCCGTTGTAACCGGCTTGGTGCAGCGCGGTCCAGCCGTGCGCGTTCGCGTGGTCGACCGGGGAACCGGCGTCCAGCAACACCCGCACCAGGCGTTCGTCGTGGGTGGCCGCGGCCATGCCGAGCAGGTCGTTGCCGTTGGTGCCCTGCGCGTGGACCAGGTCGGGGAAACGCTCCAGCGCGGCCGAAAGCCCCGGCACGTCCTGCGCTTCGATCGCCCGGTAGGCCCGCGTGAACGGCTCGTCGCCGAGTTCGCGGACGTGCCGCAGCAGCGCCGCCCAGCTGTCGAAGCCGTGCTCGACCGCGACCACCGTGCGGGCACCTGCCCTGGTCAGCGGGGCGCCGCGAGCGGTGAAGGCGGCCACCGCGGCCGGGGTGCCGTCCTTCGCCGACGCGAGCAGGCCGAGCGCCCGCCCGGTGTAGTACTCCGGATCCGGGTGGAAGGCGTGCCGCAGCCCGGGACCGAACCGGGTCAGTCTGTCCACATAGGACTTCAACTTCGGCCAGCTGGGAAAGCCCTGTTCCCGGGCGATCACGTGCTGGGCATCCGCCAGTTTCACCGGTTCGCGGGCGGCGCGGAGCCGTTCAAGGGCATCGGGATCGCCCGCGCGATGGGCACGCAGCAGGTCCTTCGCGCGCTTGCGGAGTTGTTCGGCGTTGAGCATCGGTACTTCCTTCCCCACGCCCGTTGTCCGCCGGTACCGGGCAGGAAGAAAGCACTGCTGGCAAGGGGTGGAGCCCGGGGTGGGCTCGGCCCTGCCCGCGGACGGGACGCGGCCCCGGCCGCGCCCGGCCGACGCTACACCAGCTCCGCCAGCGCACGCCACCGCGAGCGCGGCAGGCCGTCGCCGAGCACCTGCACGCAGACGTGGTCGGCCCCCGCGTCGAGCTGGGCGCGGAGCCGGTCGTGCACCGCCTGTTCCCCGCCGTGGGCCACGATCGCGGTCACCAGCCGGTCGCTCACCTCGGTGAAGTCCTCGTCGGTGAAGCCGAGGCGCCGGAGGTTGGCGCGGTGGTGCGCGGCCAGTTCGACGTACCCGCGCACGAATTCGCGAGCCTTCTCGCGTGCCTCGGCCGGGTCGGGATCGAGTACGACGGTCTGCTCGACCGCCAAATACCCGTTGGGCCCCAACGCTTCCCGGGCGAGCGCGGTGTGTTCCGGCGGGACGAAGTACGGATGTGCGCCATCGGTGCGTTCGGCGGCCAGGCGAAGCATCCGCGGCCCGAGTGCGGCCAGCACGCGCCGGGACGAACCGGCCGGGAAGGTCAGTTCGGCGGCGTCCATGCCGTCGAGGTATTCGGTGATCCTCTCGAGTGGACGGTCGCCGGGCAGGTGCCCGCCGAGCCCCAGCACGAACCGGCCGGGGTGGGCCTCGGCGAGGGTGCGCCACGCGGCGGCCGCGGCGTGGGGCGTGCGCTCGCCGAAGCGCGCGATGCCGGTCGCCACGGTCAGCCTGCTGGTGGCGGCGAGCAGCAAACCGGCCTGGGTGAACGCTTCCCGCCCGGCGTACTCGCCGAACCAGATCGAGTCGAACCCCAGTTCCTCGATTTCCTGAGCCGCCTCGACGACCTCGCCGACGGGCTGTGCGTCGAAGGCGAAGGTCCAGATGCCCACGCTCATCGGCCGGCCTCCTGGCTCCGCGTTCCGCGGTCGATCAGTTCCATGGATTCCCTAACATGAGGCTGCCTCCGGTTGACTCGGGCGACTATACGGAGGCTGCCTCCGAAACGCCAGCGACTATGCTCGGGCAGCGATGACCACCGCGAAACCGTTGCGTGCCGACGCCCGCCGCAACTACGACCGGCTGCTCGCCGAGGCGGGCGCCGCCTTCGTACGCCACGGCGTCGACGCGTCGCTGGAGGACGTCGCGAAGGCCGCCGGAGTCGGCATCGGCACGCTCTACCGGCATTTCGCCACGCGCACGGCGTTGCTCGAAGCCCTGCTGCGCGACCGGTTCGACCGGCAGGCCGAACTCGGCCGCGAATTGCTCGAACACGACAAGCCTGGTGAAGCCCTGTTCCGCTGGTTCCGCGAACTCGCCACGGTGTCGACGAGTTTCCGCGGTCTCATCGAAGCGGTCGCGGCGGCGCTGAGCGACGAAACGTCCGAGTTGTACGAGTCGTGCCACGCCATGCGTGAATTCGGCGCGCGGCTGGCGGCGCGGGCGCGGGAGGCCGGTGAGCTCCGCGAAGACGTCGCAACCGAGGACATGTTCCTGCTGGTCCACGGGGTAGCGTGGGCTTCGCAGCACGATCCCGCCGGGGACGAGAGCGTGCCCAGGCTGCTCGACTTTGTTTTCTCCGGGTTGCGTCCCAGTTAACGAGACGGGTCTCCAGCGGGCTAAACTGCGCCTGGTCCGGGCACACCGTCGTGGCCGGTCAGCGGAGGTGGGGCGCGAGCGGGCTTACTGGCACGGATCGGCTGACCGCAGGAAAAAGCGTTGCCACTCAAGCACTTTCTGCCGAATCCGAGTAATGGGAGTCCCATCGTGACCACACCCGGCAAGCCCGTCGTACTCATCGCGGAAAAGCTCGCGCCGTCCGTGCTGAGCGTGTTCGGCGATGAGGTGGATGTCCAGCATGTGGACGGTACCGACCGGCCGGCGCTGCTCGAGGCGGTGAAGGGGGCCGACGCGCTCCTGGTGCGCTCCGCCACCAAGGTCGACGCCGAGGTGCTGGCCGCCACCACGCGGCTCAAGGTGGTCGCGCGCGCCGGGGTGGGCCTGGACAACGTCGAGGTGCCCGCCGCCACCGAGCGCGGGGTGCTCGTGGTGAACGCGCCGACCTCGAACATCGTTTCGGCCGCGGAGCACGCGGTCGCGCTGCTGCTGGCCGTGGCCCGCCGGGTGCCCGCCGCCGACCAGAGCCTGCGCGGCGGCGAGTGGAAGCGCAGCTCCTACTCGGGTGTCGAGCTGAACGGCAAGACCATCGGCGTGGTCGGCCTCGGCAAGATCGGCCAGCTGTTCGCCCAGCGCCTCGCCGCCTTCGGCACCACGCTGATCGCCTACGACCCCTACGTCTCGGCCGCGCGGGCCGCGCAGCTCGGCATCGAGCTGGTCAGCCTGGACGAGCTGCTGGCGCGTGCCGACGCCTTCTCCATCCACCTGCCGAAGACCCCGGAGACCAAGGGCCTGATCAACGCCGAGGCGCTGAAGAAGACCAAGCCCGGCGTGATCGTGGTGAACGCCGCGCGCGGTGGCCTGGTCGACGAGGACGCGCTCGCCGACGCCATCAAGGAAGGCCACGTCGGCGGGGCGGGCGTGGACGTGTTCGTCACCGAGCCGACCACCTCCAGCCCGCTGTTCGGCCTGCCCAACGTCGTGGTCACCCCGCACCTGGGTGCCTCGACCGCCGAGGCGCAGGACCGCGCGGGCACCGACGTGGCCCGCTCGGTGCTGCTCGCGCTGCGCGGGGACTTCGTGCCGGACGCGGTGAACGTCTCGGCCGGTGGCCCGGTCGGCGAGGAGGTCCGCCCGTACCTCAGCCTGACCCAGAAGCTCGGCACGGTGCTGGCCTCGCTGGACCCGAAGGCGCCGGCCACGCTGACCGTGCACGTGCGCGGCGAGCTGGCCGACGAGGACGTCAGCATCCTTCCGCTGGCCGCCGAGCGCGGCGTGTTCGCCGGCGTGGTGCGCGACCCGGTCACTTTCGTCAACGCGCCGCGGCTGGCCGAGGAGCTCGGGGTCCGCGTCGAGCTGACCAAGGACTCGGAGAGCCCCAACCACCGCAGCCTGGTCACCGTGCGCGCGGTGCACGCCGACGGCAGCACGCTGTCCGTCTCGGGTGCGCTCACCGGCAAGGACGAGGTGGAGAAGCTGGTCGAGGTGAACGGCCGCTCGTTCGACCTGCGGGCCGAGGGCAACCTGCTGCTGCTGGAGTACCCGGACCGCCCGGGCATCATGGGCCGCGTCGGCACCGTGCTCGGTGAAGCGGGCATCAACATCGAGGCCGCGCAGATCAGCCAGACCACCGACCGCGCCGACGCCGTCATGCTGCTGCGCGTGGACCGCTCGGTGGACCAGCACGTGCTGGAGCCGATCGGCACCGTGGTGCAGGCGAGCACCATTCGCGCCATTTCGTTCGACTGATTTCCCCCGTGGGTGCGCGAGGTCGTTCTTCCACGACTTCGCGCACCCACGAGTTAATTTCCGTCCTCGTTTCGAATGCATAACGCCGTCGGCGAGGAACGGGGCGTCTGTGCAGGTGGGACCCGGCGTCCGTCATCCAGCCGGGTGGTGCTCACTCGAATGGCCTACCAAAGTAGGTGCATTCTGCGACTAAATTTCCTCCCGCGAGGCTGAACCGCGCGCCGTCGAGGGCACGGCACGCGCGCCGGTAGCTCACCGTCGGGGGTGTTCGAGCCAGGCAGGTTCTCAGTTACGCCTCGGGTGAGGGCACTTCGTGATGGCAAAATCTCGCGTACCCAGATGGGCCGCGCGGTCGTCGGTGGCGGCGCTTTCCGCCGTGCTGACGGCCGGATTCATCGGAGTCCCGGCCGCGTCGGCCCAGGACGTCCCGCTCGCCGACGCGCTGCCGCGATCCGGCGCCGCCGGGTTCACCGGCAAGGTCGAGCCGCGGCTGGGCGCCGCGCAGGGCAAGGTGACCGCGTTCGTCGAACTGGCCAAGCGGCCGGCGGTCGACGCGTTCCACGCCGAGCAGAACAAGGGCGCGGGCAAGGAGAAGGCCAAGCAGGCGGCGAAGGCCGCCCAGGCCGACACCGAGGCCGCCGTCGATTCCGTGGTCGGGCAGCTGACCAGCGGCGACGCCGGCACCGAACTGCTCGCGGAGACCTCGACCGCGGTCCCCGGCGCGGTGGTGACCGCCGACGCGGCGAAGATCCGCGAACTGGCGCACCGCGACGACGTGGTCTCGGTCCGCACGGTGGTGCCGAAGGAGCGGACGAACACCAGCGCCGTCCAGCTGACCCAGACCCTCGCCGCGTGGCAGCAGACCGGCCGCTACGGCGACGGTGTCCGCGTCGGCATCATCGACGACGGCATCGACTACACCCACGCGGACTTCGGCGGCCCCGGCACCAAGGAGGCCTACGACGCGATCGACCCGACGCAGACCGCGCCGTCGTTCTTCCCGACCGCCAAGGTCGTCGGCGGCGTCGACCTGGTCGGCGACGAGTACGACTCGGGCGGCGACGGTGACGTCACCATCCCCAAGCCCGACCCCAACCCGATCTCCTGCGGTTCGCACGGCACGCACGTGGCCGGCACCGCGGGCGGGTTCGGCGTGAACGCCGACGGCAGCACCTTCACCGGTGACTACTCGAAGCTCACCCCGGAGACCGTCGCGCAGATGCGCATCGGGCCGGGCACCGCGCCGAAGTCCCTGCTGTACGCGATCAAGGTCTTCGGCTGCGACGGCTCGACCAACGTGGTCAGCGAAGCGCTGGACTGGGCGCTCGACCCGGACCGCGACGGCGACCCGACCGACAAGCTCGACCTGGTGAACCTCTCGCTGGGCAGCGACTTCGGCGCGCCGGACGACCCCGACTCGCTGTTCGTGCGCAAGCTGGCCGCGAACAACGTGCTGCCGGTGTTCTCCGGTGGCAACGGCGGTGACCGCTACGACGTCGGCGGCTCGCCGGGCAACACGCCCGAGGCGCTGACCGTGGCGAGCACGCGGGACGCCTCGATCCTGCGCGACGCCATCGACGTGGTGGCCCCGGCCGGTTCGGCGGGCCAGAAGCCGGGCCAGTTCAGCCAGGACTTCGCCGACTACGACACGCTCGACCTGACCGGCCCGGTGGTCAAGCTGTCCGCGGCCAACGCGGCGGGCTGCGCGCCCTACTCGGCCGCCGACAAGGCCGCCGTGCAGGGCAAGATCGCCTGGCTGGAGTGGGACGACAACGACGCCACCCGCCCGTGCGGTTCGGCGGCGCGGGCGAACAACGCCCAGGCCGCCGGGGCCACCGGCGTGCTGCTTTCGTCCACTTTGGAGAACTTCGCCGCCGGTATCGCCGGCAACGCGACGGTGCCGATGTTCCAGCTGACCGGTACCGCCACCGCCTCGGTGCGCCCGGCGCTGGACGCGGGCACGCTGCAGGTGCGCCTGGCCGGTTCCGGCCGGTCCGCGCTGCAGACCTACGACCAGTCCATCGTGGACACCCCGAGCTCGTTCACCTCGCGTGGCGTGCGCGGCCCGGCCGTGAAGCCGGACGTCGCCGCTCCCGGTGACAGCATCTCCTCGGCGTTCAGCGGCAGCGGCAACGGCCGCACGGTGATGTCGGGGACCTCGATGGCCGCCCCGCACACCGCGGGCATCACCGCGCTGATCCGCCAGGCCCACCCGGACTGGTCGGTCGAGGAGGTCAAGGCCGCGGTGATCAACACCGCCGGCACCGACGTGGCCGAGGGCGGCAAGGTGTTCGGCCCGCAGCGGGTCGGCTCCGGCCGGATCAACGCGAAGGCCGCGCTGGACAACCAGGTCCTCGCCTACGTGCAGGACAACCCCGGCGTGGTGAGCGCTTCGTTCGGCACCGTCGAAGCGGCGGGCCCGGTCAGCCTGACCAAGACCATCAAGGTGGTCAACAAGGGCGTGCAGCCGGTCGAGTACGCCGTGGCCTACCAGGGCGTCACGCAGACGCCCGGCGTGCGGTACGAGGTGAACAAGAGCAGCGTCAAGCTCAGCCCGCGCGGCATCGCCACGGTCACCGTGACGCTGAAGATCGACGACCCGAAGGCGCTGCGCAAGGTCATCGACCCGACCATGCAGGCCACGCAGGCGGGGCTGGCGCGCCAGTTCCTCACCGAGTCCTCCGGCCGGGTGGCCTTCACCCCGAAGAGCGGCGCGACCGTCGGGCTCCGGGTGCCGGTGCACTCGGCGCCGAAGCCGGTCGCGGCGATCACCACCCCCGGCCAGGTCGCCTTCGCCGCCGGCCAGGAGCAGGCGGTGCTCAACCTCGGTGGCCGCGGGGTCAACCAGGGCTCCGGCACGCAGGCCTACCGCTCGCTGGTGAGCCTGTTCGAGCTGCAGGCGCAGTCGGGCCAGCTGCCCGAGTGCGACGACCAGCCGACGCAGTGCACGGTCAACGACACCGCCAAGGGCGGCGACCTGCGGTACGTCGGCGCGGCCTCCACGGCCCCGCTGGCCAAGCAGCAGGGCGCTCCCGAGGAGTCGCTGCTCGCCTTCGGCCTGGCCACCTGGAGCAACTGGGCCAACCTGGGCAGCAACACCGTCCCGTTCGTCGACATCGACACCACCGGCGACGGGCAGCCGGACTTCGAGTCCTACGTGACCAAGGCGACCTCGAGCGACGTGCTCCTGGTCAACACGGTGGACCTGAACAAGCCGGGCTTCCCCTCGGTGGACCTGCAGCCGCTCAACGGGCGCCTCGGTGACGTGGACACCAACGTCTTCGACACCAACGTCGCGGTGCTGCCGGTGCGCCTGGCCGCGCTCGGCATCGACCCGAACGCGGACTCGCACCGGATTTCCTACACCGTGGGAGTCACCGGCTACTACACCGCGCCGGGCAGCGGCGTGATCGACAGCATCGACACCCCGCTGTCGTTCGACGCGGTCTCGCCGGGGTACTGGGTGCAGGGTGGCGGGGACGCCGCGCTGTCCTACCTGGCCCGTCCCGGCACCGCGCTGGTGGTCAACCGCGACGCGGCCACCGCCGGGCAGGACACCGTGCTCGGCCTGCTCTCGCTCAACCACCACAACGCCTCGGGCGACCGGGCGAAGGTGGTGCAGCTGAACGTGGCCAACACGGTCGACGCCAGCTGATCCACGGCGACGACGGCGCCCGGGAGCTTCGGTTCCCGGGCGCCGTTCGCGTTTCTTACGGTCGTAAGCCGACCGTGTGAAAAAGTGAGACTTGTTCCTAACGGAGTAGCGGGTGACACTTCCGGGTGTCTCACCACGCGGGAGGATCAGACATAAGGGTGGTGCGGCTTCGGCCGAATGTCGGCAGCCGGTAACCTGCCGTCGCTGGAGTTTTGTGCGGATGGGCCATCCGGGACGCCGGACCCAGATCGACGGAGGTGTGTGGATGCGGCTCGCTGTGATCCCAGGTGACGGGATCGGGCCCGAGGTGGTCACCGAGGCGCTGAAGGTGCTGGGTGAGGTCGCGCCGAACGCGGAGACCACCAACTACGACCTCGGCGCCGCGCGGTGGCACTCCACCGGTGAGCTGCTCCCCGAGTCGGTGCTCGGCGAACTCCGCCAGCACGACGCGATCCTGCTGGGCGCGGTCGGTGATCCGTCGGTGCCCAGCGGCATCCTCGAGCGCGGCCTGCTGCTGCGCCTGCGGTTCGAGCTGGACCACCACGTGAACCTGCGCCCGGCGCGCCTCTACCCGGGGGTGCGCGGGCCGCTGGCCGACGCGACCGAGATCGACATGGTGGTGGTCCGCGAGGGCACCGAAGGCCCGTACGCGGGCAACGGTGGCCTGCTGCGCAAGGACACCGAGCACGAGATCGCCACCGAGGTCAGCGTGAACACCGCGTTCGGCATCCGGCGGGTCGTCTCCGACGCCTTCGACCGGGCCGAGCAGCGCCCGCGCAAGCACCTGACGCTGCTGCACAAGACCAACGTGCTCGAGCACGCCGGGTCGCTGTGGTCGCGCGTGGTCGAAGAGGTCTCGCTGGAGCACCCCGACGTCACCGTGGCGTACTCGCACGTGGACGCGGCGACCATCCACATGGTCACCGACCCGGGCCGCTTCGACGTGATCGTCACCGACAACCTGTTCGGCGACATCATCACCGACCTGTCCGCCGCGGTGACCGGTGGCATCGGCCTGGCCGCGAGCGGGAACCTGGACATCACCCGCCGCAACCCGAGCATGTTCGAGCCGGTGCACGGCAGCGCGCCGGACATCGCCGGGCAGGCGCTGGCCGACCCGACGGCCGCGGTGCTGTCGGTCGCGCTGCTGCTGGACCACCTCGGCCAGAAGGAACCGGCACGCCGGATCGAGGCCTCGGTGGCCTTCGACCTGGCCACCCGGGACCAGGCGAACCCCGGCTCCACCCACGCCATCGGCGACCGGCTGGCCGCTCTCGTCTCCTCGAACACCCGCACCGGCTGAGCCTCAACCGCTCGACCGGCCTGGGCCGAATGCTAGGAGTGGGGCATTACTTGCGTTGATTGCAAGTAATGCCCCACTCATTGCATTGGGCGGGTTCCAGCATCTGGGAAGTGGGCACCAGAGCTTGGAACTGGGGCCGGGGTGTGGCACTATCGGGCCCGTGACTTCCTCCGCCATCATTATCGGCAGGCGCGCCGGGTAGCTGTTCTCACGAACACCCGGCGCGCGACCTCTCGCATCATCCTGCGGGAGGTTTTTTGCTGTTCTGGGGCCTTTTTCGCCACGAAACCGAGGAGATTCCCGTGACTCGCACCGAACCGGCCGGAACCGCGCTGGGCGACGAGTTCCACCTCTACGACACCACGCTGCGCGATGGCGCCCAGCGTGAGGGGATCTCCTATTCGGTGACCGACAAACTGGCCGTGGCCCGCCTGCTGGACGAGCTCGGCGTGGGTTTCATCGAAGGTGGCTGGCCGGGCGCGCTGCCGAAGGACACCGAATTCTTCGCGAAGGCGGCGGCGGGGGAGCTGAGCCTCAAGCACGCGGTGCTCGTCGCGTTCGGGTCCACCCGCAAAGCCGGGACCACCGCGGAAAAGGACCCGCAGGTGCGCGCCCTGCTCGATTCGCAGGCGCCCGCGGTGACCCTGGTCGCGAAATCGGACCTGCGGCACATCGAGCGCGCGCTCAAGGTCGAAGTCGGCGAAGCCTGCGAAATGGTCCGCGACACGGTCGAGTTCCTGGTCCGCGAAGGCCGCCGCGTTTTCGTCGACCTGGAGCACTTCTTCGACGGCTACGCGTTCAGCAGGGAAACCGCGCTGCGCGTCGCCGACGCGGCGGCGGGCGCCGGTGCCGACGTGGTGGTGCTCTGCGACACCAACGGCGGCCAGTTGCCGCTGGGCCTGGCCGAAACCGTGCGCGAGGTCAAGGAACGCACCGGGTTCCGGCTCGGGATCCATTGTCAGGACGACACTTCCTGCGCGGTGGCGAACAGCGTCGCCGCCGTGCAGGCCGGCGTGACGCACGTGCAGTGCACCGCCAACGGCTACGGGGAACGGGCCGGCAACGCCGACCTGTTCGCCGTGACCGGGAACCTGGTGGCCAAGCTCGGCATGGAGGTGCTCCCCACCGGGAACGCCGCCGAGCTCACCCGGGTCTCCCATGCGCTTGCCGAAATCGCGAACATCGCCCCCTACGCCCACCAGGCTTACGTAGGGGCGTCGGCCTTCGCCCACAAGGCGGGGTTGCACGCGAGCGCGATCAAGGTGGATCCGTTGTTGTACAACCACATCGATCCCCCTTCGGTCGGCAACGACATGCGGGTACTGGTCACCGAGATGGCCGGCAGGGCCAGTCTCGAGCTCAAGGGACGTGAGCTCGGGGTCGACCTTGCCGGCCGGCCCGAAGCGCTGACCAGCGCGGTGCGCAAGGTGAAGCGGCTGGAGGCCGAGGGCTGGTCCTTCGAAGCCGCCGACGCCTCACTGGAGCTGCTGCTGCGCCGGGAGGTGGGGGAGGACCTCGACGATCCGCCGTTCGTGCTGGAGTCCTACCGCGTGGTGCTCGACCACCGCGCGGACGGCGAGATCGTCTCCGAGGCCACGGTCAAGGTGCACGTCGGCGGGCAGCGGGTGATCGCCACCGCCGAGGGCAACGGCCCGGTGCACGCGCTGGACGCCGCGCTGCGCGAGGCGCTCAGCCCGCATCTGTCCTGGTTGGACAGTGTGGAGCTGGCCGACTACAAGGTGCGCATCCTGCCCGGCCACCCCGGCACCGACGCGGTCACCCGCGTGCTGGTGGAAACCAGCGACGGCTCGCGCGAGTGGACCACGGTCGGGGTGCACGGCAACATCGTCGAAGCCAGCTGGCTCGCGCTCTGGGACGCCCTCGTCCACAAGAGCCTGCGCCAGACCACGTAGGATCACCGGTGTGCGCCTAGCCCGAATCGCTCATCCCGGTGGTGTCGCCTTCGCTTCGATCGAAGGGGACGGTGACGACGCCCAGGTACTGGAGATCGCCGAGCACCCGTTCGGTGACCCGAACTTCACCGGCAAGCGCTGGCCGCTGGCCGACGTGCGGCTGCTCGCGCCGATCCTGCCGTCGAAGATCATCGCGGTGGGCCGCAACTACGCCAAGCACGCCGCCGAGTTCGGCAACGAGGTGCCGCAGGCGCCGATGCTCTTCCTCAAGCCGTCCACCAGCGTGATCGGCCCGAACGCGGCGATCAAGCTGCCCCCGGCCGCCGGCCGGGTGGACTTCGAGGGCGAGCTCGCCGTGGTGATCGGCCAGCCGGTGAAGAACGTGCCCGCCGCCCGCGCCGCGAGCGTGGTGCTCGGCTACACCGTCGCCAACGACGTCAGCGCCCGCGACCTGCAGAAAGCCGATGGCCAGTGGGGCCGCGCCAAGGGCTACGACACCTTCTGCCCGCTCGGCCCGTGGATCGAGACCAAGCTGCCCGAGCCGGGCAACCGGGCACTGAAGTCCGAGGTGGACGGTCAGCTGAAGCAGGACGGCAGCACCGCGGACCTGATCCACAAGATCCCGGAGCTGGTGGAGTTCGTCTCCTCGGTGATGACGCTGCTGCCCGGCGACGTGATCCTCACCGGCACCCCCGAGGGCGTCGGCCCGATCACCGACGGGCAGCAGGTGTCGATCACCATCGAGGGCATCGGCACGCTCACGAATCCCGTGGTGCAGGGCTGACCGGCCCTCCCGCCAGCCCGCCACCACCCTCAACGGTGGCGCTGCGCGCCGCTGCTTTCCTCCTGGCGAACTCCGGCGCGTGCTCGGGCCGCAGGCCCACCCCGATCAGGTAGGCCGGGACCACCGACAACGCCGGGAACGCGGTCAGCGCCGCGATCACCGGCTTCGGCGGCCCGTCCCGCCTGCCTTCCATCACCGGCCGCAGCACCGCGCGGTGGAGCAGCCGCTGGAGCAACTGCACCGCCACCGTCGGCAGCCACCGCCGTCGCCGCACCTTGGCCAGGTCCTTGGTGCTCGGCCTGCCGCGGCGCAGCGGGGCGGCGAGCAGGTGCGCGGTGGCCACGGCGTCCTGCACGGCCAGGTTGATGCCGACGCCACCGATCGGTGACATGGCGTGCGCGGCGTCGCCGATGCACAGCAGGCCCTCGGTGTGCCAGCGGTGCAGCCGGTTCAGCTTCACGTCGAGGAACTTCACGTCGTCCATCGTTTCCAGGGCGCCGAGCCGGTCGGCGTAGTCCGGGTAGGCGTCGGCCACGCTGGCCCGGAACTGTTCGATACCGGCGTGGCGCAGGTCCTCGTCGGAACCCTTCGGCGCCAGGTAGGCGATCTGGAAGTAGCCCTCGCGCGGCAGGGCCACGGCGAACTTCCGGTTGCGCATCTGCGGGCTGATGGTGTCGCCGCGCTCGCCGTCGAGCCGCGGGAGCCGGAACCACCAGGCGTCGAACGGCACGTCGAACTCCTGCGGCCGCAGCCCGGCCTGCCGCCGCCCCAGCGACCAGCGGCCGTCGGCGGCCACGGTCAGCCCGGCGCGGATCTCGCCCTCGGTGCCGTCCGCCGCGCGGTAGCGGACCCCGGCGATGCGGTCGCCCTCGGAGACCAGCCCGGTGACCTCGGTGCTCATCCGCAGCGTGAACGTCGGTTCGCTGCGGCCGGCGTCGGCGAGCAGGTCGAGGAAGTCCCACTGCGGCACCATCGCCACGTACGGGTAGGTGACCTTCAGCTTCGACAGGTCGGCGAAGGTCAGCGTCCGGTCCCGGCCCAGCGGGAAGCCGATCTGCTGGATCTCGCTGTGCGGCAGCGCGTGGAAGCGCTCACCCAGCCCCAGCTCGTCGAGCAGCTGCAGGGTCGACGGGTGCACGGTGTCCCCGCGGAAGTCGCGGAGGAAGTCGGCGTGCTTCTCCAGCACGGTCACCTCGACGCCGGCCCTGGCCAGCAGCAGCCCCAGCACCATCCCAGCCGGTCCGCCGCCGATCACCACGCAGTCGGTGCGCTCGGCCACGGCAACCACCTCATCTCGTCTTATTCATCGCTTGTTGAATAACTCGAGGATGCACCCGGTACCACCCGTGTGTCAAGCGTCCCGGCACTGGATACGCTGGTCGGGCTATGACTGAGACCACGCCTGTGCGCGCCCGCTTCTGCCCGTCGCCGACCGGTACCCCGCATGTCGGGCTGATCCGGACGGCGCTGTTCAACTGGGCCTTCGCCCGGCACCACGGCGGCAGCCTGGTGTTCCGGATCGAGGACACCGACGCCGCCCGCGACTCCGAGGAGTCCTACGAAGCGCTGCTCGACGGGCTGCGCTGGCTCGGGCTGGACTGGGACGAGGGCCCCGAGGTGGGCGGCGAGCACGGGCCGTACCGGCAGAGCCAGCGGCGGGAGATCTACGCCGACGTGGCCGCCAAACTGCTCGCGGCCGGCGAACTGTACGAGGCGTTCTCGACCAACGAAGAGGTCGAGGAGCGGCGCAAGGCGGCCGGGCAGGACCCCAAGCTCGGCTACGACAACTTCGACCGCGAGCTGACCGACGAGCAGCGCGCCGCCTTCCGCGCCGAGGGCCGCAAGCCGGTGCTGCGGCTGCGCATGCCCGACCGCGACCTCGGCTGGACCGACCTGGTGCGCGGCGAGATCAGCTTCCCGGCGGGCACCATCCCCGACCCGGTGCTGGTGCGGAACAACGGCGAGCCGCTGTACACGCTGACCAACCCGGTCGACGACGCGCTGATGAAGATCACGCACGTGCTGCGTGGGGAGGACCTGCTGCCGTCGACCCCCCGGCAGATCGCGCTGTACGCGGCGCTGGAGCGCATCGGTGTCGCCGAGCGCACCCCCGAGTTCGGGCACCTCCCGTACGTGATGGGGGAGGGCAACAAAAAACTGTCCAAACGCGACCCTTCTTCGAATCTGTTCAACTACCGCGATCGCGGTTTCATCCCCGAGGGCCTGCTCAACTACCTGGCCCTGCTCGGCTGGTCCATCGCCGACGACCGGGACATCTTCAGCGTGGCCGAACTGGTCGAGGCGTTCGAAATCGGCAAGGTCAGCGCGAACCCGGCGCGGTTCGACCTGAAAAAGGCCGAAGCCATCAACGGCACGCACGTCCGGGCGCTCGACGTGGACGATTTCACCGCGCGCGTGGTGCCCTACCTGCAGCGCGCGAACGTACTTCCGGCGCAACCGTCCGAAAGCGAGCTGGCCCGGCTGCGCACCATCGCGCCCCTGGTGCAGGAGCGCGTGACCGTGTTGTCGGACACTGTGGACATGGTTCGTTTCCTTTTCGTGTCCGAAGAGGAATTCGCGCCGGAGGAGGCCGCGGCCACCAAGGTTCTCGGGCCGGACTCGGAACCGGTACTGCGTGCCGCTGTGGAAGCACTCGAGGAACTGTCCTCCTGGGAGACTCCGGCGATCGAGGAAGCGCTGAAGAACGCACTCGTGGAGAAGCTGGGTCTCAAGCCCCGCAAGGCTTTCGCGCCGGTTCGCGTGGGGATCACCGGTCGTACCGTTTCACCACCGCTTTACGAATCCATGGAACTGCTCGGCCGCGAGGTCTCTCTCGGACGGTTGCGCCGCGCACTCGACGGTGTCGGGCTGTAACTGCTTGACCGTGTCAGTTTTTTCTTAGTTCACCTCGTTGGTCGAATCGGTGAAGCCGTGGCTACCCCTAGCCTCTCTGAGTGGAATTTGCGCTCGCACCCCCGAGACAGCGGGGGACAACCCCGGCTTCACCGGCCGACCCGTGGTCGGCCCCGGCCCTGCGCCTGGTCTGCCTCGACATCGACGACACCCTGATCGACTTCTCCGCGTCCAGCAGCGGCGCGCTGGCCGCCGTCCTCGGCCGCGACGACCTCTGGCCGCTGTGGGAGGCGGTGACCGACCGGCACGTCGCCATGGTGGTCGCCGGTGATCTCGACTACGCGGCGATGCACCGCACGCGTACGCAGAGCTTCCTCGCCGAGATCGGGCGGGCCGTGTGCGTGGAGGAGGCCGCGTCCTTCGAACGGCGGCGACTGGAGTTGCTGCGCCGCTCGTGGCGCCTGTTCGACGACGTGCTGCCGTGCCTGGAGTGGCTGCGCGCGGCCGGGGTCCACCTGGCCGCGGTGACCAACGCCTCGGGGGCGCACCAGCGCACCAAGCTCGCCGACCTCGGCCTCGCCCGGTTCTTCGACCACATCGCCATCGCCGGCGAGATGGGCGTCGCCAAACCCGATCCAGTGATGTTCCACACGGTCTGCCTCGCCCTGGGCTGCGACCCCGGCGAGGCGGTCCACGTCGGCGACAAACTGGACACCGACGCCATGGGCGCCGCCGACGCCGGCCTCGGCGCGGTCTGGCTCGACCGCTCGGCCTCCGGCGCCGAGGTCCCGCGCGGCGTGCACGTCCTCGAAGGGCTCGCGGAGCTGCCTGAACTGCTGGTTTGCGAGTTCGCCAGGGTCGGCGTGCCCTCCCCGCGGTGACCGCGGGTGCCCCCCGTGCAGGGCCCGCGGGGCGGTGGTCTATATTTCTTCTCGGCGGTGCGAAGCCGGTCAAGATCGGAAACGCGCCCCAATGGGGTATGGTGTAATTGGCAGCACGACTGGTTCTGGTCCAGTTAGTCTAGGTTCGAGTCCTGGTACCCCAGCTGCAAGAGGGAAAAAGCGGTCTGGTAAGTTCTCTCTCGCAACAAAGCAAGAAAGTTCCTAGCCCCCGTCGTCTAGCGGCCTAGGACGCCGGCCTCTCACGCCGGTAGCGTGGGTTCGAATCCCATCGGGGGTACGTTCAAGATCCACCCCAGCCCGTCACTTTCCGAGGTGGCGGGCTGGTTGGTTTCTGCGGTCATGGTGCCGAGGACCTGATGGTGATGGTCGCCTCCTCATCGCCCTGATGCAGGCACACCTCGAGCTGTGGTCTCCTCGAGTTCGCTCAGACGGGTGATCGCGTCTCGGACAGTGTTCTTCTCGGCGTGGTGCGACCGCCACGGCCACCCGAAACGCCCCTTCGTCGTCAACTCCGAGATCCGCCGCCCGGAGTGCCTACCCGACGTTGCCGACTGAGGGTTGACCGTGGTTCCCGCCGCCGGGTGTGGCCCGGCGGGCGGTGTCAGAACGGGGATTCGGTGGGGGAAGTGCCCGTCCAGACAGGCACGACCGGCTCGGATTCGCGCTGCTGAAGGATTGCCACAGCGTCCTTGATCCGGCCGAGGTTGATGAGGTGGCCTGCGAGAGCGACGGAATTGGCGGGGGCGTGTGCTTCCAGGACTGCGACAGCCTCCTCGGTCCGGCCCGTCTCGGCGAGAAGGTCGGAGATGGTCCAGGCCGCGTACGAGGTGTCGCCCTCGGGGTGGACCCGCGCCTGCTCGATTGCTTCATCGAGCAAGCCGCAGTCGGCCATGAGTTGAAGCCGCATCCTGAAGAAGTCCCACTCCTCCTCGCCGTCGCGGCGTGCCTTGAGCGTGTCGAGGTAGGCCAGGCCGTCCTGGGCACGGCTCTGGTCGGTGTACAGAGTGCACAGTGTGTCGACGATCCAGTCCTCCGCGCCACCGGGAGAGTCCGCGAGCACGCGCATCACCTCGATTGCCTCGTCGCCCCGGCCATGCCGAGCCAGGAGCTGTGCCAGTTGGACCGAACCGTGACACTGACGGGCCAGTGAGTCGCCCGGCTGCCGGTAGACGGCGATCGCGCCTTCCACGTCACTGCGCTCCTCCAACACCCCGGCCAGGCGTTGCGCGGCGTGCCCGTGGTCCTCGGAGGCCGCGTACTCACGCAGTTCCTCGATCCGGTCATGCCTCGCCAGCAGGTCGGCCAACTGGTCGTGGTTGTTCACGGAGGTGACGTGCTGCCGGGTGTGCAGCAGGGCGATCGCTTCGTCGATGCGGCCTTGGCGCTCGCGGATCGCGGCAACCAGGCCGATTGCCGTGTCCGGGTCAAGGCCGCGGCAGCACCAGGGACCGTCGCATCGGTGCTGGGCCGGGATCCGCGCGACCAGCAGCGCGGCGATGTCCTCGTCCTGGCCTGTCCCCTCGGACACCTCAACCAGAGCAGTGGCGAGGAACCAGTCGTCGACTCCGCCGCTCAGCAACACGAGCGCCTCATCCCGGCGTCCGTGCCGGGCCAGCAGCCGCCCGAAAAACTCCAGCGGGAGCCTTGCAGCGTCGGCGTATGGCCGGGCCAGCGCGATCGCCTCCTCTGCCCGCCCCCAGCTCTCCAGTAGTTCCGCCTGGGCCCGGGCGGCCGGCCACCAGCCCGTGGCGACGTACGGTGCGAGCACCTCCAACGCCGCGGCCTGCCGCCCTTGGTCACCGAGCAACCGTGCCCACGCACGCGCACAGAACCATTCCCCACGGCCGGCCTGGAACTCCACTTCTTCCCCATGGCCGAGCTCAAGAAGCCGCGACACCAGGAGCGGAGGAATGCAGCCGGACGAGGTCCGGGCCCGGTAGTCGAGATCAGCAGCATCCATGCCGGTGCACCCTAGCCACCCGCCTCGATATCCCGGGACAGTGTGGTGCCGCGTGTGAGGGCGGCGGTGTGTCTGGGTGCCGGCGAGGTGCCGGGCGGTCTGGTTGAGGCGGGCGATCTCGCCGAACCCACGGTGCGTGGTGGCCAGTTCGTCGTGGGCGCTGGCCTGGTGTGCGAACTCGGCGGCGCGCTCGTAGTCGGCCTGGCAGGTCGGCCATCTACTGCCTGTTTCAGCAAGACTTGAAAAGGTGCCCGGGTTCTTGACCTCACGATGGTGGCACTGTTTAAGATGTCGAGCGCCTCGACGAGGTATCAGCTTAGCGATCAGGAGTATGTGAACTTGAAGCGTGTTTTGAAGAATCTGGTGATCGGAACGGGAGTCGCCGCGGCGATGACCCTCTCGCTGGGTGGCGCGGCAAGCGCGAAAGAGGCTGGCGACTACTACGGCCCGTTCGTCACCGAAGGGGAGTGCGAGAGCGCCAGGATTCTGTTCAACTACAGCGACCCTTGCTTCTGGTCGCTCAGCAACAACGGCAGCTGGTGGTTCTACGGCGGTTTCTAAACGCCTCTGGAGTACACGAAGACCCCTTCTCTTCGGATGAGCCGAGAGGAGGGGTCTTCTCTATTGACGAACCATGCTGAAGTTTGTTCGGGAGACGGGTGCCGTGATTGGGTTTCCGGCGGGCGCCGGGCGGGCCGCCGACTCCGGTGGCGACCTCGCCGCGCCTCAGGCGGTCGTGCCCGCCGGGCCCTTGGGGGTCTCCGGCCCGTGGGCGTCAAGTCGTTCCTGGGTGTAGGCGACCAGTGCTTCACGGGCGGTGATGCTCCCGAACAGGGCTCGCTCGGTTTCCGTGCGCAGCTCGTCCGGGATCGGCGGCCCTCCTTCGCGCATTGCCGCACCAGGCTGGAAGCCTCCATCAGCTTTCCGACCAGATCGGTGGCGTTGACCCCGGTGTCCTTGCTGTCCATCGCGGCCAGTACACCGTGCAGGGGCGTCGTGCCCGGCACCGGGCGCATCAGGAATCCGGCTTCTCTCGCATGGGCGAACCAGAGTCCGTCGAGCAACGCCTCGTCGAACGCCGAGTTCAACGCGGCGTGCACGCCGTCGAGACCGCTCCCGAAGTCATCGAGGCCGACCGCCCCGCCGTCGGCGATCGTCATGAAGGTCTTGGTCAGGAACTCCTGGAAATCCCTGGTCGTGGCTCTCACCTTGATCAGGCGCCGGGTCATGGCCTCACGGTTGCGATCGTTGTGTGTGTTGCCCCGCCTGTGGGCGTTTTATTCGGCGTTGTCGCTGTAGCGCAACTGATAGCGGTGGGCGCCTTTGATCAGGACGGAGGCTTCCACCGGGCGCTGGTCATCGGTGTGGATGACGCGGAACTGGCGGATGACGGGTACGGAGGCCGGGAGGTCGAGCAGGGTGACCTCGTTGCTGGTAGGCGCTCGTGCGGTGATGAGATCGGTGAAAGTGCGCTGGGGCAAACCGAGATCGGTGAGGATTTGCGGTGCGCCGCCGGGGATCTTGGCGGGGCGGGCGAGCGCGGTGCCGGTGGCGATGTCGGCGGGATAGTACGAATAGGACAGTTCGACCGGCTCGCCGTCACGCAGCAGTAGTCGCTGGCGCAGCACCGCGGTTCCGGTGTTGTCGAGACCGAGGCCGGCCGCGACGTCGGCCGGCGGGCGGGCCTGTTCCACTGCCAGCAGTTCGTAGTTGATCTGGCCGGGGGCGACGTAGGCGGCTGCGGAGATGGTGAGGGCGGGTTGGTCGCGGACGTAGACGCCCTTGCCGACGCGGCTGTCGAGGAAGCCTTCGTCTTTGAGAGCGCTGAGGGCGCGCTGGACGGTGGCGTTGGCCGCGTCGTAGGTGGCCATGAGTTGCGCGGTGGAGGGGAGTTGGGTGCCAGGGGCGAGGTCGCCGGAGATGATCCGGGCGCGGAGTTCGGCGGCGATCTGGCTGTGGCGGGGGCGGGTGTCACGGGTGCGGGGCATGGCTGACTCCTTCCGGATTAGAGGGTCAGCTGGTAGCGCAGGCGCCGGTTGTCGGCGGTCATGGTCATGACACTGGCTTCGACGGGTTGCTCGCCGTCGGTGAGCAGGACCCGGGACAGTTGCAGTACGCAAGCCGGCTCCGGTAGTTCGAGGGCGGTCTGCTCGGCGGGGGTGGCCAGGCGGGCGGTGACGTCTTCACGCACCGACCGCGGCGGGAACCCGAGCCGGTTGAGCAGGGCCACGGCGCCGCCTTTGATCTTGCGGTGCTCGGCGAGCGCGGTGCCTGCGGCGAGGGTGGCGGGGTAGTAGGAGTCGGTCAGCTCGACGGGGCGCTCTCCCAGCAGCATGACCCGCCGTCGCACCACCACCGGCGCGCCGGCCGGTAGGCCGAGAGCGTCGGCGACGGCGCCGGGTGCGGCGAGTTCGGTCACCTCGGTCAGCTTCTGGGTGCCGGTCTGTCCGTGTTCCTCGGCTTCGGCGCCCCAGGCGTCGGCCGGATTCCCGCTGAGGTAGGGCAGGGACACGCTGGTCCAGGGGGCTTCGGCCACGGGTGATCCGCCTCCGTTCGGGCCTGCGGGTGCATCGATGTCGACCTTAATCGTCAGGTAGTAAGGCGGACACTTCGCTATCCTTGTCGCCTTACTTGAAACGCAGTATGGTTGCGAATGTGGATTCGCGGTGACGGTGCCCGTGTGATCGCCGATCTCAGGTCCACAGGGAGGTGAGAGGCATCGATTGGTCCGAGACCCGAGTCAGAGGCTCGCCGGTGAGCGAGCCACACTCGTCATCTTGTTCACTGCCGCACCCCAGGGGTTGACCGTGTCGAACTCGATCATGATGCTCGACCACCCGGCGTGGCTGGGTGGCCCCGACGGCCGTGCGCGCAGGGTGGTCCGCTCGGCTGGCGCGGTGTGGTCGGTGGTCTGCAAACCCGAGGGCCGTGCGCATGCGATCGACGTTGACCGCCTCGCAGGCGATCCCGGTACAGCACCCGTGGTCGACGTGATCGACCCGGCTGCGCTGACTGGTGACGACGTGGTGTGCGGGCTGCTGCGGGCGGAAGGTCCGGTGGCGCGCCTGCGGAATCCGGATGTCTGGGACGCGCTGGGCACGTCGGTGATCCGTCAGGTCATCCGCGCCGGCCAGGCCCGGTTGCTCTACCGCCGTTTCTGCCAGGCCCACGGCGAGCGCTACGAGACCACCGCCGGTCCGGCATGGCTCTTTCCTGACCCCGACGTGGTCCTGGCCCTGTCCGATGACGAGTTCGCCGCTCTCGGCATGAAGTTCTTCCGCCGCGGACTGAGAGCCGCCGCCGAGGCGAGCCTCAAGTTCGCCGACGAATGGACGGGGATGCCCGGCACCCGGTTGGTCGCAGAGGTGCAAAGTGTGTCCCGGATCGGCCCGTGGACAGCCGGAGCCACCGTCGCCGATGTCACCAACGACTTCAGCTTTTACCCCTTCGCCGACCTCGCCGTGCGCACCTGGGCCGGCACGCTCGCGCCCGCGGTGTCCTGGCCCGAGACCGAACGCGAATTCGGCCGGACCTGGCAGGCGATGGCCGGCACGCAGCTGTCCGAACGGACGCTGCTCACCCTCGCTTGGCGAGTCCGACATGCCACCGGAGTTGCCCTCTGACCTGATCACCGGCGCCGACCCACATCGGGAACTCGACGCCCTGTTCGTCAACGCGCCGCTGCGCGACTACGACGAGCGCCCGCGCGTGAACGACTTCACGCTCCCCGTGCTCGGCATGGCCTACATCGCCACCTACGCGGCGACCCGCGGTTTCAACGTCGGCGTGCTCGACGCCGAAGCCCACGGCCTCGGCATCGACCACACCGCCCGTCTGGTGAATGCGGCGGCGCCACGGTGGGCCGGGTTCAACCTGCTGGCCCCGACCTACGAGGTCAGCGCCCGCATCGCCGAACGCCTCGATCCGGCCATCAAGGTCCTGCTCGGCGGGCACCAGGCCAAAGCCATGCCCGCCGACATCCTGCTGGACCCACGCATGCACCGCTGCGCCACCCTGGTCATCGGCGAAGGCGAAACCCGGGTCGCCGCCCTGCTCGAGAACCACCTGCGCCGCAGCGAACTGCCCGGGGTGATGTGGCTCGACCCGATCCAGCGCATCCCGGTCACCGGCGGCATGGGAAACCAGGGGCACCACCTGGCCCCAGATATCAACGCGCTGCCGTTCGTCGACCGCCGCTACCTCGCTCAGGACCCGCACCACGACGCCGGGCGGCTCGAGGCGAACATGGTCGGCGCTCGCGGCTGCCCGTATGACTGCTCGTTCTGCGGCGCCGCGGTCTCGGCCAACCCCGACATCGCCATCCGCACCCGCCACCCGGACAACATCCTCGCCGAAATGCACGAACTCCGCAGAACTCGCGTGACCGCGTTCCGGTTCGTTGACGACCTATTCCTCGGTGCTCGCCGCCTCATCACCACCATGATGAAAGCCTTCACCGCCAACCAGGTCGGTGACTAGGCACGCTGGGACGCCACTGGCCGCATCAACGTGCTCCACCGCGCCGACGACGCCACGCTCGACACCCTCGCCGTGAACGGCCTCCGCGAAGTCGCGCTCGGCATCGAGTCCGGCAGCCAGCGCATGCTCACCCGCATCGACAAACGCATCACCCCTGCCATGACCCGCGCCGTCGTGCGCCGCCTCACCGAGCGCGGCATCAACGTCAAGGGCTACTTCATTCTCGGCTTCCCCAGCGAAACCCGCGCCGAGATGGACGCGACTGTCCGCCTCGTCCACGACCTGTGGGAGACCACCGAGACCCTGCCCGGCCGGTTCCGCGCCTCGGCCTTCGAATACCGCCCCTACCCCGGCACGCCGGACTGGCGCCGTCTGATGGCCACCGGCCACTACACCGCCGAGCAACTGCTCGACTACAGCGCCGTCGACCTCACCGCCGACGGCCTCGACGAGTCGATGCGCGAGCGCGACGAGTTCAACTTCTCGATCAATCTCCAGCTCAGCGACGCTTCCATCGACTACGTCCGCCGCCACCTCGTCAGCATCGCGCGCGCCCAGCACGAGCGAAAGGAGGCGGTCGCATGAGCGGATTGTTCGTCACCATCGACGGCCCGGCCGGGGTCGGCAAGACCACCACCGTCCGGCTGCTGGCCCAATGCCTGGCAGACCGCGGCTATCGGGTGTACGCCACGGCTGAACCCTCAGGCGGGCTACTCGGCGAGACCGCCCGCCACCACACCGAGACCTACCGCGGACACAGCCTCGCCTGTCTCGTCGCCGCTGACCGCTACCACCACCTGGCCACCGAGATCCGGCCACACCTCCACGCCGGGCACATCGTCATCTGCGACCGCTACGTCGCCTCTTCCTACGTGCTCCAGCGCATGGACGGCGTCCCACGCACGTTCGTCGAAGCGATCAACTCCGCCGCCGACCGGCCCGACCTCGCCATCGTCCTGCGAGCACCGTCGGCGATCGTCGCCGCGCGCGTCGCCGCCCGCGGGGCTCACAACCGCTTCCACGCCGGCCAGACCACCAGCGAACACGAAATCGCCCTCTACGAGGAAGCCGTCCAACGCCTCGCCGCCCGCCGCTACCCGATCCTCGCCATCGACACCGGCGACGCACCGCCGGGCGACATCGCCGACCACCTCGTCACCCGCATCGCCGACCTGAAGGACCATACCAGCCGAAACGTGGCCACGGCGTAACCTGCGAGGCGCCACCACCGCCGCCCCGTGAGGACCACGCCCGGATGCCCGACGGCCAGCACACCATCATCGACGCCCACGTCCTGCTCATCCGTGACGGCGAGGTGCTCCTCACCCGCCGCCGCGGCACCTACGGCGACGGCATGTGGCACCTACCCTCCGGCAAACTCGACCCCGGCGAATCCCTTCCCAACGCCGCCGTCCGCGAAGCCCACGAAGAAATCGGCGTCCACATCAACCCCGACGACCTCCACCACGTCCACACCCTCCACGTCACCGGCGCCGGCCAGACACCACGCCTCGGCATCTTCTTCGCCACCCACCACTGGACCGGCCAACCCCACAACCGCGAACCCGACAAATGCTCCGCCATCGCCTGGTTCCCCCTCGTCGCGCTTCCCGACGACGTGATCCCGTACCCCCTCGCCGGCATCCACGGCTACCTCCACGGGACGACCTTCGGAATCCACGGCTGGCCCCAGTCCGCGCACTATGCAACCCATCGATGATTCACGCCGACAGCGAAGCTCACCGAGGCGAATGGTGACCAGATGGGCGAGGGTTTCCGGTCGTAGTTGTCGGCACGATGGTCTCTGAGGCAGGACCGGGCGGATCCACAGTGGACTCCCGCCTGGATCACCCCGAGGGGGCCACGCTCAGGTCGACCACGCAGAACGGGTTGCCGTCCGGGTCGGCCAGTACGACGAAGTCCGGGTTCGGTGGGTAGCGGTCCCAGTCGAGCTCGGTCGCGCCCAACTCGATCAGCCGCCGGATCTCGGCCTCCTGCTCGGCCGTGGTGTCCACGACCAGGTCCAGGTGCAGCCGCGGGTAGCGCTCCACCGGCGACTCGCTGTACATCAGCCCGAGCGCGTGGCCCGAACCGTCGGCGTGGTCCAGCGTGCGCCAGGTGTCCTTGGCCCACTCCGGGTTCTCCACCAGGTTCAACGCCGCGGTCCAGAACGCGACGGCCCGCGGCACGTCCGTGACGCCGATGACGGGGAATCCCAGCCTGAGCACGTGACCTCCTGATTCTCGATGTAGACAAAACTGTAGTGCGCCGAAGCGGCTCAGGCCCGCGCGGACAGGTGCCAGGTGCGGGTGTGCTCGTACTGCTCCAGCAGCCGCGCGAAGATGCCGCCCGTCTTCCGCTGGTGGCCTGGTTTCGGCGGCCCGGCCACCATCGAGCGCGATCACGTGGCCAGGGTGGCGGGTCAGCGTGCTCGACCCGATCAGCGAAGTGGTCATCAGGGGGTCCCTCGTTAGGCTGCCCTGATCTTGTGGCTTCAAGTCGACTTGAGGTCAAATAGGCGGATGGACAAAGCGGGGGTGCGCATCGGCGAGGCCGCCGCGCTGTACGGCCTGGCGCCGTCGACGCTGCGCTGGTGGGAGGAGCAGGGGGTGCTGACCCCGCCGGCCCGCGCGGACGGCCGTCGCCACTACCGCGAGGAGGACCTGCGGCGCATCGGCCTGGCGTACCTGTGCTGTGTGACCGGGCGAATGCCGTTGTCGCAGGCAAGTGTCGCGACCTCGGGAACGGCGCCGAGTCCGGCGTGGCAGGCGACGATCACCGGTCAGGTCGAGCGCCTCGCCACGCAGATCGCCGAGCTGGAAGCCGCGCGTGCCTATCTGAGCCACCTGCTCCTCTGCGCCGACGACGATCCCTCGCAATGCCCCCACCTGGACGGCGAACTGAGCAGCCACACCCCACGTGGCCGCTTCCCCGATCCCCAGCTCACCGCTGCCGCCAGGAACGCCGCGGAATCTGGTTACGAAACCCCGCGGCGGCGTTACGAAAATCCCTCGGCGCCCCAGGCCCCACGCTGTGGCAGTTGCGCGAACCCTCTTCCCTTGAACCCGCGAGGCCGTCCGCGCACGTACTGTTCGTCCACCTGCCGGCAACGGGCCTACCGCGCTCGGTCGCCGCGTTCCGGCGACTGAACTATCGCGAGTAACGCCCTCGCTGTACCGGCCGACCAACTAGCAGGCCGATGAACGTGCGCAGAACGCCGGTGCGGCCGTGGCGAAAAGGAGTTCGGCATGATCGTCCGGCCGCAACGAATTGCGGTATTGCTCCTGGTGCTCGCCTGCGCCGGTGTTTCGGCGCCGGCGCACGCTTCGCCGCACGTGGTGTCCATCGCCAAGGCCCGAAGCTTGCCGCTGAACACGGTTGTCACGATCGACGGCACCGCCACGACCCCGTCGGGCGCCTTCGAATCCAGTTTCTTCGACAAGGGTTTCGCCATCCAGGACCACCGCGCCGGGATTTACATCAGTGCTGCGGAGGACCTGAACATCGCGCCCCGCGACAGGATCCGGGTGACCGGCACGCTGCGCGACAGCTACGGCCTGCGCATCCTGGTCCCGGACGCGATCCACTTGCACGGCAAAGGCCCCAAGATCCAGCCGAAGCCGCTCGCCACCGGGGCGGTCAGCGAGGCCACGGAGGGACTGCTGGTGCGCGTGACCGCCACGATCACGCGGGCACCGGAGTCGGACCTGCCCTACGGCTACAAGTTCTTCGTCGACGACGGCTCCGGCGAACTCACCATTTTCGTCAACACCCAGACCGGCATCGACCTGACCGGCCTCACCGCCGGACGGGCCGCTCAGGTCACCGGTTTCAGCAGCCAGTTCGACACCCACTACGAAATTGACCCTCGATTCCCAGCCGATGTCACCCTGCGGCACCGGTGATGCGCGAAGTAGCCACCGCGGGAAGCCGGAGCCAGACCCGGCGTGGCCTGGATTCCTGGCCCGCACCCTCTCGACCCGGAGTTGTTTCACCGCGCTATTGCCCGGTCACGGCCCGGAGGAGAAGGATCGGGGCCTTCGACGGAGCACTGGGAGAGGCAACGCATGGACACGACCGCGTATTTGGATGCTGTGGTGGAACAGACGAGCACGCTCGCCGAGTGGGTGGACGGCGGGGACGCGGCGGCCCCGGTGCCGACGTGTCCTAAGTGGACCCTGACCGACCTGGTCGACCACGTCGGCGCGACGCAGCGCATGGTGACGATGCTCGTGGGCGAGCGGATGACCGACCCGAGCGCGGCGTTCGCTGGCTACACCGCGCCCCCGGCCGATTCGGCCGAGTGGCGCGCCTGGCTGAACGATGGCGCGGCGGAGGCGAAGCAGGCCTTCGAATCCGTCGCCGACGACACGCCGGTGTGGGATCCGTCCGGTGCCGACGCGGGCGTGCGGTTCTGGTCGCGCCGGCTGTTCGGCGAGATCTCCGTGCACCGCGCGGACGCGGCCGCGACGCTCGACAAGTCCTACGAACTGGCGCCGGAGCCCGCCGTCGCGGCCATCGAGGACTGGCTGGACACGCTGACTTCCCGTGGCTACTGGGAAAACCGGCCGGACTTCGCCAATGCGCTGCGCGGCAGCGGCCAGACCCTGCACTTCCACGCGACCGACGCGCCAGGGGAGTGGCTGGCGCGCCGGGAACCGGACATGGTCGCACTGGAGCGCACGCACGCCGAGGCGGACGTCACGGTCCGCGGCCCGGCCGCCGACCTCCTGCTCGTGCTCAGCCGTCGCCGCCCGCTGGGCGCGGTCACCACACTGGAAATCCAGGGGGAGCGGGCTCTGCTCGACCTTTGGATCGAGCACATGAACTGGGTCACCGACGCCTGAGCTCTTGACCTGGCCCCGAGGGCATGGGCTGGGGTGGTCCGGTAGCCACTGGACCCAGGTGTTCGGAGACTGACCATGAAACGAAAACGTCGCAGCAGGCTGGTTCTGCTGACCGTGCTCGGACTCGGCGCCTCGCTGGCCGCGCCGGCGATGGCCGCCGAGTCCGTCGAGCAGGTGGAGTGGGGCGCGTGCCCGGCGGACGTCGTGGCCGGGGCCGCCCCGCACCAGCTGCAGTGCGCCACCGTGCCGGTGCCGCTGGACTACGCCGATCCCGGCGGTACCCGGATCGACCTGATGATCTCCCGGCTCGCCAGCCCGAACCCGGAGAAGCGGCGCGGCGTGCTGATGCTCAACCCGGGCGGTCCCGGCGGGTCGGGATTGACGCTGTCCGCGCTGTTGATGTCCAAGGGACTGCCTGCGAGTGTCGCCGAAAGCTACGACGTGATCGGCATGGACACCCGCGGCGTCGGGCACTCGTCGCCGGTGAGCTGCGGCTTCACCACCACCGGGCCCTACGTGGCCAACATCCCGCCGTACGCGGTCGACGACGCGGCGGTCACCGCGCAGGCGAAGGTGGCCCAGGAGGTGGCGGAGCAGTGCGCGGCGAACGACCGCGACGGCCGGCTGCGGCACCTGACCACCGCGAACATCGCCCGCGACCTGGACCGGATCCGGGTCGCGCTCGGTGAGGAGAAGGCCAGCTTCCTCGGCTACTCCTACGGTTCGGCGTTGGGCGCCGCGTACGCCTCGATGTTCCCGGAGCGCTCGGACCGGATCGTGCTCGACAGCAACATCGGCGACACCCACCTCGACCGCGACGGCCTGCGCCGGTACGCGCTGGGCATGGAGCAGACGTTCCCGGACTTCGCGAAGTGGGTGGCCCAGCGGCACGACGCGTACGGTCTGGGCCGTACGCCGGAAGAGGTGCGCCAGACCTACTTCGAGATCGCGGGACGGCTCGACGAGCAGCCGGTGGACGGGCTCGATGGCGCTTTGTTCCGGCTCAGTACGTTCGGGGGTCTCTTCGGTGAGACGGTGTACGGGCGGACGGCGCAGCTCTGGCAGGCGATGCGCGACTCCGCCCCGGCGAAGGCCGCACTCGTCGGCGACCAGCTGTCGCCCGCGGACAATTCGCTGTCGGTATTTCTCAGCGTGACCTGCAACGACGTCGAATGGCCCGAAGACGTCGACACCTACCGGCGTGGCGTGGCCGAAGACCGCGAGCGCTACCCGCTCTACGGCGCGGCCACCGCGAACATCCTGCCCTGCGCCTACTGGTCGCACGAGCCGGCCGAGCCGCCGGTGGCGATCAACGACGAAGGACCGGAGAACGTTTTGATCGTGCAAAACCACCGTGACGCACCCACGCCCCACCGCGGCGGCGAACTGCTGCGGCAGAAGTTCGCTGATCGGTCCCGGATGGTCAGCGTCGATGGCAGCGGGCACGGCGTCTACGTCCTGGGCGGCAACGCGTGCGCGCTGAACGTGACCACGAGTTTCCTGGTCGACGGGAAGCTGCCGGCGCAGGATCGGGTCTGCGGGGCGGCAGCGGGATAGTTCCACCCGGCCGAGTGACAGCCGCGACCCGGACAGCCCTATCCACGGTGTGCTGCTGGGCCGATGCTGTGTCCGGCCGGGTGTTTTCCCACGTTCACGGAGGAAATCGTGCCGCTCAGCGAGCTGCTCAGGGCGAAGATCAACCACGGGTTCGACTACCTCGACGTCGACGGGGACGGTCTGCTCACCGAGCAGGACCACGTCCTGATGGGCCGCCGGGCGGCGGAAGCGCTGGGGCACGCGGCGGGTTCGGCGGAGGAGCGGCGCATCCTGGACGCCTACCTCCGCATCTGGCACGACCTGCACCGACCCCACATCCCCGGCGGCGGGGAGGCGATCACGCGTGAGCAGTTCGTGACCTCCACCGGTTCCTTGGCCGATGATCCGGAATCCGCGCGCAAGACCGTGGGCGCGCTGGCGGAGGCTTTCCTGTCCATCGCGGACACCGACGTCGACGGTCGCGTGAGCCCGGCCGAGTTCCGGAAGTTCCAGCAGGGGCACTTCCCAGGCCTGACGGAAACGGAGACGGCCGAGGCGTTCGACCACCTCGACACCGACGGGGACGGCCAGCTCACGGCGGAAGAATTCGTCCGAGCCTGCGTGGACTACTGGACGAGCACAGACCCGGACTCCCCGGCCAACTGGTGGACCGGCTGGCCCATGAGCTGACTCCGCTGCTGTACCGGCCTCGGAAACAATACGAACGGTCGTACGTGAACCATGTTCGGAGTGACTCGAGCCGGGTTCCCATACGACCGTTCGTATTTATTGGGCGGTCACGGGGGTCAGCACCTCAGATAAACAATACGAACGGTCGTATGGAGGCCTGTGCCCAGGCCGATCCCTGCGGATTCCTGTACGACCGTTCGTGTTGTTGGATGCGGTTGTGGCGGGGAATTGGATCGGTCTAATCGCTCGTCGTCACTCGTTCGGGCTGGTGGCGTGGTTTGCCATGATCGGCGTTCGGTTATTCCTTCGCGTGCTGAGAGGAGGAACGCCGTGGTCGAATATCAGATCGGGCGCCCGCTGAGCAGGGAACTGCGTTCCCGCCACGCCGCGTCCCTGCGGACCGAGCGGTCGGCCAGGATCCGTGCCTGGCTCGCCGGGCACCAGGCGGCGGCCATGCTCGTGGCCGCGACGTTGGCCGCGCTGGCGGGATGGGGACTGGCGGCCACACGTGACGGGGCGAACGCCCAGGACCTCGTCTTCTGGGAACTGATCCTCGTACCGGCCGCAGTGCTGGCCACCTGGTACTTCCTCGCCCGCATCCGGCGCCGCGGCTCCGTTTGATCGTTCGAAGGGGCTCTTCACCGCGGTGAAGAGCCCCTTCGAATCACGGAACGGGTCAGCAGTACAGGTTGGTGCCGGGGCTCACGCCGAGGATGCCGGTGAACTGCTGGTACTTGGTCACGCGGCTCTGCACCTGGGCGGGGTTGCCACCGTTGCACTCGATGCTGCCGTTGATGCTGCGGATGGTCTCGCCGAAGCCGCGGCTGTTGACCATCGCGTTGTGCGGGGTCATCGTGCCGGGGCCGTTCTGGGTCATCCAGTACCAGATGCCGGTCTTCCAGGCGACCGCCGCGTCGTTCTGCACCAGCCACGGGTTGGTCAGCAGCGGCAGGCCCAGTGCGTCACCGGCGGCCTTGTAGTTGAAGTTCCAGCTCAGCTGGATCGGGCCGCGGCCGTAGTAGGCAGCGTTGCCGGCCGGGCAGCCGTACGACTGGCTCGTGTCGCAGTAGTGCGGGTAGTTGGCCTGGTTCTGCTCGACGATGTGGACGAGCCCGCCGGTCTCGTGGCTGACGTTCGCGAGGAAGGCCGCGGCCTCCTGCTTCTTGATCGTGTCGTTACCCGTGCCCGCGAAGGCCGGGTATGCGCTCAGTGCGGTGACCAGGCCGTTGTAGGTGTAGAAGGGGTTCCGGTTCGGGAACATCTGGTTGAACTGGGCCTGGCTGACCACGAAGCCGGACGGGTCCGGGTCGGAGCCGCCACCGCAGGTGCCCTGGTCTGCCCAGACCTGCGCGCTGCCCGGGGTTTCGTTCTGCGTCCACCACTTCGCGGACCAGTTGTGCCCGTTGTGGGAGGCGGTGTCGCCGTTCCAGTAGACCGAACTCGCGTTCCACGGGGTCACGCAGGCCGCCGCCGAAGCGGACTGGGCCGGGACGACCACGGCGATCGCGGTAACGGCGAAGGTGGCGGCGACGGCCGCGAGAAGACGTCTTAGCGACATCGATGGCTCCTTCGTGCGGGGGGACCGGATAAGGAGGGAGATTGGTCTATACCTCCAGGGGTATGGCTCACAGGTATAGACCATTGCGGGCGAGAAACCAACAGAACGTCGACGGAACTGCCTGTACGGCCCTGCGGTGACAGCTGAACGGCCTAACCCGCGCGTCACCCGGTTAGGGTCGGCATCGTGAGCCTGCCCGACTATTGGCTGCACCGGCCGGTCGTGCCGACGACGGCCGCGTTGCGCGAGCAGTTCGACGAGTTGCTGGACGGAGCGCTCGCGGCCGGGCCCGACCGGCCCATCGACTACCGCGTCGACGCGCCGAAATGGCAGTTCCTCTGCCATGCCGCCGACCGCGCGGACTTCGTGCTGCACGGCTCAGGTGATCCCGGCATCACCGAGTTCGTGCCACGCCGGCCGCCGGACCTCACCGACTTCGGCAGCAGGCTCGCGGTGTTCGCCGCGGCTGACGGCATCTGGCCGATGTTCTACGCGATCCTGGACCGCACCGGCACACCCGTGTCGATGTGCAACGGGTGTGTGCGGGTCGGCGAACAGGCGCGATACCACTTCTCGATCAGTTCACCCGCACTGCAGCGGCGGCCGTGGCGAACCGGGACGGTGTATCTGCTGCCTGCCACCACGTTCGAGTCGGAGCCCGTCACGGGCGAGATCCGATCGGCCCAGGCGGCGAGCCCGGTACCCGTGCGGCCGGTCGCCAAGCTCACCGTCCATCCGGAGGACTTCCCTTTCCTGCACGACGTCCACGGCCATCACGACGCGGAGCTGCTCGCCAGGGCCGCCGCTGACCCGGACGGCTTTCCGTGGCACGAGCCGTGAGCTGTCCTCGACAACTGGACACGTTGGCGCCGCCGCCTGTTCCGAGTTGTTTTGGGTGCCGGGCACCGAATCCAGCTGACGGCGGCACTCGACTGGTGCCCGGCTACCTCGGAACGATCAGGGACGGCCGTCGTCGGTGTTGATCACGTCGCTGGCGCAGTTGTCCGGGGTCTGACCTTCGGCAGAGTTCACGCCGGCGGGCAACAGCGGGACATCGATGCCATTCGCGACATCGTGCACCGGGACCTGGACGATCAGCACGTTGATGTTCTGGCCGCAGAAACCGACGGCACCCCGGACATCGTGCAGGACGTCGACGTTGTTCGCGTTGACCAAACCGTCGTTGGTGTCGTCGAAGGTGCGGGCGGTTTCCCCGTCCGCGGCGGCGGCCACACCGCCGAACACGACAACGCTCGCGGCCACGGTACCGGCGACGGCACCGATCTTCTTCAGCACGAAAGACTCCCGAACTCAAGGAAAGGTGTGATCGACTCCGCGCGGTGAACGGACGCACCGGGCGCGGAGGCTGAAACCTATCGGGAGGGGCGGGGCCGGGGCGAGGAGGTTACCCCTTTCGATACCGCGCCCGAGCCGCCGAACTGGGAAACTCCGACTCGATCAGGTGTCGAGGCGCCAGCAGAACTCAGACGGATCTGAGGCCGACTCCGCCCGATGGGGCGCGCGGCGAGTGTGCGGTTCGGGTGCCTGAATATGGGAATCGGCTGCCTGAACGTGGGGCTCAGGCTTCTGAACGTGGGGTTCGGCTGCCTGAGTGTGAGGTTCAGCTGGCTGAACGTGGGACTCAGGCGTCTGAACGTGGGACTCGGGTGCCTGAACGTGGGGTTCGGGTGCTTGAACGTGGGGTTCGGGTGCTTGAACGTGGGGTTCGGGGGCCTGAACGTGGGGTTCGGGTGGTGTGGGTGGGGGAGCTTGGTGGGGTTAGGCATCTGGTGCTGGGAGGCTTTCGGGGGTGGTTAGGCAGAACGGGTGGCCTGCTGGATCGGTGTACACGCGGTAGCCGATGGGTTTGCCGGAACCGTCGAGGAGGTGCCCGCCCAGGGCGAGCACCTCCTGTTCGGCGACATCCAGGTCGTCCACGAGAAGATCGAAGTGCAGTTGCTGCGCCGGGTCGCCGCTCACCCAGTCCGGGCGGACGTACTTTTCACTGCGCTGCAGGGAGATGTCCGGCTGACCTGGGCCCAGTGAGAGCAGCACGCAGTCCGCGTCATCCCTGGTTCGCTTCGCCGCCAGGAGTGCCTCGTAGAAGGGCGCGAGTGCCTGGGGGTCAGGGCAGTCCACCACGACAGCGGCGAGTTTCGCGGGCATCGCCCCAGTTTGCCAGGTGCTACCGGGACGGCCGGAGGAATCTCGGCGCGGTGTATCGGGTGAACGACGGCGAAACCGCCTTCGTTTCCTGGGTGAACAGGTCCATCACCTGGTGATCGTCCGGGCCGAAGGCGCCCACCGCGGCGTTGAGCCCGGCTGGGTCGACGCCCGACCAGCGGCCGGTGTTCACCCGCGCCAGCAACGCTTGCAGCGACACGATTTCTTCCGCCGCGCTGTACGAACAGTGGCCGCCGCGGGACAGGAACGCCGAGCGCAACCGGTCCGGATCGCCGTGTCGCCGGACCTGCTCGGCGTACCAGCGCACCTGGTCGGGCACCGCGCCGCCGTCGCCGGTGGTGTGCAGCGTCAGCACGGGCGACGGGGTGCTGCCGCGGACCACGGTGTGCCGGTACATGTACGCCAGCGCGCCGGGGTCGGGCGCGATCCGCGGGGCCTTCGCCAGCCGGTCTAGGTCGGCCTCGAGGTTCGCCCCGGGTGCCGTCCGGTAGGCCTGCACGGCCAGATCCCGCTGGGCCGACTGGGCGAGCAGCCGCCGGTAGTCGATGCCCACGTTCCCGGAGGGGTTCCCGCCGGCCCGGCGCTCCAAGTCCTCACGGCCGACCGGGCCGATCCCATAGACGTAGGCGGTGTTCACCCAGGCCAGTTGCTGGCTGAGCCGGTCGGCCAGGTCGGTGGGCGCCGGCTGGTGCGTGGTGCTCCAGCCCGGGATGTTCGCGAGGGCACCGGCCAGCGCGAGCCGGGCCCGGCCCTGTTCTGACTTCTGCGCTTCCGCGATGACCTCAAGCAGCCGGTCCCGGCTGGCTTCCGCGTCACGGGGCTTCACCAGGTCGATGTCGGCGCCGGGCGCCAGTAGCTCCTTGATCGCGAAGGTGATGTCCAGCCCGCTGTTCCACGTGCCGTTGCCGTCGTACTCACCGCAGGTGGCGAGGACCCCGGCGAAGCGCTTCGGGTGGCGTTCGGCGAGCCCGAGGGAAACCAGTGCTCCCATTGACATACCGCTGGTGACGGTCTGGCGTGGACGTCCGATGTGGACCTCGAACCAGTCGAGCACCGCCATCTGGTCCCGCAGTGCGTCTTCGACCGCGTAGCCGACCAGGCCTTTGTAGTTGGACGCGGCCAGCGCGTAGCCGTGGTCGAGCAGCCACTGCTCGGTCCGCGGATGGGTGGCCAGCATGACCTGCCCGGGCTCGGGCGGGTATTCGGCCAGGTAGTAGCCGTGACTGAACAGCACCAGCGTGCCGTTCCAGCGCGCGGGCACTTTGACCCGGAACTCCGTGCCGTTGATCGTGTCGTGGTGGTCGCGGGTGCCTTCGGCGGCGCCACCGGTGGCGCCGCCGGTCAGCGAACCGGCCAGGAGCAGGACGACGAGCACCACGGCACGCCTGAGGGCCACGATTCGAGCTTTCATACCGCGAGAATAGGTGACCGAAAGGTCACATGTCAATCAGGCGAACATCTCGGCCAGCAGCTCGGGCCCGATGGGGATGGGCGCCGGTCGGTAGGCGGGCGGGCGGGTGCCCATCAGCTCCCGCACCAGGAAGTCCCAGCAGCGCGTGCGGACGTAGGCCAGGCAGTCGATGAACGTGTGCTCGGCCCCGGGCACGATGAGCAGCTCGAACTCCTTGTTCGCGGCGACGAGCCGGTCGGCCAGCCGCAGCGTCTGGTGTGGGTGGACCTGGTCGTCCAGCTCGCCATGAACCAGCAGCAGCTTGCCGGTCAGCCGGTCCGCTATGTCCACATTGGATGTGCGGGCCCAGGCGTCGCGGTTGTCCGCGCCGTCGTAGGTCTCGATGAAGCCCGGGTTGAAGAAGGGGGCGTCGTGCGAGCCGGAGAGGGCGACCCCCGCCCGGTACACCTCCGGGAAGTCCAGCATCGCCCGCGCCGTGGCGAACCCGCCGCCGGAGTGGCCGAACGCGGCCAACCGGTCCAGGTCGAGCCACGGCCGGGTCTCGGCCAGCTGCCGCAGCGCGGCGACGTGGTCGGCCAGGCTGCCCGCGTCGGCCAGGTTGCCGTAGGAGGCGTCGTGGAAAGCCTTGCTCCGCCCGGGTGTGCCTCGCCCGTCGACCGCGATCACCGCAAAACCCAGCGCTGCCAAAGGTTCCGCGTCGAGACCCAGGCCGCCGGGGTCGAAGCCGGGGGAGACCCGTTCGACCTGCGGGCCGGGGTAGAGGGTGTCCACCACCGGATAACGCTGCTCGGGGTCGAATCCCCGCGGCCGGTACAGCACCCCGTAGATGTCGGTCACCCCGTCGGCGGCCTTGACGCGGAACCGTTCCGGCGGGGTCCAGCCGGTGGCGGTCAGCTTGCCGATGTCGGCGCGCTCCAGCTCGACCAGCACGCGGCCGGACCAGTCACGCACCACCGTCACCGGCGCCGTGTCCACAGTGGACGCCGAGTCCAGGAAGTACTCGTGGTGTCCCGGCATGATCACCACGTGGTCCAGTTCGTCGTCGGTGACCTTGGCGAAGCCGGAGCCGTCCAGGCCGACCCGGCACACCGTGCGGCTATACGGATCGGCGTCGACCAGCCCGGAAGCGGTGAAGTAGACCACCCGTTCCGCCTCGTCGACGTGCAGGATCTGCCGCACCGCCCACTGCCCGGAGGTGACCTGGCCGAGCAACTCCCCGGTGTGCAGGTCGTACCGGTACAGGTGGCCCCAGCCGTCGCGCTGCGAGTACCACAGCACCTCGCCGTCCAGCACCCGCACGATCGGCGGCTCGAACAGCCACTGGTTGGGCTCCACGCGGGTGTCCCCGGTCTCGCTGAGCACCGCGGTCACCTCGCCGGTGGCCGGGTCGAGGCGGTGCAGGGTGAGGGTGCGCAGGTCGCGGGGCTGCCCGAGGTAGTAGACCGCCGAGCTGTCCTCCGCCCACCACGCCCAGCGGAGCATGATCGGCGACACCTTCGTCGTGATCAGCGGCTCGGCCTGCGCGCGGACCACCTCGCCGTGGGCGACGTCCAGCACGACCAGTTCGGCCAGCGGCAGGTGCTCGTCGCCGGGATAGGCGTACCGCTGGGTGTGCAGGCGCGGCGCGCCACCGTCGGCGGGCCGGGCCTCCACGAGGTGCGTCTGCCGGACCTCGCGTTCGTCGATCCGGTGCGCCAGCACCTTCTTCGAGTCGGGCGACCAGGCCACCGCGGGCGGCAGGTGCGGCAGACCGATCTTGCGCAGCAGGGTGGCGTTGCTCGTCGAGCCGGGCCCGGGGCCGTACTCGTAGGCGGGCTCGCCGTCGGTGGTCAGCGCCCACTCGCGGCCGTCGGACCGCGAGTGCGCCCACAGGTCGTGCCCCCGCCGGGACACCGCGAACTTCTGGTCGGGCGAGGCCACCTCCAGCGGGTTGCCCGGCGGCGTGAACTCGGCCCGCTCGACGGAGTAGTCGTCCAGGCGGCAGCGCCAGTACTCGCCGAACGCGTCGAATTCCACGGTGTTCCCGGCCGGGTCGATGGCCATGAACGGCAGCGCTTCGGGGTCGACCTGCTGCCCGGTGACGCTGGTCAGCGCGGCGGCGAGCCGGTCGTGGTCGAAGGCGGGCTCGCGGGTGCCCGCCGCCGGGTCGGCCAGCACGAACCGCTTGCCGCCGCCGGTGGGCACCGCGTACCAGAAGCGGGTACCTCCGTCGATCCACTGTGGTCTGACCTTGTCGCCGGTGACGAGCTCACCGGGACGGGCCGGACGGCGCAGAAGTTGTTCGGCGGCTTGGTAGTCCGCTGTGGTGATCATGTTTTGTCGTGCTCCTTCGGGGGTTCAGAGGCTGCGGGCGGTGATGTCGCCGTAGGCCGTGGTGGCGCGGATGGTCAGTTCGGCGTCGCCGGTGTTCTTGAGCGAGTTGTGGATCCGGCCGGTGGGGGTGCCGGCGTCCAGGGACGCGGAAACCCCGGCGGCGGCGTCGACCGTCACGTCGCCCGCCTCGGTTCGCAGCACGAGCTCGCCGCGCACGGCCTCGGCGATCCGGATGTCGCCCTTGCCGGTGCTGATCTCCGCGGGCCCGGTGAGACGGCCGACCGAGACGTCACCGGCGTGGGAGGTGAGGCGGACGCTCGCGGCCTCGTCGAGCTTGACCTCGCCGTGCGAGCCCTCGAAGGCGACGTCGCCGAGCCGGCCGACGCCCCGGAAGTCGGCGCTCGCGGCCTTCGCCTCGACGCGGGACCCGGCGGGCAGCTGAACCGTCACCTCGATGGAGCCGGAGGCGCCGAGCAGCTGGTTCTTCGCCGAGGCCTCGATCCGCAGGACGCCGTCGCGGAATTCGACCGTGGTCTGCTCGGCCACCTTCACGTCGCGGCTCTTCGAGGCGTCGGCGGGCCGGACCTCGACGGCGGTGTCGGCCCGGTCGGCGGCGATGAACTGGACGCGGCCGGCGGGGATGTCGAGGACGGCGGTGATGGGGGCGGGGGATTCGAAGGTCTTCATGGTGTCCAGCTCCTGTGCTCGTTGTTTCTGATGTTGGAAACGCTACGTTGCGTTCATGGATCGGACAACGAGCTTGTTGCAGTGAATCCGCATAACTGCATGTCAAAGCGTTGAAATCATTGCAATGGATGTGAATCTAACGCAACATGGCCGCACCTGGCGTTGCAATGGAAGGTGAGTGAAAGCTATGCTGCGCGCACCACGGAGCACGGAGGAGATCGCGATGCCGGGAGGCAGGCTCACCCAGCAGGAACGCCAGCAGATCGCGCTGGGCCTGGCCGACGGCCTCGCCTACGCGGAGATCGCCCGGCGGCTCGACCGGCCCACTTCGACGATCACGCGTGAGGTGATGCGCAACGGCGGACCGACGGCGTATCGGGCGGATTTGGCGCACCACGCCACCGAGCGTCGCGCCCATCGGCACCGGCAGGCCGCGCCGCGCCGGGCTGGGGCGCCTCCGCGGGCGGATGGGCGTGACGCCGAGGCGGTGCGTGAATATGAGGAGACGTACACGACCCTGCTCATGCAGTCGGGTCTGCCCAAGATGATGGCCCGGGTGCTGACCTGCCTCACCACGAGCGACTCGGCCAGCCTCACCGCGGTCGAACTCGTGCAGCGGCTCCAGGTCAGCCCGGCTTCGGTGTCCAAGGCGGTCGCGTTCCTCGAAAGCCAGGGGCTTCTCCGCCGGGAACGCGACGACCGCCGCCGCGAGCGGTACATCGTGGACAACGACGTCTGGTATCAGTCGATGGTCGCCAGCGCTCAATCGCACGCGCTGCTCGCCGAGACCGCGCGGCAGGGCGTCAACGTCCTCGGGTCCGGCACTCCGGCCGCCGTCCGCCTGGAGAACATCGCCCGCTTCATCGACTTCGTCGGCGAGAGCATCGCGCGCGCGGCAGAGCAGGCCCGGGACATCCTCCACGCGAAACCCGTGGACCGGAACTGAGCCGTGGCCGCCCGGATGTGCCGGCCGGCCACGGCCCGGCTACCTCACTGGCAGGCTTCGCAGTCGGGGTCGTCGATGCGGCAGGCGGCCCCATCGGTGAGCGGGAAGTCGAAGTCGTCGAGCACCGGTACGACCGGCGAGGTGGACGCTTCCTGCGGTGCGGCTGTGGTCATGTCACTCCCTTGCGTGCGAATGAGCTACACCACGGTGTAGCGCTGAAGATCGGCTGGCATTCCGTGACGCACGCCACTGCTCAGGGTGTCCCGCCGAATCCCCGGCGCGCAGGAAGCCGAACCCCACGCTCAGGAAGCCGAGTTCCACATTCAGGGCCTCAATCCCAGCCAAGTCGGAGAAGGCGAATGCTATGAGTGGGGCATTACTTGCGTTCAATGCAAGTAATGCCCCACTCATAGCACTTGAAGGCTGGTGGCGGGTCGAGCGCTAGGCGGGGCGACTGTCCATTCGGGACGAGCGGCGTAGCAGGTGGTAGGCCACGGCCATCGCGAGTGCCGTGGCGACCACGACCCCGGTGAGGATCGGGTGCATGTCCTTGGACAGGCTCGGGGCGCGGTCGGGGCCGATCGCCCACAGGGCCAGCGGCGTGGCGTAGGCGGCGCCGAGGGCGGCAGCCCACCAGCGCAGTGGTCTCAGGTCCCGGTTGCGGAACGTGCCGATCAGCACGATCAGGACCGGGACGACGGCGACCATGGCGAACTGGCCGAGTACGAGCACAGCGACCGCCCAGGCCGAGATGACCACGGGCAAGGAACCGGGCCGGGGTGTGGTGGACATCGGGTTTTCCTTTCCGTGCGTGCGTCAGCAGGGGCTGGTCTCGGCGGCGGTCTTCAGGTCGGTCAGCCACTTTTCGAGGCCCTGACCGAGGTAGGCGACCGAGGTGGGCACATCGGCTTCGACCTGGGCGCCGGTCCAGGTCTCTTCGGTGCGGACCAGCACGCCGTCCTTGACCTGCTGGAAGTTCCAGACGTGCACGCCGTTGTCGATGCGCAGGCCCTCGCCGATCGCCGGGCCGCTCCAGCGCAGGCACTGGTCGCGCCGGACTTGGTGGACGCTCGAGGTGATCTCCAGCGTGGTCGCGGGGGTGGTGGCGGTGGGCGGCACCGGAGTGGTCCACTGGAACCGCGAGCCGGCGCGGAGTGGGCCGTGGTCCAGGCGCTCGCTGCTGGTGACCGCCGGCTGCCACGACGGCCAGCGCTCCACATCGGTCTGCAGTCTCCAGATGGTGCTCATCGGCGCGTTGATGACCGCCTCGGTGCGGTACCGGATTTTGGCGTCGGCATCGACGCCCTGTCCGCGGCAGGTCAGCGGCGCCGGGGCGGCGGCCTGGGCCGGGGTGCTGGTGAGCACGCCGAACAGGCTGGCGGCGGCCAGCGGGATCGCGATCAGGGCGGTGTGGCGGGACTTGCTGGCCATGGTGTTCTCCTCGTCAGTTAGCAGCTCTTTCTCTTGTTAGAAGCTATAATTCAATTTCAGTGAGTGTCAATAGCTATCGTGATAGGGTCTAACGGACTTCGAGGGAGTGAGCGATGGCGGACACCGGGGCGATGAGTTCGCGGGAGCGCTACCGGGCCCAGGTGCGCGCGGAGATCAAGCAGCAGGCGTGGGAACAGCTCGCCAAGGCGGGCGTCGCCGCGCTCTCGCTCAACGCGATCGCCAAGCACCTGGGTATGACCGGCCCGGGGCTGTACCGGTACTTCGCCAGCCGCGACGAGCTGATCACCGAACTGATCCGCGACGCCTACCGCAGCCTCGCCGACACCCTGCGGGCCGCCGCCGATTCCGGGGCGGATGTCGCCAGGCTGGCGCACGTCGTGCGGGAGTGGGCGGTGAGCGATCCGCACCGGTACTTCCTCATCTACGGCACGCCGCTGCCCGGCTACCACGCGCCCGCGGACACCACCGCGATCTCGTCGGAGATCATGACCACGGTGATCGACGCCTACGCGGAGGCGACTTCGGACAAGGCGGCCACCCCCTTCGAAGCCCACCTCGAATCCCATCGCGACTGGGCAGGCGAGCACCCGGCGTCCACCGCGACCCTGCGCCGCTTCCTGGCTTTCTGGACGCGGGTGCACGGCGTGCTCTCGCTGGAACTCGCCGGGCACTTCGCCGGGATGGGCTTCGATCCCGCCCAGCTCTTCGACGACGAAGTGGCCGATCTGCTGGCGCGTTAGTCCCGGGTTCCGTCTTCGTCGCGGAAACTGTCGGTGGGGCTGTTTAGCATCGGCTCATGACCACAAGGGCGCAGCTGCGCAAGACAGCATTGACCTTCCGGGAGGTGGAGGAGGACACCACGGCCGGGGTACTGCGGTATTCCGTGCGGGGCAAGGAGTTCGCCTCGCTCACCCCGGACGGCGTGGTGCGGTTGCGCCTGCCCGGAGCGGTGGCGGCGGAGGCCGTCGCCGCTTACCCGAACGCCTCACGGCTGAGCCACGCCGGGCGGTCGATCGGGTTCCAGGCGCCACTGGCCGAGGTCGGTGGCCAGCACCTGTGGGCACTGGTGATGGCCGCGTGGAAACACCGCGCGCCGGCGAAACTGGCTGCCGATCTGACGGCCATCGTCGACGCACCTGCCCAACCTGTTGGGGACCTACCGCGCAGCATCGGCAAGCCCGCCACCCGCGCCCTGGCCCTCGCCGGGGTGACCACCCTCGACCAGGCCGCCACCTGGACCGAGGCAGACCTGCTCGCCCTGCACGGCGTCGGGCCGAAGGTCGTGCGGATCCTCAACGAGATCCTGGCGGAGAAAGGACGGTCCCTGGGTTAAGCGGAAGTGGTGACTTCGTCGGTGTGCTGCGGCGCGAGCAGCACACAGACCGTGCTGAGCACGCACATGCCGATCAGCAGCACGATGACCGGCCAGATGCTCCCGGTCGCCTGGAACAGCAGCGTCGACACCAGCGGCGAGAGGCCGCCGAAGATCGCGCCTGCCAGCTGGTAGGAGAGCGAGATGCTGGTGTAGCGCGCCTGCGGGCGGAACATCTGGGAGAGCACGGCCGCGATCGGGCTGTAGGTCGCCGTCATCGCCAGCCGCATCACCACGAACGCGAGGATGATGAGCAGCGAGTTCTTCGTGGAGAACACGAGGAACTGCGGTGCGGCGAGCACCGCGACACCGACGAGGCCGATGACGACCACCCGCACCCGGCCGAAGCGGTCGCCGAGCCATGCCGTGCCGAAGGTGAGCACGAGTTCGACGAACGCGGCGATGCTGAGCGCGTTGAGCACGAGCGACTCGGAGACCCCGACGGCGGGATCGGTCGCGTAGGCGGTCGCGAACGTGGTGACGAGGTAGTAGCCGCCGAGCGCGACGGGCAGCACGCAGACACCCAGGAGGATCGGCTTCCAGTTGGTGCGCAGGGCGTAGAGGAGGGGCACTCCGGCGGTCGAGCCGGCGACCTCTTCGAACACCGGCGACTCCTCGACCTTGGCGCGCACGATCAGGCCGACCACGATCAGCAGCGCGGAGGCGAAGAACGGGATGCGCCAGCCCCAGCCGTTCAGGAACTCCGTGCCGCCCAGGCTCAGCAGGCTGAACAAGCCGGTCGCCAGCAGCGCGCCCGCCGGATTGCCCGCCTGGGCGAAGCTGCCGTAGAAGGTCTTCTTGTCCGCGGGTGCGTGCTCGACGGCCATCAGCACGGCACCACCCCATTCCCCGCCCACCGCGAGCCCCTGGAGGAACCGCAGCAGCACCAGCAGAACGGGCGCCCACGCGCCGATCTGGTCGTACCCGGGCAGGCAGCCGACGAGGAAGGTCGCCGCGCCCATCATCGTCAGCGTGATCACCAGCGCGGTCTTGCGGCCCACCCGGTCACCGACGTGGCCGAAGACGATGCCGCCCAGCGGGCGGGCGAAGAAGCCGACCGCGTAGGTGGCGAAGGCCGCCGCGACCCCGGTCAGCCGGTCGCCGGTCTCCGGGAAGAACACGGTGCCGAAGACGAGGCTCGCGGCGGTGGCGTAGATGTAGAAGTCGTACCACTCGATGGTGGTGCCGACGAAGGCGGCGAACCCCGCCCTGCGGGCCCGCCGCGGTGAGTGGGGCTGGGTGCGGAGGTCGTGCGTCATCGGGCGGGCTCCTGGGCGGCGTGGCGGTGGTGGACTTCGCCACCGACCCAGGTCGCCAGCACGCGGATGTCCGCGATGGCCCCGGGTTCGGTGGTGAGTGGGTTTTCGGCGAGGAGCACGAAGTCGGCGCGCTTGCCGGGGGTGATCGAGCCGAGGTCGCGTTCGCGGCCGAGCGCGCGGGCACCGGCGATGGTGTGCGCGGCGACGGCGGATCGCGCGTCGATCAGCAGCTCGTCCCCGCCGAGGCGGTGCCCTCGCCGGGTCACCCTGGTCACCGCGGTCTGGATGGCTTCGAGCGGGTTCGGTTCCGCGACCGGGGCGTCCGAGCTGAGCGTGACCGGCACGCCGGCCGCCTGGAACTCGCCCAGCGGGTTGAAGCGCTCGCCCGGCGTGCCGACTGCGTCGGTCACGCCCTCGCCCCAGTTGTAGTAGTGCTGCGGCTGGTTGACCGGGTGGACGCCGAGCGCGGCCATCCGGTGGATCTGTTGCGGGGACGGCAGTCCGCAGTGCTCGATGCGGTGGCGGGCATCATCACGCGGGTGCCGTCGCTGCGCGGATTCGAGGGCGTCGAGCACCATGCCGATCGCGGCGGGGGACTGCGCGTGGGTCGCGGTCTGCAGCCCGGCGGCGTGCGCCTTCTCGATCAACGCGGTGTAGTCCGCGGGCTCGTGGTAGAGCTGCCCGGTGCGGCACGGGTCGCCGACGTAGCCGTCCGGGAAGTACGCGGTCCAGCCGCCGAGCGTGCCGTCCGCGTAGAACTTGATCCCGGCGAACGAGAGGTGCGAGTTCCCGAAAGCGCCGTGCAGCCCCATTTCCAGTGCCTGGTCGAGCAGGTGGGACAGCAGGTACATGTGCACGCGCGTGGTGAGCTGCCCGGCTTCGGCGAGCCGCAGGTACATGTCGAACTCGCGGCGCGTGACCTGCGCGTCGCCGATCGAGGTGACCCCCGCGGCCAGGAACTTCTCCTGCGCCGCGGCCAGTTGACGCAGGTGCTCGGCCGGTTCGTCGGCGAGGTGGAAGTTGGGGCCGTGATGCCCGACCTTCACCCCGGAAACCCCGGTGAGGATGTTGCACGCCGCGTCCGACAGCTCGCCGGTGAGTTCGCCGTGCTCGTCCCGGAAGAACACGCCGCCGTCGGGGTCCGGGGTGTCGCGGGTGACGCCGTTGCGCGCCAGCGTGAAGCTGTTGACCACGCCGCCGTGCCCGCTGGCGTTCATCAGGTAGACCTCGCGGTCCGTGGCGACGGCGTCGAGTTCTTCCTTGTGGGGATGGCGTTTCTCGGCGAGGTTGCGGTGCTCGTAGCCATAGCCGCGCACCGGCCGGTCCGCCGGGGTGCGCTCGGCCGCCGCGCGCAGCAGGGCGACGATCTCGGGGATGCTCGCCGCCTGGCCCGGCCCGCAGTCCACCCAGGTCATCATCTGCCCGTACATCAGCGGATGCGCGTGCGGATCCACGAAGCCGGGCAACAGTGTGCCGCTCAGTCGCCGCACCTCGGGTGCCGCGTGCCCGAGCCCGGCCGCCGCCCGGTGGCAGGCGTCGACCGAGCCGACCGCGGCGATCTGGTCGCCGAACACCAGGACCGCCTCGGCGCCCTCGGTCGCGTCGTCGACGGTCACGAGCCCTTCGGGGAGCAGGATCGTCGCGGTGGCGTCGAGTGCGGAACGTTCGAGGTGGTGCAGCGTGCGCATCGCGCGGACTCCTGGATTTCGGCGGTGAAGGGGGCGTCGTGGCGGTGAAGGTAATCACGGGAGTAGGCGAAGGCAACCAGATCGATCGCATGTACCGGCTTCTTGCAGTCGATTCGCTCGATCGGTGCGGCAGATGCGCTCAACCAAGCTGTGACAGGGCCATTCGGCGCGTGATATGACTTCGCGGGTTCGCGGAAAAAATCGGGAGGGAAATTGGGCTTCGACGATGCCCTGGTCGCGGCCCTGCGCGCGGACGGCCGGATGAGCGTGGCGGACCTCGCCCAGCGCGTCGGCGCTTCGCGGTCGGCCGTCTCCGCGCGGTTGGAACAGCTGAGAGCCGACGGATCGCTCACCGTGATCGCGGCCGTCCACCCGGAGTTCCTGGGCCTGACCGCCTACGCGCACCTCGCGATCCGCACCTCGGGCCGGTCGCGGGCGACCGCCGACGCGATCGCGGCCCTGCCCGCCGCGGCGTTCGTTTCCGCGGTCAGCGGCGAATACCAGGTGGTCGCCGAGTTGCGGCTGCCGGATCCCGCGGCGCTGTACCGGACCGTGGCCGACATCCGCGGCCTGCCGGACGTGGAGCGGGTCAACACCCTGGTCTACGTCGACGTGCTCAAGGGACTGTTCATGCCCGGCCGCCCGCTGGCGCCCGGACTGCGCGTCGACGACCGCGATCTCGCCATCATGCTGCGACTCCAGGCCGACGGCCGTGAAAGCTTCGCGCGCATCGCGCAGCACGTCGGCCTGTCACCGTCGGCGACGCGCACGCGGGTGGGTTATCTGGTGGAGCACGAGGTCATCCGGATCGCGCCGGTGCTCAGCCGCGCGCGCCCGGATGCCGGGTTGGTGTGCGGGATCGGGCTCAACGTGCGCGGCGCCGGGGACGCGGTAACAGCGGCGCTCGCGGCTCGGGACGACGTCGAATTCCTGGCCCGCACCATCGGCCGGTTCGACGTCGTCGCCACCGTCGCGGCGCGTGCCGCCCGTGACCTCGACCAGGTCCTCGAACAGATCGGCGGCCGGCAGGACGTGGTGAGCACGGAGGCGTGGGTGCACCTGCGCATCGCCAAGGAACGCTACGAATGGCCGCTGCCCACCGCGGACGAACTCCGGCTGAGGCGCTAGGAAACGCGGAACGACCGCCGGTAGGCGCCCGGGGTGGTGCCCACCCGGGTGCGGAAGCGGCGGCGCAGGTTGACCGCCGAGATGAGCCCGACGCGGGCGGCGATCGCGTCCACCGGCAGGTTCGTCTCCTCCAGGAGGGTGCGTGCCTCGGCCACGCGGCGGGACAGCAGCCACGCGCCGGGGCTCGTGCCGAGTTGGTCGGCGAAGCGGCGGGCCAGGGTGCGGGGCGAGACGTTGAGCCGCATGGCCAGTTCGGCCACCGACAACGGGGTGCCGAGGCGCGCGCCTGCCCATTCGAGGAGGCCGTCGAGCGCGTCCTCGGGCGGTGCGGACGGGACGTACTGGACCTGGCCGCCGTCGCGCTGCGGTGGCATCACCATGTGCCGGGCGAGGAGTGCGGCGTGCGCGGTGCCGTGGTCCTGGCGCACGAGGTGCAGGCACAGGTCGATGCCCGCGCCCGCCCCGGCGCTGGTGGCTACGTCGCCGTGGTCCACGTAGAGGCGGTCGGGTTCCACGGTGACGCGGGGGAATTCCTGGCGCAACTGGGCGGCGCGACCCCAGTGCGTGGTGGCCGATCGGCCGTCGAGCAGACCCGTGCGGGCGAGCGCGAACACGCCGGAGCAGATCGTGACGAGCCGTGCGCCGCGGGCGTGGGCTCGGAGAAGCGCGCGATGGACGCGCGGCGACAGCGGTGCCTCCACCGGTGCCCAGCCGGGAATGATCACGGTGTCCGCCTCCGCGAGCGCCGACAACCCACGCGGCACGGCGATCGTGTACCCGGCCGTCGTCGGCACCTGGCCGGGGATTTCGGTGCAGACCTCGAACTCGTAGTGCTGCGGCACCCCGGCTCTGGTCGTGCCGAAGACCTCGGCCGCGCAGCCGAGTTCGAAGGTCGACTGCACCGGCCGTACCAGGGCCACCACGCGATGCATGGCCTGAAAGTACCCCATAGTGACTTTGTCGACACCGTTGTGGCAAGTGATCCGGGCGGCAGTCGGGGTTCCTGCACAACCCCTGTCCGCCCGCTGTTTTCGGGTATCCGGTTGCGTCCATTGTGGACTGATGTGCCCACGCGAACGTGCTGGAGATGGACGCGAGCGCTAGCCTTGTCGCGGGAGGCAAGCCATGGATGAGGGCGGTATCGCGGATCCCTGACTGCGGATCGAAGTGCTCGACGCGGAGACCTCGGCGAGCGAGTGGCGCCAGGCGCACGGCCGAGCCTTCCTGACCACCGCCCTGCGCGACCGGGCGATGTGGTGGTCCTGGAAGCACCTCGAGCACGGTCTGGCCTTCGAAATCGCCTTCCGCACGGACGGCATCCGCGACGAGTTCGCCGGGCAGCCCTTGATCAAGGCTGCCCTTGCCGCCGTACCCGACCCGCACCACGGGCTCATGATCACCGTGGGCCACCGACGTCGATCGTGAGGTGTTCGTTGCGCGTTGTTCCGGCCGAATCCGTGCGGGGGCACGCCCGTCTGCCGGTGGTGGCTCGGCCGGGTGGTGGGGTTGAGCGCCTTGCGTGGTCGCCGGTCGCGCGTACCGATGATGATCGCAGCATCGCGATCGTGGTGAATCTGTCGGCGCAGGGCGCGGCGTCCGTCGAGCAGGTGCGGCTCCGCGCTGACGAGAGCGAGGTGCGGATCGCTGTCTACGGAACGAAGATCCCGCCCGGAACGCCGCGGACCATGCTCTCGGTGGTCGGTGAGTTCATGATCGACCTCGGCGAGGAGCTGAGGGGCCGCCGCGTTCTTGACGATCCGGGTGCGTAGAAGCGGGGTCGGGGAGGCGTCCGGGTGATCATGCGGTAGATGTGGTCCGGGCCACACCTGCCTCGGCAGGCGTCATAACGGGCGGGTGTCGGCACACCGGTAATCGAGTGCCTACCCGGGAGTGCGCGATGTGGGAGCAGGACTGGGCGTTGGACGAGGTCCAGCTCGATGCCGTCCGCGACGGTGACTTCGGGGCCTGTGACGTGCTGTTCCGCCGCCACGCCCCGGCCGCTCGGCGGGCCGCCGGGCGCTGGGTGCGTGACGCCGCCGACTGCGAGGACCTGGTGGCCGAGGCGTTCGTGCGGGTGCTGATCGCGGTGCGGTCCGGTGCGGGGCCGCGGCAGGAGTTGCGGCCCTACCTGCTGACCACGATGCGTCACCTGGCCATCAACTGGCAGCGCCGCCACGCCCGGGTGGACCTGCGCGAGGAGGTGCCCGACCGGATCGTCGCGGGCACCGGCGCCGACGAGTTGATGGTCCGCCGCTGGCAGGCGGGACTGGCCTGGGCCGCGTTCTGCTCGTTGCCGGGCCGCTGGCGGACGGTGGTGTGGCACACCGAGGTCGAAGGGACGCCCGCCGCGGAACTGGCGCCGTTGCTCGGGGTTTCGCCGAACGGCGTCGCGGTGCTGGCGATGCGCGCCCGCGAAGGGCTGCGCCGCGCCTACCTCCAGGTGCAGGTGCCGGACGGCAGCAGACCCGAGTGCGACGAGATGCGCGCGGACATGGGTGCCTGGGTGCGCGACGGGTTGTCGCCGCGGCGGTCGGCCCGGATCGCGGCGCACGTCGGCCGGTGCGCGGACTGCCGGGCGGTCGCCGCCGCGTTGACCGAGACCAACCAGGAACTGCGGCCCGCGCTCGCCCGGCGGCACGCCGGGTCGGTGCTGGTGTCGCTGTCCGCCGGGATGGCGACCGGCGGCGGCAAGGTCGCGGCGGTGGTGGCCGCCGCCGTGGTGGCGATCGCGGGCGGCGGGGTGCCGGTCCCGCCGCTGATGCCGGTCCCGGCTCCCGTTCCCGAGAAGGTGATCTCGGCCCCGGCACCGCCCCAGCCCGCGGCAGCGGGAGGGCGGATCTACTCCGTCCGGCCGATCGCCGCGCCGTCGCCCGCGAACCCGGCGAATCCCACAGAGCGGACCGGAACGGCAGTTGATCTTCACTCGGCAGAGGGGTCTGGGCCGAACAGGGCGGCGTGTTCCGGCCGGGGGTGCGGTAATGCGAAGGCGGACAAGGCGAACAGCGGAGGGGGCAACAAATGGGCAGGCCAACCGGCACCGCCGGGGCATTCCAAGTCGGGCACCAAGTCGTCTACCACGCCGCCGGGGCAGCAGAAGAAAACCGATCGCGGCAAGGGATGATCGCCGGGGCCGCGGTGGTCGACCGCTACACCGAAACCACGTGGGTTCCCGTCCGCGCCAGTGAACAGGCCGCGGATCGGGAACCGCACTGGGTCCGCGCCGACAACATCGTCGACGTGCTGGCCACCTGAGCCGCGGTCCTGGAGTGGACTCACGGCACCAGGCTGGTGACCACCGCGACCTCCGACTCGTCGTGCGGCAGGTAACGCACCCGCACCACCATGCCCGGCTGGACCTGGCCGACCGCGACCGGCGGCAGCTTCTTGTCCTGCGCCACGTCGAAGCTGGTGCCGTCCGCCCTGGTCACCCGGAGGCCGAGGCGCACCTCGGAGCGGCCGTCGCCGGTCTGCCCGGTCGGCGTCATGCTCAGCACCAGCGCACTGCCCTCGACGCCCTGTTCGGCGATGCGCAACTGGTTCGGCGTCATCCAGCCCTTCGCCAGCTGCACGCGGTTGAGCGCCGCCTGCAGTTCGTGCTGCGGGGCGTCGGTGGCCAGCACGACCCGGCCGTCGGGCAGGTACCGGACCGGCAGCGTCGCGCCCGGCTGCACGGCGGCGAGATCGGTCAGGTCGACGATCTGCCGGGCCGAGGAGGCGAACGACCGCCCCTCCGGCGTGTCCACCCGCAGCTGGATCTCCAGTTGCGGCTGGTCGTTGACCACCAGGCCGGTCCTGGCGACCCCGGTGACCGTGCCCATCCCGATCGGCGCGCCGTGGAACTCCTTCGGCAGGCCGCCGAAGATCCCGCCCAGGCCGCGGGTGAAGGCGAACGGCAGCCCGGCCAGCACCAGGAACGGTCCGCACACCCAGCCGTTGAGCCAGGCGAACTCGTCGTCGCCCGTCAGGCCGACGGCGACCCAGATCGCGGTGCAGACCAGGCCGGCGAACAGGGGGAGGAGAAGTAGTGCCCTCATGATGTTTCCTTTCGTGGGTAAGGGATTTCAGGCGGAGCCGAAGAGGTCGGAAGCGCCGATTTCGAGCGGGACGACCGAACCGTCGCCGCGGGCCAGCACCACCGCGTCACCGGCGGTGACCACCGTGGTCCCGTCCGGGCCGACGACCGCGCCCTCCGGCGCGGAGCTGATCGGGAGCGAGCCGGTGACCTCGCCGGTCGCCAGCGAAACCAGGCTGAGCCCGAGGCCGGTGTCGTTCAGCGAAAGCCGGTGCTGGACCAGCACGTGCCCGGTGGCGGCCCCCGCGGCCGTCCCGTCGGCGATGACGAGCCGCGCGTGGGGGAACGCGGTCTCACTGACCTGGATCTTGCGGCCGTCCTCGGGACCGCGGAACAGCACGCTGCCCAGCTCGCCGATTCCCACGTCCTCGAGCACGACCTGTTCCGAGGAACTGGGCAGCAGTCCGGCTTCGGTGCCGGCGATCTCGAACGTGGTGGAGCGCGGCCGGTCGGCGGACAGGCGATCCGCCCACGCCGAAGCGGTCTCGTCGTCGACCGCGACGGCCTTGGTCTGGTCCAGTTCGATCGCCCGCACGGCACCGGACGACGTCAGCGCGAGGATCCGGCGGCCCTCCGCGTCGTAGGCGTACGCGGCCCGGGACGTCAGGTACGCGCCGTCGAGGCCCGGCACGTCCTCCCCCTGGACCTCCACCGATCCGTCGCTCAGGTCGAGGATCATCAGCCCGGAGTCGGTGGCGACGTAGGCGTAGTCCCGCCCGGCGCCGAGCACCGACGCCTCCCAGATCAGCTCGTCCGAGAGCTGCGTGTCCCACAGCACCTCGTCGGAAGCCGGGTCCACGGCGGCGAGCCGGACCTGGAACATGTCCTGCGTCAGCAGCTGGAACATGCCCCGGGCGCCCTGCCGCTCGTACGGGACGAGCACCACGTCCCGCCCGCCGAGTTCGGCGAACGCGACGCCCGGCTGCGCGTGGATGCGTGCTTCCGGTGAGACGAGGTAGGAACCGCCGAAGAAGAGCAGGGCGAAGATGCCCAGGAAGGCCACCATCGGCAGCGGCACCACCTTGCGGCGGCGGCGGCGCGGCGGCGTGTCGTAGAGCGACGGGGCCGGGGCGTACTGCGGTGGGTTCTGGTACATGGGTGAAGCTTCGGTGCGACTGCCCGCCTACCGGTCCCAGAAACGGTTCGGCGGCCCGTTCATCGACTACCCTCAGCGGGGTGACCACCGCGACCGCCACGTTGCCCCGCGGCCTGGTGATCGCGCAGGCGTGGAGCGAACTGGGTGAGGCCGTCGCACCGCTGAGCAACGCCGCGGGCCGCCCGCTGACCCGCACGGTGAAACTGCTCCTCGAACCGCTGGTGCTGCGCCCGGTCCGCAATCCGGAGTTCGCCGCGGGCGCGGTCGCCATCGAGCACGTCGACGCCCTGCGCGCGCGGATCGCCGAGGCGAGGCCGGTGCTGGCCGCGACGGCGAGCTGGTTCGTGGTGCTGAAGTCCGAACGCCGGCGGCTGCGGCTCACCGAGGGCAACCCGCAGGACCTCTACTTCCAGCGCTGCTTCGAACTGGCCACCGGACACGGTCCGCCGGGACCGGACGCGGTCTCGATCGCCGCGGCGACGCTCGCCGAAGTGCACGGGCAGGACGGCCCGACCGTCGGCGCGCTCCGCGGTTTCCTGTCCGACGCGGCCAATGCCGGGGAACTGACCCGGCTGATCGAAGCGACGTGGGCCGCGATGACCGTGCCGCGCCCGGAACCCGTGCCCGCCGCGGTGGTGGCGTTCCTCGCCACCTGCGCGTCCGCGCCCGACCACCGGACGTTCCAGGCGCTGGTCACCGGCTCGGCGGGCAGCGCGTGGGCCGCGGAACTGGACCGGCCGGGCGTCGCGCAGGCACACGGGCTGACCGACCGCGACCGGCCCGCGCGGCCCGAACTCGGGGAGCGCGCGTCGAAGGCGAACCTGCCCAAGCCGTTCGACCGGTCGATCCTGGAACGGCTCTTCGCGCCGCTGACCAACACCTTCCTGCGTGCCGGGCTCGCGGAGGTGCCCGTGCTGGTGCGGCAGGAGATCGCGCGTTCGGCCGGGCCGTGGCAGCTCGCGGACGAGGTGAGCCGCGTGATCATGGTTCTCGGCCGGGAGGCCTCCGCGGACCTCGCCGGGGCCACGACGGGTGAGGCGGGCAGCGCCGCGGCCCGGCTGCGGTCCCGGTGGGAGCGCGAGGCGTACGTGCACCGGGTCCTGCGGATGCCGTCGGCCGCGCCGCCGGGGATCCGCGCGGACGTGCGTGACGTGCGCGCCGCCTACCTGCGGCGGTTGTGGGTGCGGGTGCACGGCCGGGAACTGCGGCGGGACGAGGTGACCGCCGACCAGGTCTGGGACGTGCTCGACGGGGTGCTGCGCTCGGTCATCCTCGACCAGCGCGATCGGTTGCGGGCGGTGCTGGAGCGGGAGGCCGGGGCATGAGGGTGTCGCGTGTGGCGGGTCTGGTGGCCGGTGCCTGGCCGGACCGGCCGGAGACCACGGCGCTGCTGGAGGCTTCCGGCGCGGTGCTGGCGTGGGACGTGCTGGCGGACGGGCCGGTGCCCGCCGCGCGGGTGCACGACCCGGAGCTGGCGTCGGACTGGCTGTGGGAGATCTACGGTTCGGCGACGGACGGCATCCTCGACGGGGCCGAGGAGGTGACCGTGCCCGTGGACGGCGACTGGCGGGTGCGTGCGGCCTGCCGGATCGTCGCGCAGTTGAACTGGGTGGAGGCGTGGTGGCCCGCGTCCGCGGTCGCGGGCGTCCCGGCGGTGGATCCCGTTACCCTGCATGCGGAACGCGCCATCAATCTGTCCATTGTGGAGCACTTCCTGGACGACCTGGACGCGGTGGTGCGCGCGCTGGCCACGGTGCCGCCGGAGGTGCACCCCGAGCTGGCCGCGCGGATCGAGGCGCTGTCCGAGAACTACGGCGTGGCACGGCCCGACGTCGCGGTGCCGCGCCAGGCCGACTACGCCCTCGCGGCGGGTGGCGGCCCCGGTTCCGCCGGCACCACCGTGCTCACCGGTTCCTCCACTGTGGACTGGACGCTGGTGCCCGCCGGGGTGGTGGACGCGGCCGCGCCCGCGGAATGGGCCGTGGTGCGGCGGCAGGGCACGACGGCGCTGGACGTGGCCGTGACGCCGGGACCCCGGCCGGGGCCGCGACTGGCCGCCCGCTTCGGCGAGACGGACGTGGGCCTGGACGAGGTCGACGACCTGGGCCGGTTCACCGGGTCCGCGCCGGTGCCGCCCTCGGTGCTGATGCTGCCGCCGGAACGACGGGTGGTGACCGTCTACGCCCCCGGCTTCGCCGAACCCGCGGCACTCGCTCCCGGTGCCGAAGAACGGCAGGCCGCGATCCTCGCCTACGCGCGCTCCCGGATCGGATCCACCACCGCGACGCTGACCGAGCGGACCGCGCGTTGAGCGAGTGGTCGGACCTGCACGACAAGGGCGTGCAACTCGTGGCGGACGGCGACCTCGATGGCGCGCGAGCAACGCTGGAGACCGCGGTCGCGACGGCGGCGGTGGCGGATCGCGCGCAGGCGCTGCTGAACCTCGCGCACGTGGTGGACCTGGCGGGGGAGCGGCAGCACGCGGTCGACCTGATGACCGAAGCGCTGACCGTGGCGGAACAGCCGTTGCGGGCGTTGATCGTCGCGGCCCGCGCGCCCCTGCTGCCGTGGCTGGACCGGTGGGACGAGGCGTGGTCGGAGGTGGCGGCGGAACTGGAGGAAGCCGGGTTGCCGCAGCAGGTGGCGTTGCGGCACAGCCGGTCCGGGTTGCTGATGATGGCGGGCCGCCTGGACGAAGCGAAGGCGGAAGCGGTGGCCGCGCTGAAGTCGGCCGAGTCGCACGCGCCCGAGTACCTCGGCCCGCTGCACGCCGATCTGGCCTCCACCCTGCTGGCGCGCGCGTGGGAGCACCACGCGGAAACCCGGTTGCCCGAAGCGCTGGCGGAGCTGAACGAGGCGGCGGTGCACGCGGCACACCTCGGCAAGGAGGCCAAGCCGTTCACCGGGACCATCGCCGCCCTGCGTGCCCGGGTGCTGGTGACCGGCGGGTCGTACGCGGAAGCGGCCGACGCCGCGCAGGTCGCGCTGGAGCACGCGCACCTCATCGAGCCGTCGATGGTGGCCTCGGTGCATTCGACGCTGGCGGAGGTCACCAGCGGGACCGGCGACCTGGCCGGGGCCGTCGAGCACCTGGCGCTGGCCCGCGAACTGTCCGCGATGACCGGCGACACCGAAGGCGAGTTCACCGCGGTGCTGAGCACAGCGCGGCTGGCGTACCTGGCTGCCGATGCCGAGCGGGCGGAAGCCCTGTACGGCGAGGCGGAAGCACTGGTCGCCGATGAGCCGCGGCGGCTCGCGATGTGCCTGCACGGGCGGGCGGCGGTGGCCGTGCTGACCGGTCGGGCGCGGGAGGCGCTCGCGCTGGTGGATCGTTCGCTGGCGTTGTTCGGGGAGTCGGCGACCCCGCTGGAACTGGTCGCGGTGCACCAGGTGCGTGGCTCGGTGTTCGAGGCGCTGGGCGAGTTCGCCGACGCGGAGTCCTGCTACGCCGAGGCGGCCGCCCACTGTGAGGCGGCCGGGTGGTGGCACGTGGCGCTGGGCATGGCGTGGTGGCGCACGGACGCACTCGTGCGCCGGGCCGCGGCGGTCACCGGTGCCGAGCGGCGGGCGATCAGCCTGCGGGCGCTCGATCTGGGACTGCCCGCCGCGCTGGCGGCGGAGGCGGTGCGGCAGCGCTTCCCGCACGGCCCGCTACGGGAGCGGTGGGTCGCGCTGGCCGCCGCGCCCGCGACGCGCTCGGCGTTGCTGGCCATCCGGGCGGTCGAAGATCCTTCGCTGGCGGTGGAGTACCTCGATCACCTCGCCGGCGCGGTCTCACTGCACGCGGAAACCACCGTGGCCCGCGAGGAACTGGTCTCGTTGCCGGAACCGCCGGCCGCCGGCGGGTTCGAACTACCGCCGCGGGTGCGGGCCGACCCGGCGGTACCGTCCGGTTTGGACAAGTGGATCGACCTGACCGAGCAGCGGTACGGGTTCCCGGTGCGCTCGGGTGGGGCGGTGGCGTCGTGGTGACCGTGCAGTTGAAACTGGTCGACGCGGGGGACCTTTATTACACGTGGCGGTGGGAGCACCAGCCTGCCGAACCACGGGTGATCGTCGTGCCGCGGGAGCTGGTCCAGGGCACGCTGGACGAGTGGGCGGCGGCCGTGCCGTCGCCGTTGCCGGGGGAAAGCGCCACGCAGGCGCTGCGGCGCTCGCTCACCCACGGGCCGCTGGTGGACCGGGATCGGGAAATCGCGCTGGCGACCAGGTTGTCCAGCGCGTTGCTGCCGTACCAGCTGGCCGGTGAGCTGAACTCGCTGCTGTCACAGGGGATTCGGCCGCATCTGCGGATCCAGCCGTCCCCGTCGACGGCTCAGGTGCCATGGGAAGCGCTGCACGTCGACGAGGGTGAGCGCGCGGTGCACAACCTCGACATCTCCGTGCTCGCCCCGGCGACGGTGAGCAACGCCGAACACCGGCGGATGGTCCCGTTCGATCCACAAGGGACGGTCGTCGGCGTGCTGGACCCGCGCGTGCCAGGCTTTCCCGACGCGTCGGCACTGGGCTCGGTGCTCGGCGAGGTGACTCCGGAGCTGGCGGCGCTGGCCACGGGCGGGGTGCGCCGGGACGACGTCGACCGGGATTTCCTGGAGGAGGCGCTGGCGACGGCGTCGCGGTTCCTCTACGTCGGGCACGTGACCACCGGGGAGCACGGGCTGGACGCGCGGATGCACCTGTCCTGCACCGCGGACACCACCGGCCGGGCGGCGCCGCTCGGTGCGCACCGGCCGCTGACCGCCGCGGACCTCGTACTGGGGCACCGCCCCGGGCCGGCGCGGCCGTGGCGAATCCCGGCGCGCGTGGCCCTGGTGGCCTGCGAAAGCGGCGGTGACCTGCGGTTCGCCGAGCCCACCGGCCTGGTCACAGCCATGGTCCACGGCGGGGCCGAGCACGTGACCGCCACGCGATGGACCCTGCCCACCGACCAGGGCCTGGCACGCCTGGTCCCGAACTTCCCGGCGGCCACCCCGGTCCTCGGCCCAGCCGTACTGGCGGTCGACGCCGCCCACCGCGCCCCGGACCCCGTTGCCGCCCTCAACGACTGGCAACGCGAGATGGCGACCCGGTGGGAAGAGACCGGGGACTTGAGTTGCTCGCCGTTGGTGTGGGCGGCTTTCAGCACGACCTGGGCGCCATGTCGGTCTGCTGGGGAGTAGGAGGAGTCCGCCCCGGTTTTTTAGTGTGACTACGGCTGGGGCTTCGATGTCAAGGCGGGAATGATGCCTTGACATCGAAGCCCCAGCCGTGTTTTTGGCTGTGGACCGGGGCGGGGTGGGGGGTTTGGGCGGATGCTCCTGGTGGGTGCCCGGGTGGCGGTGTGTTGGGGGATCGCGCTTTGGTGGGGGCGCCGGGTGGAGGGGGTGGTGTGTTGGGGGCGGTGTCACGAATGTGGCTTTGGGGGCCGAATACGCCCCGAAAGCCACATTCGTGACATGGCTGCTGGCCCTGGTCTCTGGGCTGGGCCGGTTTCGTCCGGCTTGGGGCGGTTTCCTCGGGTAACGTTCACCCGATGGTGGAGTTGTGAGCGGGTCCGGAGCCCATGAAGTCGCTCGGAGTGCGCCGGTGCAGTTGGCGGCGCGGCTCGGGCTGGTGGCTTATGGGGTGGTGCACCTGCTCGTCGCGTGGCTGGCGGTGCAGGTCGCGCTCGGCAGTGGCGAGAAGGCCGACAAGACTGGCGCGCTGCAGTCGCTTTCCGGTGGCACCGGTGGTGACGTGCTGCTGTGGTTGATCGCCGTCGGCCTCGCTGTGACCTCGTTGTGGCAACTGTTCTCGGCGGCGACCGGCAGTTGGAGCAGCGGGCAGGAGCGCTGGCTACGGGTGATGAACCTCGGTGAGGCCATCCTCTTCGGCTACCTGGCGTTCAGCGCGGGCAAGCTCGCGGCCGGCTCGCCGGCCAGTTCGACCGACACTGCCCAGTTCGGCCTGATCGACGGCCTGCTCCGCGAGAGCTGGGGCAAAACGGTGGTCGTGGTGCTCGGGCTGGCGGTCATCGCCGCCGGGGTGTTCATCGCCCGCCACGGCATCGCGCGCCGGTTCTGCCGCGAACAGGACTTCGGCCGGGCGAGCAAGGTGACCCGGAAGGCGGTCATCCGCCTGGGCCAGGCCGGGTACACCGCGCTCGGCACGGTGTACGCCGTCGTCGGCGCGCTGGTGGTGGTGGCCGCGTTGCAGCACAAACCGGAGCAGGCCACCGGCATCGACGTCGCGCTGAAGAACCTCGCGGGCCGCCCGTACGGCGCGGTCCTGTTGGTGGCGCTGGCCATCGGTCTCGCCGCCTTCGCGGTGTTCTCCGTGTTCGACGCCCGCTTCCGGCGCGTGGACTGACCTACTCGGCCGGGGCGATGAGGGCGCCGACCAGCCGGGGGAGCACCTCGGTCAGGTAGCGGCTGCCCGACTCCGGCGACTCGTCGATCAGCGTGCGTTCCAGCATCGCCTCGTACAGGGCGGTGATGGTGACGACCGCGCTGCGTGGGTCGACGGTCAGTCGCGCGCCGAGGCGGTCGAGCATGCCGAAGAGGATCTCGGCGACGACCTGGTGGAACCGCTGCTCGGCGGCCGCCGTGGCCGCGCGTAGTTCGGGTTGCCGCAGCGCCTGCGCCCGGAACTCGGCGTACAGCAGGTACCACGTGGTGTCCGCGGCGACCGAATCGGCGAACAGCGCGCTCGCCTTCTCCGCGACCGCGGTGACATCGGCCGGCGTGGAAGCGGCGGCCGTGGAGACCGCCACCAGCAACCGGTCCGCCCGCTGTTCCATCTGCACCTCGTAGAGCGCGAGGAACAGTTCTTCCTTGCTGGCGAAGTTCGAGTAAAAGGCACCGCGGGTGAAGCCCGCCCGTTCGCAGATCAGCTCGACCGGGGCGTCGCGGATGCCCAGCTCGCTGAACACCTCGTAGGCCGCTTCGATCAGCCGCCGCCGGGTTTCGGCGCGCCGCCGGGACAGACCACCCGTTCTGGTCATCAACCCTCGTTCTCCCACTCGCGAGCCACCACCCCACCGCATACTGCGCTCGCACGATACACCGTGCATCGGATACGGTGCGTATCGCGATACACCGTGTATCGAGTCGGGAAGGAGAGCCGTGTCGTCGTTCCTCTACCGGGTGGGCCGGGCCGCCGCGCGGGCTCGCGTGCTGGTCGTGGCCCTCTGGGTGGTGGTGCTCGCCGTCGCGGGCGGGGCGGCGGCGTTGCTCAACCAGGGCACGGACGACACGTTCGCGATCCCCGGCTCGGAGTCCCAGGAGGCGCTCGACCACCTCGGCCGGGTCTTCCCCGAGGTCAGCGGGACCTCGGCGCAGCTCGTGCTGCTGGTGCCGGACGGCCAGCGCGTCGACACCGAGGCCAGGCGCGCGGCGGTCGCGGACGCGGTGGCGCGGATCAACGCGGTGGACCAGGTCGCCACCGCGGTCGATCCCTTCAGCGACAGCGTTTCCGGCGCCCTTTCCGAGGACGGGCGGGCGGCGATGATCGCCGTGCCGCTCGACGTCGGCCTCTCCGAACTGGCGCCCGGCACCAAGCCCGCGCTCTCGGCCATCGCGGCGGACCTCGGCACCGCGGCCGGCGCGCAGGTCTACACCGGCGGCGACGCCTTCTCCGACAAGGTGCCGAAGCTCAGCCCGACCGAGGGCATCGGCCTGGTCATCGCGCTCCTGGTGCTGGTGCTGATGTTCCGGTCGGTGATCGCGTCGGTGATGCCGCTGGTCACCGCCGTGCTCGGCGTGGGTCTGTCGATGGGCCTGATCTACCTGGCCACGCTGGTCATCCCGATCTCGTCGACCGCGCCGATGCTGGCGGTGATGCTGGGGCTCGCGGTCGGCATCGACTACGCGTTGTTCCTGCTGTCCCGTCACCGCGACCAGCTCGCCGAGGACATGGCGGTCGAGGAGTCGATCGCCAGGGCCACCGCGACCGCGGGGTCGGCGGTCATCTTCGCCGGGCTGACGGTGATGATCGCGCTGGTCGGCCTGGCGGTCGCGGGCATTCCGTTCCTCACCACGATGGGCATCGCCGCTGCGGTGGCCGTGGCGCTGGCGGTGGGTATCGCCGTCACACTGGTGCCCGCGCTGCTTTCCGTCGCGGGCAAGCGTTTGCGCCCTCGGACGCCACGCCGGAGGAAGAAGAAGCGCAAGCCACGGGTCGCGCACTGGTGGGTGCGCACCGCGACCAGGGCGCCGCTGGTGACCGTGCTCGTGGTGGTCGCCGGGCTGGCGGTGTGCGCGATCCCCGCGCTGGAGCTGCGGCTCGCGTTGCCGGACAACGGCACCGAGGCCGAAGGCAGTCCGGCGCGCGAGACCTACGGCGTGGTCAGCGAGCACTTCGGGCCCGGCTTCAACGGGCCGCTGATCGTCACCGCCGACATCATCACCAGCACCGACCCGATCGGCCTGGTCGACCGGCTCGCCGACGAGATCCGCGTGCTGCCCGGCGTCGCCTCGGTCCCGCTGGCCACGCCGAACCCCAAGGGCGACACCGGCATCATCCAGGTGGTTCCGGAAACCGCACCGGACTCCCCGCAGACCGACGAACTGGTCGAGCGCCTGCGCGGGCAGGAACAGCACTTCCTCGACACCTACGGCACGCAGACCGCGGTCACCGGCATCACCGCCGTGGGCATCGACGTCTCGGCGCAACTGGGCAGCGCGCTCCTGCCGTTCGGGGTGCTGGTGGCCGGGTTGTCCCTGGTGTTGCTGGCCATGGTGTTCCGCTCGATCTGGGTGCCGGTCAAGGCCACCGCCGGCTACCTGCTCTCGGTCGGCGCGGCCTTCGGTGCCACGTCCTTCGTGTTCCAGCAGGGGCACTTCGCCGACGTGCTGCACGTCAGCCACGTCGGCAGCGTGATCAGCTTCCTGCCGATCATCCTGATGGGCGTGCTCTTCGGCCTGGCCATGGACTACGAGGTCTTCCTGGTCTCCCGCATCCGCGAGGACTACGTGCACCGCGGCGATCCGCACCACGCCATCGAAACCGGGTTCGTCTCGGCGTCGCGGGTGGTGGTCGCGGCGGCGGTGATCATGTTCGCCGTCTTCGCCGCGTTCGTGCCCGAAGGCAGCGCCACCATCAAGCCGATCGCCTTCAGCCTCGCCGTCGGGGTGTTCGTCGACGCCTTCATCGTGCGGATGACCCTGGTGCCCGCGGTGCTGGCGCTGCTCGGCCACCGCGCGTGGGGGTTGCCGCCGAAGCTCGACCGTGCGCTGCCGGTGTTCGACGCGGAAGGCGACGCGCTGGTGCGCGAACTGCGGCTGGCGGACTGGCCCGGCCGCGACGAGGTGATCAGCGCACGTGGTCTGCGCGTGGACGACGACCGCGGCCACCCGGTCTTCCGCGAGGTCGAACTGCACGTGGCGCGTGGGGAGGTGCTCGTGCTGCACGGCACCGGGTTCACCGGCAAGTCCGCGCTGCTGCTCACCCTCGGCGGCCGGATCGCCAAGGTGCAGGGCGATCTGAAGGTGCTCGGCCGGGTGCTGCCGCAGCACACGCACGCCCTGCGCCGCGCGGTCACGGTGATCCGCTGCCGCGACCACGCCGAGCCCGACCGCGAGGTCGCCGACGCCCTCGCCGACGACGTCGAACTGATCCTCATCGATGACGTCGATCTGGTGCTGCGCACGGGCTCCCGCGACCGGCTGCGGGAACTGCTCGCGCAGCGGTACACGCGCTCGGGGCGGCTCGCCTCGTTCGTGCTGACCTGCCAGGACCCCCAGCGGATCGCCGATCTCCTGCCCGTCGGCGCCCAGCCGCTCGCCCTCACCGCACCGACCACGCCCGCCGAGGTGCCCTGATGCTCAAGCCCTTCGCCGACTCCGCCCGCGCGCTGTCCTCCGGTCCGCTGACCTGGAAGACCTGGGCCGGGCTGATCGCCGTGCCCGTGCTGGTGATGGGCTTGCTGACGTGGGCGTTCTGGTCGCCGGGCACCGATCACGGGACCGCGGCCGCGGCGGTGGTCAACAACGACGAACCGGTCACCGTCAACGGCCAGACCATCCCGCTGGGCCGCCAGCTCGCCGGAAACCTCACGCACAACACCGATTCGGCCTACACCTGGCTGCTCACCGACGCCGAGGACGCGGCGAGCGGGCTGGCCGACGGCACCTACACCGCGGTCGTGACCATCCCGCCGGAGTTTTCCGCGCGCGGCACGTCGACCGCCACCGGGCAGCCGCTCGACGCCACGAAAGCCGTGCTCGACGTCAAAACCGGGGCCACGTCGGGGGTGGTGGACCCGGCACTGTCCGAACAGGTCGGTCAGGCCACCCGGCAGGCGTTGAACCAGCAGGTCGTGGAGACCTACCTGGACAACATCTACGTCGGGTTCACCTCGATCCACGGTCAGGTCAACCAGGCCGCCGATGGCGCCGGACAGCTCGCTGACGGGTCGGACAAGTTGCGCGACGCCGCCGGTCAGCTCGCTGACGGAGCGAACCAGCTCGCCGATGGCACACGGCAACTGGCCTCGGGGTCCTCGGAACTGTCCACCGGTCTGGGCCAGGCCGAAAAGGACACCGCGCGACTGCCGGAGTTGACCAGGAAACTGGCCGATGGCGCCGAGCAGGTGGCCCAGGGCAACCAGCAGCTCGCCGACACCGTGGTGCCGCTGGCCGACCGCATCATCGCCGCGATCGACGCGCTGCCCTCGGCCGAGGAGGCCGCCGACGAGATCCGGCGCCTCGCCGACGAATGCACCGGCGTGCCGGAGTTCTGCGAAGACCTCAAGGCCGTCGCCGACCGGGTCGCCGCCGATGCCGGGAAGATCGGCCAGGCGAAGAACGGCATCCGCGATTCGGCGGTCCAGGCCCGGGACGCGGTCAACGCGCTCGCGAGCGGCGCGCGTCAGGTCGCCGACGGCAACGCCCAGCTCGCCGGGCAGGCCGGGAAGCTCACCGAAGGCATCGCCGCCGCCGCGGAGGGCGCCCGCCGGCTCGACTCCGGCATCCGGCAGGCGAACTCCGGCGCCACCGAACTCGCTTCCGGCGCCGGACAACTCGACAACGGCGTGGGCAAGGTCGACGACGGCGCGCAGCAACTGGCCGGCGAACTGGACAAGGGACGCGACCAGGTCCCCAGCTACACCGACGACGAGCGTGCGCACCTGAAGACCGTCGCCGCCGATCCGACCGCCGCGGTCGTCGACGGGACACCCGTCGGCACGCTTTCGGTCACCCTGTTCGCCGCGCTGGCGTTGTGGGCGCTGGCGCTGGCCACCTACATCGTCACGCGTGCCGTGCCGGACGCCGTGCTCACCGCCCGCGAACCCACCTGGCGCATCATCGTGCGGGCCGCGCTGCCGGGTGCCACGGCCGCCGCGCTGGCCGCGCTCGCCATCAGCGCGATCGCCATCCCGGTGCTGAAGCCGGGATCGGCCGGTGCGCTCGGGTTCCTGGCCGTCGCACTGCTCGCCGCGTTCGCCTTCGTCGCGCTGAACCAGGCGGCCACCGCGATCTTCGGCCGTGCCGGACGGCTCGCTTCACTGGCCGTGCTGGTCCTCGGCGCGGCGACCGGCATCCTGTCCACGTTGCCCGGTCCGCTCTACGCGCTCTCGGACTACCTGCCGACGCACGGTGCCGTGCTCGCCCTGCGGGCCACCGTGACCGGCGGGCCAGGCCTGCTCACCGGCGTCGCGGAACTGGCGGCCTGGCTGGTGCTCGGCACGCTCGCCACCATCGTGGTCACCGACCGCCGCCGCTACCTACCCGCGCGCCACCTGCGCCGCCCGGCGTCGTTGTCCGCCGTGGAGTAGGCCGGGCGCGAGGCGGCGGTGGACGGCGGACAGCGGTGGCCAGACGAGGTGGCCGATGGGGCGGTCGTAACGCAGGAGCGTGAGCAACGAGACCTGTCCGCCGGACGCCTTCACCACCAGGTTCGCGGAGAGGAACCAGGAAGCGGTCTCCAGGCGGATCCAAACCTCGCCGCGGCCGGTGATCCGCCAGCCCGCGACGGTGTCGGGGGAGGCGCCGTGGTGGAGTCGCAGGCCGAGGAAACCGCGCCAGATCAGGGTTTCCCCGGCGCTGGGCACATCGCCGAGCATCGCCCTGGCCCAGTCTTCCGGGGTGGCGACCACGTCCGTCTCGAGGGTGAACAGATCGGCGTAGTGGGCGTCCGGCAGGGAACCGAGCGCTTTCAGTTCCGGTGGTACCTCGCGCGTGCCGTGGACTTCGTGGTTCGGGAGTGTCATGGCGAACTCCTTCTATACGATGGCGTATAGAAGGAGTTTATACGGTGGCGTATATCAGCGAGAGGTGAGGTGGGTCACGTCGTGGGCACTGCGCGCACGCCGCGGGACAGGTGGGTCGAGGAGGGGCTGCGGGTGCTGGCCACCGGTGGCGTGGACGCTGTCCGCGTCGAAGCGCTGGCGAAACGGCTCGGCGTCACCAAAGGCGGGTTCTACGGGTACTTCGACGATCGTGGCGCGCTGCTCGAGGCGATGCTGGACACCTGGGAACGCGAAAGCACCGACGAGGTGCTCGCCCGCATCGAGCGCGAGGGCGGCGACCCGAAGCAGAAGATCCACCGCGCCGGTGTGCTCACCTTCTCCAGCGATCGCCTGCTGCCCATCGACCTCGCCGTCCGCGACTGGGCCCGGCGCGACGAGGCCGTCGCCGACCGGCTGCGGCGGGTCGACAACCGTCGGATGGACCTGCTGCGCGAAATGATCGGCACCTTCTGCGAGGACCCGGACGAGGTCGAGGCCCGCAGCATGCTCGCCTTCTGCGTGGCGATCGGCGCCCACTTCCTGGCCGCCGACCACGGCGACCGGACCCGGGACCAGGTACTCGGCCGCGCCGCCGACCTCCTGCTAGACCGCTGAGCCGTCCACTTGGCTGGCTGGAGGCCCCTGAGTGTGAGGTCGGCTGCCCGAGTGTGGGGTTCGGCTGCCTGAGCGTGGACTTCGGCTGCCTGAACGTGGAGTTCGGGCGCCTGAGTGTGTAGTTCGGCTGCGGGAACGTGAGACTCGCCGCGCCAATGCTATGAGTGGGGCATTACTTGCAATGAATGCAAGTAATGCCCCACTCATAGCATTCGGCCGAGCCGAGCCGAGTCGGGGTTATGGGGGGTTGTCCATGGCTTTGGTGTCGCGTGGGGGGAGGAAGGGTTCCTGCTCCTCGGGTACGCCCTCTTCGATGCGGCGCCCGCGCGTCAGTTCGGCGTCGAATTCGGCGCCGAGCAGGACGGCGATGTTCGAGATCCACAGCCACACCAGGAACACGATCACGCCGGCCAGCGAGCCGTAGGTCTTGTTGTACGAACCGAAGTTCGCCACGTAGAGGGCGAAGCCGCCGGAAGCCAGCAGCCACAGCACGACCGCCAGCACCCCGCCGGGGCTGAGCCAGCGGAAACCCGGCTGGCGCACGTTCGGCGCGGCCCAGTACAGCAGGGCGAACGCCAGGCTGATCAGCAGCGCGAGCACCGGCCACTTGGCGATGTCCCAGATCAGCACGCCCGCCGAACCGACGCCGAGCCACTGCCCGACGCGCTCGGCGATGCCGCCGGTGGCGACCACCCCGGCCGCGCAGATCGCCAGCAGCAGCACCAGCGCGGTGGTCAGCCCGACCCGCAGCGGCAGCGTCTTCCATAGCGGGCGGCCTTCCTCCACCTCGTAGATGCTGTTGGAAGCACGCATGAACGCGCCGACGTAACCGGAAGCCGTCCACAGCGCGCCGACCAGGCCGATGATGGCGAGCGGTCCGGCCAGGCCGCGTGAACCCTGCAGTTCCTGGATGGCGCCGACGAGCAGGTCGGTCCCGCCGCCGGGGCCCATCCGCCCGGCGGCGTCGATCAGCACCTGGATCGTGCCGGGGCCGAGCAGGCCGAGCACCGCGCTGAGCACGATGATCGCCGGGAAGAGCGACAGCACGCTGTAGTAGGTCAGCGCGGCTGCCCAGTCGGTCAGGTTGTCCCGCTGGAACTCCTTGACCGTGCGCCGAAGCACCTGCCACCAGGATCTCCGTGACAGGTCGGTGGGGCCGTCGGCCACGGCGCTCAGCGACCCAGCACGTTGCGGATGGCGTCCCTGGCGCGGTCCATGATCGCGACCGGCGGGCCGAGCAGCAGGTTCGCCGTGGAACCCTCCACGCCGGGGTGTGGCCTGGTCGGGGCGATCGCCTCGGCGGCCTTCGCGGTCGACGCCATCGCGTGCCGCCGTTCGTCGCTGAGCTCCTTGCGCAGCAACGGGAATTCCTCGTGCTCTTCGTGCTCGGCGTGGGCCAGCACGTCCTCGCGCAACTGCACCAGCAGGGTGTCGAAGCCGTCCGCGTCGGTGCCCATCTTGTCCATTGTGGACAGCAGTTCCTTCGCGCGGTGCTCCTCGCCGAGCCGGGCTTCGACCACCGGTTCGCCGCCGGTCAGGTCACGCACGGCCGGGTGCACCACCTCTTCCTCGGCGGTCTCGTGCACCGCGAGCAGCCGCACGAGTTCGCGGAACTTGTCCCGGCGCTGCGTGCCGGTGGCCATTTCCACCTCGGCGAACAGCGCCTTGATCTCGGTGTGCTGCCGCTGCAGGAAATCGACGATGTCTTCGCGGGTTTGCGGAGTCGTGTTCATGGTTCCGGCATACCCAGCCGGTACCCGCCCATGCGCGGCAGACGAGGACGAGCAGTGTGAGTTCGACCGGGATGGCACCGTAGTACATCAACTGGCTCGCCGCCTGCGCCTGATCGGCCGAAACCCCCGGCGGCGGAGTCCCGTACAACGACTTGGCGAGCACGTTGTGCGCGGCGAGGGCCAGCACGAGCACCCCGGCCCGCCAGGCAGGCCGCGGCCGGTGTGGCGCGGGGTCCGGCCCGCCGAGGACGGCGGCGGTGAACAGGTACCCGGCCGCCAGCAGGTGGCCGTGAACGAGCAAATGCAGCCAGGGCTCGGTGTGCATCGCGACGGTGAGGTCCGTCCGGTAGAGCAGCCACAACCCGCCCAGGTTCAGCACGGCCGCGACAACCGGGTTCGTCAGCACGACGACCACAGGAGAGGACAGCACAGCCGGCAACTGCCGCGCCCGTCGCACCGGGAGCACCCGCAGGAGCAGGGTCACCGGGGCGGCAAGCACGAGCAGCAGCGGAGCGAGCATGCCGAGCAGCAGATGGCCGAGCATGTGCGCGGTGAAGTCGTGGTGCGCGCGGTCGGCCAGCGGGCCCGCCAGGGTGACGGCCACCGCGACACAACCGCCGGTCCACCACAGCAGCCGGTGCACCGGCCACCGGATTTCCCTGCGCCACAACCGGTTCGCCGCGGCGAAGTAGGCGAGCACGGCACCGGCGGTCAGGACGAGCGCGAGCCAGTGCGTACCGGTGAGCGCGGCCGCCGGCGCACCCGGGTGGTGGTTCACCGGGCGCGGACCGCGGTCCGCGCGCTCACCACGATCCCGGCCATCAGCAGGAGCGCGGCGCTCAGGTTCCACACCAGGTCGTACGGCGTCAGGTCCACCTCGTACCGGATCTGGTGCAGCCCGAACAGCTTGTGCTGGACCAGCCCGTCGTAGAGCTGGAAGAGGCCGACGCCGCCGAGGAAGCCGCCGGTGAACACCGCGCCGCGGAACGCGCCTTCGCGGCGCAGCCCGGCCGCCAGGAACAACGCGGCCACGGTGGCGAACCAGCTGAACGCGTGGAACAACCCGTCCGAAACCAGCCCGGCCGAGGAGGTCGAGCGGTCGTAGAAGTGGTGCCAGTGCAGCAGCTGGTGGAACACCACCTCGTCGACGAAGGCGATGGTGCCCACACCCAGCAGGAATCCGGCGAGCAGGTTGCGCCGGTACCGCGCGGTCACGGCTGGTCCGGGAGGTCCAGTTCGCCGTGCCGCGCGGCGAGGGTGCGCGCGAGGTCGGCGAGTTTGACGTTCAGGTCCTGCGAGGTCCGGCGCAGCACCGCGAACGCCTCGTCCGCGCTCATCCCGCGCCGGGCCATCAGGATGCCCTTGGCCTGCCCGATCACGTCCCGGCTTTCGATGGCCTGGCGCATCTGCGCCTGCTGCAGCTCCTGCCGGCTCACCGCCTGGGTGTGCGCTATCGCGAGTGCGCCGTGCGTGGCCAGCAGCAGCGCGATGCCGCCGGCCTCCTCACCCAGCTGACCGTGGGAGAAGAGGTTCAACGCACCTCGGGTGCTCACCAGGTCTCCGGGGTCGGGCAGCAACGCGGTGGACAGCACCGAGGTGAACCCGAGGTCCGCGGCCGCCGGGCCGAACTTCGGCCACTTCTCGTCCTTGGCCAGGTTGTCACTGCTCCCGGTGGCCGGCCCCTCCGGCAGGGCCGCGTCGAAGCACGGACCCTCCTGGAACTGGTTCTGCAGCCGGTCGAGCTCGGCGGACAGCGGGGAGCTGCCGACCGGCGTGTGCAACTGGTTGGCACGGTCCCGCACGCTGACGCTGACCACGTCCACGCCGCGGATCAGCCGCTCGGCCGCGGCGGCGACGTGGTCCAGCACCTCCCCGACGCTAGACGCGGTCAGCAGGGTCCTGGTGAGCACGGCGAACTCACTGGTGAGCGGCTCTCCGTTCATCGGGGCACCTCCTGGGGCCGGTCGTCCGGTCCACCGAGTACCAACCTGCCCCTCGGGCTAACCGTCCCTCAGCCGCCGAACGGGGGCTTCGGCACCTCGAACGCCGGAATGCGGGGGACCAGCGAAGCCGGGGGAGGCCCTGGCGCGCCGGAGACGATCCGGAGCACGGCGGTGCCCTCGCGCAGGCCGGCGACCTGCATGGCGACCACGCCGTCCACTGGTTGCGGGGCGCTCTGCTCGCCCGTGCTGCAGGAGGAGCCGCCGCCGTTCTCGTAGAACTTCGAAATGCAGTTGAGCGACAGGCTGCCGGAACTGGTGCCGTCCCCCTGCGTCTCGAAGTGGATGCCCTCGCCGTCCAACGCCTGGACCAGCAGCTTGCGTAGCCCGGCGGTCCCGCTCAGCCCGATCTCGGCCGGGCCGCCGAGCAGCACCTCGCAGTTCCCGTCCGCGCAGGCCGCGTAGTCACGCCCGTCGGCCGCGGTCAGCTCGGCGGGTGGTGCACTCGACTGGGTGGCCGTGGGCTCCGGGCTCGCCCCGGAACTGCAGCCGGCGAGCAGGAGGACGGAGAAACCCAGTGAAGCCAACGTTTTACTCCACACGGACGCCAGCGTAGGTCCCTCCGGCCCCCAGCGACGCCGAGCGGCAGCTAGCGGCCAACCGGGGGTCAGGCGTCCCAGGCGAGGGGCATCAGGGTGGGGCCGCGGGTGGCCAGGCCGTCCTTCCACTCGACGTCGGCTTCCGGACCGGCGAAGCGCAGGCCCGGCAGCCGCCGCAGCAGGGTTTCCAGGGCGACCTGCAGTTCCATCCGGGCCAGCGGCGCGCCCAGGCAGTGGTGGGCGCCGTGGCCGAAGCCGACGTGCGAGGTCTCGTCCCGCTCCAGGTCGAGCCGGTCGGGGTCGGTGTAGATCGACTCGTCGCGGTTCGCCGAGGCCAAGGCGGGGAGCACCGGCTCACCGGCCCGCACCAGCACCCCGCCCAGTTCGAGGTCCTCCAGCGCGTACCGGGCGATCCCGGCGCCGATGCCCAGCGGCACGAACCGCATCAGCTCCTCGACCGCCTGCGGCACCAGGTTCAGGTCACCGCGCAGCCGGTCCAGCTGCTCGGGGTGGGTCAACAGCACGTAGACGAAGTTCGGGATCTGCGAGGCGGTGGTCTCGTGCCCGGCGACGAGCAGAGCCTGCGCCAGCGACAGCAGTTCCTCTTCGGACAGCCGGTCGTCGTTGTCCCGCGCCAGCACCATCGCGCCGAGCAGGTCGTCCGTCGGCTCCTCGCGGCGCTGCGCGACCAGTCCGGCCATGTAGACCCGCATCCGCTCCACGTACTCCATCACCTGTTCCGGCGGGAACTTCGTGGTGGACAGGAACGCGTCGGACCACAGGCGGAAGTCGGACCGGTCCTCGAACGGCACGCCCAGCAGTTCGCAGATGACCGTGATCGGCAGCGGCAGCGCGAAGTCGGCGACCAGGTCGCCGGGCGGTCCCTTGGCGATCATCGCGTCGACCAGGCCGTCGGCGATCTCCTGGGCCCGCGGGCGCAGCCGTTCCACGCTGCGCACGGTGAACGCCTTCGTGACCAGCCGCCGGAGCCTGCTGTGGTCCGGCGGGTCCATGCCGAGGATGTTGCCGGGTGGTGGCAGGTGCGCGCGCATGCGTGGTTCGTCGCGGCCGACGCTCGCGGCACGGCTGAACCGCGGATCGCCGAGCACCACCTTGACGTCCTCGTACCGGGTCGCCAGCCACGCCGGTTCGCCGTAGGGCAGCACCACGCGGCTCAGCGGCTCCTGCTCCCGAAGCGCCTGGAACAGCGGCTCGTTGTCGAGTTTCTTCGGCTGGCTGAACGGGTACGACCGGGGTTCGACCGCCTCCGAGGTTCGTGCTGCGGGTGGTGTGACCATCACCGGCTCCTCTCCGTGGTGGGTCACATACTAACCATTAAAGCAGTCGCTTGACTGGGTTGTGATCTCGGTCGGTTTACCGACCAGTTCGGTCGGTCACTCGATAGGGTGATCGACATGGCCCGGCCCTTCCGGCAGCAAGCGGACGAGGAAATCCTCGACCGCGCCGCCGCCCTGTTCGCCCAGCACGGGTTCGCCCAGACCACGCTGAAGTCCGTGGCGGACGCGGTCGGCCTGTCCAAAGCCGGACTGCTGCACCACTTCCCGAACAAGGAAGCGCTCTACGAGGCGGCGCACGAAGTCGCCCGCGAGCAGGGAAAGCGCGTGCTCGACCGGCTGGCAGCGCTGCCGCCGGGCCCCGAGCGCGACGTGCGCGCGCTGGATCTGCTCACCGACATCGCGCTGGACCGCCCGGGACTGGTGGCCCTGGCGTTCCGCGCGGTGACCGCACCCGACGCCGAACCCGCGCTCGCCGCGGAGGACATGTTCGTCTCGAGCATCTTCGGCGTCGACCTCGGCGAGGGCAGTGACGCCCGGCCGGAACGCCTCGTGCGGGTCATCGGCGCGTTGAGCGCGCTCGCCGTGCTCACCCTGGCCGCCAACCACCGGGGGGAGAAGACCACCTGGCGGCCACTCATCGTCGCGACCTGCACCGCCGCGCTCGGCCACGGCCGCGCGGCTCCCCTCACTTCCCCGCAAGACCAGGTGGAGGCCTGATCCCGATGGCACGTCTGTTGTACCGGCTCGGTTTCGCCGCCCAGCGGCGCCGGCTGGCCGTGGTCCTAGTGTGGCTCGCCGTGCTCCTCGCCGCGGGCGTCGGCGCGCTGACCCTGTCCGGGACCACATCGAACAGCTTCTCGATCCCCGGCCAGGAATCGACCACGGCGCTGGACAAGATCAAGAGCTTCGGCGGGGGCGGGGCGAGCGCCCAGGTGGTGGTGCAGGCCCCGCCGGGCCAGCAGCTGGTCACCCCCGAGAACGCGCAGGTGGTCGGCGGCCTGGTGGCCGAGCTGAAGCGCCTGCCGGGGGTGCTCGACGCGAGCAACCCGCTCGACCCGGCCGCCCCGGCGGTCAACCCCGACCTGAACACCGCCTACAGCACGGTGACCTACGGCGCGCCGCCCGGTGAAGTCACCGTGGACCAGCAGAACGCCCTGTTCGCCGCGGTGGAGCAGGCGAAGACCGGCGGGTTCGTCACCGAGGTGAAGGGCGAGGCCACCATGGTCGCGCCGCACATCGGCGGTGTGACCGAAGGCCTGGGCGTGGTGCTCGCGCTGGTGATCCTGGCGCTGACCTACGGCTCGCTGGTGGCGGCCGGGATGAACCTGCTGACCGCCTCGGTCGGCGTCGGCATCGGCGTGCTCGGCATCACCATCGCCACCGGGTTCATGGATCTGCAGTCCACCACCTCGGCGCTGGCCGGCATGCTCGGCCTGGCCGTGGGCATCGACTACGCGTTGTTCATCATCAACCGCTACCGGCACGAACTGCGGGAAGGCGCGGACGTGCCCACCGCGATCGCCACGGCGGTCGGCACCGCCGGGTCGGCCGTGGTCACCGCGGGTATCACCGTGGTCATCGCGCTGCTCGGCCTGATCGTGGTCGGCATCCCGTTCCTGACCCAGATGGGCGTGGCCGCGGCCGCCACCATCGTGGTCGCCGTGCTGGTCGCGGTGACGCTGGTCCCGGCGGTCCTCGGCTTCCTCGGCAAGCGCGCGCTGCCGCGCAAGCAGCGGGAGGCACCCGCCGAGGCCGAGCCGGAGGGCCGCTTCTACGCGAAGTGGATCGGCACGGTCACCCGCCGCCGGGTCACCGTGCTGCTGCTGGCGATCATCGGCCTCGGCGTGATCGCGGTGCCGTTCGCCTCGATGCGCACCACGCTGGTGCAGGTCCCGGCCGCGGACAGCACGCAGGCGCGGGCCGAGCAGGTGCTCAGCGACGCCTTCGGGCCCGGGGTCAACGGCCCGCTGATCGTGTTGTTCGAGGGTCCCGGCGCGGTCCAGTCCGCCACCGAGGCGATGGGCCCGATCGACGCGCTCGGCGACACCGCGATCGTCGCCCCGCCGAGGCCGGTCAGCCCCACGGCCGCACTGCTCACGGTCATCCCGGAATCCGGGCCGACCACCGCGGAAACCGAGCACCTGGTGGAAGAACTGCGCGGTTACCTCTCCGGTCTCGACGGGGTGGAAGCCTCGGTCACCGGCGCGACCGCGGTGAGCGTGGACGTGGCCGTCTCGCTCGACGAGGCGCTGCCGATCTACCTGGTGCTCGTGGTCGGCCTGGCGTTGTTATTGCTGGTGCTGGTGTTCCGCTCGCTGCTGGTGCCGCTGGTCGGGGTGCTGGGCTTCCTGCTCACCGTGGGCGCGTCGCTCGGCGCGACCGTCGCGGTGTTCCAGTGGGGCTGGCTCGCCGACGCGGTCAACCTCGACACGGCCGGTCCGCTGATCAGCCTGACGCCGATCCTGGTGATCGGCATCCTGTTCGGGCTGGCGATGGACTACCAGATCTTCCTGGTGTCGCGGATGCACGAGGCGCACCACCGCGGGGCCGCGCCGAGGGAGTCGATCACCACCGGTTTCCGCCAGGCCGCCCCGGTGGTCGTCGCGGCGGCGCTGATCATGTTCTTCGTGTTCGCCGGCTTCGTGCCCGCGGGTGAACCGGCGATCAAGTCGATCGCGTTCGCGCTGGCCATCGGCATCCTGGCGGACGCCTTCGTGGTGCGGATGGTCCTGGTGCCCGCCGCGCTGGCGCTGCTCGGGGAACGCGCGTGGTGGCTGCCGTCGTGGCTGCGGTGGCTGCCGGAGCTCGACGTCGAAGGCACCGCGCTGACCGACGAACACCCGAAGCGCACCGTCGAAACGCGCGAACCGGCGGACGCGACCCGCTGACGGAGTGACACGAATGTGGCTTTGGGGGCCGATTCCGCCCCCAAAGCCACATTTGTGTCCTGGGGTTTCGTCAGGCCAGGGGCGTGGGCGAGGGGTCGGCTCGGTGTCCACTTCGGACGGCGGCGAGGGCGGACGCGATGCCCTCGATGCCCGCGCGCATGGGGTCGGCGTCCAGTGAGTACGGCAGCCGGAGGTACCGCTCGAAGGCGCCCCCGATGCCGAAGCGCGGGCCCGCGGCCAGGTGGACGCCGAACTGCGGGGCCACGGCCGCGAGTGCCGAGCTGACCGGATCCGGCAGCCGTGCCCACACCGACAACCCGCCCGACGACCGTCCCACGGTCCAGTCCGGCAGCCGAGTACGAACCAAGTCCAGCAGCAAAGAACGCCGCTCCCGCATCCCGGCCAGCCTGTCCGGCAGCAACTCGCCGATCTCCCTGAGCAGTTCCGCGCAGGCGAGCTGCTCCACCACCGGCGTCCCCAGATCGGTGCCCGACCGGGCCTGCCCGAGCCGCTGCACCAGCTCCCGGTCCGCCCGCAGCCACCCGACCCGCAGCCCGCCCCAGAACGTCTTGGCCGCCGAGCCGATCGAGATGACGCCCGGGTGGTAGGCCGCCACCGGCACCGGCGGATCGGCGTCCAGCGCCAGTTCGGCCATCGTCTCGTCCACCACCAGCGGGCAGTCGAGCCGCAGCCGTGGACGGTCCACTTCGGACAGCAGCAGGCCGGTGGGGTTGTGGAAGTCCGGGATCAGGAACGCCAGTGCCGCCCCTCGCGCGGCCGTCACGAGGGTGTCCACGTCCCAGCCGTCGTCGGTGACCGCGACCGGCGTGATCCGGCAACCCGCGTTCCGCAGCACCCGCAGCGCGTGCGGATAGCTCGGGTGATCGGTCACCACCCGATCCCGTGGCCGCAGGATCGTCCGCACGAGCAGGCTGAACGCGTGCTGCGCCCCGTTGGTCACCAGGATCTGCTCCGGCGCGGTCGGCAGTCCGCGATCGGTGTACCGCTGCGCCACAGCAGCGCGCAGCTCGCCCAACCCGACGTGCGCGTACCCGTGCCGCGGCAGGTAACGGGGAAGTTGGTCCAGCGCGCGGGTGTATGCCCGGTGCAACGCCTCGCCGGGCGCGGGTGACGCGGCGTGCGAGAAGTCGAGCAGATCCGGCCCGGCCGTCCCCGGTTCCGGCTGTCGATCGCCCGGCGGCACCCGCGTCCGCCCGCGTGCCCGATCGCGGGCGGTCAAGTACCCCTGCTCGCGCAGCGTCGTGTACGCGGTGGACACCGTGGTGCGGCTGATCCCCAGCACGGCGGCGAGGTCCCGTTCCCCGGGCAGCGCGGTGTCCAGCGGAAGACGGCCGTCGAGGATGAGCAGGCGCACCAGATCACTGAGCCGCCGGTGCGCCGGGCCGGGACCGGCCCAGTCACCGAGCAGGCGGGCGAGGGCGTGGCTGCTGGTGTGCACCGGGCCAGCGTCCTCGATCTGGCCCTTTCTCTCAAGGCCAGCACTCCCGCAAGATCATCGGCATGAGCGCCAGTTCCGTGGCCCGCCGGATGACCGCGGGCGAGCAACTCCGTGCCGGGCGCAACGCCCGCCGGGTCCCGCAACTGCTCGTCGGCCTGGTCGGCTACGGCATTTCCGTCACCTTCCTGGTCGAGTCCGGGCTCGGCGCGTCGAGTTGGAGCGTGCTCGCCGAGGGCGTCTCGGAGCGCACCGGGCTGAGCTTCGGCTGGGCCACGAACCTGATCGCCGTGGCCGTGCTGGTCTTCTGGATCCCGCTGCGGGAACTCCCTGGCCTCGGCACGCTGCTCAACGTCCTGCTGGTGGGGTTGTCGGCCGACTTCGCGGTCTGGTTCCTGCCGCCGCCGGACACGCTCGCGCCGCGGTTCGGCTACTACCTCGCCGGCCTGCTGATGCTCACCTTCTTCGACGCGGTGTACCTGGGTGCCCGCTTCGGTTCCGGCCCGCGCGACGGTCTGATGACCGGAGCCGTGCGGGTCACCGGCAAGCCGATCTGGCTGGTGCGCACCGGGATCGAGGTGGCCGTGCTGACCGTGGGCTGGTTCCTCGGCGGCACGGCCGGTCTCGGCACCTTGGTGATCGCGCTGGCGATGGGCCCGCTGGTGCAGCAGTTCCTGCGCCGCACCACGGTGCGCCTGCCCGGCGACGACCTTGACAACACGGCGAAAAGCGGCTGAAAATACCCGACAATCGACAAGACTCCACAAGAGGAAACAGAGGTAGGCCGTGCGGAAGAGCGTCCTTTTCCTGGTCGGCCTGCTGCTCCTCGCCGGTGCGGTGCCCGCGGGCGCGACTTCGGCGCCCACGTACTTCAACAGCGCCACCACGCCCGGGGCCGATCCGTTCGTCCACTTCGACCGCGCGAGCGGCTACTACTACGCCTACTCGACCGAGGGCGCGGATCCCGGTTACCACTTCGGCATCTACCGCTCGCCGGACCTGGCCACCTGGGAGCACCTGCCCGGCGGCGCGCTCAAAGCGGGTGAGGCGGGAACCTGGGCGCACGACTGGTTCTGGGCGCCGGAGCTGTACCACAACGAACGGACCGGGCTGTACTACCTGTTCTACTCGGGACGGATGAACCAGAACGTCGCCGAGCACTTCAAGTACGCGGACTTCGAAGAGCCGTCGAAGGTCGGTGTCGCGGTGGCCGACTCGCCGGCGGGCCCGTTCCGCGACGTGGCCCCGGGACCGCTGGACTACCACCCGTTCGACCCGGACTACCACGACGTCAACCTGATCATGGACGCCGCGCAGAAGAAGCCGCCCGCCACGCTGGCCGAGGGGCAGACCGCGCCGCTGGGCACCTACCTCCCGTTCATCGACCCCAACGTCTTCTTCGACGCGGACGGCCGGATCTACCTCTACTTCTCACGCAACGCCTACCGGAACTGGGTGTGGGACACCGATCTCGGCAAGTACGTCGAGGAGTCCAACATCTACGCGGTCGAACTCACCAGCGACTGGTGGCACGACCCGTCCGGCACCACCAAACCGGCGATCGCACCGTCCTACCGCGACACGAACCTGGATCCGGCGGACCCGCCGGGCACCCGCAAGGACGGCTGGACGCCGATCCTGAACTACGGCTCGGACAAGCAGTCGTGGGAGAACGCGCACGTCGACGACTACGCCAAGACCGGCGGGCAGAAGAAGGACCGGCGCTGGGCCGAAGGTTCGACCACCGTCCGAACCACCGACGAGCACGGCAAACCGGTCTACCGCCTGACCTATTCGGCGAACAACTACGAGAACGAGCACTACGGCGTCGGCTACGCGACGGCGGACAGTCCACTCGGGCCGTTCCGCAAGAGCCCGGCGAACCCGGTGCTGTCCCAGGATCCGGCCCAGGGCGTGTACTCGACCGGGCACGGCAGCATCGTCGGCTCGCCGGATGGTTCGGAGGACTTCTACGTCCACCACGGTCGTCCGTCCACTGCGGACTCCCGGCGCGTCTACAGCTCACGGATGCGTGTGGACGGTGCACTGGCGATCGACCTGACCACGGCCGATCAGCCGTTGCCCTCGGGCGTCGGCCCGCTGCACCTCCGGTCGAGCGAGCGCCTGCTGCGGCTGCGGCCCGGGGTGCCCGGCGGTACCGACGTGACCGTACGCAGTGCCCCTGGCGCCGCCTTCGACCTGACCAACCCGCTGAACCGCTTGCACGCCAGGCTCGTCCCGGCGAGCGCGGGCACCGTCGAGGTCAGTGGCGGCCGCGTCACCGTGACCATGCCGCGAAACGGTGCCGGACTGCTGGAGATCGGCTACCAGCGCCTGCGTGCCGACGGCTCATACACCGAGGTCCCGCACGGCAAAGCCCTTATTCCGGTGCTCAGCCGGAGCTAGGCTGCACGCATGGACTTCGAGGAGATCGTGGTCGAAACCGAGCGGCTGGCCTTCCCGGCGCTGGCCGCGGGGGACGGGCCGGTGGTGGTGTGCTGGCACGGTTTCCCCGATCACCCGGCCACCTTCGAACCACTGGCCGAGCGGCTCGTCGCGGCGGGCAGGCGCGTGGTCTTGCCGTACCTGCGCGGGTTCCACCCCGACACCGCGGACGCGCTGGAGTACGGCGGCAGCCTCACCTTCGCCGCCGACGCGGCAGCCGTGGCCCGCGCGCTCGACCCGGACGGCGTCGACATGATCGGCCACGACGTCGGCGCGGGCATGGTGCTCCAGCTCGACCGCCGCCTGATCGACTACCTGTGGGCCACGTGGTCACCGGGGTTGACGCTGTCGCCGGAGCACCGGGAGCGCGTCCACCGGATGTACGGCGACGAGCGCTACATCGCCAACTCGCTGAAGATCTACCGCGCCAACTTCGACCCCAGCGGGCACGACCCGGCGCTGGTCGAGTTCGGCGGCCGCAGCGAAGCCGCCGCGGGCAAGCCGTTGCTGGTGCTCGCCGGCGCGGACGACGGTTGCATCGCCGCCGAGCACTTCGAACAGGCCTACCGCGGCCTCGCGCCCGGATCCGACGTGGCGGTCCTCCGGAACGCGGGCCACTTCCTGCACCTGGAACAACCCGATGAGGTGGCGCGGCGGGTGCTGCGCTGGTTCGACTCGATCAGGTGACATCCGGCTGATCCGGCTTCCCCCACCGGCACGCGGGTACTTCCCAGTGGTGGAAAGGGGTGCGACATGGCCGACAACGACTATCTCGCCTTCCTGTTGATCGGTGCGCTGATGGTGCTCGTCGACGGGCAGATCCTGTACCGGAACGGGCGTCGCTACGCGGCGAACTCCGATGGCGGCTCACCGGCGGACGCCACCATGGCGAGAATGACGGTGATGGTGTTCCACCTGGTGGGGCTGGGGGTGCTGGCGCTGCTGTCGATCGTGGACATCGGCGAACCCGGTGACACCACGATGTTCATCGGCAAGCTCGGCTTCTTCCTGCTCCTGCTGGCGGCCGCGCACGCGATCACCATCGGCACGCTGGCGCGGCAGCGGCGCGAACGCGAGTACCAGCAGCGACAGGACCTGCCGCGGCAGGACGTGGTGCGGCCGGAGGTGCTGCGCACCGACGGCGGTGTGGTGGTGCGCCCGGCGGAGGAGCAGCTGCAGCGCCCGGACACCACCGTCACGCCGGTGCCGGGGCAGCCAGGAGCCGATCCGCAGGTGAGCCCGACGCTGGAGCAGCGCGGACCGTATTCGGCCTGACCGGCCGTAAGCTCAGGCCGGGGGCAGGTTGTGGTGCTCCGGCACCGAGGACACCCTCTTCGGCAGGACGCGGTCGAACCGGCGACGGCCGGCTTCGACATCGGCCAGCGCGTCGATGAGGGTGGGGTGGGTCGGCAGCACGGTGCTCACCCCGGTCGCCTCCACCACGCGGTTCACCACCGGGCCCCAGGTCACCATGGCCCACGAGACGTTCTCCTCGGCTGCCGCGCCCGCTGCCTCCAGCAGGGTGGCCAGGCCGGCCGCCCCCAGGAAGCCCAGGCCACGCAGGTCCAGGACGAAATCCTCCCGTGCCGCCACGCGGTGGCTCAGGAACCGCGCGAGCACCGGTGCGCCGAGGCGGTCCACCTCACCGGTCACGCAGCCGATGACCACTCCGCTGCGGTGGACGCGGAGATCTACGGAAACACCGCCGGCCGCTGGCAAGGTCTACTCCTCGCGTCTGCCTGTGGGGAAAAATTTCCCGCGCCCGCCCATTATGCTCCAGCGCCCAGAACGCGGCAGGACGAGGGAAGGCTTAGCTTTCTAGTGCATGATCGGGCTCAGCTGAGCACGATCGGCAGTGACAGCACGAAGGTGCTGCCACCGGGACCGCTCTCGGCGAGCACGAGGTCTCCCCGGTGCGCCCTGGCGATCTCCTTGGAGATGTACAGCCCCAGTCCGGTGCCGCGGTGCATGCTGCCGAGCCGCTCGAACTTGCCGAAGAGCCGGTCGCGGTGTTCCGGTGCGATGCCCGGCCCCTGGTCGGTGACCGCGATCTCCGCGCAGTCCCCGGCGGTGCGCAGGCTCAGCCGGATCGGCGTGCCCGGCTGGCTGAACTTCGCCGCGTTCGCGAGCAGGTTCAGCAGCACCTGCCGGATCCGGAACGGGTCGATCCCGGCGACCACCCCGTCCCCGACCCGGAGTTCGACCGGGTGGTCTTCGGTGAGTTCGGACAGTTCGCCGAGCAGCGCCCGCACCAGGTCGCCGAGATCGGTGCTCTCCAGCAGCAGGTCCAGTTTCCCGTTGAGCATCCGGCCGGCGTCGGCGAGGTCCTGCACCACCCGGTCCAGCTGGCGCAGGCTGCGCGCCATCGCGCCGAGTAGTTTGTGGACGGTTTCGGCGGGCATCCGCTCGCCCTGGTCGAGCAGCAGTTCGGTGATGCTGGTGAGCGCGGCGATCGGCGTGCGCAGTTCGTGCGCGCAGGTCGCCGCGATGTCGGCCTGCTGGTCCACTTCGGCGACCGGGCCCGACCGTGGCTCGGCGCGGTTGCGGCCGATCGCGGAGAACAGGTCCGCCAGCAGGTTCGCCAGCAGCCGGGTCGAGCCGCCCTTCTCCACGTACGCCGTGGCACCGAGGCGCAGCGCCTGCTCGGCGACCTGGTCACGGCCGTACCCGGAGACCACGATGACCTTGGTGCCGGGCGAAGCCGCCAGGATCAGCGGCAGGGCTTCGAGTCCGTCCATCCCGGGCATGGCCAGGTCGAGCAGCAGCGCGTCCGGCCGCCGGTCACCGGCGATCCGCACCGCCTCCACGCCGTCGGCCACCTCACCGACGACGGTGATGCCCGGCAACGATTCCAGCAGCGCACGCAGGGCGAACCGGACTTCGCGGCTGTCGTCGGCGATCACCGCGGTCACCGGTCCGGTGCCCGCCGGCGGCTCGGGCGCGGGCGGTGGTTCGGGTGCGCCGAGCGCGGCGGGTTGCTGCCGCACGAGGTCTCCCGGCGCGATGTCCAGGGTCTCGTGCAGGAGGTCCCGCATGATCTGGCGCGCGGTGTCGAGCGTGCGCTGCAGGATGCGGACGGCACGGGCGGACTCGCCGGAATCCAGTGCGTAGAGCGCGGCCGACAGCCCCTGCACGACGTTGTCGTTGATCTCCAAGGCTTGTTGCCGCCGCTGGTGCTCCTCCCGCAGCTGCCGGGTCGCTTCTTCGGCCTTCTTGCGCTGGGTGACGTCGCGGACCACGGCGACCGCGACCGTGCCGCCGAAGGCACCTTCGGCGGTGGACAGCGGCCGCACCGAGACCTCCGCCGGGAACTCATCGCCGTCCTGGCGGTGTCCGGTCAGTTCGATGCCCTGGCACGCGCGGGCGGTGTCGAGATCCGGCAGCAGCAGGCCGATCCGCTCGCCGGTGAGCCTGCCGAACAACTCCACCGCACGCTCGTTGACCAGGGTGACCGTGCCCGCGGCGTCGAAGCCGACGATCGCGTCGGTGACCGAATCGAGCAGGATCCGGGTTTCCGCCGCCGCCGTCCTGGCCGCGGTGATGTCCTGCGCGGTACCGACCATCTTCCGCGCGGTGCCGGAGTCGTCGACCATCACGCGGGCGCGGCGGTTGAGCCAGCGCACCGTCCCGTCCGGCCACACCACGCGGTGCGCCAGTTCGGTGTCGAGGTGGTCCCGCAGCGCCTGCTCGTTCACCGCCGCGACCTCCGCGCGGTCGTCGGGGTGCACGTGCTCGAGGAAGGTGCCGTAGTCGAGGGCGCGTGAGCGCGGGACCATGCCGTAGAGCCGGTACATCTGGTCGCTCCAGATGACCTCGCCGGTGGCCAGATCGCGTTCCCAGCTGCCGACCTGGCCGACGCGTTCGGCTTCGGTGAACATCGCCGTGCGTTCGGTGACTTCGACTTCCAGCTCGGCGCCCGCGAGCTGGCTGACCGCGGCGGCCGCGCGTTGTTCGGCCGCGGCCGCGGCGAGCAGGAGCCCGGTCAGCACGAGGGCGCCGTTGAACGACTGCAGCAGCACCATCCGGTTGAGCAGCTCCTGCCCGGCGAACGGTCCTGCGCCGAGCGTGGCGGCGATGGTGGTGCCGGTGGTGGCGATGACCAGGCAGGGGGAGACCACGGCGAGGCCGAGGCGCCAGGCGCTCCAGATGACCACCGGGAAGATGATGAACAGCCACGGCACCTGACCACTCGCGACCGCGATAGCCAGCGCCAGCGTGCCCCCGGTCAGCACGGCCGATTTGAGCCAGTGCGCGGTGGTGATCTCGCGCCAGCGAACGCGGTGCGCGCGCAGGAGTAGCAGCAGCGCGGGCGCGAAGACCAGCACGCCGGTCGCGTCGCCCGCCCACCACACCGACCAGGCGGCGAGGAGTTGTCCGGGTTGGAGGGCGTCCGCGAGCACGAGGACCCCGGCGCCCACGGTGGCGCTGATCGCCATGCCGCCGAGCGCGCCGAACACGAGCGCGGTGACGTCGCGCAGGCGGGCCAGATCCGTCTGGAACCCGGCGCGGCGCAAGAGCACCACGGCCACCACCGGCGCCGCCGTGGCCCCGGCGCCGATGACGACCACGGCGAGCGGGGACGGCCCGAGCGGCAGGTTGGCGGCGACCGAGCCGAGGAGCACGCCTGGCCACAGCCGCAACCCGAAGCGCAGCAACACGGCCAGCGCCAGCCCGGTCGGTGGCCACAGCGGGGCCACCTGGCCGCGCACCAGCGCGAACTCCAGGCCGAGGCGGGCGCCGAGGTAGTAGGCCCCGGCCAGCGCGAACACGGCGGCGGCCCACCGGGCAGATCGTTGCAGCATCAGGCGCGACGCTAACCGCGCCCCGGGCCGCGAACTAGAGGCCAAAGACCCACCCCATTCGTGGACCCCCCTGTGGCGTCGGTGGCCTTCGTGGGCCCGGAGGAGTGCCGTGAATGTGGCTTTCACGGCCGAATCCGCCGTGAAAGCCACATTCACGGCATCAACCACCCCTCCCAGAGATGGTATGGTCTAGACCACTCGAATGCCGGTACGTCCGGTGTGCGGGTGGTGGTTATCGTGGGTGGACGGCCGTGTTCTCGCTGTGGCAACGACGCTTAGAGGGAGCTGCGTATGTTCGGTCGTAGATCACGTGTGTTCGCGGTCGCCTTGGCCGCCCTGCTGGCCGCGCCGCTCGCGGTGCTTAGTCCCGTGGCGGGCGCCGCCGGGCCGGCGGAGGTCTGTGCGGTGAAGTCCAAGCCGGCGGGCAAGGTGCTGCAGGGGTACTGGGAGAACTGGGACGGCGCCTCGAACGGCGTGCACCCGCCGCTCGGCTGGATCCCGATCACCGACTCCCGCATCCGCGCGCACGGCTACAACGTGCTCAACGCGGCGTTCCCCGTCATCCTCTCCGACGGCACCGTGCTGTGGCAGGACGGGATGGATTCGACGGTCAAGGTGGCCACGCCCGCGGAGATGTGCGCGGCCAAGGAAGCCGGGGCCACCATCCTGATGTCGATCGGCGGCGCGACCGCGGGGATCGACCTGAACTCCAGCGCGGTGGCGGACCGGTTCGTCGCCACGATCGTGCCGATCCTGAAGAAGTACAACTTCGACGGCATCGACATCGACATCGAAACCGGCCTGGTGGGCAGCGGGAACATCGGCACACCGTCGGCGTCGCAGGCGAACCTGATCCGGATCATCGACGGCGTGCTGGCGCAGATGCCGCCGAACTTCGGGCTCACCATGGCCCCGGAAACCGCCTACGTCACCGGCGGCAGCGTGGTCTACGGCTCGATCTGGGGCGCGTACCTGCCGATCGTGAAGAAGTACGCGGACAACGGCAGGCTGTGGTGGCTGAACATGCAGTACTACAACGGCAGCATGTACGGCTGCGCCGGTGACTCCTACCAGGCCGGGACCGTGCAGGGCTTCACCGCGCAGACGAACTGCCTGAACCAGGGACTGGTGGTGCAGGGCACGACGATCCGGGTGCCCTTCGACAAGCAAGTACCCGGGTTGCCCGCGCAGCCGGGCGCCGGGGGCGGGTACATGTCCACCGGACTGGTCGCGCAGGCGTGGAACGCTTACTCCGGCGGCCTGAAGGGGCTGATGACCTGGTCGATCAACTGGGACGGTTCGAAGAACTGGACCTTCGGGAACAACGTCAAGGCGCTGCAGGGCCGCTGAGTCCACTGTGTCCACTCTGGAAGGGTCTCCGTCGCGCTCACGCTCGTGACCGCGACGGAGGCACCCCACTACGGCGTGCGGGTGAACGCCGTGCCCCGGACGAGGTTTCGCCTTACCGGGGCGGTGGATCCGGGGCCGGACGTCCCTCACATAGCTGAATTCGCATACCACTCTGTGAGCGGTGTGCCGCGCACCGTCACCTTCCTACCCTGGAAACCGCTCCGGGATCCGGACTAGGGAAGGTGGTTCGCCATGGGTGGATGCAACTGCTGCAGCTCCTGCACCGGCGCCAGCTGCGGCTGCTGCGGAAGCTGCGGCTGACCGGCCGGTCACCGCTATGAGTGGGGCATTACTTGCAATCAAGCAACCGTGCGCAGCTCCGCTGAGGGTGGCGGTGGGCGACGGGAGGGCGCAAGTAATGCCCCACTCATAGCGTTCCTTCACAGGCGTTCTTGGAGGGCTTCGGCGGCGGCCAGCAGATCCGCCGCCCACCGCGCCCCCGGTTTGCGCCCGATGCGCTCGATCGGCCCCGAGACCGACACCGCGGCGACCACCGTGCCCGCGGAATCCCGTACCGGCGCCGAGACGCTCGCCACACCCGGCTCCCGTTCGGCCACGCTTTGCGCCCAGCCGCGCCGCCGGACCTCCAGCAGCGTCCGTTCCCCGTAGACCGCGTCGGTCAGGATCGCGCGCTGGGTGTGCGGATCCGACCACGCCGCGAGGACCTTCGCGCCGGAGCCGGCCGTCATCGGCAACCGTGAGCCGATCGGCACAGTGTCGCGAAGGCCACTCGGCGGCTCCGCGGTCGACACGCAGATCCGCTGCACCCCGTCCCGGCGGTAGAGCTGCACGCTCTCGCCGGTGATGTCCCGCAACTTCGGCAACACCGAGCCCGCCGCGTCGAGCAGTGGATCCGTTGTGCCACCGGCGAGTTCGGCCAGCGCCGTGCCGGGGCGCCAGCGCCCGTCCGGCCCGCGCCGGAGCAACCGGTGCACTTCCAGCCCGACCGCCAGCCGGTGCGCCGTCGCGCGCGGAAGGCCGGTCCGGCTGCAGAGTTCGGCGAGCCCGCAGGGATCTTCGGCGACCGCCTGCAGCACGGCCACCGCCTTGTCCAGGACTCCGATACCGCTATGCTGTCCCACAGCGCGATACTATCTTCCCGCAGTTTGGGAAGTCCAGATCCTGGGAAAATCCCGGTAACGTCTCATGGGAGGTGCCCTGATGGTGCAAGCACGGGGCCGCACGCTGGCGGAAAAGGTGTGGGACGCACATGTGGTGCGCCGCGGCGAGGGAGCCGAGCCGGACCTGCTCTACATCGATCTCCACCTGGTGCACGAAGTCACCAGCCCGCAGGCCTTCGACGGCCTCCGGCTGGCGGGCCGCCCGGTGCGCAGGCCCGACCTGACCATCGCCACCGAGGACCACAACGTGCCGACGGTCGACATCGACCTGCCGATCGCCGATCCGGTGTCCCGCACCCAGGTCGACACGCTTCGCCGCAACTGCAAGGAGTTCGGCGTCCGGCTGCACCCGATGGGCGACGCGGAACAGGGCATCGTGCACGTGATCGGCCCGCAGCTCGGGCTGACCCAGCCGGGTATGACGGTGGTCTGCGGTGACAGCCACACCTCCACCCACGGCGCGTTCGGCGCGATGGCCTTCGGCATCGGCACCTCGGAGGTCGAGCACGTGCTGGCCACCCAGACGCTGCCGCTGCGTCCATTCAAGACGATGGCGATCAACGTCGACGGCGAACTGCGCCCCGGCGTGACCGCGAAGGACATCATCCTCGCGGTGATCGCCAAGATCGGCACCGGTGGCGGGCAGGGCTACGTGCTCGAGTACCGCGGCTCGGCGATCGAGGCGCTGTCCATGGAAGCCCGGATGACGGTCTGCAACATGTCCATCGAAGCCGGGGCGCGGGCCGGGATGATCGCGCCGGACGAGGTGACCTTCGCCTACCTCGAGGGCCGCCCGCACGCGCCGCGGGGCGCCGACTGGGACGCCGCGGTGGCCGAGTGGCGCGAGCTGAAGACCGACGAGGGGGCCGAGTTCGACGCCGAGGTCCACCTCGACGCCGCCACGCTGACCCCGTTCGTGACCTGGGGCACCAACCCGGGACAGGGCCTGCCGCTGGGCGACGCGGTGCCCGACCCCGAGCTGATCGCCGACGAGAACGAGCGCTTCGCCGCCGAGAAGGCCCTGTCCTATATGGACCTCAAGCCGGGCACCCCGCTGCGGGAGATCCCGGTGGACACCGTCTTCCTCGGCTCGTGCACGAACGGCCGCATCGAGGACCTGCGGGCCGCCGCCGAGGTGCTGCGCGGGCACAAGGTGGCCGACGGCGTGCGGATGCTGGTGGTGCCCGGCTCGATGCGGGTGCGCCAGGCCGCCGAAGCCGAGGGGCTGAACGAGATCTTCACCGACGCCGGTGCCGAGTGGCGCCAGGCGGGCTGCTCGATGTGCCTGGGCATGAACCCGGACCAGCTCAAGCCGGGGGAGCGCAGCGCGTCGACCTCCAACCGGAACTTCGAGGGCAGGCAGGGCAAGGGCGGCCGGACGCACCTGGTCTCGCCGCTGGTGGCCGCCGCGACCGCCGTGCGGGGCACGCTCTCCTCGCCGGAGGACCTGGTTCCCGCCACCGCCGGTACCGCCCGGTAACCCTCCCCGACACCCCCGGATCAGGAGTCATCCCATCATGGACCCCTTCACCACCCACACCGGCGTCGGCGTGCCGCTGCGCCGGTCCAACGTGGACACTGACCAGATCATCCCGGCCGTCTACCTCAAGCGCGTGACCCGCACCGGCTTCGAGGACGGCCTGTTCGCCGCCTGGCGCTCGGACAGCGGGTTCGTGCTCAACCAGGAGGCCTTCCGGGCGGGCAGCGTGCTGGTCGCCGGGCCGGACTTCGGCACCGGCTCCTCCCGCGAGCACGCCGTCTGGGCGCTGATGAACTACGGCTTCCGCGTGGTCATCTCGGCCCGGTTCGCCGACATCTTCCGCGGCAACTCCGGCAAGCAGGGCCTGCTGGCCGCCCAGTGCGAGCAGGCGGACGTCGAACTGCTCTGGAAGCTGCTCGAGAACGACCCCGGCACGGAGGTCACCGTGGACCTCCAGGAGAAGACCGTGCGGGCCAAGGACTTCACCGCGCCCTTCACGATCGACGACTACACCCGCTGGCGGCTGCTCGAGGGGCTCGATGACATCGCTCTCACCCTGCGACACGCCGATGAGATCGATTCGTTCGAAACCGGCCGGCCCTCCTGGAAGCCGGTGACCACCCCGGTACCCGGCTGAGCTGCGAGAATTCCCTGCTCAACAAGGGAATCCAGGCCCTGCCGGACCCCCTCCGACCCGTGCCGAACGGCCCCGGACAGCCCCGATGAGGGTCCCTCCACCGGCGGAACCACCGCCGATACAAGGGAAAAATTCCGCGTGCCGTTTGGAATTTGTGCTGCATTGGTAATACCGTGTGCGCAAGTCGGCCGAAGGAGGCCGTGTACGGATAGTTCTTCTTGGAGGACCGGAATGGCCAACAAGGCCCAGCTGATCGAGGCGCTGTCGGAGCGTCTGGGCGACAAAAAGGTTGCATCGGAAGCGGTCGACGGTCTCGTCGACATCATCATCCGGACGGTCAACAAGGGCGAGAAGGTGAACATCACCGGCTTCGGGGTGTTCGAGAAGCGCGCCCGCGCCGCCCGCACCGCGCGGAACCCGCGTACCGGTGAGACGGTCCGCGTCAAGAAGACCAACGTGCCCGCCTTCCGCGCCGGCACGACCTTCAAGGACGTGGTGAGCGGCGCGAAGAAGCTGCCGAAGGTCACCGCCGCCGCCAAGCGCGCCACCACCGGCACCCGGGCCGCCGCGGGCACCACCACCCGCGCGACCACGACCCGGGCGACGGCCAGCCGTCCCAGCACCACCCGCAGCACCACGACTCGCACGCGCGCCACCACCACGCGCAGCACCGCCGCGAGCCGTACCGCTGCCAAGGCGGCGCCGAAGACGGCTGCCAAGGCCACCACGGCCAAGGCGACCACGGCGAAGAAGACCACCGCCAAGGCCGCTGCGCCGAAGGCCGCCGCCGCGAAGACGACGACCGCCAAGGCCACCACCGCCGCCAAGGCAGCACCGAAGGCCGCCGCCGCGAAGAAGACCACCGCGGCCAAGCGCACCACCGCCGCGAAGAAGAAGTAGTTCGCGACGAGGGTTCGTCCCAGCGGTACCCACGGCAGGGCCCCGTGCTCGACGGCACGGGGCCCTGCCGCGTCCGCGTCCGCAACGGTGGTGCGCCACCGCACCCCCGCTCGCTAGAGTCGGGAGTCGCGGCGCGACCGCGGACCCGGAGGAGGTAGCCGTCATCGAAATCGGGCTGCTGGGCTCGTTCGAAGCCACGATCGGCGGTGCGCCGGTCTCCCTCACCAGTGCCCGTCAGCGGGCACTGCTCGCCGGGCTCGCGCTGTCCGCGGGCCGCCCGGTCTCGATCGACTCGCTGGCCCGGTTCGTCTGGGGCGAAAGCCTGCCCGCGCGGGTGCGCGGCAGCCTGCACACCTACGTGATGCGTCTGCGCCGCCTGATCGGCGAAGACACCGTCGCCACCGCACCGGACGGCTACCGGCTCGTCATCGAACCGGACCGGGTGGACGCACTGCGGTTCCTCCGATTGCTCGACACCGCGGTGGAACAACCCGACCCGGCCGCCGAACGGCGCTCGCTCGGGGAAGCACTGGCACTGTGGCGCGGCACCCCGTTGGAGGGTGTCGGCTCGCCGGCTCTCGCCGAGGATTGGGCGCCGCTGCTCACCGAACGGTATCTGCTCGCGGTGGAACGGCGGATCGATCTGGACGCCGCCGCCGGTGACGATCCCGATCTCGCCGCGGAACTCACCGAATTGATCGCGCGTTATCCGTTGCGCGAGTCGTTGTGGGAACGGCTCGTGGTGGAACTGGCGCGCACCGGCCGCCGCGCCGAAGCGCTGGCCAGGTACGCGAAACTGCGGGAACTGCTCGCCGAGGAACTGGGGGTGGAGCCGGGAGCGCGGTTGCGCCGCCTGCACCTGGAACTGCTCTCCGCGGGCACCGAGGCACCGGCGGCACCGGCCGTGCGCGACGAAGTGCCGCGGCAGCTGCCGTTCGACGTCACCCGCTTCACCGGCCGCGATGCCGAACTCGCCGAACTCGACGAGTTCCTCGCCGGGCAGCACGAACGGTCCACCGCCATCGCGGTGATCGAAGGCGCGGCGGGCGTCGGGAAGACCTCGCTCGCCGTGCACTGGTCCCACCGCGTGCGCGACCGCTTCCCCGACGGGCAGTTGTTCCTCGACCTGCGCGGGCATTCGGCGGACACCCCGGTCACCCCGGACGCGGCGCTCGGCCGGTTCCTGCGGGCGGTCGGCGTGGCGGCCGAGGCGATCCCTTCCACAGTGGAGGAACGCTCGGCGATGCTGCGCAGCAGGCTGGCGGGTGCGCGGATGCTGATGCTGCTGGACAACGCGCACGACGCCGACCAGGTCCGCCCGCTGTTGCCGGGGTCGGGGAACCTCGTGGTGGTCACCAGCCGCAGCCAGTTGCGGGGCCTGGTGGCCCGTGAGGGCGCGCACCGGCTCGCGCTGGGGTCACTGGACCGGCGGGGCGCCACGGCGCTGCTGGCGGGCAGTGTGGGGCACGCGCGGCTGGCCGCCGAACCCGACGCGGTGGCCGAACTGGCGGACCTGTGTGGCAGGCTGCCGCTCGCCCTGGCGCTGGCGGGCGAACGGGTGTCGCGGTTCGGCGGCATGTCCATCGCCGGCGTGGTGGAGGAACTGCGGGACCAGCGGTCGCGTCTGGACACCCTGCGGGACCCGCACGACGCCGGTACCGATCTGCGTGCCGCGTTCTCGTGGTCCTACAAGGCGCTGCGCCCGGACGCGGCGAGGCTCTTCCGCTTGCTCGGGCTGCACCCGGGGGTGGACATCAGCCTGCCCGCCGCGGCGGTGCTCGGCGGCCGTCCGGTCCGCGAGACCCGGGATCTGCTCGACCAGCTCGCGTCGGCGCACCTGCTCAACCAGCCGCGCGCCGACCGCTACCAGTTCCACGACCTGCTGCGGGTCTACGCCACCGAACGGCTGGAAGAGACCGAAAGCCCCGCGGAACAGGCGGAATGCTTCGGCAGGCTGCTCGACTGGTACCTCTGCGCGGCCGCCGAAGCCAACAGCCAGGTGCGGCCGGACCTGCTCACCGAGGACGTGGTGCTGCCGGAACTCGTCGGCCCCGAGGTGCACTTCGCCGACCGCGCCGCCGCGACCGCCTGGTACATCGGCGAACGCTCCACGCTGACCGCACTGGTGATCGCGGCCACCCGGCGCGGGTGGTCGACGCGCACCTGGCAGCTCAGCTGGCTGCTGCGCGGGTTCAACGCGGAGCGGCATGACATCGATGACTGGATCGTGACCGCACGCCACGCGGTGGAGGTCGCCGAGGCCGCGCACGACCGGATCGGCCTGCAGTACGCGGCGAACAACCTGGGTACGGCGCTGCTGCGGGCTTCCCGCACCGACGAGGCGCTGGCCGCACTGGAACAAGGGCTCGCGGCGGCACCGGAAGGCGGCAACGCGCTCAGCGTGGCGATCCTGAGCAACCTCGCCGGGGCCTACTACCTGCGCGAGGAGTACGAGGAGTCCTACCGCTACAGCTCCGAAGGCGTCGAGGCCGCGCGCCGGTCCGGGCAGCAGACCTACCTGGCGCACGCGGAACTGAACCTGAGCGCCAGTTGCATCGGGCTGGGCAAGTTCGACGACGCGGCCGAGCACGCGCTGAACGCGCAGCACGCCTTCCTCGCCATCGGCGACGAGTACCACTCCGCGCTGGCGAAGGGGAACTTCGCCGAGGCGCTGGGGCGGGTCGGCCGGTTCGACGAGGCGATGGAGCACGCCCTGCGCGCACTGGGCGCGCTGCGCGAGATGGACGCCGACTACGGCACCATCGACGTGCACATCACCCTCGGGCAGATCCAGCGGGCGATGGGGGAAGAGGACGGCGCCCGCGGCTACTGGTCGGCGGCGGTGGAAACCAGCCGCCGGTTGAACGACCCGCGCACCGCCGAGGTGCAGGCACTGCTCGACGAACTCGGCGGCTGACCGGGACGGGATGCGCCGCACCCCTAGACCGTCGCATCCCGCCCGGCAACGGGCGCGGTCGAAGTGAACCAGGGTCGGCTTTCAGGTCGCTGTCACTCGCCTTTCGCGCTGTTCAACGGCGACGGTGAGGGCAACTGGCTGGCGAAGTAGGTCGCCGCGGCCAGTCGCGGGCCCTCGTTCCCCGACGGCGGCCGGAAGCTGAGCAGCCACAGTGAACCCTTCTTCGCCGGCGCGGGCCGCCGCCGCTGCTCCGATTCGGTGACGTGGCTGCGCAGTTCCAGTTCGACCCCGTCGCGTTCGGCCAGTTGGGTCACCAGATCCGGGATCACCCCGCCCTGGCTGCAGAGCAACGGCGTGCCGCCGTCCCCGACGATGGCGAGGAACCGCGCCAGCCCGAGCACCGGATCGGCCCAGTAGCCCTCTTCGGAGAGCAGGTGCTCCTGCGCCACCTCGATCCCGAGGTCCTCGGCCACCTTCGCGACCGTCTGCACGCACCGCAGGCGCGGCGCGGAAAGCACGCGCGTCGGGCCGAACCGGGTGGTCACCGCGCGGATGCCGTCGGACTGGCGCAGTCCCGCGTTGGACAGCGGGCGCAGGTCGTCGTCGCCGGTCCACTCGTCGCGCTTGCCCGCCTTGGCGTGGCGGACCAGGAGCACGGTGGTCAGGTCGGCGGGCAGCGCGCAGAACTCGCGCAGCGTCTCCACATCGCCGCGGCGGTGGAGGATCGCCTCCGCTTCCGGCGGGCTCAGCCAGCGCAGTTCGTCCACCTCGTCGTTCGGCGTGAACTCCCCGCTCACCGCGCGGGCGCTGAAGTAGTCGACGGTCTTGCCGACCGTGCCGCCGTCCGGCCCCGGCACCCCGTAGGCCACCTGCTTGAGGAAGCGGCCGAGCACCACGTGGAAACCGGTCTCCTCGTGGAGTTCGCGCACCGCCGCGGCCACCGTGGTCTCGCCGGGGTCGAGTTTGCCCTTGGGCAGCGACCAGTCGTCGTAGCGCGGCCGGTGCACCACCGCGATCTCCGGCGCGCCGTCCGGTCCCGGCCGCCACAGCACCGCGCCCGCGGCGCGGACCTTCGTCTCTTCGTCGTTCAACCGTTCGCCCTGTGCTTGGAGATCAGCTCGACCTGGTGGTCCCGCACCTCGGAGTCGCCGGAGGGGGACGGGGCCCACTCACCGGTCGCGGTGAGCACCCAGCAGCGCGTGCTGGGGTCGAGCGCGGAGTTGAAGATCTCGTCGAGTTGCCTGGCCAGCTTGGGTTCCTTGACCCGCACCAGCGCCTCGATCCGGCGGTCGAGGTTGCGGTGCATCATGTCCGCGCTGCCGATCCAGTAGCTCTCGCCACCGCGGAAGTGCAGGATCCGCGAGTGCTCCAGGAACCGGCCGAGGATCGAGCGGACCCGGATGTTCTCGCTCAGCCCCTTCACCCCCGGCTTGAGCGAGCAGATCCCGCGCACCACCACGTCGACCTCGACCCCGGCCTGCGACGCCTGGTACAGCGCGTCGATGACCTGCTCGTCGACGAGCGAGTTGCACTTGATCCGGACCCCGGCGGGCCGTCCGGCGCGCGCGTGCTCGATCTCCGCGGTGATGTCGCGCAGGATGCCCCGCCGTATCCCGTTCGGCGCGGTGAGGATGTTGCGGAAGGTGTCCTGCCGCGAATACCCGGTGAGCACGTTGAACAGGTCGGTCAGGTCCGCGCCGATGCTCGGGTCGGCGGTGAGCAGCCCGAGGTCCTCGTACAGCCGCGCGGTCTTCGGGTTGTAGTTGCCGGTGCCGATGTGGCAGTAGCGGCGGATGGTCGAGCCCTCCTGCCGCACCACCAGCGCGGTCTTGCAGTGCGTCTTGAGGCCCATCAGCCCGTAGACCACGTGCACGCCGGCGCGTTCCAGCGTGCGGGCCCAGGTGATGTTGGCCTGCTCGTCGAAGCGCGCCTTGATCTCCACCAGCGCCACCACCTGCTTGCCCGCTTCGGCGGCGTCGACGAGCGCATCGACGATCGGCGAGTCACCGGAGGTGCGGTACAGCGTCTGCTTGATCGCCAGCACCTTGGGATCGGCGGCGGCCTGCTCGACGAAGCGCTGCACGCTGGTGGAGAACGAGTCGTACGGGTGGTGTACCAGCACGTCGCCCTCGCGCAGGGTGGCGAACACGCTCTTCGGCGTCTCGCGCTCGCCGAAGGCCGGGTGCGTGGCCGGGACGAAGGTCGGGTACTTCAGCTCCTTGCGGTCCACGGTGGACAACTGGTGCAGGCAGGTCAGGTCGAGCAGGCCCGGCACCTCGACCACGTCACGCGGGTCCACCTCCAGCTCGCGGAGCAGGAGTTCGAGCATGTGCTCGCTCATGTCCTGCGCCACCTCGAGGCGGACCGGCGGGCCGAACCGGCGCTGGGCCAGTTCGCGTTCGAGCGCCTGCAGGAGGTCCTCGTCGCGGTCCTCCTCGACCTCGAAATCGGCGTTGCGGGTGATCCGGAACACGTGGTGCTCGGTGACCTCCATGCCGGTGAACAGCTCGCCGAGGTGCGCCGAGATCAGTTCCTCCAGCGGCAGGAACGTCGCCTCGCGGCGTTCCCGCTGGGCTTCCACCCGGATCAGCCGGGGCACGTTGCTCGGCACCTTGACCCGCGCGAAGCGCTCGGTGCCGCCTTCCGGGTCGCGCACGGTCACCGCGAGGTTGAGCGAGAGGCCGGAGATGTAGGGGAACGGGTGCGCCGGGTCCACCGCCAGCGGGGTGAGCACCGGGAAGATCTGGTCGGTGAAGTAGCCGGACAGCCGCAGCTGGTCCGGTCCGTCCAAATCGGACCAGCTGACGATCCGGATGCCCTCGGCGGCCAGCTCCGGGCGCAGCTCGTCCTCGAAGGCGCCGGTGTGCCGTTCCACCAGGTCCTGGTTGCGCTTGGCGATGTAGGCCAGCTGCTCGCGCGGGGTGAGCCCGTCCGCGCTGCGCACCGAGAGGCCGGTTTCGTCACGTCGTTTCAGCCCGGCCACCCGGACCATGTAGAACTCGTCCAAATTGGACGCGAAGATGGCGAGGAACTTGGTCCGCTCGAGCAGCGGCTGCGAGGCGTCCTCGGCCAGCGCCAGCACGCGGGCGTTGAAGTCCTGCCACGACAGCTCGCGGTTGAAGTAGCGGTCGTCGGGGAGCGCGTCGGCGGCCAGCCGCGCCACCGCGGTGACCGCGGGCGGCGCCGAGGGCACCCCGTGTTTCTCCTGCGCCGTCAGCGCGGCGTCGGGACGGGCCCGGCGCAGGTCCGGTGGGGCGGGCGGGGGGTTCAGCGGCTCACTCACACCCTGCATTCTTCCGTACTCGGCGGCGTCCTGCGCGTACCGCGATCTACGCCACGGTGAATTCCTTCAGCTCAGGCAGCACGCCTCGCCCAGCAGGGTCGAGGTGCGCCAGCCGAGCCCGAGCCGCCGGACGTGGGCGAGGTCCGCGGCGGTGTCCACGTCGCTGCGCAACGAGGGCGCGGCGACGTCCAGCGGGACCGCCCCGGAGGCGGTGTGCGCCAGCGCCGAGCCGGTGCCGAAGTGCGGGTCCAGCGGTTCGCCGGGGGCCGCGACCAGCAGCGTTGTCCCGGTGCCCTGCCGGTCGGCGACGAAGGCGCGCCGGTCGGCGGCGGCTCCGAGCGCCATCGCCAGCTCGTCCGGGCGCAACGCGGGGAGGTCGGCCTGCAGCGCGGCCACCACCCCGCCCGGATCGGCCCCGCGCAGGATCGCCTCACCCCGGCGCAGCGCGGTGTTGAGCCCGCGCACCCCGGCGTCACCGACCACTTCGACGCCGAGCCGGTGCAGGCTGGTCAGCGCGAGCGGGTCGGCCGCGACCACCAGCACCCGGCGGACGCCGTTCGCCGCGGTCGCCGCGGCCAGGGTGTCGGCGGCCAGCGCGAGCACCAGCTCGGCGTGCGTGTCGTCGTCGTGGATGTCGTCCAGCGCGCCGCGGAGCCGGGACTTGCCCAGGCTGGGCTGTTTCAACGGGACGATCAGGTCCACCTCGCGTGCCACATCCCCTTTCTACTCTCAAAGCCCACCCGCCCGCCCTCTTCCTACTCCCAAAGCCCGCCCTCCCGCCCTCTTCCTACTCTCAAAGCCCACCCACCCGCCCTAGGTCTGTGACATCGCGGGGGGCAGGATCAGCGTGGGCAACCGAGCGAGGAGGAGTTTTGGCCGATCGGGAAAAGGGCGGTTTCTGGGTGGGGACCGCCGCGGCGCTGTTCTACCCGATGACCCTGCTCGGCAGGCGGGACTACCGGCACGCGGAGCGCATCCCCCGCCGCGGGGGCGCCCTGCTGGTGCTCAACCACATCTCACACCTGGACCCGGTGGTCGACGCGGTGCTGGTGCACCGCAACAAGCGGGTGCCGCGGTTCATGGCGAAGGAGAGCCTGACCCGCACCCCGCTGCTCGGCAAGATCCTGGTCGAATCGGGCGGCATCCCGGTCTACCGCGGCTCCTCCAGCGCCGGTGACAGCCTGCGGGCCGCGCACCAGGCGCTGCGCGAGGGCAAGGTGGTGGTGATCTACCCCGAGGGCACGATCACCAGGGACCCGGCAGGCTGGCCGAAGCGGTCCTACACCGGCGCGGCCCGGCTGGCGCTGGAGAACGACGTGCCGGTGATCCCGATCGCGCGCTGGGGCACCCACGAGATCCTCAACGGCTACGACAAGAAGTTCCGGCCGTTCCCGCGCAAGCACGTGATCCACTCGGTCGGCGAGCCGATCGACCTGTCCGCCTTCCGCGGCCGCCCGCTCGGCGCGAAGGTGCTGCGCGAGGTGACCGACCTGATGATGGCCGAGGTCGTGGACCTGCTGAGCGAAGTACGCGGCGAGCGGCCGCCGGCGCGTACGGCGACCGAGGACGGGGACTGAGATGGACCTGCAGCGGGTCACCGTGCTCGGCGCGGGTTCCTGGGGCACCACCTTCGCCAAGGTGCTCGGCGACGCCGGGCGTGACGTGACGATCTGGGCGCGGCGGCCCGAGGTCGCCGCGGAGATCAGGGACGCCGGGACGAACGGCGCGTACCTGCCGGGCGTGGCGCTGCCGTCGCGGATCACCGCCACCGCCGACCCGGCCGCGGCCCTGGACGGCGCCGAGGTCGTGGTGCTGGCCGTGCCGAGCCAGAGCCTGCGGGCGAACCTGACCGCGTGGCGCGGCCTGCTGCCGCCCGAGGCGATCCTGGTCAGCCTGGCCAAGGGCGTGGAACTGGGCACGCTGAAGCGGATGAGCGAGGTGATCACCGAGATCGCCGGGGTGCCGGACGGTCAGGTGGTGGTGGTCTCCGGGCCGAACCTGGCGAAGGAGATCGCGCAGGAACAGCCGTCGGCGGCCGTGGTCGCGTGTGCCGACCACGAGCGCGCGGTGGCCGTGCAGCGGGCGTGCTTCACCGGCTACTTCCGGCCCTACACCAACACCGACGTGGTGGGCTGCGAGCTGGGCGGGGCGTGCAAGAACGTGATCGCGCTGAGCTGCGGCATGGCCGCGGGCCTCGGGTTCGGCACCAACACCATGGCGACGCTGATCACCCGCGGGCTGGCCGAAACCGCGCGGCTGGGCGTGAAACTGGGCGCCGACCCGCTGACCTTCGCCGGGCTGGCCGGGGTGGGCGACCTGGTCGCCACCTGCTCCTCACCGCTTTCGCGGAACCGGACCTTCGGGGAACGGCTGGGGCGCGGGGAGTCGGTCGCGCAGGCGCAGGAGTCGGTCGGGGGACAGGTGGCCGAGGGCGTGAAGTCCTGCACCTCCATCCGGGACCTGGCGTCCGGCCTCGGCGTCGACATGCCGATCACCGACGCCATGCACCGCGTCTGCCACGAGGGCGGCGACCCCCGCCGCCTGGGTGCCGAACTGCTGGGCCGGGATCGCAAACACGAATGGTCGTGAACCGGCGCCCACAGGGTGAGACCGGTTGACCGCGGGGGCCGCGGCCTGCTTCGCTGCCTGGTGTGTTGATGCGTGAGACGAACGTGCGAGCCAGCCGCCAAGGCCAGCCCCGTGTCTTCTCGCTGTGTCCGTGTTGTTGCCGCTGAAGTCGAACCCAGCCGCCACAACACCCATAAAGGACAAAACACCATGTTCGCCGTTCCGGACAACACCGTCGCCCTGGCTGAGAACGTTGTTCAGCAGCGCCACCCCGTGCGGGTCGCGCTCGAGTACGCCCACGACCGCGACCGCTGGCGCCACCTCCTGCGCTACGACCCCGACCAGCGGTTCTCCGCGCTCGTCGCCAGTGACGGTGAGCAGGAGATCTGGCTGATGAGCTGGCTCCCCGGCCAGGAGACCGACCTGCACGACCACGTCGAGTCGACCGGTGCCTTCACCGTCGTCTCCGGCACGCTGACCGAGACCGTCAGCCGGAAGGCCGCCGACGGCCGCGTGGTCACCGAGGTGCACCCGCTGGTCGCCGGCCAGTCGCGGGTGTTCGCCCCCGGCTACGTGCACCACGTCCACAACCCCGGCGGCGACCCCGCGATCAGCGTGCACGTCTATCGCTCCGGCGGCCGGGCCATGCGCAGCTACCGACCCGGCTTCGTCGACGGGCCCACCCGCCGCTCCGCCACGTGAGCGGGCACCGGGACCGAGCACTCCGCGTCGGTCTCCGGAGCGCCGAACGAGGTCCGGATCGGCAGCACCCCGGCCCACGCGGCGTCCGCCGCCACGTCGGCGGGCTGGTCGAGGGCGCCGACGTCGCGCACCTTGACCGACGCCTCCGCCAGATCGAGCGCGAGCACCGTGACGGCGGCCATCTCCTTCGCGTTCACCTCGCGCGCGTGCTCCCACGAGCCGGGCGCGAGGTGATCGGTGAGCGCGTGGAGACCGCGTAGCTTCTCGTCCCCGCTCAGCAGCCGCGCCCGGCCGTGGACCACGGCGCTGCGGTAGTTCATCGAGTGGTCGTTGACCGAGCGCGCGTAGACGACGGCGTCCAGCAGGGTCACCGTCACGCACACGTCCAGTCCGGTCGCGGCCGCGCGCATGCTCGGCGAACCGGTCGATCCGTGCAGGTAGAGCGTGTCGCCGTCACGCCCGTAGCCGGTCGGCAGCACCACCGGCGAGCCGTCGAGGACGAGGCCGAGGTGACAGACCAGGCCCTCGTTCAGCACGGCGTGCAGCTCGGCGCGTTCGGTCCGGCCGCGGTCCTTCTTCCGGGTCAGCGTGCTGCGGGGAGTGGGTGACAATGGGGTCATACGAGCAGCCTGCCGTGGACAAGTGGCATCATGAATGGCCAATCATCAGCCAGTTTGAAGAGGCCACTTTGCCGCATTCCGACACCGCGCTCCCGATGCGCCTGGACCGCCACAGCGGGACCCCGCTCGCCGTGCAGCTCGCCGACGCCCTGCGCGAGTCGGCCGCCACCGGCCACCTGCGCGGCGGCGACCGGCTGCCCTCGACCCGCGCGCTGGCCCAGCGCCTCGGCGTCAGCCGGACGGTGACCTCCGCGGCGTACGAGCAGCTCCACGCCGAGGGCTGGATCGCCGGGCGCCACGGCTCCGGCACCTACGTCACCACCTCGCCGCCACGCGACCGCCCGGCGCGCGGCCTGGTGATCGGCGAGGCCCCGGCCCGGCCCGACCTGCTCGACCTCAGCCCCGGCATGCCGTGGGCCGATGGTCTGGACCGCGCCGCCTGGCGCCGGGCGTGGCGGGCCGCGGCCGACGCGCCGCCGTTGTCCAGGGCGCACCGCGCCGGGCTGTTCGACTACCGGGCCATGATCGCCGAGCACCTGCTGCGCCACCGCGGCCTGTCGGCCGGCACGGATTCCGTGCTCGCCACCGCGGGCACCACGGCCGCGCTGATCGAGATCGCCGGCGCCATCTTCGAACCCGGTGACGTGGTCGCCGTCGAGGAACCCGGGTACCAGCGGGCCGTGCAGGCGCTGACCAGCGCCGGGCTGCGGACCGTGCCGGTGCCGGTGGACGGTGAGGGCCTGCGCCCGGACGCCGTGCCCCGCGGGGTACGGGCCGTCTACTGCTCACCCGCGCACCAGTACCCGATGGGCAGCCGGATGAGCGCGGCCCGCCGCGTGCAACTGGTCGAACGGGCGCGCGCCGAGGACTTCCTGCTCATCGAGGACGACTACGACGGTGAACTGCGCTTCGACGTGGCACCGCTGCCGCTGCTCGCCGCGCTCGCCCCGGACGTGGTCGCGCACCTGGGCACCACCAGCAAGATCCTCACGCCCACGCTCGGCGCCGGCTGGATGGTCGCGCCGCCGGAGGTGGCCGCCGCCGTGCTGGAGCACCGCGACCGCACCGGCACCCGGCCGTCCCCGGCGGGGCAGCGGGTGCTGATCGAACTGGCCCGCCACGGGGATCTGGGCCGTCACCTGCGGAAGCTGCGGCGCGAGCTGTCCGAGCGGCGGACCATGCTGACCAGCGCGCTGCACGCGGGCGGCATCCCGGTGCTCGGCGACGACGCGGGCGCGCACCTGATGGTCCCGCTGAACTCGGCGGCGGAGGAACGCGGGAAGGTGCGCGCCGCCGAAGCCGCGGGTATCCGGCTCGACCACCTCGACCGCCATTTCGCCGGCCCCCCGACCGCGTACGGCATTCCGCTCGCCTATTCGGGTTGTTCCCGCGAGGCACTGGCCGACGCACTGGACACGCTGGTCGATTTACTGCGCCCCGGAGTGATCCACAAGAGCCCGGTAGGGTGACGTCCCATGAGCCCAGCCAAGACGCGGGTCGCCGTGGTGTTCGGCGGCCGGAGCACCGAGCACACCATTTCCTGCGTATCGGCGGGCAGTGTGCTGGCGAACCTGGATCCCGAGCGGTTCGAAATCGTGCCCATCGGCATCACCCGCGAAGGCGGCTGGGTGCTCGGCCCCAGCGACCCGGACCGGCTGCGGATCGACGGTGACCAGCTCCCCGTCGTCCACGAAGGACGGAGCCTGGTGCTCACCGGCGACCGGGTCAACCGCGAACTGGTCTCGCTGGACGCCGGGGTGGACGCGATCGGCGCGGTGGACGTCATCTTCCCGGTGCTGCACGGCGCTTTCGGCGAGGACGGCACCATCCAGGGCCTGCTGGAACTGGCGGACGTGCCCTACGTCGGCGCCGGGGTGCTCGCCAGCGCCACCGCGATGGACAAGGAGTTCGCGAAGAAGCTGCTCGCCGCCGAGGGCCTGCCCAGCGGCGAGTACGCGGTGCTCCGGCGTGGACAGTCCACTTTGCCCGACGCCGAACGCGAACGCCTCGGCCTGCCGGTGTTCGTCAAACCGGCCAGGGCCGGGTCCTCGATCGGGATCAGCAAGGTGACCGACTGGTCCCAGCTGGACGCCGCGATCGCGCTGGCCCGCGAGACCGACCCCAAGGTGCTCGTCGAGGCCGCGGTGGTCGGCCGCGAACTCGAATGCGGCGTGCTGGAATTCCCCGACGGCCGCGTGGAAGCCTCGCTGCCCGCCGAGATCCGCGTGCTGGCCACCGACGAAAGCGCCTGGTACGACTTCGAAACCAAGTACCTGGGCGAGGCCGCGGAACTGGACATCCCGGCGAAGCTGGACGACCAGGTGACCGAACGGCTGCGCGAAATGGCCGTCGCCGCCTTCCACGCGCTGGACTGCCAGGGCCTGGCCAGGGTCGACTTCTTCGTCGGCGCCGACGGCGAGCTGACCATCAACGAGGTGAACACCATGCCCGGCTTCACCACTACGTCGGCCTATCCGAAGATGTGGGCGGTAACCGGTGTGGACTATCCGACGCTGTTGTCCACGTTGGTGGAGACGGCTATTGCCCGGGGGACCGGGTTGCGGTGATGTCCGGGGTGTTCGGCCGCCCCGGTTTGGTGCTCGGCCTCAGCTGGGGCGGTGTCTGATTGCTATGAGTGGGGCATTACTTGCGTTCATTGCAAGTAATGCCCCACTCATAGCGTTCGGCAGGCGTCGGTGGCCCGATCCCGGTCAATCGTCGGAGAAGCGCAGCGGGGCTGACGGTAGCGCGCCCGCGATCACGTCGGAGATTTCCTGCAGCGGGCCGGTTCCGGCGCTGTCCGGCACGGTCAGCGCCACGTAGACGGGCCGGTCGGCGAGGAACCAGGTGGTGGTGCCTTCGGCCGCGACCGGCAGCCACTGCACGGAGTTGATCACGCGCAGCTGGGCCGTCCTGGTCATCTCCCGCGGTTGGTCCAGACCGCAGCGCAGCACGATCGGGTCATCGGTGCCCCAGGCGGCCGTCGCCGGGGGAGCGGGCTCGGCCAGTTCGCGCTTGGCCAGCTTCTCGCCGTTGGAGGTCAGCTCGCCGGGCAGCACGCCCAGAAGGGTGGCGCATTCGGCCGCGCCTGCCTGCGGGGCGGGCACCGGCACTAGCGGCAGCGGTCCCTGGCCCGGTTCGCCGGGTTTTCCCTCAGAACCGGTGAGCAGGCCGAAAACCGCCACCCCGGCGGCGAGCGCGACCGCCAGGGTCGCGGCGATCACGATCAGCAGCCGGGGCGGGGCGCCGGTCTCGGTGTCGAAGTGGGGCACGAGGAGGAACTACAGCACGGGTCAGAGGTGCACCACGGGGCAGGTCAGCGTCCGCGTGATGCCCTCCACGTTCTGCACCTTGGCGACCACCAGCTGGCCGAGCTGGTCGACGTTGTCCGCGGCCGCCCGGACGATCACGTCGTACGGCCCGGTCACGTCCTCGGAGGTGGTGACCCCGGGGATGCCCGAGATCTCCGCCGCGACGGACGCGGCCTTGCCGACCTCGGTCTGGATGAGGATGTATGCGTGGACCACGGCGTGCCCCTTCGTCTGGATCTGGCTGCGCAAGGTAGGAACGTCTGAGGAACGTACCCCAGTAAGGGAACGATAGGGGATCCGACTATTTGAGGTCAGGAGGTAACGGCGTGCCGCGGGACACATCCGAGACGACGACCGTGGCGCAGACGGGTGAGTTCGGCCTGATCCGGGCGCTCACCCAGGACCGGGTGCAGCCGCCGTTCACGCTGCTCGGGCCGGGTGACGACGGGGCGCTGGTGGCCGCGCCCGACGGCCGGGTGGTGGTCAGCACCGACGTGCTGGTGCAGGGCGTGCACTTCCGGCTCGACTGGTCAGGGCCCGAGCAGGTGGGCCGCAAGGCGGTGGCGGTGAACCTGGCCGACATCGCCGCGATGGGCGCGCTGCCCACCTCGGTGCTGGTGGGCTTCGCCTGCCCGGGGGACCTGCCGGCGTCGGTGCTGACCCGGCTGACCGACGGCATGTGGACCGAGGCCGAGCGCGCCGGGGTCGGCGTGGTCGGCGGGGACGTGGTCCGCTCCGAGACCCTGGTGGTGAGCATCACCGCGCTCGGCGACCTCAACGGCCTGCCGCCGGTGACCAGATCGGGCGCCCGGCCGGGCGACGTGGTCGCGGTCTGCGGGCGGCTGGGCTGGGCGGCGGCGGGGCTGATGGTGCTCGGCCGCGGTTTCCGGTCGCCGGTCGGCGTGGTCAACGCCCAGCGCTACCCCGAGCCGCCCTACGCGGCCGGACCGGCGGCGGCCGCGGCGGGTGCCACCGCGATGATCGACGTCTCCGACGGCCTGCTGGCCGATCTGGGGCACATCGCGACGGCTTCCGAGGTCGGCATCGACGTGCGCACCGAAGCGCTCCAGCCGGACCAGCGGCTGCAGGAGGTGGCCGCCGCGCTCGGCGCCGACGCCCAGCGGTGGGTGCTCACCGGTGGCGAGGACCACGCGCTGGCCGCCGCCTTCCCGCCGAACGTGGAGCTGCCGGCCGGGTGGCGCCGCATCGGCGTGGTGACCAGGGCCGAGTTCGGGGTGACGGTGGACGGGCAGCCGCACAGCGGAGGCGACGCCGGTTGGGAGCACTGGAAGACCAGTTAAGGTGCCGGTCGTGGAAATCCGTGTGGCCGCCTACGACGATCCGGACGCGCAGAAGCTGATCACCGAGGTGCAGCAGGAGTACGTGGTGCGCTACGGCACCCCGGACGACACCCCGGTGCGGCCGGAGGAGTTCGCCCCGCCGAACGGGCTGTTCCTGGTCGGCTACCTCGACGGGGTCCCGGTGGCCACCGGCGCCTGGCGCGTGCGCGAGGCCGACGGCGGCGCGCTGCGTGACGGTGACGCCGAGATCAAGCGCATGTTCGTGGTCACAGCCGCGCGGGGCCGGGGGCTGGCGCGTGCGATGCTCGCCGAGATCGAGCGCACCGCGCTGGCCGCCGGGCGACGGCGGATGGTGCTGGAGACCGGGACCAAGCAGCCGGAGGCGATCGAGCTGTACCGCTCGAGCGGATACCTGGAGATGGCCGGCTTCGGCTACTACGCCGGTGAAGCGGAGAGCCGGTACTACGGCAAGTCGCTCACCGGCTGAAGGGAGGACGACCGTGGCGATCTACGCACTCGGCGACCTGGTGCCCGACATCCACCCCGACGCCTACGTGCACCCCGACGCGACGCTGATCGGCGACGTCCGGATCCGCGCGTTCGCCTCGGTGTGGCCGCAGGCGGTGCTGCGCGGGGACAACGGCCACATCGAGATCGGTGAACGCTCCAACGTCCAGGACGGCTGCGTGATCCACTGCACCGAACAGCACCCGACCGTGCTCGGGCCGTCTTCGGCGATGGGGCACTCGGTGCACGTCGAGGGCGCGATCATCGGCACCGGTTGCCTGATCGCCTCCGGTTCGGTGGTGCTGAACGGGAGCGAGATCGAGGACGGCGGCATGGTCGGCGCCGGAGCGGTGCTGTCATACGGCTCGAAGGTGGGTTCGGGCGAGATCGCGCTGGGCGTGCCCGCCAAGACGCGGGAGAACAAGTCGTTCGGCCCGGAGATGATCGAAGCCGTGGTGGCCAGCTATGTCGGCCGCGCGGCCCGCTTCCGCACCGAACTCCGCCTGCTCTCCTAGGCGGCCCGCCGACTCGATGGTGTGACGCAGCCGATAGAGTCGCCCGCCGTGACCGCACGACCGCTGCACGAGATCGTCGAAGCCGGCTGGGCGAAGGCCCTCGCCCCGGTGGAGTCCAACATCGCCGCGATGGGGGAGTTCCTCCGCGGGGAGATCGCCGCCGGGCGCACCTACCTCCCGGCCGGGGAGAACGTCCTGCGGGCGTTCAAGCAACCGTTCGACGAGGTGCGCGTGCTCGTCGTCGGCCAGGACCCGTACCCGACCCCCGGCCACGCGATCGGCCTGTCCTTCGCCGTCGCGCCGGAGGTCCGGCCGCTGCCGAAGAGCCTGGTGAACATCTACAAGGAGTACGCAGAGGACCTCGGCCACCCGCTGCCGACCAACGGGGACCTGACGCCGTGGACCGAGCAAGGTGTGCTGTTGCTCAACCGCGCGCTGACGGTGATGCCCGGCAAGCCGAACTCGCACCAGGGCAAGGGCTGGGAAGTGGTCACCGAGCAGGCGATCAAGGCACTGGCCGAACGCGGCGGCCCGCTGGTGGCGATCCTCTGGGGCAGCAACGCCCGCAAGCTCAAGCCGCTGCTGGGTGGCGTGCCGTGCGTGGAATCCGTGCACCCGAGCCCGCTCTCGGCGCACAACGGCTTCTTCGGCTCACGCCCGTTCAGCCGGGTGAACGAACTCCTCGTCCAGCAGGGCGCCCAGCCAGTGGAGTGGAAACTCCCGTGACGACCGCCCTCCCCCCCGGCACGCCGCCGGGGGGTCCAGGGGGCTTGCCCCCTGGCCGGGGTCTGGGGGCTTGGCCCCCAGAAAAGCACTTTGAGACGAAAAAAAATGGCGAGCGCTCTTCGCGAGCACTCGCCACCCAACCTTTCGGCTCAGCCTCGCACGACCTTGCCGGCCTTGATGCACGAGGTGCACACGTTGAGGCGCTTGCGCTGGGACAGACCGATCTTGGCGTGCACGGTCTGGATGTTCGGGTTCCACCGGCGACTGGTCCGCCGGTGGGAGTGTGAGACCGACTTACCGAAGCCGGGTCCCTTGCCACAGACGTCGCACACGGCAGCCACGTCGAACTCCTTTGGATCATTCGAAGACGAATCACGCCCGGCACGGCGGCCGGGCAACTCGACCATAGTAACCAGTATGTTCCGAGGCGGACCGGACGGGGTCGCTACCCTCGCCTGGACCCAGGTCAGGAGGTTACAGGGGTGCGCGAGTTGGACGCCGCCGCGATCGGGCGCTGGGCCTCGGCCTGCGTGCACAGCCTGGACGCGCTGCGACCGGAGATCAACGGCATCAACGTCTACCCGGTGGCGGACTCCGACACCGGGTCGAACATGCACCACACCGTCTCGGGGGCCTGGCACGCGCTGAACGACGCGCCGCCGCCCGGGAGCGCGGGTGAGGCACTGGCCGTGCTGGCCAAGGGCGCGGTCGCCGCGGCGAAGGGCAACTCCGGGGTGATCCTGTCCCAGGTGCTGCGCGGGCTCGCGGAGGCGCTGGCGGACCGCACGGTCGACGGCCCCGCGCTGGCCGCCGCCCTTGGGCACGCCGACGAGGTGGCCACCGGCGCGGTCGCCCGCCCGGTCGCGGGCACCATGTTGAGCGTGCTGCACGCGGTGAACGCCGCCGTCTCGTGTGCCTCCGGTGACCTCGACGAGGTCGCGCGCACCGCCGCCGAAGCCGCCGCCGAGGCGCTCGAACACACCCCGCAGCAGCTGCCCGTGCTCGCGCGCGCCGGTGTGGTCGACGCGGGCGGGCGCGGGGTGGTGGCGGTGCTGGACGCGCTGCTCGAAGTGGTCACCGGCACCGAGCACGCCCACGACCACCCGCTCACCGCGCACGGCCACGGGCACGGCGAACCCGCGCTGTACGCGTGGGAGGTGATGTTCCTGCTCGAAGACGCGGAAGAAGCCGCGCTGCCGGTGTTGCGCAAGGCGCTCAGCGGACTCGGCGACAGCGTCACCGTGGCCGCCGACGGCGCCGGGTCCCACGCGGTCCACGTGCACTGCGCGGACATCGGCGCCGCCATCGAAGCCGCGCTGGACGCGGGCCGCCCGCGCCGGATCCGGGTGGAGCCGCTCCTCACCCCGGCGCCGCTGCAACCGGGTGGCGGGCTCGACCGCACGGTGGTCGTGGTGGTGCGCGGCGAGGGGCTCGCGGAAGTGATCAGGGCGGAGAACGTCGCGGTTTTGTCGGTGCCCGCTGGTTCAGTACCGAGCGTGGAGGAAATGCTCGGCCTGATCACCGAGACCACCGGCAACCACGTCACCGTGCTGGCCGGTGGTCCCGACCTGACCACGGTCGCCGACAACGCCGCCGGGCACGCGATGGCCGGCGACCGGGACGTGGTGGTCATCCCGTGTGCCTCGCCGGTGCAGGTGCTGGCCGCGCTGGCCGTGCACGACCCGGCCCGGCGCACCAACGACGACGTGGTGGCGATGGCGGAGGCCGCCGCCGCGACCCGCCGCGGAGAGGTGCTCTTCGCCAGTGGTGAGGCGCTTTCGGTGGTCGGCCGCGCGCAGGCGGGTGATGTGCTGGGCCTGGTCGACGGCGAGGTGGTGCGGATCGAACCGGCTGCCGAGGCGAACCTGCTGGAGGCGGCGATCACCGTGCTGGCCCGGCTGCTCGGGCCGGGCGGGGAGCTGGTCACCGTGGTCACCGGGGTGGACGCGCCGCCGGACGTCGAAGAGGTGCTGACGGGCTGGCTGCGGGGCGAGCACCCGGAGGTCGAACTGGTGTGCTATTCCGGACGGCAGACCGACGCCGTGCTGTTGATCGGGGTGGAGTAGGGAAGATGACCGTCCTTGACGACAAGCTGACGCCGTTGCTGGGCGCCAAGACGGCCAAGGCGCTGTCCGGTTCGCTGGGCATCGAGACCGTCGCCGACCTGCTGCGGCACTACCCGCGCCGGTACGACGAGCGCGGTTCGCTCACCGACATCGGCGGGCTGGAGCTCGGCGAGCACGTCACCGTGATGGCCAGGATCGAGAAGGTGCTGCGGCGGACGATGCGGGCCCGCGCCGGCACCATCCTCGAGGTCACCATCACCGACGGCCGCCGCAAACTGCAGCTGGCCTTCTTCAACCAGGCGTTCCGCGAGCGGGAACTCAAGATCAACAAGACCGGGCTGTTCGCCGGGAAGGTGACCGCCTTCCGGAACAACCTGCAGCTGGCCAACCCCGAGTACGAACTGCTCGAGGGCGACGACCTGCACGAGTCGGTGATGGACGAGTTCCTCGGCATCATGCCGGTCTACCCGGCGGCGCAGGGCATCCAGTCGTGGGCGATCGCGCGGGCGGTCCGCCAGGTGCTGGACACCCTCGACGACGTCGACGAGGACCCGATGCCCGCCGAACTGCTCGCCGCCAAGAAGCTGGAGTCGCTGCACGACGCGCTGCGCCAGATCCACCGCCCGGAGAGCTGGCCGCGGCTGGAGTCGGCGAAGCGGCGGCTGAAGTGGGACGAGGCCATGTCCGTCCAGCTGATCTTCGCGCAGCGGCGGCATTCCGCGGTGACGCGGCCGGCGCCGATCTGCGCGCCGAAGGCCGGTGGTCTCCTCGAAGCCTTCGACCAGCGGCTGCCGTTCGAGCTGACACCGGGGCAGCACGAGGTCGGCGCGAAGATCGCCGAGTCGCTCTCGGTGGAGCATCCGATGAACCTGCTGTTGCAGGGCGAGGTCGGCAGCGGCAAGACGATCGTGGCGCTGCGGGCGATGCTGCAGGCGGTCGACTCCGGGCGGCAGGCCGCGATGCTCGCGCCCACCGAGGTGCTGGCCGCGCAGCACGCGCGCTCGTTGCGCGACATGCTCGGTGACCTGGGGCAGGCCGGGGAGCTGGGCGCCGCGGAGAACGCCACCAAGCTCACCCTGCTCACCGGTTCGCTGCCGGCCAAGGAACGCAAGCAGGCGTTGCTGGACGCCGCGAGCGGTGCGGCGGGCATCGTGGTCGGCACGCACGCGCTCATCCAGGACACGGTTTCCTTCGCCGACCTCGGTCTCGTGGTGGTCGACGAGCAGCACCGCTTCGGCGTGGAGCAACGGGACGCGCTGCGCTCGCGTGGGGCCGACGGCACCAGCCCGCACGTGCTGGTGATGACCGCGACGCCGATCCCGCGCACGGTGGCGATGACCGTCTACGGCGACCTGGAAACGGCTTCCCTGCGTGACATGCCCGCCGGGCGGTCGCCGATCTCGACCACCGTGGTGCCGGTGGCGGAGAAGCCGAAGTGGCTGGACCGGGTGTGGGACAGGGTCGCCGAGGACGCGCGCAAGGGCAACCAGGCCTACGTGGTCTGCCCGCGCATCGGTGACGAGCCCGCGTCGGACAAGAGTGACAAGCGGCCGCCGCTGGCCGTGCTCGACGTGGCCGAGGAACTGGCGGCCGGGCCGTTGCAGGGGCTGACCGTCGGCGTGCTGCACGGGCGGATGCCGCCGGACGAGAAGGACGCGGTGATGCGCGCCTTCGCCGCCGGGAAGGTCGACGTGCTGGTGGCGACCACGGTGATCGAGGTCGGCGTGAACGTGCCGAACTCGACGGTGATGGTGATCATGGACGCTGACCGCTTCGGCGTCAGCCAGCTGCACCAGCTGCGCGGCCGTGTCGGCCGCGGGTCCAAGCCGGGGCTGTGCCTGCTGGTCACCGAGGCGCTGGAGGGAACCACCACGCGCGAGCGGCTTGATGCCGTCGAGTCCACAACGGACGGTTTCGAACTCTCCCAGCTGGACCTGGAAATCCGGCGGGAGGGCGACATCCTCGGCTCGGCGCAGTCGGGCAAGCGGTCCGGGCTGAAGCTGCTGTCCCTGCTGCGGGACGAGGAGATCATCGCCGAGGCGCGCACCTACGCGCAGGAGATCGTGACCGAGGACCCGGCGCTGGAGAAGCACAGCGGGCTGGCGCGCATGCTCGCCACGGTGGTCGATGCCGAAAGGGCGGAGTACCTGGAGAAGTCCTAAACGGCGAAAGCCCCGGCCTTCGCGGCGAGCACGGCCGCGCGGGCGGCCCGGTCGGCGATGGCGAAGTCGATCGGCTCCCGGCTGATGAACAACCGGTAGAAGACCGGCGCGGCGGCCTGCCGCATCACTTCGACCGGATCGGTGTCCGCCGGGACCTCGCCGCGGGCGATGGCGCGCACGGTCATCGCCGCACCCCGCTCGTGGCGGTCGGCGTAGTACTCGCGCAGCGAGTCGGCGGCCTTGGCCGACTGGAAGGACGACGCGACCGACGCCAGCGGCAGCGCCGACTTCGCCGGATCGGTGAAGTAGGTGGTCAGCTCGCGGTTCATCGCGCTGAGGTCGCCTTCGAGCGAGCCGGTGTCCGGCACCTCCCAGCGGTGTTCGATGCCGAACAGCAGTGCCGCGGCGACCAGCCCCTCGGCCGAGCCCCAGCGGCGGTAGAGCGTGGTCTTGTGCACCCCGGAGCGTTCGGCCACGGCGTCCACGGTGAGGCCGGGATAACCCTTCTCGGCCAGTTCGTCGAGGGTGGCGGTCAGCACGGCGACCCGGTTGCGTTCGGTGCGCCCACCGGGCCGGCTGCCGGTCAATTCGGTCGACAAGTGCTACTCCAGTTGCATTAGTGTGCCCAGTATGCCACGACTCAGCCCGTTCGACCGCCTTCCCGAGCTGATCGGTGACGCCCGCATCGTCGCCGTCGGCGAGAACAACCACCACATCCAGGAGTTCAGCGCCTATCGCGACCGGGTGCTGCGGCTGCTCGTCACCGAACTCGGCTTCAGCGTGCTCGGCTTCGAATCCGGCTACGCGGAGGGCAGGCTGACCGACGCCTGGCTGCACGGCGCGCCCGGTGAGGTCGCCGACATCGGCCGCGACGGCTTCACCTTCTCACTCGGCGACTCCGCCGAGATGCACACCATGCTCACCTGGCTGCGGGAGCACAATGCTGCTGAAAGAGGGGCTGCCGGGGGAGACGTGCGATACCTCGGTCTGGACGTGCCCAGCAGTGCGGGCTCGCCGGAGCCCGCCCTGCGCGCGGTGCGGGAGTACCTGCTCGCCGCCGACCCCGGCGCACTGTCCCTTGTGGACAATGCGCTGACCGCGACCCGGCCGTACTCCGCGGTCAGCAGCGCCATCGCGCCGGGGTTGTACCAGCAGTGCGAAAACCGCGACGCGGCCACCGCCGCACTGGCCGTGCTGGTCGCCCATCTGGAGTCAACGGGGCCGGTGCTGCGCCGAGGCGGTGACGCGCAGGCACACGCCATCGCGCTGCACCAAGCCTGCGGCGCGCTGCGCGTGGACACGTATCTGCGTGAAGTGCTCGACGCGATGAACGGCTCGGCGACACCCGTCCAGGGCGCGTCGCGCGACCGCTATATGGCGGAATCCGTGCGCCTGGCGCGCGAAATCTGGCCGGACCGGAAAATATTGCTGATGCTGCACAACGGACATCTGCAGCGCACCCCGAGCAGTCTCATCCCCGGCGTGACCAACGCGCCCGCGGGGGCCCACCTGGCCGACGAGTTCGGCGACGAATATTTCGCACTGGCGCTGACCGCGGGCACCGGCCACACCACCGGGCTGCGCCCCGATCCCGAAGGCCGCCTGGGTTTCCGCCTGTACGAGCAGGAACTCGGGGCTCCGGAAGCCGGGAGCATCGAAGAACACCTGGTCGGCGCCGAGGCGGGCCTGCTCGACCTCCGGCCGTTGCGCGCCGCCGCGGACCGCCCGCATGGCATTCGGCACGCGCATCTGACCGTGCACGCCGATGTGCCCTTCGCTTTCGACGCGCTGGCCTATTTCCCCCGGATGCGCGTCTGCCGGTTCTGAATATTCCCCGTACACCCCTGGATGCCGGAGAATTGGCGCCACCGAGCGGTTACCGTCCGCGATGGCACGCTATAACGTTGGGTAGATAAATATTCGGCCACTGTCCGGTGTTCGGCCTGGGTTGTGCAACGTTCAATGGGAATAACCCGACTGAGTGATCGGAGTGCGTGTGAAACGGGACTAGTGGAGGCGAAGGATGGAGCGATCGCCGGGGGAAGCGGCCACTGGGGGCCCCAGCCCGGACGCTCGGCCGGCTGGCGTGGTCACGCGGGAGTTCTTGCACGATCTCGGGCACAGCCTGGCGACCCTGTCGTTCCTGGTGGAGGCGGTGCGGGGGGAGGCGACGCTGCCGCCGGGGACGCGGCAGCGGGTGGACGCCATCGACCAGGAGACGCACCGGCTGCTCGGCATGGTCCGCCACGCGATGGCCTCCGGGGACCGGCCGCGGGCGTCCGTGGTCGACGTCCGCGAAGTGCTGCAGCAGATCGTTTCGCTGGTTTCACTGGCCGGTGAGACGTCGGTGGTGGTGCGGCCCGGGGCGGCGGTTTCGCTGATGGTGGACGAATCGCTGCTGTGGCGGATGATCACGAACCTGGTCGACAACGCCGTGCGGGCGGCGGGACCGGGTGGCCGGGTGGAGGTGTCCGTCCGGGAGGACGACGGGCTGATCACCGTCGAGGTCGCCGACGACGGGCCGGGGTTCGGCGCCGGCCCGTCCGGCTGGGCTTCGCTGGGGCTCGGCATCGTCGAGCGGCTCGCCGAGGCGTGCCGCTGCGGTTTTCAGGTGGTGTCCTCCGGTGCGGAGGGCACCCGTGTCCGGCTGCTGTTCGGGGCCGAGGGGGGAACGGAATGAACATCAGCCTGCTGCTCTGCGACGACCACGCGTTGTTTTCCGACGCGCTGGCGTCCGTGTTGAGCCACGAGTTCCAGGTGCTGGGGGTGATCGGCACCATGGCGGACATCCCGGGCGCGATCCGGCGGCACCAGCCGGACGTCTGCCTGCTGGACCGCCGCTTCGTCGACGGTGACGCCCTGGACCGCCTCACCGACATCCGGGCGGCGCGCCCGGCGACCAAGGTGGTGGTGCTCACCGCCGACCAGGACGACGACGGCCTGCACCGCGCCCTCGCCGGCGGCGCGGCGGGGTACGTGCAGAAGACGTGCGGGGTGGCGACGCTGACTGCCGCCCTGCGGAGCGTCGTCGCCGGGGAGGTGGTCGTGCACGTCGCTTCGGAACGCTCGGCCCTGCGCTCGCGAGGCTCCGCCGAAGCCATGCGGCTGGCCGCGCACCTGACGGCCCGCGAACGCGAATGCCTGGCGATGCTCGTCGAGGGGTTGAGCACCAGCGAAATGGTCAGCCGCCTCGGCGTGGCGACGACCACGGTACGCACGCACATCCAGGCGCTGCTGAGCAAACTCGGCGTGCACTCGCGCCTGGAAGCCGCGTCGCTGGCCGTGCGGTACTCCCTGCTGGACGAACACCACACCCGACGCCGCCGCCGAGGCGCCGCCACCGGCTGATCCGACCCCACCCGGGACACGAATGTGGCTTTGGGGGCGAATCCCGCCCCGAAAGCCACATTCGTGTCCCCGATGACCGCCACGGACTCGGCTCCCGGCGCGGGTTTCGGCCTCCTTGCGCCACCTTCGCGGCTAGGGCGCTCCGGTGGCTCCGAGCCCTTCGGGGGTCGGGCGCCTGGGGAGCGAGCCGCGCTCTGTCGCCCCGGTCCGTGTCACGAATGTGGCTTTGGGGGCCGAATCCGCCCCCAAAGCCACATTCGTGTCCAAGCCGAGGGGGTTAGGGCGTGTCCTGGGGATCTTCATCGGAGGTGCAGGACGATGCAGGCGAGGATGATTTCGGCGCGGTGGTAGGCGGCTCGTTTGGCGAACCGTGTTGCCAAGCCACGGAATTGTTTGAGCCGGTTGAAGCAGCGCTCGACCACGTTGCGGAGCTTGTAGAGGTCAGGGTCGAAGGCCGGTGGCCTGCCACCGGCCTTGCCCTTGGCCTTCCGGCGGGCGATCTGGTCGGCACGTTCGGGAATGGTGGCCTTGATCCTGCGCTCCCGCAGCGCCTTCCGGGTGCTCGGGTGGGTGTAGGCCTTGTCGGCGAGCACCCGCCCGACCCGTACTTTCCGCCCGTCCACCTCGATGTCACGGATGTCGTCCAGCAGCGGAAGCAGTTGCGGGTTGTCCCCGGCCTGCCCTGGCGTGAGGATCACCGCCAACGGCAGACCGGCGGCGTCGACAGCCAAGTGGAGTTTGGTGGTCAGTCCGCCTCGGGAACGCCCGAGGCACTCTCCGTCGACGGCGAGCTCTTCGATCCAGTCCGCGCAGCCCCTTTTTTCCGGGCGCCGGCCGCGTGCTGATGCGCCCGCACACTCGTGGAATCGACACTGATCACAAACTCGATGTTGTCCTCGAGTGTCCCGAGGGAGTCGTCTTTGACGATCACGTGCTCCAGGATCCGGTCCCACGTCCCGTCCGCGGTCCACTTCCGTAACCGCTCATGAGCGGTCTTCCACGGCCCATACCGTTCCGGCAGGTCACGCCACGGCGCACCGGTCCGTTCATGCCACAGGATCGCGTTGATCACCTGCCGGTGACTACGCCACCGCCCACCCCTGCGACCAGTCTCCACAGGCAGCAACGGCGCGATCGTTGCCCAGGCCTTATCTGTCAGCTCACCGCGTCCGACCACACACCATCATCTGCACACGATCATGGAAAAGATCCGCAGGACACGCCCTAGTCCGTGGGGGTGCGGCTTGAGTAGGCCTTGACCAGTTGGTGTTCGGCGTCGTTCAGGTAGCGGGCCAGTGCTGCCTCCGCGCGCCGGTTCTCACCCTCGCGCAGGAGTTGCAGGATCTCTTCGTTGCGCAGCAGGTACGGCTGGTGGAACTCCCGCGGATCGGTCATCACGTGGAACACCAGTCGCAGCTCGGCGAAGATTCCTTGCATCAGTTCGTCGATGCGCGGGCTGGCGGTGAGCGACGCGAGCGCCTGGTGGAAGTGGATGTTCGCGGTGCCGAGGTCGCGCCAGCCCTCCCGTCGTTCGGCGAGCAGGCCGTCGCCGACCGCGCTTTCCAGGCGTGAGAGGTCCGGGTTCACCGCGTTCCGCACGGCGGCGCATTCGATCACCTTGCGCACGCGGTACAGGTCCACCACGTCGTCCAAGCTCAGCATCCGGACGAAAACGCCCCGGTTCAGCTCGTGCGACAACAGCCGTTCGTGCGTGAGCAGGCGGAAAGCCTCCCGCAGGGTGTTCCGCGAGACCCCCAGCGCGGCCCCGATGTCGTGTTCCGAGAGCCGGGCACCGGGCAGGAAGTATCCCTCCGAGATCCGCGTGCGCAGCACATCGGCCACGCGCTCGGCCGTGCTCGTCCGGCCGAGGAGGCCCCGGTCCGCGGCCAGCCCCATGGAGCTGCCGCTGCTGTCTGCGATGACCACGAGGATCAGCCTACCGCAGGTCCAGTGAACGATACGCTCAAACTACCTGAGGATTATCCTCCGAACCTCTTGTGGGATTGTTCAACAATAGCCTACCTTGTGTCCCAGCTCACCTGTGTTTCCCTGGACCGACACCCGACCCGAGCGAGGTGCGTGATGGATGCGACCGCTCCAACCGCCGAGGACACCCGACCGTTCGCCTGGTACCGCACACTCGGCCCGCGCGGCAGGCGCGCCTTCGTCGGCGCGTTCGGCGGCTACGGGCTCGACTCGTACGACTACTGGGTCCTGCCGCTCAGCCTGAGCGCGATCATCGCCTACTTCGGCCTGACCCCCGGCACAGCCGGCCTCCTCAGCACCACGACGCTGGTCGTCTCGGCGATCGGCGGCGCCGGAGCGGGCATCCTGGCCGACCGCATTGGCCGGGTCCGCACGCTCCAGTTGACCGTGGCCACCTACACCGTGTTCACCGTCCTCTGCGGCTTCGCGCCGAACTTCGAGACCCTGCTCGTGTTCCGCGCCCTCCAGGGCCTCGGCTTCGGCGGTGAATGGGCCGCGGGCGCCATCCTCGTCGCCGAGTACGCCCGCTCGCGTTACCGCGGCCGCACGGTCGCCTTCGTGCAGAGCGCGTGGGCGGTGGGCTGGGGCCTCTCGGTGGTCGTCTACACCGTGGTCTTCACCGTCACCGGCGACGACATGGCCTGGCGCATCATGTTCTGGACCGGCGTCATCCCGGCGATCCTGATCATCTGGGTGCGCAAGAACGTCACCGACGCCGACGAAGCCACGCAACGCCGGGAGAGCACCGAGAAACGCGGCTCGTTCGCCCAGATCTTCCGCGGCGACCTCCTGCGCACCACGCTGATCGCGTCGTTGTTCGCCACCGGCGTGCAGGGCGGTTACTACACGCTGGCCACCTGGCTGCCGTCGTACCTGCGCACCACCCGCGGGCTGACCGTGATCAACACCGGCGGCTACTACGTCTTCCTGATCTCCGGCGCGTTCATCGGCTACGTCTGCGGCGGTTACCTGACCGACCTGCTGGGGCGCAAGCGGACCTTCGTGCTCTTCGCCGGGCTGTCGGCGGTGCTGATCGTGGCCTACACGCAGATCCCGCATGGCGCCAACACCCTGGTGATGCTGCTCGGTTTCCCGCTCGGCTTCTCCATGTCGGCCATCTTCAGCGGCTTCGGCGCCTTCCTCGCCGAGCTGTACCCGACCGCGCAACGCGGCACCGGGCAGGGCTTCACCTACAACTTCGGCCGCGCGGTCGGCGCCGTTTTCCCCGGGGTGGTCGGTTTTCTCGGCGCCGGCGGGGCGATGGTGTTCGGCGCGGTCGGTTACGGCGTCGCGGTACTGGCCCTGCTGGGCCTGCCGGAAACCCGGGGGAGGGAGCTGGTATGACCATTGTGGACGAACCAGGGATGCTGGACCCGGCACGGGCGCGGGCGAGTTTCCGCGCCGGTGTGCAGGCACCGACCACCGGCTGGGCCGCGGGTTACACGCAGACGAACCTGATCGCGGTGCGCAAGAACTGGGCCTACGACGTGCTGTTGTTCTGCCAGCGCAACGAACAGCCGTGCCCGGTGCTCGACGTCAGCGATCCCGGCGACCCGTCGACCGTGCTGGCGCCCGGCGCGGACCTGCGCCGCGACCTGCCGCGGTACCGGATCTGGGAGAACGGCAGGCTGCGCGCGGAGGTCACCGACGCCACGCGGTACTGGCGCAGCGACCTCGTCGCCTTCTCGATCGGCTGCAGCTTCTCCTTCGAGACCGCGCTCGCCGCGGAGGGCATTCCGCTGCGGCACGTCGAACAGGGCCGCAACGTGGCGATGTACGTGACCAACCGCCAGTGCCGCCCGGCGGGCCGGTTGCACGGGCCGATGGTGGTGTCCATGCGGCAGATCCCGGAGCACCAGGTGGACGACGCCATCCGCATCACCTCGGAGATGCCCGCGGTGCACGGCGCGCCGGTGCACGTCGGCGACCCCGGCGCGCTCGGCATCGCCGACCTCGGCAAGCCCGACTTCGGTGACCCCGTCCGGGCCGAACCCGGTGACGTGCCGGTGTTCTGGGCGTGCGGCGTCACCCCGCAGGCGGCGCTGATGGCGTCGAAACCGCCGTTCGCCATCACGCACGCACCGGGGCACATGCTGATCACCGATCGCCGCGACGACGAGTACCGGGTCGGCCGCCGGTGATCCGGGTCCACCGGTACGGCACCCGCGCGGCGCTGGTCGACCTCCCCGGCGCCGCCGAGGTGCTCGGGCTCGACGCGGCGCTGGCCGCCGATCCGCCCGAGGGGGTGGAGGAGGTGGTGCCGGCCGCGCGGACCGTGCTCGTGCGGTTCGACCCCGGCCGCACCACCTTCGAGCGGCTGGTCGAGCAGCTCAGCGGCCGTCCGCTGGAGCCGTCGCCGAGCCATCATGGCGACGAGCTGGTGGTGCCGGTCCGCTACGACGGTGAGGACCTCGCCGAAGTGGCCTCGGCGACCGGGCTGACCGAGGCCGAGGTGGTCGAGCGGCACACCGGCGCCGAATACCGGGTCGCCTTCTGCGGTTTCGCGCCGGGCTTCGGCTACCTGACCGGGCTGGACCCGCTGCTGCACCTGCCGAGGCGCAGCAACCCGCGGGTGCGCGTGCCGGCCGGCGCGGTCGCGGTGGCCGGGGAGTACGCGGCGGTCTACCCGCACCCGTCACCCGGCGGCTGGCACCTGCTCGGGCACACCCCGCTGGCCGTGTGGGACACCGAACGCGAACCGCCGAACCTGCTCGCGCCCGGCACCACCGTGCGCTTCACCGCGACATGACCGCGAAACTCGAAGTGCTGACGCCGGGCCTGTTCGCCACCGTGCAGGACCTCGGCAGGCCGGGGTACACCGCGCTCGGCGTCGGCCGGTCCGGCGCGGCCGACCGCGACGCGCTGCGCCTGGCGAACCGGCTCGTCGGCAATCCCGAGGGAAACGCCGCGGTGGAGGCGACTTTCGGCGGGCTGGCCGTCCGGTTCGACGGCCCGGTGCTGATCGCGCTCACCGGAGCGGTCGGCCCGGCTCGGCTCGGCGGCCGCGCGATCGGCCCGAACGCCCCGGTTTTCGTTGGTGCGGGGGAAGAACTGCGGCTCGGTGTGCCGGATCGCGGCCTGCGGACGTATCTGGCGGTGCGCGGCGGGATCGAGGTGCCGCCGGTGCTCGGCGGTCGTGGGACGGACACGTTGTCGGGGCTCGGACCGGCGCCGCTCGCGGCGGGCACCACGCTGCCGGTCGGCCATCGGGTGCTCGCCTGGCCCGTCGTCGACCAGGCGCCGTGCGCGGCCATCCAGGACGAGCCGGTGTTGCGGCTGGTTCCGGGGCCACGACTGGATTTCTTCACCGAAGACGCGCTCGGCACGCTGTTGTCCGGGCGGTACGCGGTGTCGGCCCAGAGCAACCGCGTCGGGCTGCGGCTCGACGGGCCGGTGTTGCGCCGGGCCAAGTCGGGGGAGGTGCCGTCGGAGCCGGCGGCACCCGGGGCGGTGCAGGTCCCGCCTTCGGGCCAGCCGATCCTCTTCCTCGCCGACCACCCGGTGACCGGGGGTTACCCGGTGGTGGCGGTGGTCGCGGAAGAGGACCTCGGCGGAGCCGCGCAGGCGCGGCCCGGCACCCGGCTCAGGTTCGTCAGAAGTCGCCTTCCAGGGTGATCAGCTCGCGCAGCTTCTGCAGCGCGCGGTGCTGGGTGGTGCGCACGTTGCCTGCCTTGAGGCCGACCGCCTCCGCGGTCTCGGCGGCGGTCAGGCCGACGGCCACGCGCAGGATGACGATCTCCTGCTGCACCCGGGGCAGTGTGCGGATCAGGCGGTTGAGCCGTTCGCCGAGGTCGACGTCGAGCGCGTGCTTCTCCGGCTCGTTGTCGGTGCTGGAGCGCTCCGGCAGGTCGGACACCGGCTCGCAGCGGTCGCGGGAGACCGCGCGGAAGGCGTCGGCGACCTTGTTCGCCGCGATCGCGTGCACCAGGTAGAGGAAGGAACCGCCCCGGTCCTGGTACTGCGGCAGCGCCTTGAGCACCGCGACGCACACCTCCTGGGAGATGTCGTCGGCCGAGAAGTACGACAGGTCCCGGCCACCGAGCCGAGCCCGGCAGTAGCGCGTGACCACCGGTTTCAGCGCGGCGAGCAGGCCGTCCATCGCGTCCCGGTCGCCCTTGGCGGCCAGCCGGACCAAGGGGTCCAGGTCCTCCTTGGTCAGCCGCGGATAGTGGCTCGCGTTCTGCTGGACCGTCTTCGGCGTCGCGGGCCCCTCGGTGCCCCGCGTCGTCGAGTCCAAGCTCGTGGTCATTCGCCCGCCCATTCCTTCGCAACGGTCTGCTGTTGTCCGGCTCAGCCGATGGACCCGACAAACTCGATTAATCGCCGAGTCAACCGCCCCTGCTGAGAGTCATTGTCAGGCCGCTAACAAGGCGACTGTCCGTAGCGGAGTTACCCGAATGGCGCTCGCTCGTTCAGCAATCTGACGACTGTGCGTAATGCTAGACCGCAATAGGCGTGGGCTCCAGGGATCTCGCAGAGATGCCCCATTAGCACGAATCTAGGTCTCAATCCCCTTTCGGTCGCCGTGCGCAAAAGTCGCTTACGCCCCGATTGCTCCGTACGGCGGTAGGGCCTTAGGACCCTGAAAATCGCGTTTGCCAGTTAAGCGAGAAAGGCGAGTGTGGCCGCCGCCATGATCGTCACCAGGGCCGCCGCCAGGCCGATGACCTGGGCATGTGCGGCATCCGGGGGAGTCCGCTGGGCCCGAAGGAGGTGTCGTTCCCGGTGCCGGGTGACCAGGGCGAGCGAAATCGTGACCACCACCCCGGTGAGTCCCGGGATAACGGTGAGGTCACCGCCGGAGTGTGCCGCTGAGTGGAAGAGAAGGACGGTGACGGCGGCCGCGGCAGCCGTGGTGCGGCGCCAGGCGAGCCAGGTGCGCTCCGGCTGGAGCCCGGGGTCGCGGTTCACCCGGTCACCACGAGGACCACCGCGAGGGCGGTGATCACCGCCAGTCCGATGGTCAGCAACAGCATCATCCGGTTGGGTGGCAACGGTTCACCGCGGCGCATCGCGCGCTGGACCCGTCGCCAGCGCGGGTAGCTCGCCGCCGTCAGCAGCACGGCGAGCGCGGCGCACAGCAGGGCGAGAATCGTGCGCGCCCCCGGCACACCGAACTCCGGCACCAGCTGCCGCACCGCGACCGCGCCGGCGAGCAAGCCGAGCGCGGTGCGCATCCAGGCCAGGAACGTGCGTTCGTTGGCCAGGCTGAAGCGGTAGTCGGGCTCCTGCTCCTCGTGCTTTCCGGGGGAGTCGGTCATGCGGACAGCCTGTCCCCAGTGGATCAGCCGCGCGACTCCGGGTGCCGGTGCGCGAAGACCCACCAGCGGAGCGCGGCGAACCGGCAGACTCCGCCGAGCAGCCCGGCCGTGGCGAGCACGACGGTTTCGGTGACCGCCGAGGGCTCGGGGACCAGTGCGTGCAGCGCGAGCAGCACGACCGAGCCGTACCCGGCGTAGAAGGCGATGGTCGCGAGGATCTGGACGTGCCGCCGTCGTGGTGGGCTGTCGTGGCCGGCGAAGGTGATCCGCCGGTGGAACTCGGTGTTCCCGATCGTGGTGACGATGATCGCCAGCAGGTTCGCGCCGTGCGCGCCGAGCGGGGCGCGGAGCAGGAAGTAGAGCACGAACTGGGCGGCCGTGGTGACCACGCCCGCCGCCAGGTACCAGCCCGCGTGCACGGCGAGACCGTCGTGCCGGGGCGGCGCTTCCGGCGCCGGGATGACCATGCCCGCGACGTTACATAGTTTTCACAACTCGGTGAAGGAAGGCGCCTGTGATGTGCGCGACGACCGGGCGGTTTCGGTGGTGGCCCGCGCGGGTAGGCGAAGGCGGACAAGCAAGATCAGAGGAGGAATCCGATGTCCGCACCCCAGGAGCCGGTGGAAACCGATCCGGCCGCGCTGAACAGCGCCGAGGACCTCGACGAGGACCGCCTCAAGGTGGACCCGCTCGAGGAGGGCATCGAGCCGCCGGAGCACTGGAGCGAGGCCAACCGCTTCGGGATGACGCCGGCGGAGCAGCGCGAGGGCGAGCCCATGGAGGCGCGGCTGCGGGAAGAGCAGCCGGACGTGTCCGTCGAGGACGTGCCGGAAAAGCCGATCGCCGCGACGCCCGCTGACGAGCTGGACGAGTCGATCGACGACCAGCCTGGCGACATCGAGGCGATCGCGCCGGAAGAAGCGGGCGGCGGCCGTCACACGGTCAGCGACGACTTGCCGGAAAATGCTGATCAGGCAGGCGGTTCGGTCGCGGACAGCATCCGCACGCCCGAGTGAAGTGAGCGCGCGCTGAGCCCCGCCCCTACGGTGGGAGGGGCCAGAGCCATGCAATCGACGAAAGGGAGCCTGCCATGCTCGCCATGACAGACGCCGCGGCCGAGGCCATCACCGCGCTGACCGGGCAGGAGGGTCAAGCCGACGCCGGCCTGCGGTTCGCGGTGCAGGAGGTGGAGGAGACCGGCGCCCAGCTCGGGTTGTCGGTGGCGCCCTCACCGGAGGACGGTGATCAGGTGCTCGCCACCGAAGGCGGGGCCAAGGTCTTCCTGGAACCGAAGGCCGCCGAGTTCCTCGACGACAAGGTGCTCGACATCCAGCAGGACGACGAAGGCCAGATGAGCTTCGCCGTACTGCAACAGCCGGAAGACGCCCCCGGCACCTGACCCCCTCACCACCCCTCCGGGCCCTGCTTGCCCCGCGCAAGCAGGGCCCACCCACGTCCAGGCACCCGAACCCCACCTCCAGGCACCCGAACCTCACGTTCAGACAGCCGAGTTCAACGCTCGCGCACCCGAACCCCACATTCAGGCACCCGAGTTCAACGCTCGGGTACCTGAACCCCACGTTCGTGCACCCGAGTTCTACGTTCAGGCACCCGAAACTCGCGTTCAGGTAGCCGAGATCCGCATTGAGGCAGCCGAGTTCCACGTTGAGGCGAGCGAGGGCCGCGCCGTGAGCGCGGGTTCGACGGGGATGGCCGGAGTCGGCGCACCTGAGCCTTCGCGCCCTGGTCCCCGCCGCTCGAAACTGGGGCACGCGACTGTCGATCCCGGCTGCCCGAATGTGGGGTCCGGCTTCCTGAATGTGGGGTTCGGGCGCCTGAACGTGGGGCTCGGCTGTCTGAACGTGGGTTTCAGGTGCCTGAACGTGGGGTTCGGGCGTCTGGACGTGGGGTTCGGGTGCGTGAGTGTGGGGGTCGGGTGGGGGGTGTCACGAATGTGGCTTTCGGGACGGGGGACGTCTCGAAAGCCACATTCGTGACATCAGGCCGAGTAGGGGTCTCGGTGTTCCAGGGAGGGGCTGACTCGCGGGTCGACGCCCTGCTGGCCCGGTACCGGCGCCACGGTGGGCTCGGCGGTGCGCTGCTGCGGCGGGTGCTGCGGGTTCAGGGCCCGCTCCGCCACCTGGTTGTCCCGGATCCTGGCCAGCACGGTCAGCGTCACCCCGTGGGCGATGGCCAGCACGATCAGGGTGATCCCGAGCTTCCACACCACCGCCTCGGTGGCGTTGTCCCCGCCCGAGTCGATGGTGGACAGCAACGCGAGCACCCCCAGCACCGCCAGGTGGAACAGCACGGTGACCAGGCGGGTCATCGACGCGCCCGCGGCCGGGTCACCGTAGGAGTTCTCCAGGTAGCGCCGCCCACTGCGGTAGATGATCTGGCCGTCGACCACGACCAGCAGCGTCGCCAGCACCAGGAACGTTATGTAGGCATTGGTTTCCACAGGTGGCTCCTCTCGGTGACACGGCTCCACCGCAGGGTTACCCGGGGCCCGGGACCACAAACGCTACGGAGCCCAGGCGCCCGCCAAGTCAGCCGTTTGCGCGCGAAGCAACTCGTAAGCGTGCTCCCGCGCGTACGCCAGGGACGGAGCGTGGTCGATCAGCGCGCGGTAGTCGGCCACCCCCAGTCGGGCCAATTGCGCGGCGTCGAGCGCGACGCGACCGGCGACCGCCAGGACCGGCAGGTCCCGGGCCCGTGCGCGGGCGGCGATCCCGGCCGGGGCCTTGCCGTCGAGGCTTTGCGGGTCCAGGGAACCTTCGCCGGTGATCACCAGGTCCGCCCGGTCCAGTGCGGCCGGTACGCCGGTGAGTTCGCAGACCAGGTCGAAGCCCGATTCGAACACCGCGTCCAGCGCGGCCATCGCACCGCCCGCCACGCCGCCGCCCGCTCCGGCACCCGGCGCGTCCGACACGTCACGGCCGCCCGCCGCGTGCAGAGCCCGGGCCCAGCGGCCCAGGGCGTCCTCGAGATGGGCGATCTCCGTGGCGCCCGCGCCCTTCTGCGGGCCGAAGACCGCCGCCGCGCCTTTCTCGCCGAGCAGCGGGTTGCTCACGTCGGTGGCCACCCGCACGTCGATCCCGGCGAACTTCGAGCGCACCACGGAAAGGTCCACCGCTTCGACCGTCCTCAGTGGACCGCCGCCCAGCTCCAGCAAGGTCGACGGCGTGACCGTGGCGCCGAGCGCCCGCAACATGCCGGAGCCGCCGTCGGTGCTCGCGGTGCCGCCGACGGTGAGCACCACCTGCCGGACCCCGCGCTCCAGTGCGTGCGCGATCAGCGAGCCGACGCCCCACGTGTGCGCGGCCAGCGCGACCTCGGGCGACGGCTCCACGAACTCGATGCCGCACGCCCGCGCCGACTCGATGTACGCGGTTTCGCCCAGCACCGCGTACCGCGCCCGCACCGGGGAGTCCAGCGGCCCCCGGACCTCGACGTCCACCCGTTCCGCGCCCGCCGCGTACAACACGTCGAGCGTGCCTTCGCCGCCGTCCGCGATCGGGCACAGCATCGTTTCGGCGTCGGGGAAAGCGTCGAGCACGCCGTCCCGCATCGCCTCGGCGGCCTCCATCGCGGTCAGGCTGCCCTTGAACTTGTCCGGCGCGATGAGCACCCTCACGCGGTCACCGCCGAAAGCGGCGGCTCACCGGCCAGCACGGCGGCCACGTTGCGCGCCGCCAGCAGCGCCATCTCGGTGCGGGTCTCCACGGTCGCCGAGCCCAGGTGCGGGGTGACCACGACGTTGTCCAGTCCGAGCAGGCGCGGTTCCACCTCCGGCTCCTTCTCGAACACGTCCAGCGCGGCCCCGGCGAGCACGCCGGTCGCGAGCGCCTCGGCCAGCGCGGGCTCGTCGACCACCGGCCCCCGCGTCGTGTTGACCAGGTACGCGCCCGGCTTCATCGTGCGCAGCGTGTCCGCGTTGATCAGGTGCCGCGTCTGCGGCGTGAGCGGGCAGTGCAGCGAGACGAAGTCAGCCGTCCGCAGCAGCTCGCCGAGCGGCAGGTGCCGCGCGTCCAGTTCGGCCTCGACCTCGGCGGGTGCCCGATTGCGTCCACTGTAGACAATCGAAAGGCCGAACGCCCTGGCCCGGCGCGCCATCGCGCGGCCGATCTGCCCGAGCCCGACGATGCCGAGCGTGCGGCCCTGCAGCCCGGCGCCGAGCATGAACCCGAGCGAAAAATTCCACGGCGTGCGCGAGCGCAGCAGCCGCTCACCCTCGCCGAGTCGCCGGGTGACCATCAGCAGCAGGCCGAAGGCCAGGTCCGCGGTCGCCTCGGTGAGCACGCCCGGGGTGTTGGTCACCGTCACACCCCGCGCGGAGAGCGCTTTCACATCGAGGTTGTCGTAACCGACGGCGACGTTGGCGACCACCTCCAGGCCGGGACCGGCGGCTTCGGCGACCGAGTCGTCCACCCGATCGCCGACCATGGTGACCAGCGCGGCCGCCCCGGCGACCCGTTCGCGCAGCTCATCGGGCCGCAGCGCCCGTTCGGCCACCCACACCTCGCCCGCCTCGCCGAGCACTTTCAACGCCGGTTCCGGTAGCTGCCCGGTGACCACGATCTTCGGCACGATCGGCTGCCCTCCTGCCCTCGGCGACCCGCCCAACATAGCCCGGCGGAAGGCCGTCGTGAACCGGCCGCCGCCACGCCACGTGTCTGTTGGTGACAGCACAGAAGTTTCGCGACGGGAGGGGTTGTTGATGACGATCTCGACACCGGGGGTTGGCGTGGACGCACACCGGCACACCGGCCACCTGATCCGCCGGGCGCAGCAGATCCACACCTACCTGTGGTCGGCCGAAGTGTCCAGGGAGGTCACCTCGACCCAGTACGCGGTCCTGAGCGCGGTGGCGCTCAACCCGGAGACCGACCAGAACGCGCTCTCGCGCGAGGTCTCGCTGGACACCTCGACGGTGGGCGCGGTGGTGAACCGGCTGATCGACCGCGGGTTCGTGCGCCGCGACCGCGATCCCGGCGACCGGCGGCGGAACCTGCTGAGCCTGACCGACGCCGGGCACGCCCAGTTCGGCGAGTTGTCGGTGCGCGCGGCGAGGATGACCGAGGGCATGGTCGCCTGCCTGCCGCCGGAGGACCGCGAGGAGCTGGTCCGCATCCTGACCAGGCTGGTCGACGCCGGTGAGGCCAAGCGGGAGGGGACCGACCCGACCCGGTGACGCGAGTTCCGTGAACGGTCCATTCGTGCTAAGTTCATATGCAGAACTTGTGTGCGGAATGCGAACATCACGGAGGGGTGGCGATGGCGGAGATCGTCTCGCTCGCGGACGGCGTGGCCCGCCTGGTCCACGACGGCGACACCGTGGCACTGGAGGGGTTCACCCACCTCATCCCGGTGGCCGCCGGTCAGGAGATCATCCGCCAGGGGCGCCGCGGGCTGACCCTGGTGCGGATGACCCCGGACATCGTCTACGACCAGCTGATCGGGGCGGGCTGCGCGAGCAAGCTGATCTTCTCCTGGGGTGGCAACCCCGGCGTCGGCTCGCTGCACCGGTTCCGCGACGCGGTCCAGCACGGCTGGCCGGTGCCGCTGGAGATCGAGGAGCACAGCCACGCCGGCATGGCCAACCGCTACGTGGCCGGCGCCTCCGGGCTGCCGTTCGCCGTGCTGCGCGGGTACTCCGGCACGGACCTGGCCAAGCACACCGCCACGATCAAGCCGATCACCTGCCCGTTCACCGGGGAGCAGCTGACCGCGGTGCCCGCGCTCAACCCGGACGTCACCATCGTCCACGCGCAGCGGGCCGACCGCGAGGGCAACGTGCAGCTCTGGGGGATCGCGGGCGTGCAGAAGGAGGCGGTGCTGGCGGCGAAGCGCTCGCTGGTCACCGTCGAAGAGGTCGTCGACGAGCTGGAACCGCGGCCGGGCGCGCTGGTGCTGCCGTCCTGGGCGGTGACCGCGGTCGCCGAGGTGCCCTCGGGCGCGAAGCCCTCCTACGCCGCCGGGTACTACGACCGCGACAACGCGGCCTACCAGGCATGGGACGCGGTGAGCCGCGATCGGGAAGAGTTCGGCAAGTGGCTCGCGGAGGTGGCGGCATGAGCTCCCCCGAGTACAGCACTGACGAGATGATGAGCATCGCGGCCGCACGCGCGCTGGACGACGGCATGTCCTGCTTCGTCGGCATCGGCCTGCCCAGCACCGCGGCCAACCTCGCGCGCCGCTCGCACGCGCCGAACCTGAAGCTGATCTACGAATCGGGCTGCCTCGGCGCGAAGCCGAGCCGGCTGCCGCTGTCCATCGGCGACGGCGAGCTGGCCGAAACCGCGGACGCCGTGATCAGCGTGCCCGAGGTGTTCAACTACTGGTTGCAGCCCGGCCGGATCGACGTCGGCTTCCTCGGCGCGGCCCAGCTGGACAAGTTCGGCAACATCAACACCACGGTGATCGGCAGCGACTACGCCGATCCGAAGGTGCGGCTGCCGGGTGCCGGTGGCGCGCCGGAGATCGCCGCCTCCTGCCGCGAGGTCTTCGTGGTGCTGCGGCAGAGCAAGCGCGCGTTCGTGGAGAAGGTCGACTTCGTCACCTCGTTCGGACACGGTTCGGGCCGCGGTGACCGCGAACGCCTCGGGCTGCCCGGTGCCGGGCCGACGCTGGTGGTCACCGATCTGGGCCTGATGCGGCCGGATCCGGGGACCGCGGAGCTGACGCTGACCCACCTGCACCCCGGGGTCGAGGTCGAGCAGGTGCGCGAGGCCACCGGCTGGGCGCTGAAGGTCGCCGACGACCTGCGGCGCACACCGGAGCCGACCGAGGCGGAGTTGTCCGGGTTGCGAGAGCTGAAGAAGGCGGGCGAATGACCGAGGTTTACGTGCTGGACGCCGTGCGGACCCCGTTCGGCCGGTACGGCGGCGCGCTGGCGGGCACCCGGCCCGACGACCTCGCCGCGCACGTGCTGCGGGCGCTGGGCGAGCGGACCGGGCTCGATCCGTCCACTGTGGACGAGGTGGTGCTCGGCAACGCCAACGGCGCCGGTGAGGACAACCGGAACGTGGCCAGGATGGCGACCCTGCTGGCCGGCTGGCCGACCTCGATCCCCGGCGGCACGGTGAACCGCCTGTGCGGCTCGGGGCTCGACGCCGTCTCGCAAGCCAGCCGGATGATCGCCACCGGGGACGCGTCGCTGGTGGTGGCCGGTGGCGTCGAATCGATGAGCCGGTCGCCGTGGGTGGTGCAGAAGCCGGAGAAGGCCTTCCCGAACGGCAACCAGACCATGTACTCGACCGCGCTCGGCTGGCGCATGGTCAACCCCGCGATGCCCGAGCGGTGGACGGTGTCGCTGGGGGAGTCCACCGAACTGCTGGCCGAGCGGTACGGCATCGGGCGCGACGAGCAGGACGAGTTCGCCGCCCGCAGCCACGTCAACGCCGCCAAGGCGTGGGACGAGGGCTTCTACGACGACCAGGTGGTCGCGGTCCCCGGCGTGGACCTGACCAGGGACGAGGGCATCCGGCCGGACTCCTCGCCGGAGAAGCTGGCCAAGCTCAAGCCGGTGTTCCGGGCGCAGGGCACGGTGACCGCGGGCAACGCCTCACCGCTGAACGACGGCGCCTCCGCGGTGCTGCTCGGCGACCAGGCCGCCGCCGACCGGATCGGCGCGGCACCGCTGGCGCGCATCGCCGGTCGTGGCGCGGCCGGGGTGGACCCCGACGTGTTCGGCATCGGGCCGGTGCGGGCCGCCGAAATCGCGCTGGAACGCGCGGGCATCGGCTGGGACGACCTCGCCGTGGTCGAGCTGAACGAGGCCTTCGCCGCGCAGTCGCTGGCCTGCCTGCGTGACTGGCCGAAACTGGACCCCGCCAAGGTGAACCCGCACGGCGGCGCGATCGCCATCGGGCACCCGCTGGGCGCCTCGGGCGGCCGGATCCTCGGCACGCTCGCGCACGACCTCCGCCGCCGCGGTGGCGGCTGGGGACTCGCCGCCATCTGCATCGGCGTCGGCCAGGGCCTGGCCGTGGTGCTGGAAGCGTGAGAAGGAGCACTCGACGATGAGCCTGCCCGTGTACCGCCCGGACCCCGAAGGCACCCACCCGCCGCTCGGTTCCCCCGGCTACCGCTCCACCGCGTTGCGGCACCCGAAGCAGCCGCTGGTGCTGCTGCCGCAGATGCTCACCGAGGTCACCGGCCCGCTGCTCGGGCCGGGCAGGCTCGGCGAGCACGACAACGACCTGACCCGCCAGCACGCCGGTGAGCCGCAGGGCCAGCGGATCGTGGTGCACGGGCGGCTGCTCGACGGCGACGGCCGCCCGGTGCGCAACTCGCTCGTCGAGGTCTGGCAGGCCAACGCCGGCGGGCGCTACCGGCACACCGGCGACCGCTGGCCGTCCCCGCTGGACCCGAACTTCGACGGCGTCGGGCGCACGCTCACCGACGACGACGGGCACTACGAGTTCACCACCATCAAGCCCGGCGCCTACCCGTGGAAGAACCACGACAACGCCTGGCGCCCGGCGCACATCCACTTCTCGGTGTTCGGCACCTCGTTCACCCAGCGCCTGGTCACCCAGATGTACTTCCCCGAGGACCCGCTCTTCGCGCAGGACCCGATCTTCAACTCCATCCCGGACGAGAAGGCGCGCCAGCGGATGGTCTCCCGCTTCGACCTGGAGCGCACCCAGCCGGAATGGGCGCTGGCCTACGAGTTCGACATCGTGCTGCGCGGCCGTGACGCCTCGGTGTTCGAGGACGAGGAGGACGACGAATGAGCACGCCGTCGCAGACCGTCGGGCCGTACCTGTCGATCGGGCTCCCGTGGGACGACGGGCCCGAGGTGGTGCCCGAGGGCACGCCGGGCGCGATCGTGCTGCGGGGGGTGATCTACGACGGCAACGGTGTCCCCGTGCCGGACGCGATGGTCGAGACCTGGCAGGCCGACGCCGACGGCCGGTTCGACCACCCCGACGACCCGCGCGGGCGGGTGGCCGGGTTCCGCGGGTTCGGCCGCTGCCCGACCGACGAGCAGGGACGCTGGTCCATCCGCACGGTCGTCCCGGGTGCCGTGCCGGGCACCGGGGGCCGGACGCAGGCACCGCACATCGACGTCTCCGTGCTCGGCCGCGGCCTGCTGCACCGGGTGGTGACCAGGATCTACTTCCCCGAGCACGCCGAAGCGAACGCCGCCGACGAGGTGCTGGCCTCGGTGCCGGAGGACCGCCGCGACACGCTGGTCGCCGTGCGCGAAGCGGACGGCTACCGGTTCGACGTGCGGCTCCAGGGCGACGGTGAGACCGTGTTCTTCGAGGTTTAGGGGGTCGGTGTGGCAGTTCAGGTCCACCACGTGATCGACGGGCCCGCGGACGGGGTACCGGTGGTGCTCAGCGGTTCGCTCGGCAGCACGCTGGCGATGTGGGAGCCGCAGGTCGCCCCGCTCACCGAAGCGGGTTACCGGGTGATCCGGTACGACCACCGCGGCCACGGCCGGTCGCCCGTGCCCGAAGGCCCGTACGAGCTGGCTGATCTCGGCGGTGACGTGCTGGCGCTGCTGGACGAGCTGGGCGTCGAGAAGGCGCACTTCGCCGGGTTGTCGCTGGGCGGCATGACCGGGATGTGGCTGGGCGCGCACGCGCCGGAACGGCTCTCGTCCCTGGTGCTGTGCTGCACCTCGGCGAAGCTGGGTCCGCCGGAGATGTGGGCCGACCGGATCCGCGCGGTCCGCGAGAGCGGCACCGAGTCGCTGGCTTCGGCCGTGGTCGGCCGGTGGGTCACCCCGGCGTTCGACCCCGAGCGGCGGGCGGAGCTGGAGCGGATGGTCGCGTCCACTCCGGACGAAGGCTATGCGGGCTGCTGCGCGGCGATCGAGGTGATGGACCTGACCGGGGAACTGGCCGGGATCACCGTGCCCACGCTGGTGATCAGCGCGACCGAGGACCCGTCCACCCCGCCGCCGCACGGCAAGGCGATCGCCGAAGCCATCCCGGGCGCGCGGTACGCCGAGGTCCGGGGCGCCGCGCACCTGGGCAACGTGGAACGACCGGACGAATTCAGCGAACTGGTACTGGCGAGGCTGGCGGCCCGATGACCGACGACGAGCTGTACCGCGAAGGCATCCAGGTGCGCCGCGAGGTGCTCGGGGACGCGCACGTGGACCGCGCGGTGGCGAACACCACCGAGTTCTCCCAGCCGTTCCAGGACTGGATCACCCGCTCGGCGTGGGGTTCGGTGTGGACCAGGCCGGGGCTGGACCGCCGCACGCGCAGTTGCGTCACGCTCGCCGCGCTGACCGCGCTGCACTGCCACGAGGAACTCGCCATGCACGTCCGCGTCGCCGTCCACAATGGACTCACTGCGGCGGAGATCTCCGAGGTGCTGCTGCACACCGCGGTCTACGCCGGTGCGCCGGCCGGCAACGCCGCGTTCGCCGTGGCGCAGCGCGTACTCGCCGAGCTGGGTGAGGAATCCGCTGTTCCCGACCCCCCGGGTTAAGGTTTCGGCATGGAAGAGACTCGGGGCGCGCACCACGTGCAGTCGCTGGACCGCGGCCTGGCGGTGATCCGGGCCTTCGGCGCGGACGCCCCCGAGCTGACCCTCAGCGACGTCGCCAGGGTCACCGGGCTGACCAGGGCGGCCGCCCGGCGGTTCCTGCTCACCCTGGCCGATCTGGGGTACGTGCGCACCGACGGCAAGTACTTCTCGCTGACCGCGCGCGTGCTGGAACTGGGGTACGCCTACCTGTCGAGCATGTCGCTGCCCGAGGTGGCCACCCCGCACCTGGAACGGCTTTCCGCCGAGGTGCACGAGTCCAGTTCGGTGTCCGTCCTCGAAGGCGGGGACATCGTCTACGTGGCGCGGATCGCGGTCTCGCGGATCATGACGGTCTCCATCAACGTGGGCACGCGTTTCCCGGCGTACGCGACCTCGATGGGGCACGTGCTGCTCGCCGATCTGCCCGAGGCCGAGCTCGACGCGTACCTGGAGCAGGCCCGGCTGGATCGGCTGACCTCGCACACGCTGACCTCGGAAGCCGCGTTGCGCACGGAACTGGCCGAGGTGCGCTCGCGCGGCTGGGCGCTGGTCGACCAGGAACTCGAGGAGGGGCTGCGCTCGGTCGCGGCACCGATCCGGTCGCGTGAGGGGAAGGTCGTCGCCGCGGTGAACGTGTCGACGCACGCTTCGCGGACCACGCTGGAAGCCGTGCGGGACGAGATGGTGCCGCACCTGATCGAAGCCGCCGAACGCATCGAAGCCGATCTCGCGGTCGCGCCTTCGTCACGGGCGACTCGTGGCTGACTGCGCCGGGCTGCTGCTCGCCGCGGGTGCCGGTCGTCGCTTCGGCGGGCCCAAGGCACTGGTGGAGTTGGGCGGGGAACCGTTGGTGCGCCGGGCTTTGCGGGCGCTGGAACCGTGTTCGCCGGTGTACGTGGTGACCGGCGCCGCCGCCGGTGAGGTCACCGCTTTGCTGCCCGCCACGGTTTTCCCGGTGCACGCGCCGGACTGGGCGGCCGGGATGGGGGAGTCCCTGCGTGCCGGGCTTTCCGCACTGTCCTCTGTGGAGGCTGACGCGATGCTGGTGCACCTGGTGGATCTGCCGGACGTGACCGACACCGTGGTGCGACGGTTGACCGCGCTGGCCGCGCCGGACGTGGTGGCGCGCGCCGCCTATGCCGGGGTGCCGGGGCACCCGGTGCTGCTGGGCCGCGACCACTGGCCCGCCATCGCGTCCGCCGTCTCCGGGGACGCCGGTGCCCGCCACTGGCTGTCCACCCGGGACGACCTGCGCCTCGTCGAATGCGGCGATCTCAGTGGTGGACGAGACGTCGACCGCCCAGAAGACCTCCCACCCCCCTGAGACCGCCCTTCGAATGCTATGAGTGGGGCATTACTTGCGTTCAATGCAAGTAATGCCCCACTCATAGCATTGGAGGGGCGTCGGTCAGACGCGGACCACGCGCGGGCCGGTGGCGGCGATCTCCTCGGCGACCGCGCTGTCGATGCCGTCGTCGGTGATGAAGGTGTCGATGTCACTCAGCTCGGCGAACCGGGAGAAGTGGTCGTTGCCCACCTTGGTGTGATCGGCGAGCAGCACGGTGCGCCGCGCGCAGTTCACCGCCGCGCGCTTGACCATCGACTCCGCCGGGTCCGGTGTGGTCAGTCCGCGTTCCACGGAAAGCCCGTTGGTGGCCATGAAAGCCACTTCGACGAAGGTCTCGTCCAGCGCCCGCAGCGCCCACGCGTCCACCGAGGCCAGCGTCCGGCTGCGCAGCCGCCCGCCGACCAGCATCACCGTCAGGTTCGGCCGCGTCGCCAGTGCCAGCGCGATGTTCACCGAATGCGTGACCACGGTCAGCTCGCGATCCAGCGGCAACTGCTCGGCGACCCGGGCGGTGGTGGTGCCCGCGTCGAGCAGGATCGTGCCCTCCTCGGGCAGTTCGGCCAGCGCCGCCTTGGCGATCCGCTCCTTCTCCCCGGTCATCACGATCTCGCGCGTGGCCACCGCAGGCTCGAAACCCAGTCGCTCCACCGGGATCGCCCCGCCGTGCACCCGCCGCAGCACGCCGTGCCGTTCCAGCACGGTGAGATCGCGACGGACCGTCTCCGTGGTGACGGTGAACTCCTCGGCGAGCGTCGCGACGTCGACCCGGCCGAGGCCGCGCGCCCGCTCCAGGATGATCTGCTGCCGCTCCTCCGCGTACATCCCCCACCGTCCAGTCTGTAGTGATTTTCCCGTCCAGGTAACCACATGATGTGAGTTCATGTGGGGACTTGCGTGCTTGTTTTGTTACAACCCAATCAAGGGGTTGCAAACCAACGCGAACCCATGCAAAATCACTCAAAACCAAGTCCGGATCCAGAGGTGGTGTACGGGTGTTCCTCACCGTCACGGCGAACCCCAGCGTGGACCGCACCGTCGAGGTGCCGCGTCTGGCGCGTGGTGAGCTGCACCGGGCGTCCGCGGTGCACGTCCACCCCGGCGGCAAGGGCATCAACGTGGCTCGTGCCCTGGTGCGCAACGGGATCGACGCGCGCGCGGTGCTGCCGGCCGGCGGTCCGGAGGGCGATCACCTCATCTCCCTGCTGAACAGCTACGAGATCGACGTGGTGCGCGTGCCCGCGTCCGGTCCGGTGCGGACGAACATCAGCGTGATCGAGCCGGACGCCACGGTCACCAAGCTGAACGAGGCGGGCGCGCGGTTGTCCGCGGCGGAGATCGCGGCGTTGTCCGACGCGGTGCTCGGCAATCTCTCCGACGTCTCCTGGGTGGTACTGGCGGGAAGCCTGCCACCCGGGGTCGACGCGGGGTTCTACGCCGAACTGATCCGCTCGGTCGACGGCCACGCCGAAGTCGTGGTGGACACCAGCGGTCCGGCGCTGCTCGCCGCGGTGAAGGCCGGACCGGCACTGGTCAAGCCGAACCTCGAAGAGCTGGAGGAGGCCGTCGGCCGCTCGCTGCCGAACGTGCGCGAAGTGGTCGAGGCGGCGCGCGAGCTGCGCGGCCTCGGTGCCCGCGCGGTACTGGCGAGCCTCGGCAGCGAAGGCGCGGTGCTGGTCGACGCCGACGGCGCCTGGCACGCCGAAGCCGATGCCGTGGCACGGAGTTCCGTCGGCGCGGGAGACGCGCTGCTGGCCGGGTTCCTGGCCGGTGGCGGGTACGGGCCGAAGGCGCTGGAAAGCGGGGTCGCCTGGGGGGCGGCGGCGGTGTCGCTGCCGGGCAGCACGATGCCGGGCCCGATCGAGGTGGGCGCGGCGGAGGTGCGGCTGCACGCCGAGCTGGAGCTGGAACGCGGGGTCGGCGCGGGGGCGTGAGACCGGGTCGAACCGGGGGGCGGTAACCGAGAACTGTCCGAGCAGCAGGAAGAGTCAACGATGACGAAGACGGAAGAAGCGCCCTCCCGGGGACACCGGGTCCGGGTCACGGTGCAGCGGTTCGGCGGCTACATGGCGGGCATGGTCATGCCCAACATCGGCGCCTTCATCGCCTGGGGTCTGATCACCGCGTTGTTCATCCCGTCCGGCTGGACGCCGAACGCGAAGATCGAGACGCTCGTCGACCCGATGATCAATTTCCTGCTGCCGGTGCTGATCGGTTACACCGGCGGGCGGCTGGTGCACGGCCAGCGCGGCGCGGTGGTCGGCGCGGTGGCCACGGTCGGCCTCGCCGTCGGTGCCGAGATCCCGATGTTCCTCGGCGCGATGGCGATCGGCCCGCTGGCCGGTTACCTGATGAAGCTGTTCGACGAGCACGTCGGCAGCCGCACCGCCCCCGGCTTCAAGATGCTGGTGGACAACTTCAGCGCCGGCATCATCGGCGGCATCATGGCGGTGCTGGGCATGCTCGCCATCGGCCCGGTGGTGCAGGGCGCGACCAAGGCGCTCGGCAGCGGCGTGCAGGCGTTGTTCGACACCGGCCTGCTGCCACTGGTCTCGATCATCGTGGAACCGGCCAAGGTGCTGTTCCTGAACAACGCGATCAACCACGGTGTGCTCTCGCCACTGGGGATCGCGGACGCGGCGGAAACCGGGAAGGCGATCGAGTTCCTGATCGAGCCGAACCCCGGCCCCGGCCTCGGCATCCTGCTGGCGCTGACCTTCTTCGGCGCGAAGAGCGCGCGGGCCACCGCGCCCGGCGCCATCGTCATCCAGTTCCTCGGCGGCATCCACGAGATCTACTTCCCGTACATCCTGGCCGCCCCGCGGCTGATCCTGGCCGCGATCGCCGGTGGTGCGGCGGGCATCTTCGTCTTCAGCGTCTTCGACGCCGGCCTGACCGCCACGCCCGCGCCCGGCAGCATCATCGCCGTGCTCGCGGTGACCCCGAAGGGTGGTTACCTGGGGGTGATCGCCGGTGTGCTGATCGCCGCGGTGGTCAGCTTCCTCATCGCCGCGGTACTGCTGAAGTTCGGCCGGGACGCCCGGCGGGAAGAACGCGAGCAGCAGCTCGCCAACGGCGGCGCGGTCTAAGCCGAATCGGAAAGGGGAACCCGCGTGAGCAGCATCGAGGGCAAGGAGATCACCAAGGTGATCATCGCTTGCGACGCAGGCATGGGCAGCAGCGTGATGGTGGCCGCCCAGCTGGGCAAGCGCCTCAAGCCCTACAAGGTCAAGGTCGAGCACATCCCGGTCAACGAGATCCCGGCCGGCGCCCAGCTGGTGCTCTGCCAGGAAACCCTGGTGGCCCGGGCGAAGAAGAACTCGGACGCGGTGATCATCGGCTTCCAGAACTTCCTCGGCGACCCGGTGTTCGACCGGGTGGAGCAGGCGATCCGGGACGGGGGCACGCTGGATGGCTGAGCTGCTGGACGCCTCCGGGATCCGGCTCGGCGCGAGCGCGCGGGACCGGGACGACGCCATCCGCCAGGTCGGGGCGCTGCTGGTCGAGATCGGGGCGGTGGACCCCGCCTACGTCGACGGCATGCTCGAGCGGGAGGAGTCGGTCTCCACCTTCGTCGGTGAGGCCGTGGCCATCCCGCACGGCACCAACGCCGCCCGCGACCACGTCAAGCGGACCTCGCTGGCCGTGGTCCAGTTCCCCGGCGGGGTGGACTGGGACGGGCAGCGGGTCCAGCTGTGCGTCGGCATCGCGGCCCAGGGCAGCGAGCAGGTGCAGATCCTGTCCCGGCTGGCCCACACCCTGCTCGACGCCGACCAGGCGGCCGAGCTGCGGGAAGCGTCCGATCCGGACACGATCCTGCGCATCCTGACCGCGACCGAAGAGGAGGCAGTCCAGTGAAGGTGGCCCGTTTCTACGCGCCGGGCGACATCCGGATCGAGGAGGCGCCGGAGCCGTCGCCCGGTCCGGACGAGGTGAAGATCCGCGTGCACGCGTGCTCCACCTGCGGCACGGACCTGAAGATCTTCCGGCACGGCCACCACCACATCGACCCGCCGCGGGTGATCGGGCACGAGATCGCCGGTGAGGTCGTGGAGACCGGGGCGGAGATCTCCGGCTGGGAGGCCGGTGACCGCGTGCAGGTGATCGCCGCGATCCCGTGCGGGGAGTGCGCCGACTGCCGTCGCGGCTGGCGCACGATCTGCCCGAACCAGCTGTCGATGGGTTACCACTTCGACGGCGGGTTCGCCGAGTACATGATCGTGCCGCAGCGGGTGCTGCGGGTGGACGGGCTCAACCGCATCCCGGAGGGGCTGTCCTACGCCGAAGCCTCGGTCGCCGAGCCGCTCGCCTGTGTCCTCAATGGACAGGAGTTCGCGCAGGTCGGCGAGGGTGACGTCGTGGTGGTCACCGGTGCCGGGCCGATCGGCTGCCTGCACGTGCGCCTGGCCAGGGCCCGCGGCGCGGCCGCGGTGTACCTGGTGGAGCTGAACCGCGGCCGGCTGGACATGGCCGCGGACATCGTCAAGCCGGACGCGGTGATCTGCGGCTCGGAGACCGACCCGGTGCAGGCCGTGCTCGACCTGACCGACGGCCGCGGCGCCGACGTGATCATCACCGCCGCGGCGGCGGGCAAGGCGCAGGAGGACGGGCTGAAGATGGCCGCCAGGCGCGGCCGGATCAGCTTCTTCGGCGGGCTGCCGAAGGACAACCCGATCATCGCCTGCGACTCGAACCTGGTGCACTACCGCGAGCTGACCATCTACGGCGCCAACGGGTCCAGCCCGGAGCACAACAAGCGCGCGCTGGAACTGATCGCCACCGGCGCGGTGCCGGTCGACGACCTGATCACCCACCGGCTGAAGCTGGACGGCGTGCTCGACGCGATCGACACCGTGGCCTCCGGTGAGGCGATCAAGGTGACCATCGAACCGGCCGCGAGCTGAGCTGAAGAAGGGGTGCGTGAAGGTGACCACCGAACTGCACGGGAATCCGGCGAGCCCGGGCACCGCTTCCGGCACGGTCGCCCGCATGCGCCCGGTGCCGGAACTTCCGGCGCAACGGCCCGCGTCGGCGGGCGCGGAGAAGGAGTTCGCCACGGCGAAGGCCGCGCTCGCCAAGGTCGCGGACGAACTGGAGCGGCGCGGCAAGGCGCTCTCCGGTGAGGCCGCGGAAATCCTGGACACCCAGGTGATGATGGTCCGCGACCCGAGCCTGGAACAGGGCATCGGGAAGGCGACGGACAACGGCCTGCCCGCCGCGTGGGCGGTCCAGGAGGCGTTCGCCGCGCACATCGAGGTGCTGCGCGGGCTCGGCGGCTACCTCGCCGAGCGCGTCACCGACCTGGCCGACCTGCGTGACCGGGCGATCGCCGTCGCGCTCGGCGAGGAACCGCCGGGCATCCCGGACTCGGACGGCCCGTTCGTGCTGGTCGCGGTGGACCTCGCACCGGCCGACACGGTCACCCTCGACCCGTCCGACGTGCTCGCCATCGTCACCGAAAAGGGCGGCGCGACCAGCCACACCGCGATCCTGGCGCGGTCGCTGGGCATCCCGGCGGTGGTCGGCTGCGCGGCGGCGGAGTCGCTTTCGGACGGTCAGCTGGTGGTGGTCGACGGGTCCGCGGGCAAGGTGGTCGTCGACCCGGAGTCCGGCCTGCTGGACCACATCGAGCGGGAGGCGGAGGCGCAACGGCAGGAGCTGGCGCGCCACCGCGGTCCCGGATCCACCAAGGACGGTCACCCGGTCAAGCTGCTGCTGAACATCGGCGGTGCGGGCGGCCTGGAAGAAGCCGCGGCGGCCGACGCCGAGGGCATCGGCCTGTTCCGCACGGAGTTCCTGTTCCTGGACCGGGCCGAGGCCCCCTCGCTGGACGAGCAACGCGCCGCGTACGGCAAGGTCTTCGCGGCCTTCACCGGACGCCCGGTGGTGATCCGCACCCTGGACGCGGGCGCGGACAAGCCGGTGCCCTTCGCGAACAACGACGTCGAACCGAACCCGGCTCTCGGCGTGCGTGGTTACCGGGTGGGCAGGCGGAACCCGGGCCTGCTCGATGTGCAACTGGAAGCCATCAGCCTGGCGGCGCGCGAGCACGACACCGACGTACGCGTGATGGCCCCGATGATCGCCACCGCCGCCGAAGCCCGCGCTTTCGCCGCCCGGGTCCGGCACTTCGGCATCGCGCAGGCAGGCGTCATGATCGAAATCCCGGCGGCGGCCCTGCGCGCCGAGGCGATCCTGGCCGAAGTGGACTTCGTCAGCATCGGGACGAACGATCTGGCGCAGTACACCTTCGCCGCGGACCGCCTGCTGGGCGAGCTGAACGACCTGCTGGACCCGTGGCAGCCCGCGCTGCTGGACCTGGTCTCGATGGTCGCGGAAGCAGGCCGGAAGACCGCGAAACCCGTGGGCATCTGCGGCGAGGCCGCCGGGGACCCCACCCTGGCCCCGGTCTTCGCGGGCCTGGGCGTCACCAGCCTGTCCATGTCGGCGCCCGCCGTCCCAGCCGTACGCGCGGCCCTACGCCGCCACACCTTCGACGACTGCGCCTCACTGGCCGCCACCGCCCTGGCCGCCCCAGACGCCCCCACCGCCCGCTCCACCGTGGCCTGATGTCACAAATGTGGCTTTCGAGACGACGAACGTCCCGAAAGCCACATTCGTGACACTCGCCCCCCCCGCTCGGGACACAAATGTGGCTTTCGGGGCGTATTCGGCCCCCAAAGCCACATTCGTGACATCCGCCGGGGCTGGGGACCCCCCATGGGTGCCGTGAAAGCCACATTCACGGCCGAATACGCCGTGAAAGCCACATTCACGGCACCCCCGGGCCCACCTACCCCAGCCGACCCCCCGCGCATCCACCCGAGGCCCACCCACGAAAGCCACTCCGCCCCGGCGGGGCCCCGGGAGCCTCCGAACCCCAGGAGCCGCGCCCGGGCATCCCAACCCCGGGACCCACGGGAGCCTCCGAAAAGTCGCACCCCACACGAGCCGCGCCCGGGCATCCCAACCCCAGGGCCCACGGGAGCCTCCGAAAAGTCCCACCCCACCCAAGCCGAACCCGGGCATCCCAACCCCAGGACCACCCAAACCCCTCCCTCACCCCGGTCCACAGCCCAAAACACGGCGAAGGCCTCCCTGTCAAGGCACGCCTTCCCGCCTTGACAGGGAGGCCTTCGCCGTAGTCACAATAAAAACCCGGGGTGGCCACCAGCCCCCAAGTACTCTGAACCCAATGACGACAGACCCCCCAGCCCTAGCGGCAGAGCTTCGAAGGACCGGCTACCTGGCCGACACCGGCGTCGCGACCGCGGCGTTTCTCGCGTTGCGCATGGGGCGGCCGCTTTTCTGCGAGGGTGAACCCGGCACCGGCAAGACCTCGCTCGCCGTCGCGCTGGGGAAGGCGCTCGGCCTTCCGCTCATCCGACTCCAGTGCCACGAGGGCATCGACGCGGCGCAGGCACTGTACGAATGGGACTTCCCCCGCCAGCTCCTGCACCTGCGGGCACTCGAAGCCGCGCACCAGGAGGTCGACGAGGCCTCCCTCTACACCGAGCGCTTCCTGCTCGCCCGGCCCCTGCTCCAGGCGTTGCAGCAAGCGCCGTGCGTGCTGCTGATCGACGAGATCGACCGCGCCGACGACGAGTTCGAGGCCTTCCTGCTGGAGCTGCTCGACGACAACGCCGTCAGCATCCCCGAGTTCGGCGAGATCCGCGCCGAGGTGCCGCCGCTGGTGGTGCTCACTTCGAACCGCACCCGCGAGGTGCACGACGCCCTCAAGCGCCGCTGCCTCTACCACTGGCTCGAGCACCCCAGCCTGGCCAGGGAAATCGAGATCCTCCGCCACCGGCTCCCCGGCGTCGACGAACGCCTCGCCGCGCAGGTCGCCGGGGCCGTGCAGCGCATCCGCCAGTTGGAGTTGCTCAAGCCGCCCGGGGTCGCGGAGTCGCTGGATTGGGCCCGCGCGCTGTCCGCCCTCGACCGCGACGTGCTCGACGCCGAGGCCGCCGCGCTCACCCTCGGCGCCGTGCTCAAGTACAGCGAGGACATCGACCGCGTCCGCGCCAAATTGGACTCACTGCTGAACTAGGACTGCTCCGGCACCCGCCAGCCGCGCTCGCCAGCCAGTTCACGCGCCTGCGCCGGACCCCACGAGCCCTGCTCGTACGAGTGCACCTTCGGCGGCTGCTGCAGCACCGGGTCGCACAGCTCCCACAGCCGTTCGACCTCTTCGGCGCTGGTGAACAGGGTCTGGTCGTCACGCAGCACGTCGAGCAGCAGGCGTTCGTACGCCTCCAGCGGCTCGGCGTCGGCGAAGGCCTCGGAGAACCGCATGTGCAGCTTCGCGTGGTCCAGCTTCAACGCCGGTCCCGGCCGCTTCGCCCGCAGGTCCAGGGTCACCGTCGAGTCCTCGGTCAGCTCGAACACCAGCTCGTTGGGCTGGCTGTCGAACCCGTTCGCCGAGTCGAACATCTTCAGCGGCGGCTCGACGAAGCCCAGCGTGATGGTGCGGCGGCTCTGCGCCATCGCCTTGCCGGTGCGCAGCAGGAACGGCACGCCCTTCCAGCGCCAGTTGTCCACCCACACCTCGGCCGCGACGAAGGTCTCCACTTCGGACTCGCTGTTCACGCCCGGCTCGTCGCGGTAGCCCTCGTACTGCCCGAAGACCACCCGATCCGGTTCCAGCGCGCGGACCGCCTGGAACAGCTTGCGCTTTTCCACCCGCAGCGATTCGGCGTCCACGTGCACCGGTGGTTCCAGCGCCAGGAAGCCGAGCAGCTGGAACAGGTGCGTGGAGATCATGTCGCGGAAGGTGCCGGTCGACTCCATGAAGCCGGCGCGGCCCTCGATGCCGATCGACTCGGGTACGTCGATCTGCACGTAGCTGATGTGGTGCCGGTTCCAGACCGGCTCGAAGAACCCGTTCGCGAACCGCAGCGCCAGGATGTTCTGCACCGCTTCCTTGCCGAGGAAGTGGTCGATCCGGAACAGCTGCTCCTCGGCGAAGACCTGGTGCAACGCGGTGTTCAGGCTGCGTGAGGACTCCAGGTCACGGCCGAACGGTTTCTCCAGCACCACGCGCGCGTCCTCGGCGAGGCCGGTGGCGCCGAGCATCTTGACCATCGGCTCCATCGAGTCCGGCGGGACCGACAGGTAGAGCAGTTTGCGCGTGTCCGGGCCGAGTTCGGCCATCGCCGCGTCGACCGCTTCGGCCAGCGCCTCCCCGTCGTCCTTCGAGGACGTCTGGAAGGTGATGCGCTGCGCGAACTCCTCCCACACGTGGTCGTCGAAGCGCGCGGAGCCGGAGAACTTGAACACGGCTTTGGCGAGTTTGTAGCGGAACTCCTCGTCGGTGCCGGGCGAGTTGCGCCCGGAGCCGATGATGCGGAACTGCTCGGGCAGCAACCCGGAACGCATCAGCCGGAAGAGGCCGGGGAAGAGCTTTCGGCGGGCGAGATCCCCGGTGGCGCCGAAGATCACGAAGACATGGGGCACCATCTTGTCGCGCGAGGCGAACAGTGCCTGGGGATCGGCTGGCTCAGTCATCGGTGTCCATCTTCACCGCCGGGAGCGGTTTCGCCCAGTCTTTGCGCGAATTTGTGGCAAGTCCACGTCATGCACTGGGAGAACGCATCGGACACGCGGGATATTTCCCTGAACGACAGGTGACCAGCGGTCATCTTACCGGTAAGTAGCGTCATTCCGCCGACACACCGAAGCATCCGGGGAAGAGCGTATCCTGGACGTTCTGATGGCCACCCCCCTCCCCGGGTTCGCCGGGTTCGCCACCGCGCTGCGTGCGGCCGGGCTGCCCGCCGCGCCCCAGCGGCTGGACGCCTTCCTCGGGGCCGTCGAGCACGTCGAACTGGCCGATCGCGAGCTGCTGTACTGGGCCGGGCGGCTGACGTTGTGCGCCGATCCCGACGACCTGCCCCGGTACGATCGCGCGTTCGCCTCGTGGTTCGGCGAGGAGCCGCCGCCCGGCCCGCGCAAGAGGACCCCGGTGCCGCGGCGGAGCCGGATGGCCCTGCTCGCCGAGCCGGGTGACGACGGCGAGGGCGAAAGCGACAACGAGCCGTTGCGCGTCTCGGCCAGCACCGAAGAGGTCCTGCGCCACCGGGATCTCGGTGAACTGACCGCCGCTGAGCGCGAGCACCTGCGCGAGCTGTTCGCCACGCTGAGCCCGGTGTTCCCGACGCGCCGCTCGGCTCGCCGCCGCCCGTCCCGCCGGGGTGAGCTGGACCCGGCCAGGACCCTGCGCGCGATGGTCGCCGGTGGCGGTGAACTGGTCCGCCTCGCGCGCCGTAGTCGCAAGGAGCAGCCACGCCGGGTCGTGCTGCTCATCGACGTCTCCGGCTCGATGAGCCCGTACGCGGACGCCCTGCTGCGGTTCGCGCACGTGCTGGTCCGGCGTGCGCCGCGGGCGGTGGAGGTGTTCACCATGGGCACCCGGCTGACCAGGGTGTCCCGACAGCTGCGGCAACGCGATCCCGAGCGGGCGATGCTCGCCGCCGGGCACGCGGTGCCGGACTTCGCCGGCGGGACCCGGCTCGGCGAGGGCCTGCGCGTGTTCCTCGACCGATGGGGCCGCCGCGGGCTGGCCCGCCGCGCGGTGGTGGTCGTGTTCTCCGACGGCTGGGAACGCGGCGACACCACCCTGCTGGGTGACCAGCTGGCGGCCCTGCGCCGCCTCGCGCATTTGGTGCTTTGGACGAATCCCCACGCCGGGCGGGCGGGTTACGCTCCGGTCCAGGCCGGGATCGTCGCGGCGCTGCCGCACCTGGACGGCTTGCTCGCCGGGCACAGCCTCGACACGTTGGACCGACTGCTCGGACGGATGCGGGAGAAACGCGATGCGTGATGTGCTGGAGGAACTCCACCGCCGCTGGTCGGCGGGGGAGACGGTCGGACTGGGCACGGTGGTGGCCACCTTCTCCTCGGCGCCGCGGGCGCCGGGAGCGGCGATGCTGGTGGCGCCGGACGGCACGGTGACCGGCAGCGTTTCCGGTGGCTGCGTCGAAGGCGCGGTCTACGAACTCGCGCAGCAGGTGGTCGCCGACCGCACGCCGGTGCTGCAGCGCTACGGCGTCAGCGACGACGACGCCTTCTCCGTCGGGCTGACCTGCGGCGGCATCATCGACATCTACGTCGAGCCGGTGGACCGCGAAAGCCTGCCGGAACTGGCCGAACTCGCCGAGTCCGTCCACAAGGGACAGCCGGTGGCGATGGCCACCGTGGTCGAGCACCCGGACCCCGAGCGCCTCGGCAAGCGGATCGTGGTGTGGCCGCAGCGCGCGGCGGGCACGCTCGGCTCGTCCCGGATGGACGACGCGGTGGCCGACGACGCGCGCGGCATGCTGGCCACCGGCCGCACCGGGATGCTGCACTACGGCCCGGACGGGCAGCGCCGTGGTGAAGGCGCCTCGGTGTTCGTGAACTCGTTCGAGCCGCCGCCGCGGCTGCTGGTGTTCGGCGCGATCGACTTCGCCGCCGCGATGGCCCGGCTCGGCGCCTACCTCGGCTACCAGGTCACGGTGTGCGACGCGCGCCCGGTCTTCGCCACCGCGAGCCGGTTCCCCGAAGCACACGACGTGGTGGTCGACTGGCCGCACCGCTACCTCAGCGCGGAGGCCGAAGCGGGCCGGATCGACCGGCGCACCGTGGTCACCGTGCTGACCCACGACCCGAAGTTCGACGTGCCGCTGCTGGAAGTCGCGCTGCGGCTGGACGTCGGGTACGTCGGCGCGATGGGCTCGCGGCGCACGCACGACGACCGGATCACGCGGCTGCGCGAAGCCGGGGTCGCCGACGCGGAGATCGCGCGGCTGTCGTCGCCGATCGGCCTCGACCTCGGTGCCCGCACGCCGGAGGAGACCGCGGTGTCCATCGCCGCCGAGATCATCGCGCTGCGCTGGGGCGGCAAGGGCCAGCGCCTGGCCGAGCTGGACGGCCGGATCCACAGCTAGCCGACGCCCCTGCCGTGAATGCTATGAGTGGGGCATTACTTGCGATGAATGCAAGTAATGCCCCACTCATAGCATTCGCTGGCGGGTGCGAGCGGCGGGGTTCCGTGGATGCGGGTGGAATGGCGGTGGGACGACGCATCCGCGGAATGTGGTCCCGGGGTCACCCGGGCTGGGGTTGTTAGATCGAGATCGGAGTAGCACGCTCCCCAGTGAGCCCGATCACTTCCAGCCCCACCACTGGAGGCCTGATGCGAATCACCGTCAACGTCGACGGAACCAGCTACTCCGACGAGGTCGAGCCGCGGCAGCTGCTCGTCCACTACCTCCGGGAACGGCTGGGCAAGGTCGGCACCGTAGTCGGCTGCGACACGAGCAACTGCGGGTCCTGCACCGTGCACCTCGACGGCCACAGCGTGAAGTCCTGTTCCGTGCTGGCCGTGCAGGCGGACGGCTGCGAGATCACCACCATCGAGGGCATCGCCCGTGACGGCAAGCTGCACCCCGTCCAGCAGGCCTTCCACGACAACCACGCGCTCCAGTGCGGGTTCTGCACCCCCGGCATGATCATGCAGTCGCTCGACCTGCTGGCCGACAACCCCGACCCCGACGAGCAGGCCGTGCGGGAGGGCATCGAGGGGAACCTGTGCCGCTGCACCGGTTACCAGAACATCGTGGCGGCCGTGCGCGACGCCGCGCACCACATGCGCCCGGGTGCCGGACCCGACGCCGAACGCGTCGGTGAAGGCAGCGAGTTCCGCACGCCGAGCAGCATCGGCGGGGGTGAGTGATGACCTCCACCATCGAGCCGGAGGTCGGGAAGTCCCGGCTGCGCAAGGAGGACGAGCGCCTGATCACCGGGCGCACCCGCTGGACGGACAACCTGACGCTGCCCGGCATGCTGCACGCGGCCGTCCTGCGCAGCCCGTTCGCCCACGCCAGGATCACCTCGATCGACGTCACCGCGGCCCAGGGCCAGCCGGGCGTGGTCGCGGTGTTCACCGGGGCCGACTTCGCCGAGGAGCAGGGCAGCCTGCCGTGTGCCTGGCCGATCACCGAGGACATGAAGTCGCCCGACGCGCCCTCGCTGGCGGTGGACACGGTCAACTTCGCCGGTGAGGCGGTGGCCGTGGTGATCGCCCGCAGCGACTACGAGGCGCACGACGCGCTGGAAGCCATCGAGGTCGACTACGAGGACCTGCCGGTGGTGCTGGACATGGAGGCGGCCGTCGAGGACGGCGCCGACCTGGTCCACTCGGCACTGTCCACGAACACCAACGCCACCTGGATCTTCGACTCCGCGGAGGCGGGCACCGGTGGTGAGGTCGAGCAGGCCATCGCCGAGGGCGAGGTGGTGATCACCCGCAAGTTCCGCCAGCAGCGGCTGATCCCGGCGTTCATGGAGCCGCGCTCGGTGGTGGTGGACCCGACTTCGGGGCAGTACACCATGTGGTCGGCCACGCAGGTGCCGCACATCCTGCGGCTGATGCTGGCGATGACGCTCGGCGTACCCGAGCACAAGGTGCGGGTGATCGCGCCGGACGTCGGCGGTGGTTTCGGCGGCAAGCTGCAGGTCACGCCGGAAGAGGTGATCACCTTCCTGGCCGCGCGCCGGCTCGGCCGCCCGGTGAAGTTCACCGAGTCGCGGTCGGAGTCGCTGCTCAGCGGGCACCACGGGCGTGACCAGATCCAGAACCTGACGCTGTCGGCCCGCCGCGACGGCACGATCACCGGGCTCAAGGTGGAACTGCTCGCCGACATGGGCGCCTACCTGCGGCTGGTCAGCCCGGGCGTGCCGATCCTCGGCGCGTTCATGTTCAACTCGATCTACAAGATCCCGGCCTACCGGTTCGTCTGCACGAACGTGTTCACCAACAAGGTGCCCACGGACGCCTACCGCGGCGCCGGCCGTCCCGAAGCCACCTTCGCCATCGAGCGGATGATGGACGAACTGGCCGCCGAGCTGGGCGTGGACCCGCTGGAGCTGCGTGAGAAGAACTGGATCAAGCACGACGAGTTCCCGTTCACCACGGTCGCCGGGCTGACCTACGACTCCGGGGACTACGAGGCCGCGACCGCGAAGGCCAAGGAGCTGTTCGACTACGACGGCCTGCGCCGCGAGCAGGCCGAACGCCGGGAGCGCCGGGACCCGGTGCAGCTGGGCATCGGCATCTCGACGTTTACCGAGATGTGCGGGCTGGCGCCGTCGCGGGTGCTCGGCTCGCTGTCCTACGGCGCGGGAGGCTGGGAACACGCCGCGGTGCGGATGCTGCCGACCGGCAAGGTCGAGGTGGTCACCGGGTCCTCGCCGCACGGCCAGGGCCACGAGACGGCGTGGAGCCAGATCATCGCCGACCAGCTCGGGGTGCCGTTCGAGGACATCGAGGTGCTGCACGGCGACACCCAGTCCTCGCACAAGGGCATGGACACCTACGGGTCGCGGTCGCTGACCGTCGGCGCGATCGCCGCGGTCAAGGCCGCGGAGAAGGTGGTGGCCAAGGCCCGGCCGATCGCCGCGCACATGCTCGAATGCGCGGAGGACGACCTGGAGTTCGCGAACGGCAAGTTCACCGTTCGCGGCACGGAGTCCGCGACGACCATCCAGGACGTCGCGCTCGCCGTGTTCGCCGCGCACGACCTGCCCGACGGGGTGGAACCCTCACTGGATTCCGAGGCCACCTTCGATCCGGAGAACTTCTCCTTCCCGCACGGCACCCACCTGTGCGCGACCGAAGTGGACACCGAAACCGGCCGCGTGACGCTGCGGTCCTACGTCTGCGTGGACGACATCGGCAAGGTGATCAACCCGATGATCGTCGAGGGCCAGGTGCACGGCGGACTCGCGCAGGGCATCGCGCAGGCGTTGTTCGAGGAGGCGGTGCACGACGAAGGCGGCACGCTGACCACCGGCACCTTCGCCGACTACCTGCTGCCGTCGGCGGCGGACCTGCCCTCGTTCACCACCGACCGCACCGAGACCCCGTCGACGACGAACCCGCTGGGCGTCAAGGGGGTCGGGGAGGCGGGCACGATCGCCTCCACCCCGGCGGTGGTCAACGCGGTGGTCGACGCGCTGCGGCAGTACGGCGTGCGGGACGTGGAGATGCCGATGACCCCGATGCGGGTCTGGCAGGCGATCCGCACCGGCCAGCCCGACGCCGGTGGCGTCGGCTCCGAGTCCGGCGGCGGGCTCGGCTCGATCGACGCTTCAGGAGGTGCCCGGTGATCCCGGCGGCATTCGACTACGCCGCTCCGTCCACTGTGGACGAAGCGGTGCGGGAACTGGTGGACGCGGGCGAGGACGCGAAGGTGCTCGGGGGCGGGCAGAGCCTGCTGCCGGTGCTCCGGATGCGGCTGGCCACGCCGACCAAGCTCATCGACCTCGGCCGGATCCCCGAGCTGCGGGGCATTCGCGAGGACGGGGGCGCGCTGGTCATCGGCGCCATGACCACGCACTACGACCTCCAGCGCGATCCGCTGATCGACGCGCACGCGACCCTGCTGGGCAAGGCGACCGCCACGGTGGCCGACCCGCAGGTCCGCCACCGCGGCACCTTCGGCGGCTCGCTGGCGCACGCCGATCCGGCCGGTGACCTGCTGGCTCCGGTGCTGGCCATGGACGCCGAGCTGGTGGTCTCCGGCATGGACGGCAGGCGCACGATCCCGGCGGCGGAGTTCTTCGTCGACCTGTTCACCACGGCGCTGCGGCCCGGCGAAATCCTGGTCGAGGTGCGGGTGCCGAAGCACACCGGCTGGCACGCGCACTACGAGAAGTTCAACCGGGTGGCGCAGGCGTGGTCGATGGTGGCGGTGGCCGCCGCGGTCCACACCGAGGGCGGCACCATCACCGAGGCCAGGGTCGGGCTGACGAACATGGCCTCGGTGCCGGTCCGGGCGCGGGCGGTGGAGTCGGCGCTGGTCGGGCAACCGGCCACGGCCGAGTCGGTGCGCGCGGCCGCCGAGCACGCCGCCGAAGGCACCGATCCGGCGGCGGACAGCAACGCCGATGTCGAATACCGTCAGCACCTGGCGAAGGTGCTGACCGGGCGCGCGCTCACCGCCGCGCTGGGTTCCTAGGTTCACGAAGGGAGATCGGTTCCTGTGCGACTCGACCACCGGTTCACCGTCCCTGCCCCGCTCGACCAGGTGTGGCAGGCGGTGGTCGATCCCGAACGGGTGGCACCCTGCATGCCCGGCGCCACCCTGACCGAGGTCGACGGCGACGCGTTCAGCGGTACGGTCAAGGTCAAGCTGGGGCCGATCTCCCTGACGTACAAAGGAAAAGGTGAGTTCCTGGAGAAGGACGCCGGGGCTCGCAAGGTGGTCATCAAGGCCTCCGGCAAGGACGCGCGGGGCTCCGGCACCGCGGCCGCCACGGTCACGGTCACCCTGCACGAGGAGGACGGCGCCACGGTCGGCGAGGTGGCCACGGACCTCAAGGTCACCGGCCGCCCGGCGCAGTTCGGCCGGGGCATGATCGCCGAGGTGAGCGGCAAGATCCTGGACACCTTCGCCACCTGCCTGGCCGGCGAACTGGGTGACGCCCCCGCGTCACCCCAGGCGGGAGAAGCCGGGACTGCGAAGCTGAAGTCCGTGAAGTCGGAGGCCACGGGATCCCCGTCCGAGGGCTCCCGCAAGGGGACATTGGAGGCCGCGGTATCCGAGACCGCAGAGTCTCGGGCCACGAAACCCGAGGTCGAGGCGACAGATCCCGGCGCGACCAAACGGGATGCGGCGAAATCGAAGACCGGGGAAGCCCCGTCCACACGAACTGAGGCCACCACCCGTCAGGCCACAAAACGCCAGGTCGCGGCCTCGCAGGCTCCGGAGACCGAGGCTGTGCAGGCCGGGGCGGCTACGACGCCGCAGGCTGTGGTGGCTGGGGAGGTGGAGACCGAGCGGCCCAAGTTGCGGGCGGTCGATCCGCCGCCCGAGCCGGAGGCGGAGCCGATCAACCTGCTCGACTACGCGGGTGCGCCGGTGGCGAAGCGGGTGGCGCCGGTCGTGGTGCTCGCGGCGGTGGTCGCCGGGGTGGTTTTTGTGATCCGCGCGCTCCGGCGCTAGCGGGGGAAGCACCCGGCCCGCCCGCGGGTTGTACCGGGTATGAACGAGGCGGACCACACCACCGAAGTGGTGGTCATCGGCGCGGGGCAGGCTGGGCTGTCCGCCGCCTACCACCTGCGGCGCACCGGTTTCACGAACCGCGAGTTCGTGGTGCTCGACCACGCCAAACGCGCGGGCGGGGCCTGGCAGTACCGCTGGCCGTCGCTGGTGCTCAACAAGGTCCACGGCCTCTACGACCTCCCCGGCCTGCGGTTCGGCACACCCGACGGCAGCCGCCCGGCGAGTGAGGTGGTGCCGGAGTACTTCGAGCGGTTCGAGCGCACCTTCGACCTGCCGGTGCGCCGCCCGGTCGACGTGCTGTCCGTCCGCCAAGGCGAGGACAACCGGCTCCTCGTCTCCAGCGCCGCCGAGACCTGGGCGGCCCGCGCGGTGATCAACGCGACCGGCACCTGGGACAAGCCGTTCTGGCCGCACTACCCCGGTCAGGAGAGTTTCACCGGCCGTCAGCTGCACACCGCCGACTACACCGGAACTGCCCCGTTCCGCGGGCGGCGCGTGGTGGTGGTCGGCGGCGGCACCTCGGCGATCCAGCAGTTGCTCGAGCTCGCGCCCGTCGCCAAGGAGACCATCTGGGTGACGCGCCGGCCGCCGGTGTTCCGCGAAGGGCCGTTCAACGAGGACTGGGGCCGCGAAGCCGTCGCCAGGGTCGAACGCCGGGTGCGTGAAGGGTTGCCGCCCGAGAGCGTGGTCAGCGTGACCGGCTTGGCGCTGACGCCGGAGATCCGTGCCGCCCAGGACGCCGGGATCCTCGACCGCGAGCCGATGTTCGAGCGGATCACCCCGCGCGGGGTCGCCTGGGCCGACGGCACCGAACGCGCCGCCGACGTGATCCTCTGGGGCACCGGGTTCCGCGCCTCGCTGGACCACCTCGCCCCGCTCCACCTGCGCGACCCCGGCGGCGGGATCCGGATGGACGGCACCCGCGTGGTCGCCGAACCGCGCCTGCACCTGGTCGGCTACGGCCCGTCGGCCAGTACTGTCGGGGCGAACCGGGCGGGCCGCGCCGCCGTCACCGAGGTGCGGCGGTTACTGGGCTGAGGAGGGGACGCATGCGGTACCTGCTGATGATCGGCGGCGACGACGAGGCCGCCGCGAACGAGGGCTGTGGCGGCTGGACCGAGCGGATGGAGGACCGCGGTGTGCTCCGCGCCGCCATCGGGCTGCGGCCGAAGGAGGAGGCCGTCACCGTCCGCGTGCGCGGCGACGAGGTCCTGCGCACCGACGGCCCGTTCGCCGAGACCAAGGAGCAGATCGGCGGGTTCGGCGTGATCGAGTGCGCCGACCTGGACGAGGCCGTGGAGATCGCCGCCGCCCACCCGGTGGCACACCGGGGCCTGATCGAGATCCGGCCGGTCGTCGAAACGGGCTGACGTGCCACGGCGCCGACCGTGCCCGTGGTGACCAGGAAGCCGGACACCAGGGCGTTCGCGCGGTGGACGGAGCCGGGGCGGGAACTCGTCGGCCGCCGCCGGTACTGTCTGGCGCAGCCGGGCGCGCCCCGGGAGCCGGTACCGGGGGACCAGCCGCACCATGCGCACGAAGTCCGGCCTGCTCCGGTACTGGTGGGCGGCCGTGCTCGGGGGCGTGGCGGCGGCCGTGGCGCTGATCGTGTCGATCATCGGGCGCTCGCACAGCGATCTCGAGGTGTACCGGTTCGGCGTCGACGCGCTGTGGGGCGGGCGCGACCTCTACGGCGCGCTGCCGCTGGCCGACGCGGGCATCCCGCTGCCGTTCATCTATCCGCCGTTCGCGGCGATCGTGCTGTCGCCGTTGTCGGCGGTGCCGCTGGGGTGGGCGGTGGTGCTGCTGTTCGCGGTCAACCTGGCCAGCCTGGGCGTGACGCTGTACGCGGTGGTGCGGTCGCGGTGGTCGTCGTGGCGGGGTGCGCTCGCGGTCGCCGGGGTGGCGACGCCGGCGGCGCTGCTGCTGGAACCGGTGCGCGCGACCTTCGGGTACGGCCAGATCAACCTGCCGCTGATGGGCCTGGTGGCGGCCGACTGCCTGCTGTTCCGCGGGCGGTACCGCGGGATCGGCGTGGGCCTCGCGGCCGCGGTGAAGCTGACGCCGATGGCGTTCGTGCTGTTCTTCCTGGTACGCCGTGATTTCCGGGCGACGCTGACGGCCTTCGCCACGTTCGGCGCCGCGACCGGGCTGGGTTTCCTGGTGGCCCCTTCGGCGTCGGCGCGCTACTGGTTCGACGGCCTCGGCGGCGCGTCGGGCATGGGCGGGACTTCCTTCCACACCAACCAGACCGTGCAGGCGGTGCTCGCGCGGTTCGGCTTGGAGTCCGGTCCGGCGACGGCGGTGTGGCTCGTGGTTTCCGCGCTGCTGTTGGGACTGGTCGTCCTGGCGATGCGGAAGGCGGACTCGGCCGGGGCGCTGCTGGTGAACGCGACGTTCGCGCTGCTGGTGTCGCCGACTTCGTGGTCGCACCACTGGGTGTGGATCGCCCCGGCCCTGCTGTTGCTGGTGCTCTACGGCGTGCGCTCGTGGCCCTGGCTCCTCGCGGCGACGGCCGTCGGGGCGATCTTCGTACTCGCGCCCTTCCGGTACTACCCGGCTTTCGACCGCCCAGGGCTGGAATGGACGGTTTCGCAGCACTGGCTGGGCAACTGCTACGTCGCCGTCGGTGTCCTCACGATCCTGGCGGCCGCCGCCTGGCCTCGCCTCAGCGGCGCGTGTGGCGTAGCTGGCGCGACTTTCCCGCGACAAGATCAGGGTGGCCGGAGAGGGAGGTAGGGACGCCTACTTCCCACCAGGCGCCGGCGTCGGTCCAGGCGTCCGGGCGGGTTCGGATGACGACGACGGCCGGGCGGCGTTCGGCGGCCGCGGCTTCCCGTGCCTTCTGGTACGCGCTGCGCAGGTGCACCACGCTCCCGGCCCGGAAGACCAGGCACCCCAACGCTTCCGCGTGCGCGGCGAAGTCCACGCGCGGCGGTTCGCCGTGGACTGTCCGGCAGTCCGCGTACTGGTTGTTGAACGGCGTCCCACCCTGACCTTCCTGCAGCCGCGCGATCACCGCGTACCCGTCGTTGTCGCAGACCACCGCGACGAACGGGTGCCCGGCGAAGGCCGCGGAGAACAGTTCCGAGTTCAGCATCAGGTACGAGCCGTCGCCGAGGAGTGTGGTCACCACCCGGTCCGGCAACGCCATCGCCGCGCCCCACGCCCCGGCGAGTTCGTAGCCCATGCACGAGAAGCCGTACTCCACGTCCATGGCGACCTCGCCGCCGCCGCGCCAGCCGCCGATGAGTTCGCCCGGCAGGCCGCCGGAAGCGGTCATCACGTAGTCGCCCGGCGCGGACAGGTCGTTGACCACCCCGACCACCTGCGCGTACGTCGGCTCCCCGGAAGCCGACCGCAGCGAAGTGATGTGCGCGTCCCACCGCGCCCGTTCCGAAGCCGCGCGTGCGGACCAGGCCGCGTCGACCCGCCAGTCCCCGAGGTCCAGCTCCGCCAGCGAAGCGTCGGCATCCCCGACGACGGCCAGCGCGCCGTGCTTCACCGCGTCGAACCGCGCGGCGTTCAGCGTCACCAGCTTCACCGACTCGTCGAAGACCGTCCACGAAGCGGTGGTGAAGTCCTGCAACCGCGTGCCGATGGCGAAGACCACGTCGGCCGCCCCGGCCAGCGCGTTCGCCGAAGTCGAGCCGGTGATCCCCAGCGGACCGCCGTACAGCGGGTGGTCGTGCGGCACCAGCGTCCGGCCCGCGGTGGTCTCCACCAGCGGGATGCCGTGCCGCTCGGCGAAAGTCAGCGCCCGCGCCCCGGCACCCGAATACCGAACCCCGCCACCGAGCACGAGCAGCGGGCGTTCAGCGGACCGCAGCACGGCCGCCGCGTCGGCCAGTTCGCGTGCGTCGGGCCGTGGTCGCGGCACCCGGTGCACCACGGTCTCGAACAGCGAGTCCGGGAAGTCGAAGGTCTCGGCCTGCACGTCCTGCGGCAGCGCCAGCGTGACCGGCCCGGCGTCGGCCGGATCGGTGAGCACCCGCGCGACCTGCGGCAACGTCGCCACCAGCTGCTCGGGCCGGGTGACGCGGTCGAAGTACCGGCTGACCGCGCGGAACGCGTCGTTCACCGTCGCCGTCGCGTCCCCGAAGTGCTCCACCTGCTGCAGCACCGGGTCCGGCGCGCGGTTGACGAAGGTGTCGCCGGGCAGCAGGAGCAGCGGCAGCCGGTTCGCGTGCGCGACCCCGGCGGCGGTCACCATGTTCAGCGCGCCCGGCCCGATCGACGAGGTCACCACGCCGACCTGCCGCCGGTCCGCCGCCTTCGCGAACCCGGTCGCGGCCAGCGCCATGCCCTGCTCGGTGTGCCCGCGCCAGACCGGCAACTCGTCGCGGAACCGGCTCAGCGCGGTGCCGATGCCGAGCACGTTGCCGTGCCCGAAGATGGCGAACACCCCGGGGAACAACGGCACTTCGTCACCGGCGAGCGTCTCCGAACGCTGCGCGAGCAGCCATCGGATGAGCGCTTCGGCCGTGGTCAGCTTCATCGCACCGGTCCTTCCGCCGAGGTGAGCGGGCAGCGCGGGTCGAGCGCCTGCCCGGCCCAGGTGTCGCGGATCCAGGTGTGCGCCGGGTCGTCGCAGAACGCCATCGAGCGCTCGTCCGCCGGACCGGCCAGCACGTTGAGGTAGTACATCGGGTAACCCGGCGGTGCTACGCACGGACCGTGGTAGCCGCGCGGGATGAGGAACACGTCGCCGTCGCGCACGGCCGCGTTCTCGTCCAGCTCGCCGTCGGCGGTGTAGGTCCGGTGCAGGCCGAAGCCGCCGTCCCCGCCGATCCGGAAGTAGTAGATCTCCTCGTTGACCACTTCGCACTCGCTCGCCTCGTCGTGCTTGTGCGGTGGGTAGGAGGACCAGTTGCCGTCGGGGGTGAGCAGTTCGCAGGCGTTCAGCTTGTCCGCGTGGTCCCACACCCCGGGCACGCCGAAGTTGGTGACCTGCCGGGTGGCCTGACCGGAGCCGCGCACCTCCACCGGCACGTCCTCGGCCGGGCCGTACTCCGGCGTCAGCCGCCGCGTGCACCGGGCCATCGGCAGGGCCAGCTCGCAGCCGTCCACTGTGGACAGCGTGACTTCGGCGTCCCTCGGTACGTAGGCGAAGTCGGTGACCCTGGTGAACACCGAGTCCCGGCCGGCCAGGTCGAACCGGGAGCCGTCGACCTCGACCACGCACCCGCCGGACAACGGCAGTACGAACGCCTCGAACTCGCCGGTGTGCACGACCCGCGAGGTGCCCGCGGCGAGCCGCAGGACGCGCAAGCCGGTGTAGGTCCAGCCCGCGGCCTCGGGGGTGAGCAGGATCGGGTCTTCGCCGTCGGCGAGGGTGCCGTGCGGGTGGTGCAGTGCGCTCATCGGCTCTTCTCCAAAACCCGGGCCGCCGCGTCGACCGCGCCGCCCACGTCACCGTCCGGCGGGTAGAGCAGCGACCGCCCGACCACCAGCCCGCGCACCACGTCGTGCCGCAGGGCCGCGCCCCAGGAAGCCAGGTCCGCGGCGGGATCCCCGGACGGCACCCCGCCGAGCACGACCACCGGCAGCGTGGTCGCGTCGAGCATCACCGGGTCCTGCGGCGCGGGCAGCTTCAGCCAGGTGTGCGCCGAGGTCACGCCGAGCCCGGAAGCCACCGTCACCGCCCGCGCCAGCGAGGCCGAATCCCGTTGCAGGACCAGCTTCCCGGCGCCGTCGCGCTGGTAGGGGAGCGGTTCGACCATGGCCATCAGGCCGTAGCTCGCCAGTTCCGTGACGGCCTCGGCGCTGGCCTGCAGCGTCGGCACGGTCCCCGGATCGGTGTCGACCAGCCGCAGCAGCAGTTTGCCGCCGTCCAGCCGGAAATCGGCGATGGACCGGGCGGTGTAGGCGGTGAACCGGTCGTCGATCTCCCAGTCCGCGCCCGCCAGCCCACCGCGGTTCATCGAGCCGATGACGATCTTGTCGTGCAGCGCGTCCAGCAGGAGCAGTTCCTCGACCACGTCCGGGGTACCGAGGATGCCGTCCACCGCCGGGTTCTCCAGCGCGATCAGCAGCCGCGCCAGCAGCGACCGGCGATCCGCCATCGCCATCGGGTCGTCGCCGACGCCGAGCGCGCCCCTGGCCGGGTGGTCGGCGGCGACCAGGAACAGCGTGCCGCTCGGCGAGAGCAGCCGCTCCCGGCGCCGGCGTGCGGCGTACGCGCGGTTCACCGCACCGGGGTCGGTCGCCCGCACGCGCAGCAGTTCGCGCCAGCGGTCGTCGGAAAGACTCACAGCACCTCCTCGATCTCCGCGGCCGTCGGCATGGCGTCCGCGCAGGCCAGCCGGGACGCGACCAGCGCACCCGCCGCGTTGGCGTAGGTGGCCAGGCGCACGGGATCCCAGCCGGACAGCAGACCGTGGATCAGCGCGCCGCCGAACCCGTCACCGGCCCCGAGGCCGCAGACCACCTCGACCCGTTGCGGCCGCACGGTCCACGAGCCCTCCGGCGTGGCGACCAGCACCCCGTCGGCGCCCTTCTTGATCACCGCCAGGCGCACGCCCCGGTCCAGCAGGCGTCGCGCGGCCTCGTCCGGATCGCCGGTGCCGACGGCGACCTCCACCTCAGTCCGGTTCCCGACGGCGACCGTCACGTGGTCGAGCATCCAGCCGATCTCCGCGCGGGCGGTCGCCACGTCCGGCCAGAACATCGGCCGGTAGTCCAGGTCGAGCACGGTGTGCCCGCGCCGCGCCCGCCGCTCGAGGATGGCGCGTTGCGTGCCGCGCGCGGGCTCGGTGCACACCCCGGTCCCGGTCACCCACAGCAGCGGCACCTCGTCGACCACGTCCCACGGCACGTCCTGCTCGCCGAGGGTCAGGTCGGGGGCGATGGGGGAGCGGTAGAACAGCAGCGGCGGGTCCTCCGGCGGGTCGAGCGCGCAGAAGACCACCGGGGTCTGCAGGTCCTCGGCGGTGCCGACGTGCTCCGGCGAGACCCCGAACCCGGTCAGCGCCTGGCGCACGTAGTCGCCGAAGCCGTCCGGGCCGACCTTCGTGAGGACCGCCGTCCGCCTGCCGAGCCGCGCGGCGGCGACCGCGACGTTGGTCGCGGTGCCGCCGAGCGACTTGGCGAAGCTGCGCACCCCGGCCAGCGGCACGCCGCTCTGCTCGGGGTAGAGGTCCACCCCGACCCGGCCGATGGTGAGCGCTTCCAGCATCAGGGTGCCTCCACCGACCGCAGTTCGTGCTCCAGCGCCTCCAGTTCGGCGCCGCCTGCCATCTGCCGGGTCAGCTCCTCGATGCCGATCTCGGACTTCTCGTACGCCCCGAGCGCGACCCCGCGCTTGAGCAGCAGGAACCGGTCCGCCACCGGGTAGGCGTGGTGCGGGTTGTGCGTGATCAGCACGACGCCCAGCCCGCGGTCGCGTGCCTGGGCCACGTACTTGAGCACCACCCCGGCCTGCTTCACCCCGAGCGCGGCGGTCGGTTCGTCCAGGATCAGCACCTTCGCGCCGAAGTGGATCGCGCGCGCGATCGCCACGCACTGCCGTTCACCGCCGGAAAGCGTGCCCACCGGCTGTTCCACGTCACGCAGGTCGATGCCGAGATCGGCCAGCGCGGTCTTGGTGGTTTCCCGGCACTGCTTGCGATCCAGCCACCGGATCGGGCCGAAACCCCGGGTGGGTTCGGAGCCGAGGAAGAAGTTGCGCCACACGCTCATCAGCGGCACCACGGCCAGGTCCTGGTAGACCGTGGCGATCCCGCGGTCGAGCGCTTCGCGTGGCGAGGCGAACCGCACCGGCTCACCGTCCACCTTGAACTCGCCGGTGTCGTGCTGGTGCACCCCGGCCAGGATCTTGATCAGTGTGGACTTCCCGGCGCCGTTGTCGCCGAGCACGCAGGTGACCTCACCGGCGTTGACCACAGTGGACACGTCACGCAGCGCGAGGACGCTGCCGTAGGTCTTGCCGATGCCGTTGACCTCGATCAAGGCGTTCTGTGTCGTCAACGTCGTACCCTCTCCGCGCGTCGCCGGAAGGTGTTGTTCACCAGTACCGCCGCGAGCAGCATCACGCCGAGGAACAGCATGAACCAGTCGCTGTCCCAGCGGGCGAAGACGATGCCCTGACGGGCCATGCCGAAGATCAGCGCGCCGATCGCGGCCCCGATCGCCGAGCCGAAACCGCCGGTGAGCAGGCAGCCGCCGACCACCGCGGCGATGATGAACTGCAGTTCCAGCCCGATGCCCTGGTTGGCCTGCACGCTGGCGAAGCGCAGGATGTTGATCGAGCCGACCAGCCAGCCCGCCACCGCGGTGGTCATGAACAGCAGGATCTTCGTGCGCTTGACCGGCACGCCGACCGCGCGCGAGCTGACCGGCGAGCCGCCCACGGCGAAGATCCAGTTGCCGAACCGGGTGCGCACCAGCAGCCACGCGGCCACCGCGGCGAAGCCGATCCACCACAGGATCGAGATCTGGAACTTCGTGCCGCCGATCTCCACGGTGGAGGCGAACACGAAGCCCGAGGAGGCGTACCCGTCGGCGCTGCGCATGCCCGAGACCTGCACGGTGCCGGTGACCAGCCGCGTCACGCCGAGGTTCAGGCCCTGCAATGCGAGGAAGGTGCCCAGCGTGACGATGAAGCTGGGCAGGCCGGTGCGCATCACCAGCCAGCCGTTGAACGCGCCCACGGCGAGCGCGAACACCAGCGAGGCCAGCAGCGCCAGCCACACGTTCCAACCGGCCTGGGTGGCCAGGATCGCGGTGACCAGCGCGGTGGACGCGGTCATCACGCCCGCCGAGAGGTCGAACTCGCCGCCGATCATCAGCAGCGAGACCGCCACCGCCATGATGCCGAGCGTGGAGGCGTCGTCGAGCCAGGTGGCCACGCCGTCGCCGGTGAGGAACTGGTCGGCGGTGATGCTGAAGAAGGCGAACACCACCACCGCGCCGAGCAGCGCGCCGATCTCCGGGCGCACCACCAGCCGGTCGCTCAGCCGGGTGGTGCCCACCCGTTCGTCCAGGGTCGTCGTGGTCATCGGGTACCCCGCTCCACGTAGGCGCCGATCTGGTCCACAGTGGACTTGTCGACGAGGTCGGGTCCGGTCAGCACCGGCCGGCCGCCGCCGACCACGTTCCGGTTGTCCCGGTACAGCTTGAGGAAGACCACCGGCAGGTAACCCTGTTCGTACTGCTGCTGGTCCACGGCGAAGAGCACGTCACCGCTCTTGATCGCGGCGACCACGTCGGCGTTCAGGTCGAAGGTGGCCACCTTCGCCTTCGACTGCACCTGCTCGATCGCGTTCACCGCGTTCGCGGCCACCTGCGAGTTCAGCGTGAGCACCGCGTCGATCGACGGGTCGGTCTGCACCGCGCCGCGGATGCGGGCCTGCACGTCGGTCGGGTTGCTGATGTCCACCTGCAACCGCTCCGCCGAGCCGAAACCGCGCGCGGCACCATCGCAGCGCTGGTTCTGCCCGATGTTGCCCGCCTCGTGGATCACGCAGAGCAGCTTGGTCCCGCCCGCCTCCTTGAACTTGCGGCCGGCCTGCTCACCGGCGACGCCCTCGCTCTGGCCGATGTGGGTCAGCGCGCCGTAGGCCGCGCTCTGCTCCTCGCCGGAGTTGATGGTGACCACCGGGATGCCCGCGCGGACCGCGCTCTCGATCGACGGCCGCACCGCCTCGGGGTTCTGCATGGAGACCACGAGCCCGCCGACGCGCTGCGCGACCGCGTTGTCGATCAGCTTGGCCTGGTTGCCCGGATCCCCGTCGGAGTTGTACTCCACCGGCACGCCGAGCGCGCGGCCCGCGTCCTCGGCGCCGTTCTTGACCACGTTCCAGAAGGCGTCCCCGGCGGTGCCGTGGGAGATGACCGCGATCCGGAACGGGCCGGTCTCGGCGGGCACCTCCGGACTGCTGCCCCCTGGTGGTTCTTCGGCGGCGGGCCCGGTGCACGCGGCGAGCAGCAACGCCGCCGCGGCCACCAGGCCGAGCCTTCCTGAGCGATTGGACGTCATTGTCGAATCCTCGCTGTTCGGCCTACGCAGCCGCCAATCGGCTGACGATGTTGTCGAGGTGCACCAAACTGCGCGCGGTGTCCCGCATCGGGACCTCGTCACCGTCCGGCCCCAGCGCGGTGTCCTGTTCGAGGACGTACCAGCCGGTGTAGCCCGCCGCGTGGACCGACCGCACCATCGCTTCGATGTCCACGTCGCCGTCCCCGAGCGGGACGAACAGGCCCTGGCCCACCGCGTCGGTGTAGGCCAGTTCCCCGGCGCGGACGCGGTCGGCGAGGTCCGCCCGGACGTCCTTGAGGTGCAGGTGGCCGATCCGGTCCGGGTGGCGCCTGGCCAGTTCGACCGGGTCGGTGCCGCCGAGCAGCAGGTGCCCGGTGTCCAGGCACAGGGGCAGGTCGGAGTCGGCGATGAACCCCTCGACCTCGGCCTCGGTCTCCACATGCGTCCCCACGTGCGGGTGCAGAACGGTGCGCAAGCCGTGCGCTGCGGCAGTGTCCCGGATCTTGGCCGCCGTGTCGAGGAGCGTGCGCCATTCGGCGGCGGTCAACGCGGGGCGCTCGTCGTAGCCGTCGAGCCCGGTGGCCGCGGCGAGCACCAGCACCTCGGCCCCGCAGGCGGCGAACAGGGCGGCCGACTCCTCGGCGGCGGCCACCGCGGCGGCCGGTCCGGAGTGCAGTGCGACGGCGAGGAAACCGCCGATCAGGCGAAGTTCATGGCTTTCGAGCAATTCCCGCAACCGCGCGGGATCCCTTGGCAGATAACCGGGTGGGCCGAGTTCGGTGGCGCGCACGCCCAGTTCGGCCATCTGCCCCAGTACCACCGGCGCGTCGAGCACCCGGCCCCAGCCGGGGACTTCGCACACCCCCCAGGAGATCGGTGCCGCGGCGATCTTGAATTCCGGTGCGATTGTCATCGGTGACCAATCTGGAGGGGACGGTTTGACGCCCTGCACTATTGGTTAGAGCGCTCTAATCGTGTAACCTCACCGTACTGGTGTCAAGGGGGGCGGGGAGGCTCGAGTTGGTGCGACCGACGATGGAGGACGTGGCCGCGCGCGCGGGCGTCTCACGGGCGCTGGTTTCGCTGGTCATGCGCAATTCGCCCAAGGTCAGCGAACAACGCCGCACCGCGGTGCTCAAGGCCGCCGACGAGCTGGGCTACCAGCCGCACGTGATGGCCAGGTCGCTGGCCAGTCGCACTTCGACGGTGCTCGGCGTGATGGTTTCCGATCTCCGGAACGCCTTTTTCGCCGACGTGGTGGAAGGGCTGGATTCGGCCGCGCAGGCCGCCGGGTTCGACCTCATCCTGAACACCGGTTCGCGCAGTCCCGCCAGGGAACAGGCGGCGTTGCGCAGTCTGCTCTCCTTCCGCCCGGCGGGAGTGATTCTGCTTTCCCCGGTGCTTTCCGCCGCCGCCGTGGAAAAAGCGGCCGAACAGTGTCCACTCGTGCTGGTTTCACGCACTTCCCGGCTGTCCACTGTGGATACGGTCAACGACGACGGCACCGCCGGGGTGGCACTCGCGGTGGACCACCTGGTCGAGCGCGGGCACCGGCGAATCGTCCACTTCGACGGCGGCTCCGCGGCCAGCGCCGCCGCCCGGCGCCGGGGTTACCGCGCCGCGATGGCGCGCCACGGGCTCGAGCCGCGGATCGTGCGCAGCGAGCACACCGACACCGCCGGGGAGAAGGCGGTGCGCGAGCTGCTCAGCTCGGTGGACTCGCGTGAACTGCCCACCGCGGTCATCTCCGGCAACGACTTCAACGCCGTCGGCGTCATCTCGGCCTTCGAGGAGGCCGGTTTCCGCGTGCCCGAGGACGTTTCCGTGGTCGGCTACGACAACACCTCGCTCGCCGCGCTGCGCCACGTCTGGTTGACCACGGTGGACCAGCCGCGGCTGGAAATGGGCAGGCTGGCCGTGGAGGCGCTGCTCGAGCGGGTGCGCGGGGAGCGGGACGAGCCGATGCGGCACCTGCTCCACCCGTCGCTGGTGGTGCGGGGCACCACCGCCGCCCCGCGGGGCTAGTCCGTCGCGTTAGGAGAGTGCGAAAGATGAGGCTTGGACTCGCCGGCACCGGCCGGATCGGCTCGGCGCACGCCGACATCCTCAAGCAGCTGCCCGGGGTGGGCTCGGTGGTGGTCGCCGACGTGGACACCGAGCGCGCGCGGGCGACCGCGGCCAAGCTGGAGGTCGACGCGGCGGGCAGCATCGACGAGCTGTTCACCTCCGGGCTGGACGGGGTGGTGATCGCCGCGGCCACCCACGCGCACCCGGAGCTGATCATCCGCGGGGTGCGCGCCGGCTTGCCGGTGTTCTGCGAGAAGCCGGTGGCCGGGGACGTGGCAGGCACGCAGGCGGTGGTCGACCAGGTGGCCGAGACCGAGGTGCCGGTGCAGATCGGCTTCCAGCGCCGGTTCGACGCCGGTTACCTGGCCGCGCGCCGGGCGGTCACCGCGGGGGAGCTGGGCTGGCTGCACACGCTGCGGGCGACCACACTGGACCCGGCGCCGCCGCCCGCCGAGTACGTGCCGGGCTCGGGCGGGCTGTTCCGCGACTGCGGGGTGCACGACTTCGACATCATCCGCTGGGTGACCGGGCGCGAGGTGACGGAGGTCTACGCGACCGGCAGCAACCGGGGCGCCGAGTTCTTCGCCGCCGCCGGCGACGTGGACACCGCCGCCGTCCTGCTCACCCTGGACGACGACAGCCTCGCCACCGTCTCGCTGACCAGGTACAACGCCGCGGGCTACGACGTACGGCTCGAGGTGCTGGGCTCGGCGGGCAGCATCGCCGTCGGCTTGGACGAACGGCTGCCGCTGACCTCGGTCGAAGAGGGCGTGCCCTGGCCGACCGGCCCGGCGTACCCGGGTTTCATGGAACGCTTCCGCGCCTCCTACGTCCGCGAACTGGAAGCCTTCACCGACGTGGTCGCCGGCCGCATCCCCAGCCCCTGCACCGTCGGCGACGCCCTCGCCGCCTTCCGCATCGCCGAAGCCTGCGCCCACTCCCTCCACACCCACCGCCCCACCCCCCTCACCACCTAACCCCACCCACCCGAACCCCACACCCAAGAAGCCGAACCCCACATTCAGGCCCCCGAACCCCCACGTTCAGGAAGCCGAGTGCGACGTTCAGGAAGCCGAACCCCACACCCAGGAAGCCGAACTTCACGTTCAGGAAGCCGAACCCCACGTTCGGGCAAGCGAGTGCGACGTTCAGGCAGCCGAGTTCCGCGTTCGGGTAGCCGAACCCCCGAATCAGACAGGCAAGCTCCCCACACACTCGGGTAGGCGAGTGCTGCGTCCGCGCGGCCGAGTTCCACGTTGGGGAACTTGAGTGCCACACGCTCGCACGCCCGAGTGTGTGACTCGCCTGCCTGAACGTGAAGTTCGCCTGCCTGAACGTGGGGTTCGGCTGCTTGAACGTGGGGTTCGGCTGCCTGAACGTGAGGTTCGGGTGCGCGAGTGTGGGGTTCGGGTGCGCGAGTGGGACTCGTCCCTCGGGTGCGGCGGCAGCAGGGGCGGCCGCGTACGCAGGGTGGCGTAGGGACTGGTGTCGTCGCCTGGGGGACGCGGTGACCACGCTGGGTCCGCGAATCTCGTCGGGTCATGCACAGAGGCCCGACGACGGGAAGCCGAAATGAACAGATCGACCGGGGCCAGGCAAGGGCCGGCTCGCAGCGTCACGACGGAACAGGTGGCGCGGTGAACGCCGCGCGGAAAGCGGCGATGACGGGGCTGGTGGTGGCCTCGGCCGGGCTGGTGGTGGCGAAGCTCGGCGGACTGGCCATGCCCGCGGTGCCGCCGGCGTTGGTGATCATGCTGGTGGCCGCCGCGCTGCTCTTCCTGCGGTGGCGCTGGGTGCCGATCGTCGCGGTGCTGGCGGCGCTCGCGGAGGGCATCGGGTTCGTCGCCAGCGGGTCGTTCGCACGACTGGGGGACGCGGCGGAGTTCGGCATCTTCGCGGGTAGCTGGCTGCGGCTGCTCGGCGTGGTCGTCGCCGTGGTGTTCGGGGTGGCGGCGCTCAAAGCCGCAGATTGAAGATCCGCCGGGCGTTGCCGCCGAGGAACAGTTCCTGCGCCTCGGCACCCAGTTCGAGCTTGCCGAGCTGCTTGAGGCAGTCGCCCGGCGTGATCATCGGGTAGTTCGAGCCGAAGAGGACCCGCGTGCGCCCGCGACCCCTGGCGAAGTCGGCGAGTTCGGCGGGCAGGCGGTGCAGGGCGTACGCGGAGGTGTCGATGTGGAAGTTCGGGTACTTCATCACCAGCGAAAGCACCTCGTCGAGCCACGGGAAACCGACGTGCCCGCCGACGACCACCAGCTCGGGGAAGTCGAGCAGCACCTCGTCGAGGTACGGGATCGGGCGGCCGGGTTCGGACGGGCACAGCGGCCCGGTGTGCCCGATCTGCGTGCACAACGGCACGCCGAGTTCGACGCAGGCGACGTAGACCGGGTAGTAGCGGCGGTCGTTCGGCGGCAGGTTCCACAGCCACGGGACCACGCGGACGCCGACGAACCCGAGGTCGCGCACGCACCGGCGGATCTCGCGGATGGCGGCCATCGGGTTCGTGAGATCCACCGAGGCGATGCCCGCGAACCGGGCGGGATGCCGCTCGACCACGGCGGCGACCTCGTCGTTGGTGATCAGCGGCCCGCGCGGCGAGTACCACGCGGACAGCAGCCCCCCGTGCACCCCGGCGACGTCCATCGCGTCGAGCGTCGCCTGGAGCGGGGGCGCCATCCGCGTGGTGCCGGTCCACCGGAGCACGGATTCGAGCCAGGGCTCGGCCATGAACCGGTCGCCCGGCTGCTGCATCCAGGCGTCGATGATTTCCGGCAGGCCGATCGTGCCCAGCTCCATCAGCCCATGCTAAGCCCGGCTAGCCCAATTCGGACTCGGCTCGCTGGATGGCGGCGAACTCCTCCTCCGGCGCGCTGGCGACCAGGTGGTGCCGGCTGTAGAACCAGAAGTACGCCAGCGCCAGCACGAAGATGCCGCCGGTGATCGCCGCCGCCAGTACGTCCACCAGGAAGGTGGCCACCACCGCGGCCGCCGCCAGCACCAGTGCCACGCCGGTGGTCCAGGCTCCGCCCGGCGTGCGGTACGGGCGTTCCAAGTTCGGCTCGCGCTTGCGCAGCACGATGTGCGAAAGGTTCAGCAGCACATAGGAAACCGTCGCGCCGAAGACGGCGATGTTGATCAGCAGATCGCCTTCACCGATGGCGAAAGCCAGGAGGAAACCGACGGTCCCCGGCACGATCAGCGCCAGGTACGGTGTCTTCCGCTTGCCCGTCTTCGACAGCCACCGCGGCAGGTAACCCGCCCGCGAAAGCGCGAACAACTGCCGCGAGTAGGCGTAGATGATCGAGAAGAAACTGGCGACCAGCCCGGCGAGGCCGACGTAGTTGACGATCTGGCTGACCCAGTTGTCCCCGCCGTAAGCGACCTTCGCGGCGTCCACGAGCGGGTTGTTCGAGCCGGCCAGCGCCGCCGATCCCGAACCGCCCGGCGCCAGCACCAGGATCAGCGCGGCGAACACCACGAGCGCGGCCATCGCGGCGATGATGCCGCGCGGCATGTCGCGCTTCGGGTCGCGTGCCTCCTCCGCGGCCAGCGGCACGCCTTCGACCGCGAGGAAGAACCAGATGCCGTAGACCAACGCCGCCAGCACACCGGTGATGCCGAAGGGCAGGAACGACGAAGCGCCGAAGGCGTCCGTGGCCGGGATGTCGAAGAGCTTGGCGCCGTCGAACTTCGGCACCATGCCCACCGCGAACAACACCAGCGCGACCACGGCGACCGCGGTGATCACGAACATCACCCGCAGCGCCTCGCCCACCCCGCGCAGGTGGATCCCGATGAAGATCAGGTAGCAGACCAGGTACACCGGCCAGCTGTTGGTCAGCCCGAACAAGCCGAGCGTTTCCACGTAACCGCCGATGAAGATGGAGATCGCGGCGGGCGCGATCGAGTACTCGATGAGGATCGCCACGCCCGTGGCGAAGCCGCCGAGCGGGCCCAGCGCACGCCGCGCGAACCCGTAACCCGCACCGGCCACCGGCAACGCCGAGGACATCTCCGCGAGCCCGAACACCATGCAGCCGTACATCACCGCCATCAGCACGGTGGCGATCAGCAGGCCGCCCCAGCCGCCCTTCTCCAGCCCGAAGTTCCACCCGGCGAAGTCCCCGGAGATGACGTAGGAGACCCCCAGACCGGCCAGCAGCAGCCAGCCCGCGGCCCCGCGTTTGAGCTGTCTCTGCTTGAGGTAGTCGGCGCCGACCTGGTTGTACTCGACCTTGCCGCGTGCCATCTGGACTCCCTGCGGGTCACGCCCCGGCACCCCAATGGATCCCTGGACAGTCCTTTGAAGTTGTCCGAGGTTCGGCCATCACCCCCGGTTTGTCAAGGCGCCCGCGAGGCGGTTGACTGCGCCCCGCAGCACCGGTACGAAGGTCATCCAATGGGTCTGTACAGTTCCATTAGCTGTGCGGGACGAAAGAGGTGTCGGTCGATGGGCAAACGCAAGGGCATGCTGACGCTCGACGAGCTGCGGGAACTCGTCGAGGACGGCACTGTGGACACCGTCCTGGTGGCGATGACCGACATGCAGGGCCGCCTGCAGGGCAAGCGGTGCGCGGCCGAGTACTTCCTCAACGAGGTCGTGCCGCACGCCACCGAAGCCTGCAACTACCTGCTCGCCGTGGACGTGGACATGAACACCGTCGACGGCTACGCGATCTCCTCCTGGGAACGCGGGTACGGCGACTGCGTGCTGCGCCCCGACTTCGACACGCTGCGCCTGGTCCCGTGGCAGGAGGGCACCGCGATGGTGCTCGCCGACGTGGAATGGGTGGAGGGCGGCGAAGTCACCGTTTCCCCGCGCCAAGTGCTGAAGAAGCAGCTGGACCGGCTGGCCGAGCGCGGGCTCGGCGCCTTCGTCGGCACCGAACTCGAGTTCATCGTCTTCGAGGACTCCTACGAGCGCGCGTGGAAGTCCGGCTACCGCGAGCTGACCCCGGCCAATCAGTACAATGTGGACTATTCGATGCTCGGCACCGCGCGGCTGGAGCCGCTGCTGCGCCGGATCCGCAACGCGATGACCGGCGCCGGGCTGTACGTGGAGTCGGCCAAGGGCGAGTGCAACCCCGGGCAGCAGGAGATCGCCTTCCGCTACACCGACGCGCTGTCCACTTGCGACAACCACGGCATCTACAAGAACGGTGCCAAGGAGATCGCCGCGCAGGAGGGCAAGAGCCTGACCTTCATGGCGAAGTACGACGAGCGCGAGGGCAACTCCTGCCACATCCACATCAGCCTGCGCTCGCTCGACGGCGAACCGGTGCTTTCCGGTGACGGTCCCGGCGGCTTCTCGAAGCTGATGGAGCACTTCCTCGCCGGGCAACTGGCGTGCCTGCGCGAGCTGACCTACTTCTTCGCGCCGAACATCAACTCCTACAAGCGTTTCGTGCCCGGCAGCTTCGCGCCGACCTCGGTCGCCTGGGGCACGGACAACCGCACCTGCGCGCTGCGCGTGGTCGGCCACGGCCAGTCGCTGCGGGTGGAGAACCGGGTGCCCGGCGGGGACGTCAACCCGTACCTGGCCGTCGCCGCGCTCATCGCCGCCGGGCTGCACGGCATCGAGAACGAACTGCCGCTGGAGCCGGAACTCCAGGGGAACGCCTACACCTCGGGCAAGCCGACCGTGCCGACCACCCTGCGCGAGGCGGCGGAACTGCTCAGGGGCAGCGAGGTCGCCCGCGCGGCCTTCGGCGAGGACGTGGTGGAGCACTACCTGAACGCGGCGAAGGTCGAGCTGACCGCCTTCGACGCCGCGGTCACCGATTGGGAGCGAGTACGTGGTTTCGAACGACTCTAGGCGGCCGCTCATCGGCCTCACCACCTACCTCGAACGGACCTCGTTCGGGGTGTGGGAGACCGAGGCCGCGGTCCTGCACGGCGGGTACGTCGAGGCGGTGACGCGGGCGGGCGGCGTGCCGCTGCTGCTGCCGCCGGTCGGCTTCGGGCACGCCGAACTGGCGTCGGCGCTGGACGGGCTGGTGCTCGTCGGCGGCGCCGACATCGAGCCGTCGCGGTACGGGCAGGAACCTCACCCGACCACGGTGACCCGGCCCGCGCGCGACGAGTTCGAGTTCGCCCTGCTGGACCGGGCGCTCGCGGCGGGCCTGCCGGTGCTGGGCGTGTGCCGCGGCATGGAGGTGCTCAACGTGGCCTTCGGCGGCACGCTCACCCAGCACCTGCCCGACCGGCTCGGCTCCAGCGAGCACCAGCCCGCGGTGGCCACCTTCGGCCTGACCGACGTGCGGCTCGCCGAGGGCAGCCGGGCCGCGGCGATCCTCGGTGGGCAGACGAAGTGCCGGTGTTACCACCACCAGGCGGTGGAGGAACTGGGCGAAGGGCTTCAGGCCGTGGGCTGGGCGGCCGACGGGACCATCGAGGCGGTCGAGGTGCCGGGCGAGCGGTTCGTGCTCGGCGTGCAGTGGCACCCGGAACAGGACCTGGACGACTTCCGGCTGTTCGCCGCGCTGGTCGGCCAAGCGGGGAAAGGGAAGGCATGAGCACCACATTCGAGGTCATCAACCCGGCGACCGAGGAGACCGTGCGCTCGGTCGAGCTGACGTCGGCCGAGGAGACCGACGCGGCGATCCGGCGGGCGCACGCCGCGTTGCCCGCGTGGCAGGCGGTGGCGCCGGGTGACCGCGCGCGGCTCCTGCGCCGGTTCGCCGACGCGGTGGACGACGACCGCGAGCACCTGGCGCAGCTGGAAGTGGTCAATTCCGGCCACACCATCGGCAACGCGCGCTGGGAGGCCGGCAACGTCCGCGACGTGCTGCACTACTACTCGGCCGCGCCGGAACGCCTGATCGGCAAGCAGATCCCGGTGCCGGGCGGGCTGAACGTGACCTTCCAGGAGCCGCTCGGCGTGGTCGGCGTGATCGTGCCGTGGAACTTCCCGATGCCGATCGCCGGCTGGGGCTTCGCGCCCGCGCTGGCCGCGGGCAACACCGTGGTGCTCAAGCCCGCCGAGCTGACCCCGCTGACCGCGCTCCGGCTGGCCGAGCTGGCCAGGCAGGCGGGCATCCCCGAGGACGTCTTCCAGGTGCTGCCGGGCAAGGGTTCGGTGGTGGGGCAGCGGTTCGTCGAGCACCCGCTGGTGCGCAAGGTGGTCTTCACCGGGTCCACCGAGGTCGGCAAGCAGATCATGGCGGGCTGCGCGGCCCAGGTGAAGCGGGTGACGCTGGAGCTGGGCGGCAAGAACGCGAACCTGGTCTTCGCCGACGCCGACCTGGAGAAAGCCGCGGCGACCGCGCCCTACGGCGTGTTCGACAACGCCGGGCAGGACTGCTGCGCGCGTTCGCTGATCCTGGTGCAGTCGTCGGTGTACGAGCGGTTCATGGAACTGCTGGAGCCCGCGGTGCGCGGCGTGGTGGTCGGCGACCCGTCCGCCGAGACGACCGAGATGGGGCCGCTGATCTCCGCGCGGCACCTGGCCAAGGTCTCGTCCTATGTGGACGACGATGCGCCGGTGGCCTTCCGCGGCAGCGCGCCGGAGGGCGCCGGGTACTGGTTCCCGCCGACCGTGGTGACCCCGCCGGACCTGCGGCACCCGCTGGCCAGCGAGGAGATCTTCGGGCCGGTGGTGGCCGTGGTGCCGTTCGACGACGAAGCGGACGCGGTGAAACTGGCCAACCACACCGAGTACGGGCTGTCCGGCTCGATCTGGACCAGGGACGTCGGCCGCGCGCTGCGGGTGTCGCGCGGGGTCCAGGCCGGGAACCTCTCGGTCAACTCGCACTCCTCGGTGCGCTACTGGACGCCGTTCGGCGGCTTCAAGCAGTCCGGCCTCGGCCGGGAACTGGGCCCCGACGCGGTGGACGCCTTCACCGAGACCAAGAACGTGTTCATTTCGACGGAGGAGGCCTAGATGCAGCGGTTCGACGGACGCGTGGTGACGATCACCGGCGGCAGCAGCGGAATCGGGCTGGCCACGGCCCGGCGGCTCGCCGAAGAGGGCGCCAAGGTGGTCATCGCCGATATCGCCGAGGCCGCCGGGAAGGCCGTCGCTGACGAGGTCGGCGGGTTGTTCGTGCGGACCGACGTGACCGACGAGGAGCAGGTCAAGGCCCTGTTCCAGACCGCGGTCGACGAGTACGGCTCGCTGGACGTCGCCTTCAACAACGCCGGCATCTCCCCGCCGGAGGACGACTCGATCCTGACCACCGGCCTCGAGGCGTGGGAGAAGGTGCAGCGGGTCAACCTGACCTCGGTGTACCTGTGCTGCAAGTACGCGATCCCGCACATGCGGGCGCAGGGCAAGGGCTCGATCGTGAACACCGCTTCGTTCGTGGCCGTGATGGGCGCGGCGACCTCGCAGATCTCGTACAGCGCGTCCAAGGGCGGGGTGCTGTCGATGACGCGGGAACTGGGCGTGCAGTTCGCCCGCGAAGGCATCCGGATCAACGCGCTGTGCCCGGGACCGGTGAACACCCCGCTGCTCAAGGAGCTGTTCGCCAAGGACCCCGAACGCGCCGCGCGACGACTGGTGCACGTGCCGCTCGGCCGGTTCGCCGAACCGGAGGAACTGGCCGCCGCCGTCGCCTTCCTGGCCAGCGACGACGCCTCGTTCATCACGGCTTCCCAGTTCCTGGTGGACGGTGGCATCTCGGGGGCTTACGTCACCCCGCTGTAACTCCATGCGCACAGACCGCAGCCGGATGCCTCCGCGAATGCTATGAGTGGGGCATTACTTGCAATGGATGCAAGTAATGCCCCACTCCTAGCGTTGCCACCCGGGTCCGCTGTGAGCTACTGAACACAGGTGGACGGGGCGGTGTGCGACGCCGTACGGTACTCGCGAGGCGAAAACTTCATATCGGGCTGACACGAGCCGGAGCGGGAGAGTTCTCGCCGCGCGAGCAAGCAAGTGAGCAAGCGAGCGCGGAACGAGGCACCGAAGGAGCAAACTCCCCAGCAATCTCTCAGGTAGCACACCGCTTCAGGCCAGGCCACTCTGGAAAGCAGGCGCATCCGCGCGCCTCACCCAAGGTGAAAGCCGCGCTCGAGCGCGCGGTGAAACTCTCAGGTGCCATGACAGAGGGGGAGTTCCCAGCAGTGGGTCCCCATGCCCATGCCCGACGCGAGGAGCTCCAGTGAGCAGCAGCCCGTTCGCCGCCCGCCACATCGGTCCAGGTGATCCCGAGCAGGCCAAGATGCTGGCCGAATGCGGCTACGGCAGCCTCGAGGCGCTGGTCGAAGCGGCCGTGCCGAACGCCATCCGCCTCACCACCGGGCTGGACCTGCCGGAGCCCGCGTCGGAGACCGAGGCCACCGCGGAGCTTCGCCGCCTCGCCGCCCGCAACCGGCCGATGACGCAGATGATCGGCCTGGGCTTCCACGACACGATCACCCCGCCGGTGATCCGCCGCAACGTGCTGGAGAACCCGGCCTGGTACACGGCCTACACCCCGTACCAGCCGGAGATCTCGCAGGGCCGCCTCGAAGCACTGCTCAACTTCCAGACCATGGTCGCCGACCTGACCGGCCTGAAGACCGCGAACGCCTCGCTGCTGGACGAGTCGACCGCGGTGGCCGAGGCCGTGATGCTGATGCGCCGCCAGTCGAAGGCCAAGTCGCAGACCGTGGTCCTCGACGCGGAGACCATGCCGCAAACGATTGCGGTGGTCCGCACCCGGGCCGAGGCGCTCGGCATCGACCTCGACGTCCGTGACCTCTCGGCGGGGCTGCCCGAGGAGTTCTTCGGCGTGGTCGTGCAGTACCCGGGCGCTTCGGGCGTGCTCCGGGAAAAGGGCTTCTACCAGCGTATCTCCGAGGCCGCGAATGCCGCGGGCGCGCTGTACACCGTGGCCGCGGACCTGCTCGCGCTGACCTTGGTCGAGGCGCCGGGTGAGTTCGGCGCCGACATCGCCGCGGGCACCACGCAGCGCTTCGGCCTGCCGCTGGGCTTCGGCGGCCCGCACGCCGGGTACATGGCCGTGCGCGCCGGGCTGGAGCGCTCGCTGCCGGGCCGGCTGGTCGGCGTTTCGGTGGACGCCGACGGCGCGCCCGCCTACCGCCTCGCGCTGCAGACCCGTGAGCAGCACATCCGCCGTGAGAAGGCGACTTCGAACATCTGCACCGCGCAGGTGCTGCCCGCCGTGCTGGCCGCGATGTACGCGGTCTACCACGGCCCCGACGGGTTGAAGCGGATCGCCGAGCGGGTCCACTCGCTGACCACCGGCCTGGCCGCCGCCCTGCGCGACGGCGGCGTGGAGGTCGTTCACGAGAACTACTTCGACACCCTGCTGGTGCGCGTGCCGGGCAAGGCGGAGCAGGTCATCAGCGACGCCCGCCGGTTCGGCGTGAACCTGGGCCGCGTCGACGCCGACCACGTCCGCATCGCCTGCGACGAGGTCACCGCGACCGACACGCTGCACCGCGTGCTGCTCGCCTTCGAGCTGGAGGCCAACGCGAAGCCCGGCGAGACCGCGGTGCTGCCCGGTGACCTGGCGCGCTCGACCGACTACCTGTCGCACGAGGTGTTCCACACGCACCGCTCGGAAACGGCGATGCTGCGCTACCTGCGTTATCTGTCCGATCAGGACTACGCGCTCGACCGCGGCATGATCCCGCTCGGCTCGTGCACGATGAAGCTCAACGCCACGGCCGAGATGGAGCCGATCAGCTGGCCGGAGTTCGCCGGGCTGCACCCGTTCGCCCCGGTCGAGGACAGCGCGGGCTACCGCGCGCTGGTGGAGCAGCTGTCCGGCTGGCTCGCCGAGGTCACCGGCTACGACACCGTCTCGCTGCAGCCGAACGCGGGCAGCCAGGGCGAGTTCGCCGGCCTGCTGGCGATCACCGCCTACCACCGCGCGAACGGGCAGCCGGAGCGCGAAGTCTGCCTCATCCCGTCGTCGGCGCACGGCACCAACGCGGCTTCGGCGGTGATGGCCGGGATGCGCGTGGTGGTCGTCGCCTGCACTTCCGACGGTGACGTCGACCTCGCGGACCTGCGCAAGAAGGCCGAAGAGCACCGCGACACCCTCTCCGCGATCATGATCACCTACCCGTCCACGCACGGGGTGTACGAGCACGGCATCGAGGAGATCGCCTCGATCGTGCACGAGCACGGCGGCCAGGTCTACGTCGACGGCGCGAACCTCAACGCGCTGCTCGGGCTGGCCAAACCGGGCAAGTTCGGCGGCGACGTCTCGCACCTGAACCTGCACAAGACCTTCTGCATCCCGCACGGTGGCGGTGGCCCCGGCGTCGGCCCGGTGGCGGTGCGCTCGCACCTGGCGCCGTACCTGCCGAACCACCCGCTCGACGGTGGCGCGGGCCCGGAGACCGGCGTCGGCCCGATCACCGCGGCGCCCTACGGCTCGGCCTCGATCCTGCCGATCTCCTGGGCCTACGTGCGGATGATGGGCGCCGAGGGGCTGACGAACGCGACCAAGGTGGCCGTGCTGGCCGCCAACTACGTCGCCGCCCGCCTGCGTGCCCACTACCCGGTGCTCTACGCCGGTCAGTCCGGCCTGGTCGCGCACGAGTGCATCCTGGACCTGCGCGGGATCACCAAGGAGACCGGCGTGACCGTGGACGACGTGGCCAAGCGCCTGGTCGACTACGGGTTCCACGCGCCGACGATGTCGTTCCCGGTGGCGGGCACGCTGATGGTCGAGCCCACCGAGAGCGAGGACCTGGCCGAGCTGGACCGCTTCTGCGACGCGATGATCGCCATCCGCGCGGAGATCACCGCGGTCGCCGAAGGCCGCTGGGCCGTCGAGCAGAGCCCGCTGCGCAACGCCCCGCACACCGCCGAGGTGCTGACCGGGGACTGGGACCTGCCGTACGACCGCAAGCTCGCGGTCTACCCGGCCGGGGTGAAGGCGAAGGGCAAGTACTGGCCACCGGTGCGGCGCATCGACGGCGCCCGCGGCGACCGCAACCTCGTCTGCTCCTGCCCGCCCCTCTCTTCCTACGAAGGCTGAACCGTGACCACGAAATCCCCCCTGCACGAAGTCCACTCCGGACTCGGCGCCTCGTTCACCGACTTCGCCGGCTGGTCGATGCCGGTGCGCTACGCCAGCGAACTGGCCGAGCACAAGGCCGTGCGCGAGGCGGCGGGCCTGTTCGACCTCTCGCACATGGCGGAGATCGAGCTGACCGGGCCGGAGGCCGCCCGCGCTCTCGACCACGCGCTGGTCGGCAAGCTGTCCGCGGTTTCGGTCGGCCGGGCGCGCTACACCATGCTGTGCGCGGAGTCCGGCGGCGTGCTGGACGACCTGGTCGTCTACCGCCTGGCCGAGGAGAAGTACCTGGTGGTGGCGAACGCGGGCAACGCCGCGGTGGTCGCCGAAGCGCTGCGCGAGCGGGCTCAGGGCTTCGACACGCAGGTGACCGACCGGTCGGCCGAGGTCGCGCTGATCGCCGTCCAGGGCCCGAATTCGCCCGCCATCGTCGGTGCGGTGTGCGACGCGGACCTGTCCGCGCTGAAGTACTACGCCTCGGTGCCGACCGCGGTCGGCGGCCACGACGTGCTCCTGGCCCGCACCGGCTACACCGGGGAAGACGGCTTCGAGCTGTACGTCGACGCGGCCGTCGCGCCGGAGATCTGGCAGACGCTGACCGAGGCCGGGCAGCCGCACGGCCTGGTGCCCGCCGGGCTCGCCTGCCGTGACACGCTCCGCCTCGAAGCCGGGATGCCGTTGTACGGCAACGAACTCAGCTCCGAGCTGACCCCCTTCGAGGCCGGGCTGGGCCGCGTGGTCAAGTTCGACAAGGACGAGGACTTCGTCGGCAAGGCGGCGCTGGCGAAGCGCCGTGACGCCGAGGCCGAGCGCGTGCTCGTCGGCCTGACCGGCTCGGGCCGCCGCGCGCCCCGGCACGGCTACCCCGTGCTGGACGGGGGAACGGTGGTCGGCGAGATCACCAGCGGCGCCCTGTCACCCACACTGGGGTATCCCATCGCCATGGCGTATGTGCCGCCCGGACTGTCGGACCCGGGTGCCAAACTCTCCGTCGACATCCGAGGCCGCGTCGAACCCGTCGAGGTCGTCGCCTTGCCGTTCTACAAGCGCTGAGACACTGCTCGGGGGACAACCCCCGGACCCCCGAAACGCCAAAGGACTTCTCGAAAATGACCATCCCCCAGGAACTGCGCTACACCGCCGAGCACGAATGGATTCGCGAGGAGGACGGGGTGTCCACTGTGGGCATCACCGCCTTCGCCGCCGAATCCCTCGGTGACGTCGTCTACGTGCAGCTGCCCGAGGTCGGCTCCACGCTGACCGCCGGCTCGCCGTGTGGCGAGATCGAGTCCACCAAGTCGGTCAGCGAGCTGTTCGCCCCGGCCACCGGCGAGGTCGTCGAGATCAACGGTGCCGTGGCCGACGAGCCCGAGTTGATCAACTCCGACCCGTACGGCAAGGGCTGGCTCTTCCGCGTGCGCGCCACCGAGCTGCCCGAGCTGCTCGACGCCGACCGCTACCGCGAGCTGACCAGCGAGGAGGCGTGAGCATGGGTACCTTCGACGCTGACCTGTCCACTGTGGACCCGGAGGTGGCCGCCGCGGTCGCCGACGAGCTGCACCGCCAGCAGTCCACCCTGGAGATGATCGCCTCCGAGAACTTCGCGCCGCAGGGCGTGCTCGAGGCGCAGGGCTCGGTCCTGACCAACAAGTACGCCGAGGGCTACCCCGGGCGCCGCTACTACGGCGGCTGCGAGCACGTCGACGTGATCGAGCAGCTGGCGATCGACCGGGCGAAGGCCCTGTTCGGCGCCGAGTTCGCCAACGTGCAGCCGCATTCGGGCGCGCAGGCCAACGCCGCCGCGATGGCCGCGGTGCTCAGCCCCGGTGACACCATCCTCGGCCTGGACCTGGCGCACGGCGGGCACCTGACGCACGGGATGAAGCTGAACTTCTCCGGCAAGCTGTACAACGTGGTGGCCTACCACGTCGACCAGGAGACCGGCATCGTCGACATGGCCGAGGTCGAGCGCCTGGCCACCGAGAGCAAGCCGAAGCTGATCATCGCGGGCTGGTCGGCCTACCCGCGTCAGCTGGACTTCGCCGAGTTCCGCCGCATCGCGGACAAGGTGGACGCCAAGCTGATGGTGGACATGGCGCACTTCGCCGGCCTGGTCGCGGCGGGGCTGCACCCGAGCCCGGTGCCGCACGCCGACATCGTCACCACGACCACGCACAAGACCCTCGGCGGGCCGCGCGGCGGGCTGATCTTCGCCAAGCAGGAGCTGGCGAAGAAGATCAACTCGGCGGTGTTCCCCGGCCAGCAGGGCGGGCCGCTGGAGCACGTGATCGCCGCGAAGGCGGTGGCGCTGAAGATCGCCGCGAGCGAGGAGTTCGCCGAGCGGCAGCGCCGCGTGCTCGAAGGCGCGAAGATCCTGGCGGACCGGCTCTCGCAGGCCGACTGCGCCGAGGCAGGCGTGCGCGTGCTGACCGGCGGCACCGAGGTGCACCTGGTGCTGGTCGACCTGGTCGAGTCCACTTTGGACGGCAAGCAGGCGGAGGACCGGCTGCACTCGGTGGGCATCACGGTCAACCGCAACGCGGTGCCGTTCGACCCGCGGCCGCCGATGATCACCTCCGGGCTGCGCATCGGCACCCCGGCGCTGGCCACCCGCGGGTTCACCGCCGAGGACTTCGCCGAGGTCGCCGACGTGATCGCCACCGCGCTGCGGCCGGACTTCGACGCCGCGGCCGAGCAGTCGCTGCGGGCCAGGGTCGAACTGCTGGCCAAGAAGCACCCGTTGTACGCGGACCTGGGATGACCGCCCCGGATGGTCGGAAGCTGTTGCGGCTCGAGGTTCGCAACAGTCAGACGCCGATCGAGAAGAAGCCGTCGTGGATCAAGACGCGGGCGCGGATGGGTCCGGAGTTCACCGAGCTGAAGAGCTTGGTGCGCCGGGAGGGTCTGCACACCGTCTGCGAAGAAGCCGGTTGTCCCAACATCTACGAATGCTGGGAAGACCGTGAGGCCACGTTCCTGATCGGTGGGGATCAGTGCACGCGGCGGTGTGATTTCTGCCAGATCGACACGGGCCGCCCGGCGGAGCTGGACCGTAGCGAGCCGCGCAAGGTCGCCGAGTCGGTGCAGGCGATGGGGCTGCGTTACTCCACGGTCACCGGTGTCGCCCGCGACGACCTGCCCGACGGTGGCGCCTGGTTGTATGCCGAGACCGTGCGGCAGATTCATGCGCTGAATCCGGGTACTGGGGTGGAGTTGCTGATCCCGGATTTCAACGCCGACCCCGCCCAGTTGGCTGAGGTGTTCGGTTCGCGGCCGGAGGTGCTGGCGCACAATGTGGAGACGGTGCCGCGGATCTTCAAGCGTATCCGCCCCGGTTTCCGCTACGCCCGTTCGCTGGAGGTCATCACCGCCGCCCGCGAAGCAGGTCTGGTGACCAAGTCGAACCTGATCCTGGGCATGGGGGAAACCCCGGACGAGGTGGCCCCGGCGATGCGGGATTTGGTGGACGCGGGGTGCGAGATCCTGACGATCACCCAGTACCTGCGCCCGTCGCCGCGGCATCACCCGGTGGACCGGTGGGTGAAGCCGGAGGAGTTCGTGGAGCACTCGCAGGCCGCCGAAGCCATGGGCTTCGCCGGTGTCATGGCGGGTCCGCTGGTGCGTTCGTCGTACCGGGCCGGGCGGTTGTACGCGCAGACCAAGGCCCACCGTGGTGAGGAGCTGCCGGAGAACCTGGCACACCTGACCTCGCAGGGCCCCGCGGCGCAGGAGGCCACCAGCCTCCTGAGCCGGTAGAGAAGAGCGGATCAATGGCGATCAGCGTTTTCGACCTGTTTTCCATCGGCATCGGCCCGTCCAGTTCGCACACGGTCGGGCCGATGCGGGCGGCTCTGACCTTTGTGGACGGTCTGGCCGCGGACGGCGAACTCCGCGCCACCGCCCGCATCAAGGCGGAGCTGTTCGGTTCGCTCGGTGCCACCGGGCACGGGCACGGCAGCGACAAGGCGGTGCTGCTCGGCCTGGCCGGGGAGCGGCCGGAGTCGGTGGACACCGACCGGGTGCCGGAGCTGATCGCGGGCATGCGCGAGCGCGGGCGGATCAGCCTGCGCGGCGAGCACGAGATCGCCTTCGACCCGGGCACCGACCTGACCCTGCACCGGCGCAAGTCGCTGCCCGCGCACCCGAACGGCATGACCTTCCAGGCCTTCGGCGCGGACGGCGCGGTGCTGCGGTCGCGGACGTTCTACTCGGTCGGCGGCGGGTTCGTGCGGGACGAGTCGTACGAGAGCGACCACGTCGTCGTCGAGGACAGCACCGAGCTGCCGTACCCGTTCCGCACCGGCGCCGACCTGCTCGCGCACTGCGCCGAAACCGGCCTGCCGGTCAGCGAGATCATGCTGCGCAACGAGCTGGTCTGGCGGACGCGCGAAGAGGTGCGGGCGGGGCTGCTGGAGATCTGGCAGGTGATGGTCGACTGCGTGCGGGCCGGGTGTGAGCACGACGGGGTGCTGCCGGGCGGGCTGAAGGTGCCTCGGCGGGCGCATTCGCTGTCGCAGAAGCTGGCCGCCGAAGACGGCGTCGGCGACGCGCTGTACGCGATGGACTGGGTGAGCCTGTACGCGCTGGCGGTCAACGAGGAGAACGCCTCGGGTGGCCGCGTGGTGACCGCCCCGACGAACGGCGCGGCCGGGATCATCCCCGCGGTGCTGCACTACTACCAGCGGTTCATCAAGGGCGCCGACGACGACGGCATCGTGACGTTCCTGCTGACCGCGGGCGCGCTGGGCTCCATCCTCAAGCAGACCGGCTCGATCTCGGGTGCCGAAGTCGGCTGCCAGGGCGAGGTCGGCTCGGCCTGCGCGATGGCCGCGGCCGGCCTCACCGAAGTGCTCGGCGGCACGCCGGCGCAGGTGGAGAACGCGGCGGAGATCGGTGTGGAGCACCACCTGGGCCTGACCTGCGACCCGGTGGGCGGCCTGGTGCAGATCCCGTGCATCGAACGGAACGCCGTGGGCGCCTCCAAGGCGATCCACGCCGCCAGAATGGCCATGCGCGGCGACGGCAGCCACGTGGTCACCCTCGACAAGGCGATCAAGACCATGCGCGAAACCGGCGCCGACATGAAGATCAAGTACAAGGAAACCGCCCGCGGCGGCCTGGCCGTCAACGTCATCGAATGCTGACGCGCGCCCGTAGCCGGTAGCTGCTCGAAGCGCTCGCGAACAGCCTCCGCGTCTCGGGCAGGGTTGCGTGAGGCACCTGTCGATGTCTGACAGCCTTGCGGCATGCGGTCGGTATGTGTGTTCCCGCGCCTGGACCAGGCTGGCATCGTCGCCATACTCGACGCGCTCTCGCCACACCAGAACGAACCATGGCTCGTGGATGATGTCCTGTATGTCGAACTCGTCTCCGAAGACGACGGCTCCCTCTACCGGGATTGGGAGCCTGAGGCCATCGAGCAGCTGACTGCGACGGTCGGTCACCGGCCTGCCTGGGCAGTGTCGATCGACGTGTCCGGCCGGGTCGACGGCACCGAGCAGATACTCCGTCTGGCCCTGACACTGCTCGACGCAGGCGGCGTCGCCATGGATGACTACAGCGACCATGCGTGGACAGCACACGACATCCGGACCGACGCGCGATACGAAGGCCTGTCCTTCTTCGACTTCCGTGGCTTCCACGATGCACAGGATCAGCGCACCTGACCCACCTCTGGTGCGCGGAGTCCGTCCGCCCCTCGGAGGTTCGGCTGAACCCGGTGCTCTTGCGCGGCTATCTACACTCGCGGTGAAGTCTTGCCCCGGGTGAAGGAGGGTTCGTGAGCGCGCAGCCCGATCGGCCGGCGGTGGTGGCGAGTGCCGGTGACGCGTTGTTCCGGCCGGTGCGGGCGGGCAACGCGTTCGAGGAGACCGTGGAGCGGCTGCTCCAGGCGGTGCGTCTCGGCGTGGTCGGGGCGGGGGAGCGGTTGCCGTCCGAGCGGGAGCTTGCCGAGCGCCTCGGCGTGAGCCGGGTGACTTTGCGGGAGGCGATCCGCGCGCTGGCCGATGCGGGGTACGTGGAGTCGCGGCGCGGGCGGTACGGCGGCACGTTCGTCAACGCCAGTTTGCCGACCCCGCGCGGCAAGGGGCGCAAGATCGATCCCGAGCGCATCGACGACACGCTCTGCCTGCGGCACGTGCTCGAAACCGGCGCCGCCGAGATGGCGGCGGCGCGGTCGCTGACGCCCGGCGAGCGCCAGCACCTGACCAGCACGCTCGCCGAGACCTCGGCCAGCGACCTGGACGACTACCGCCGCCGCGACTCGCGGTTGCACCTGGCGATCGCCGAGGTGACCGCGGCCAAATCGCTGACCACCGCCGTCGCCGACGTGCGGATGCGGGTCAACCAGCTGCTCGACGAAATCCCGCTGCTCGAACCCAACCTCGAGCATTCCAACGCCCAGCACGAAGCCGTGGTGGAAGCCATTCTCGCCGGTGACCCGGCCATGGCGCGCCGCGCCATGGCCGAGCACATCGAAGGCACCGCGTCATTGTTGCGCGGTTTCCTCAACTGAACTAACTACGGCGCGACCTGGATGTACAGGTCGACCCAGCCGTTGCCCGCGCGGCACTGCGAGTCGTACCACTCGCCGTTGCTGATGCCCTGGTAACCGCGCTGCAGGCACGAGTACCAGGCGTTCTCACCGTAGAAGGTGTCGTAGTAACGCAGCGGAGTGGCCGCCGCGGTGCCCGCCGTGACGGTGCCCGCGGTCAGCGCCAGCGCCAGGATCGCCAGCCCCTTGCCCACCTTTTCACGCATATCCGAAATCACCCCAGTAAATGCCGCGAGCTGCCCTTTCCGGTGTTATCACCACAATTCGGCCCGCTCGTCAAAGGATGTCCGTGCACGGTTAATGGGTGGTCCGGGCAAAGCGAACGGCGGCTGAACAACGCCGGACGCAACTCCGGAGCTATTCAAGCGTCTTTGAAACCGTGGAAGACGACGAGGTGGAAACCCCGGAACGGCCCACCACCTGGCGGCGCGTCCGGCGCGTGGCCTACGTGGTGTTGTCGCTGGTCATCCTGGTGCCGCTGGCCGCTTTCGTGGTCGCCTACCTGGTGCTGGACGTGCGCAGCCCGCAGGAGGTGCTCGCGGGCCTCGACAGGACCGCCGGGCTGGCCTACACGGACGGCTCCGAGATGATGAAGGTGGTGCCGGAGGACGGCGACCGCCTCTACGTGCGCTACGCCGACGTGCCGCCGAAGCTGCGCGACGCGATCATCGCGGTGGAGGACCCGACCTTCTGGCAGAACGAGGGCTTCGACCCGCTGGGCATCCTGCGTGCCGCGGTCACCGGGGTCGGCGGCGGCTCCGGCATCACCCAGCAGTACATCAAGAACGCCACCGGCGCCGACCAGGCCAGCTACTTCCGCAAGTTCAGCGAGCTGGTGCTGTCCACGAAGCTCACCCAGCAGCGCAGCAAGGAAGAAATCTTCGAGAGCTACATCAACATCATCTCCTTCGGCCGCGGCACCTTCGGCCCGGCGTCGGCGGCGAACGCCTACTTCGGCAAGCCGCTCGCGGACCTGACCTGGAGCGAGACGGCCTTCCTCGCCGGGATGATCCAGTCGCCGTCGGTGCACGACCCGGCGGCGTCGAGCCACGAGCACGCCTCGAGACGCTGGGACTACGTGGCCGAGAAGCTGGTCACGCGCGGCTACGTGAGCGAGGCCGAGCGGGCGGAGATGCGGTACCCCGGCGACGTCGTGGTCCCACCGGCCGAGACCCGCGCGGGCCGCCTGACCTACTCCGAATACCACGTGAAGCGCCGCGTGCTGGCCGAGTTGGAAAGCCACGGTTTCGGCCTCGACCGGCTGCGCCAGGGCGGCCTGCGCATCGAAACGACGTTGGACCGCCAGGCGCAGGCCGACGGCGAGAAGGCCGTCGCGGAGCAACTGGCCGGGCAGCCCAACCACCTGCGTGCCGCGCTGGTCGCCGTCGAGCCGGGCAGCGGCGCGATCCGCGCCTACCAGGGCGGGAACTGGGGGGTGCGCGACTACGCCGGGGTGCCGCAGCCGCCCGGCTCGGCGTTCCACCCGTTCGTCGTCGCGGCCGGGCTGCGTCAGGGCGAGAACCTGGACCGGAAGTACCCGGCGCCGGACCGGCTCGACTACGGCGGCCGCGTGGTGAAGAACGAGGCCGGTTGCGGTGCGCCGGAGTGCTCGGTGCGCGACGCCGTCCGCGGCTCGGTGGACACGCCGTTCGTCGAGATGACCAGGCGGTTCGGCGCGGTCGCGGTCAGCCAGGCCGCCAGGGACGCCGGCATCCCCGCCGACCTCGACGGCACCCCGACGCTGCGGGAACCGGACGGCGTGACGATCGGCCCCGGCATCGCCGTCGGCGCCTACCCCGTGCGCGCGCTCGACCTCGCGTCCGCCTACGGCACCTTCGCCGCGGACGGCCTGCGGACCCAGCCGTACTTCGTGCAGCGGGTCCTCGACGACGAGGGCACGGTGCTCTGGGAACACGAGAGCACCGCCACCCCCGCCATCGAACCGCAGGTCGCCGCCGGGGTCACCGAGGCGCTGCGCCGCGAGGACGGGGTCGCCAAGGCCGGTTCACACCGCTTCGGCGACACCGGCGACAACGCGGGTGCCTGGCTGGCGGGCTACACCGACCGGCTGTCCACAGTGGTCTGGGTGGGCGCCGACGAAGAACGCCGCCTGCGCGACGCCGCCAACAACCGGATCACCGGCGAGACCCTGCCGGCGGAGATCTGGCGGGCGTTCAGGAGGTGACCAGCGCGATGGTGAGGCCGTCGTAACCCTTGTCGCCGACGGTCTGCAGGGCCGTGGCGTCCACCCGCGGCTCGTTCGCGATCAGCTCGTGCAGCTTCCGCACGCCCTGCACCGACGGGTCCGTGCTGTCCGCCTGCACGACCGCGCCGCCACGCACCACGTTGTCCACCACGATCACGCTGCCCGGGCGCGAGTATTCGAGCGCCCAGCGGAAGTACTCCGGGTTGTTCACCTTGTCCGCGTCGATGAACGACAGGTCGAACGGGCCTTCCAGCTCGGGCAGCGTGTCGAGCGCGGCGCCCACCCGGACCTCCACCCGGTCGGCGAGCCCGGCCGCCTCGATGTTCGCCCGCGCCACCGCGGCGTGCTTCGGCTCGTACTCCAGGGTGATCAGCCTGCCGTCCGCGGGCAGCGCCCTGGCCAGCCAGATCGTGCTGTACCCGCCGAGCGTGCCGACCTCGAGGATCGACTTCGCCCCGGTCAGCTTCGCGAGCAGGTGCAGCAGTTTCCCCTGCAGCGGCGCCACGGCGATCGGCGGCAGCCCGCCGCGCGTGCTGCTCTCCAGTGTCGCGGTCAGCGCCGGGTCCGGCGGGAGCAGGGCGCTGGTGAAGTACTGGTCGACGGCGGTCCAAGTCTGCTGGTCCATGCCGCTCAACCTACTCAGCCCCGGCGGGTGGCCTTCGGGATCACCAGCGGCGTGCCGGTCTCCGGGCACGGCATCACCGAGCACGGCAGCGCGAAGATCTCCTCCACGTTCGCGGCGGTGACCACCTCGTCCGGGGTGCCGGAGGCGAGGACGCGGCCGTCGCGCATGGCGATCATGTGCGTGGCGTAGCGGGCCGCGTGGTTCAGGTCGTGCAGCACCGCGACCAGCGTGCGGCCCTGCTTGGCGTGCAGGTCCGCGCACAGGTCGAGGATGTCCATCTGGTGCGCGATGTCCAGGAACGTGGTCGGCTCGTCCAGCAGCAGCAGATCGGTCTGCTGCGCCAGCGCCATCGCCAGCCACACGCGCTGGCGCTGCCCGCCGGACAGCTCGTCGACCAGGCGCTCGGCCAGCCCGTCGACCCCGGTGGCGGCCATCGCCTCGGCGACCACCGTGGCGTCGTCCTTCGACCACTGCCGCAGCAGCTTCTGGTGCGGGTACCGGCCGCGCGCGACCAGGTCGGCCACGGTGATGCCGTCCGGCGCGACCGAACTCTGCGGCAGCAGCCCGAGCGTGCGCGCGACGAACTTGGCGGGCAGCGAGGTGATCGCCTGCCCGTCCAGGTACACCGAACCCTTGCGCGGCTTCATCATCCGGGACAGCGCGCGCAGCAGCGTGGTCTTGCCGCAGGCGTTCGGCCCGACGATCACGGTGAACGAGTTGTCCGGGATCTCGACCGCGAGGTCCTCGGCCACGGTCCGGCCGTCGTAGGCCAGGGTCAGCGCGTCGGAACGCAGCCGGTTCGATGCGGCGATCGTCGAGGTCACTAGGTTAGGCTAGCCTATCGGCCGGAGCTGCGGCGCCAAGCCAAGCGGGTGAGTGCCCCGGCCACCGCGGCCAGCGGCGGACGCTGCCCGGCGCCCCGGGCTTCCGGCGCCGATTCGGGCACCACCCGGTAGACCAGGTGCGCGGCGAACCGGGCCAGCCGGGGAACCGTGCGCGTGGCCAGTTCCGCCGCCGTGCCCTCCGGCCGGTTCAGGATCTCCGGTCGCCGTTCCAGTGCCTTGACCACCAGTTTCGCCGCGCTTTCCGGGCTGGCCGCGGGCAGCGTGCGGTACAGGCCGGTCGGCGCGATCATGTCCGTCCGGACCAGCGGCATGCGCACCGAGGTGAAGGTGATGCCGTCCGACAGCGTCTCGCGCCCGGCCGCCAGGCCGAACTCCTCCAGCGCCGCCTTCGACGCCAGGTACGCGGAGAACCGCGGGGTGTCGGTCTGCAGGCCCTGCGTGGTCACGTTCACCACGTGCCCGAACCCGCGGTCCGCCATCGACGGCAGCAGCCCGAGGATCAACCGCACCGGGCCGAAGTAGTTGATCGCCATGGTGCGTTCGAAGTCGTGGAAGCGCTCGGTGGACAGCAGTACCGACCGCCGGATCGAGCGGCCGGCGTTGTTCACCAGCAGGTCGACCCCGCCGTGGTCGGCGAGCACCTCCTTGACCAGCGCGTCGACCGCGTCGCCGTCGGTCAGGTCGCACGGGTGGCAGGCGGCTTCGCCACCGGCGGCCACGATCTCGTCGCGCACGCGCGCGAGTTCGTCACCGCGGCGGGCGACCAGCAGCACCTTGGCGCCGCGCTCGGCGATGGCCAGCGCGGACGCCTTCCCGATGCCGGAGGACGCGCCGGTGATCAGTACCGTCCGGCCGCGCAGCCGCTCGCCGCGCCGCGCGCGGTCCGGGTCGAGGTTGGCCAGCCAGTAGTCGTAGAGCGGCTTCGCGTATTCGTGCAGCGAAGGCAGTTCGATGCCGCTGCCCGCCAGCGCGGCGGTGGTCGCCGTGGTGTCGAACCGGACCGCCATGCTCAGGTGCGGCAGGACCTCCATCGGGATGCCGAGTTCCTCGAGCACCGCCCGGCGCGCGGACCGGCCGCCGGGCAGCCGGTCGACCCCGGTCGCGGCGAGGTGACCGGCGGAGCGCAGCAGGTTCGCGCCCGGCACGTGCAGCGCGACGCGTGGCCCGCCCGCCGCCCGCGCGAAGGCGTTGTACACCTCGGTCAGCGACTGCGGCCGCGGTGAAGCGAGGTGGAAGGTGCTGCCCGAGGGCAGTTCGAGGTGCATCAGGTGGTCCATCGCGGCGACCACGTAGTCGACCGGCACCAGGTTGGTGGCGCCCAGGTGCGGCCCGGCCAGCGGCAGCCGCCGGGGGAGCGCGGCCAGCCGGGAGATGGCCGGGAGGAAGTAGTACGGCCCGTCGATCTTGTCCATCTCGCCGGTGCGGGAGTCGCCGACGACCGCGGACGGCCGGTAGACGGTGTGCGACAGCCCGCTCTCGCGGACCAGCTTCTCCGCCTCGAACTTCGTCGCGTGATAGGGCGATTCGAAGCCCTGCCCGAGGTCGAAGTCGGCCTCGGTGAACAGGCCCGCGTGGTTGCCGGCGACGGCGATCGAAGAAACGTGGTGCATCCGCGCGCCGGTGGCGCGGGCGAAGTCCAGCGTGTGCCGCGTGCCGTCGACGTTGGCGTCGCGGTTCGCCTGCTCGGTCGCGGTGAAGTCGTAGATCGCGCCCAGGTGCACCACGTGGTCGATGCGGCCGAGCGCCTCGGGATCGACGCCGAGACCCGGCTCGGTCAGGTCACCGATGATCGGCACCAGCCGGTCGGCGTGGGGCCAGCCCCGCGTCAGCGCGGCGAATCTGGCCCGCGAGGTCTCCCGCACGAGCGCGTACACGGTTTCCGTGCCGCGCCTCGCGAGCAGGCGCCCGACCAGGCGCTTACCCAGGAATCCGGTGGCCCCGGTGACGAAGTAGCCGGTCATGCCCCAGGACTCTACCTACTGACGAGTAGGTAAGCTACCTCGGCTTCAGTCGTACTCTCCGCCCGCCTGAGCGACGGTCACCACAGCGTCACGCAGGGCGGCCCGCAACCGGCCGACGTCCAGCGGGCCGAGCACCGCCGCCTCGCCCGGCGGCGCCACCAGCACCACCTTGTCGCTGCTCACGAACACCGTCAGATCGCGCTTCCGGCCCGCCAGGTCGCGGCAGCTCACCGACCATTCGTCACGCATGGCCACGGCCGGTCCTCCTTTTCCCCGATTTCGCATCGCACTCGCCTCCTGGGGCTGGGACGGGAGCCATTCGGAGCCGTGACGCGGATAACCCGAAAGAACTACCGTCAGGTAGCCAGCACGAGCCGAGCCGCGAAGGAGCGGGCGATGGCCGAACCCCAGCGAATCGTGATCGTCGGCGGCGGACTGGCCGGGGCGGGTGCCGCCGCGGCGCTGCGCGAGCGCGGCTACCGCGGTGAGGTGCTGCTGTTCGGCGCGGACGCGCACCGGCCGTACGAACTGCCCGCGTTGTCGAAGGGCCTGCTGATCGGGGACGCGGAGGAACCGGACTGGGTCCGCGGCCAGAACTTCTACACCGAGCACGACATCACCCTGCGGCTCGGCACCCGGGTCACCCGCGTCGAGCTGGGCGGGCGGCTGGTGCTGGACGCCAGTGGCGGCGAGCACCCCTATGACCGGTTGCTGCTGGCCACCGGCTCGAAACCGCGTTCGCTGCCGGTCCGGGGCGCGGACCTGGCCGGTATCCACACCCTGCGCACCCTCGACGACGCCCTCGCGTTGCGGGCCGCGTTCGCCAAGGCCGAGCGGGTGGTGATCATCGGCTCGGGCTGGATCGGCTCGGAGGCGGCCGCGGCCGCGCGCAAGCACGGTGCCGAGGTGACCGTGGTCGGGATGGAGTCGACGCCGCTGGAGAGCGTGCTCGGCGCCGAGGTGGGCGCGGTGTTCCGCGACCTGCACGCCGAGCAGGGGGTGCACTGGCGGCTGGGCACGTCGGTCGCGGACTTCGTCGGCGACGACGGCGCGGTCACCGGCGTGCGGCTGACCGACGGTTCGATGCTGGAGGCGGACGTGGTGCTGATCGCGGTCGGGGCCGCCCCGGAAACCGGCCTCGCCCAGGCGGCGGGCCTGGAACTGGCCGAAGACGGCGGTGTCTGCGTGGACGCCCTGCTGCGCACGGCCTCGCCGGACGTCTACGCCGCCGGGGACATCGCCTCCCAGTTCCACCCGAAGTACGAACGGCGCCTCCGGGTCGAACACTGGGCGAACGCCAAGAACCAGGGCGAACACGCCGCCGGCAACATGCTGGGTGACCACGAGTCGTACCGACGGGCCCCGTACTTCTTCAGCGACCAGTACGACCTGGGCTGTGAGTACCGGGGCCTCGCCGATCCCGGGACCGATCGGCTCGTCGTGTGCGGCAGTCTCGCCGAGCGCGAGTTCGTGGCGTGCTGGATGCGGGAGAACCGCGTCACCGCGGCGATGAACGTCAACGTCTGGGAACACGGCGACGCGCTCAAGCATCTCGTGGACACCGGCGCCCCGGTCACCGACGAACAGGTGCGCCGCGGCGAGTTCAGCGCCGGTTCGGCAGGGTGAGGAAGGCGACCAGCGCGGCGACCGTGAAACCGGCCATCACCACGGCCATCGGCACGGCGGAGCCCTGCCCGCCGAGGCCGACCAGCGGGGTGGCGAGCCCGCCGACCACGAACTGCAGCACGCCGAGCAGCGCCGACGCCGAACCGGCGGTGCGCGGGTGCTCGGCCATCGCCAGCGAGGTCGCGTTCGGCATGATCAGGCCGATGCTGGACACCAGGAGGAACAGCGGCGGCAGCAGGAAAGCCAGCGGCAGGTGCAGCGAGGTCGCCAGCAGCACGCCCAGCGCGCCGAGGGTGGCCAGGCAGAGGCCGGTGCGCAGCAGGGCGCGTTCGCTGAACCGGCCGACGATCCGGCCGTTGACCTGGCCCAGCGCCACGATCCCGATGCCGTTCAGGCCGAACACCAGGCTGTACTGCTGCGGGCTGAGCGCGTAGACGTCCTGCAGCGCGAACGAGGAACCGGCGATGTAGGCGAACACCGCGCCGAACAGCAGGCCGGACGCGAGGGCGTAGCCGACGAAGTTCCGGTCGCGCAGCAGGCCGCCGTAGGTCCGCATGATCGGCTTGAACTTCGCCGGACGGCGGTGCTCCACCGCCAGCGGTTCGGGCAGCGCGATCGCGGCGACGGTCAGCAGCAGCGCGCCGAACACGGTCAGCACCACGAAGACGCCGCGCCACGAGGTGAAGTTGAGGACCTGGCCGCCGACGATCGGCGCCAAGATCGGTGCGAGGCCGTTGACCAGCATCAACATCGAGAAGAACCGCGTCATCGCGATCCCGGAGAACAGGTCGCGCACGGTCGCCCTGGCGATCACGATGCCCGCCGCCGCGCCGATCGCCTGGAGCGTGCGCGAGGCGATCAGCAGTTCCGCGGTCGGGCTGAGCGCGCAGAGCACCGACGCCACCACGTAGATCGCCAGCCCGGCGATCAGGGGCTTGCGGCGGCCGATCGCGTCGGACAGCGGGCCGATCACGATCTGCCCGATCGCCAGCCCGACGATGAACGAGCTGAGCGTCAGCTGCAGCATCGCGTCCGAGGTGCGCAGCTCGCTGGTCATCACCGGCAGCGCGGGCAGGTACATGTCGATCGACAGCGGGCCGAACGCGGACAGCCCGCCGAGGATGAGCACGTACCGCGCGAGGTTCCGCTGCTTGCTCGGGCGCACGCCCTCGACCGCCTGGACCTGTTCGGTAGTACTCATCACGCTCCCGCTCGTCGAACACACCTTCCCCCGTGAACTTGCATAGCGCCACTAAATATTCCGGGCTGTGAGGCACCGCACTGAGCCGGGAGACCGGTACGCTTGTAGTGCATCCGACCGAAGGGAAGCATGGGCCGAAGCGACGCGTTCCGCACGCGCCACCGGTCCATCCTCATCCTGTCTTTGCTGGTCCTGCAGTTGTGGATCGCCGCGGCGCCCACCGGGACACCGGTCGTGCACGAGCCCCACCACGTCGGCTCGCTCGCCGCGGAACCCCTCCCGGAACCGCTCACCACCCGGACCGCGCCCGCGCCGACAATCACCCAGATAGCCGTGCTGCCACCGGAAGCCGCGGCCCCGCCCGCCCCGGTCGAGCACCGCACCGAGCACGTCGCGCCGCCGCACGCCGATCCCGGCCACCCCGGTGATCCGGCGGGCGCCCGCGCGCCACCCGTGCGCTAGCAGGACCCCTTCTCGAAACCACACCCGTCGCCGGTAACCCCGGCGACGTGGTGCTCCCTGCTGCGCATCAAAGGAGTTCCCATGACCACCGGTCATGCCCTGCTCGCCGTCGGCGGTGCCTTCCTCGCCGCCGGGGTGCTCGCCCGCCTCGGCGCCCGGATCGGGCTGCCCACCATCCCGCTGTTCATGCTGGCGGGTTTCCTGTTCGGCCCCAACACCCCCGGACTGTCCCTTGTGGACGATCCAGGCGAGCTGAGCGTGCTCGCCGGGCTCGGGCTGGTGTTCCTGCTGTTCTACCTCGGCCTGGAGTTCTCGCTCGACGACCTGCTGTCCGGCGGCCGGAAGCTGGTCGGCGCCGGGATCGGTTACCTGGTGCTCAACATCGGCGGCGGGCTCGCCTTCGGCTTCGCGCTCGGCTGGGGCACCAGGGAAGCGCTGGTGATCGCCGGCGCGATCGGCATCTCGTCCTCGGCCATCGTGACCAAGCTGCTGCTGGAAACCCGCCGGATGAACAACCCGGAATCCCGGCTGACCATGGGCATCATCGTGATCGAGGACATCTTCCTCGCGCTCTACCTCGCCCTGCTGCAGCCCGTCCTCAGCGGTGCCGACGACTTCCTCGCCGCGCTCGCCGACTTCGGCAAGGCCTTCGCCTTCCTGCTCGTGCTCGCCGCCCTCGCGCGCTGGGGCGGGCGCGTGGTGTCGAAGCTCTTCGGCTCCGCGGACGACGAACTGCTCACCGTCTGCTTCGTCGGCGTCGCCGTGCTGGGTGCCGCGCTGGCCGAGGAGGTCGGCGTGTCCGACGCGATCGGCGCGTTCATGGTCGGCATGATGCTCGGCGGGTCGAAGGTCGCCCCGCGCATCCACAAGCTGGTGCTGCCGCTGCGGGACGCGTTCGGCGCGTTGTTCTTCTTCATCTTCGGCCTGAGCATCGACCCCGGCGCGGTCGGCACGGTGGTGGTCCCGGTGCTGATCGCGGTCGCCCTGACCGTGGTGCTGAACCTGGCCGCCGGTGCCTTCGCCGCCAAGCTGCACTCCTTCGACCGGCAGCAGGGCGTCAACGTCGGCCTGACCGTGCTCACCCGCGGCGAGTTCTCGCTGGTGCTGGCCACCATGGCCACCGCGGCCGGGCTGGACGCCAGGGTCGCCCCGTTCATCGCCGGGTACGTGCTGCTGCTGGCGATCATCGGGCCGCTCGCGGTGATCCGCTCCGAATGGCTCACCCGTAGGCTGCTGCCAGCGAGGACGAGGAGGCAGCGGTGACCCGGTTCGGCGGCTACCAGAACGAGATCTACCTGCAGGGGCTCGGCGGCGCGAAGCCGCTGTTCTCCACCGACCCGACCAAGCTGGAGGAGTCGGCGGCGAACCTGCTCGACCCCGGGCCCTACGCCTACGTCGCCGGGGGCGCGGGGTCCGCGGCGACCGTGCGCGCCAACCGCGAGGCGTTCGACCGCTGGCGCATCGTGCCGCGCATGCTGACCGGCGCCACCGACCGGAAGCTGTCGGTCTCGGTGCTGGGCACCGAACTGCCGGCGCCGGTGGCGCTGGCCCCGGTCGGCGTGCAGTCGATCGTGCACCCCGACGCGGAACTGGGCACCGCGCGGGCCGCCGCTTCGCTGGGTCTGCCGATGATCCTGTCCACCGCCTCGTCCACCTCGATCGAGGAGGTGGCCGCGGCGAACGGGGCCGGGCCGCGCTGGTTCCAGCTCTACTGGCCGGGTGACCCCGACGTCTGCGCCAGCATCCTGGCCAGGGCGAAGAAGGCGGGCTACTCGGTGCTCGTGGTCACGCTGGACACCTGGACGCTGGCCTGGCGCCCGGCCGACCTCGACCAGGCCTACCTGCCCTTCCTCAACGGCGAGGGCCTGGCGGTGCCGTTCTCCGACCCGGCCTTCCGCGCGCTGCTGGAGAAGACGCCGGAGGAGGACCCGCCCTCGGCGATCCTCCGCTGGATCTCCCTGGTCACCGGCAGCGACCGCACCTGGGAGCAGCTGACCTTCCTGCGCGAGCACTGGGACGGCCCGATCGTGCTCAAGGGCATCCAGCACGTCGACGACGCGCGCAAGGCGGTGGACGCGGGCATGGACGGCATCGTGGTGTCCAACCACGGCGGCCGCCAGGTCGACGGCGCGATCGCCTCGCTGGACGCGCTGCCGGGCATCGCCGCCGCGGTCGGCGACCGCATCGACGTGCTGTTCGACTCGGGGGTGCGCACCGGCTCCGACGTGGTCAAGGCGCTGGCGCTGGGCGCGAAGGCGGTGCTGCTCGGCCGTCCGTACGTCTACGGCCTGGCGCACGCCGGTGAGGACGGCGTCCGGCACGTGCTGCGCGGGCTGCTCGCCGACTTCGACATGACGATGGGCCTGTCAGGCAACGCCGACGTCGCCGCGCTCAGCGCCGACGCGCTGGCGAGGGTCTAGCGGGCGGCGGGCACCCAGCCAGCCCGCCACGCACAGCACCACCCCCGCCGATATCGCCAGCACGCAGGCGATATCGGTGTGGTAGGTGGTGGCTGGCCACACGCCGGTCGGTAGGGCGACCAGGTACCAGTAGAGCGAGGAGACGGCCATGTCGCCGAGCACCACGCTGGTCACCACGCCCGCCGCACCGGCCGCCGCCACCCCGCGGTAGAGCGCGCGGCTGCCCGCGCCGAACACCCGGAAGGCGCCGATCCCGGCCGCGGTGAAGCCGAGCATGGTGAGCAGGGAGTCGAGGATGAACCCGGGCGCCGGGTCGAGTTCCGGCGCGGGCTGGCGCTCGATCGCGCTCTGGTAGACCGAGGCCAGCGAGGCCGCGTCCGCGTTGGCCGCGTTGGGGCCCGCAACCTCGGTGACCTCGGGCAATCCCTTGAGCCCCCAGCTGAGTTCGATCACGCCCTCGATCTTCGAGGTGACCCCCGGGGCGTTCTGCCTGCTCAGTTCCGCGGTCACCCACGGGCCCGCCGAAGCGGTCGCGGCCAGCACCAGTCCGGCCACCACGGCGATCAGGCCGGGCAGCCGGCGGGGAAGCTTTTCACCGGTCACGACGGACAAGGGTATTGCGTCCGGGGTGCCCTCGGTCACGCGACGCGGTAATTGAGCGGCCCCGGCGATCACCCAGCGGTATTCTCGACGCCGTATGTCTGCGAAATCCTCCCTCGATGGCCTCCGGTCCCGCCTGCCGGAATTGATGCCGCGCGACCGGTCACGGCTGCGACGGCGGCTGGAGGGCGCCCGGAAGGCGCGGGACGCCGAGGCGGTCGCCGCCCGGATCGAGGCGGACATCGAGGCCGCCGAACGGCGCGTGGCGAACCGGCGGGCCGCCGTGCCCGCGGTGAAGTACCCGCCCGAGCTGCCGGTCAGCCAGCGCAAGGACGACATCGCCGCCGCCATCCGCGACCACCAGGTGGTGATCGTGGCGGGGGAGACCGGCTCGGGCAAGACCACGCAGCTGCCGAAGATCTGCCTGGAACTCGGCCGCGGCGTGCTCGGCCAGATCGGGCACACCCAGCCGCGGCGCCTCGCCGCGCGCACGGTGGCCGAGCGCATCGCCGACGAGCTGTCCTCCCAGGTCGGCGAAGCGGTCGGCTACAAGGTGCGGTTCACCGACCAGGGTGACGAGAACACGCTGGTCAAGCTGATGACCGACGGCATCCTGCTGGCCGAGATCCAGGGCGACCGGATGCTCCGGCAGTACGACACGCTGATCATCGACGAGGCGCACGAGCGCAGCCTCAACATCGACTTCATCCTCGGCTACCTCAAGCAGCTGCTGCCGCGCCGCCCCGACCTCAAGGTGATCATCACCTCCGCGACCATCGACCCGGAGCGCTTCTCGCGGCACTTCGACGACGCGCCGATCGTCGAGGTCTCCGGCCGCACCTACCCGGTGGAGGTGCGGTACCGGCCGATCATCGACCCGGAGGATCCCGACGCCGACCCCGATCGCGACCAGATCTCCGCGATCTCCGACGCGGTCGCCGAGCTGTCCGCCGAGGGGCCCGGCGACATCCTGGTCTTCCTCTCCGGCGAGCGCGAGATCCGCGACACCGCCGACGCACTGTCCAAACAGGACCTGCGGGGCGTGGAGATCCTGCCGCTCTACGCGCGGTTGTCCTCCGCCGAGCAGCACCGGGTGTTCCAGCGGCACACCGGGCGCCGGGTGGTGCTGGCCACCAACGTCGCCGAGACCTCGCTGACCGTGCCCGGCATCAAGTACGTGGTGGACCCGGGCACCGCGCGCATCTCCCGCTACAGCCACCGCACCAAGGTGCAGCGGCTGCCGATCGAGGCGGTCTCGCAGGCTTCGGCAAACCAGCGCAAGGGCCGCTGCGGCCGCACCTCGGACGGCATCTGCATCCGGCTGTACTCCGAGGACGACTTCCTCGCCCGCCCGGAGTTCACCGATCCGGAGATCCTGCGCACCAACCTCGCGTCGGTCATCCTGCAGATGACCTCGCTCGGCCTCGGGGACATCGCCGCCTTCCCGTTCGTCGAACCGCCGGACCGCCGCCAGGTCGCCGACGGCGTGAACCTGCTGCAGGAGCTCGGCGCCTTCGACGCCTCGGCCAAGGAGGTCAAGGACCGGCTCACCGACGTCGGCCGCAAGCTCGCCCAGCTGCCGGTGGACCCGCGACTGGGCCGCATGGTGCTGGAGGCGGAGAAGGCCGGCTGCGTGCGCGAGGTGCTGGTGATCGCCTCCGCGCTGTCCATCCAGGACCCGCGCGAGCGACCGGCCGAGAAACAGCAGGCGGCGGGGGAGAAGCACGCCCGGTTCACCGACAAGACCTCGGACTTCCTGGCGTACCTGAACCTGTGGCAGTACCTGCACGAGCAGCAGCGGGAGCTGTCCGGCAACCAGTTCCGCAAGCTGTGCAAGGCGGAGTTCCTGAACTACCTGCGGGTGCGGGAGTGGCAGGACGTGCACAGCCAGCTGCGGCGGCTGACCAAGCAGCTCGGCGTCACCCCGAACACCACCGACGCCGACCCGCAGCAGGTGCACACCGCGCTGATCTCCGGGCTGCTGTCGCACATCGGCCTGAAGGATCCGGCCAAGGGCGACTACCTGGGTGCCCGCGGCGCGCGGTTCTCGATCTTCCCCGGCTCGGCGTTGTTCAAGAAGCAGCCGCGCCTGGTGATGTCCGCCGAGCTGGTGGAGACCTCGCGCCTGTGGGGCCGGGTCAACGCGCGCATCGAGCCGGACTGGGTGGAGCCGCTGGCCGCGCACGTGGTCAAGCGCAGCTACTCCGAGCCGCACTGGGAGCGCAAGCAGGGCGCGGTGATGGCGCTGGAGAAGGTCACGCTCTTCGGCGTGCCGCTGGTGGCCGACCGCCGGGTGAACTACGGGCGCATCGACCCCGAACTCTCCCGCGACCTGTTCATCCGCAACGCGCTCGTCGAAGGCGACTGGCAGACCAGCCACAAGTTCTTCCACGAGAACCGCGCGCTGCTGGCCGAGGTCGAGGACCTGGAGCACCGCGCCCGCCGCCGCGACATCCTGGTCGACGACCAGACCCTTTTCGAGTTCTACGACCAGCGCCTCGGCGCCGAGGTGGTCTCCGCCCGGCACTTCGACACCTGGTGGAAGAAGACCCGGCGCGAGCAGCCCGACCTGCTCAGCTTCGAGAAGTCGATGCTGATCAACGCGAAGGCCGGGGACGTCAGCGCCGCCGACTACCCGGACACCTGGACCACGCCCGAGGGCATTTCGCTCAAGCTGACCTACCAGTTCGAGCCCGGGGCCGACGCCGACGGCGTGACCGCGCACATCCCGCTGCCGGTGCTGAACCAGGTCACCGCGGACGGGTTCGACTGGCAGGTGCCGGGGCTGCGCGAGGAACTGGTCACCGCGTTGATCAAGTCGCTGCCGAAGCCCATCCGCCGCAACTTCGTGCCCGCGCCGGACCACGCGAAGCTGGCGCTCTCCCGGGTTTCGCCCGCGGACGGCCCGCTGCTCGACGTGCTGGCCGACGAGCTGGAGTCGTTGCGTGGGGTCTCGATCCCGCCGGAGTCGTGGCAGCTCGGCACCGTGCCCGAGCACCTGAAGGTCACCTTCCGCGTGGTCGACGGCAAGAAGAAGCTCGCCGAGGGCAAGGACCTCGAAGCGCTGCGGCAGCGGCTGACCGGGGAGCTTCGGGCGTCGATCTCGAAGGCCGCGGACAACGTGGAACGCGCCGGGCTCAGCTCACCCGCGTTCGGCGAGGTGCCGAAGGTGTTCGAGCGCAAGCAGCGCGGGCTCGAGGTCAAGGCGTACCCGGCGCTGGTGGACGAGGGCGAGACGGTCGCGGTCCGCATGCTCGAAACACCCGCCGAGCAGGCGCACTCGATGTGGCTGGGCACGCGGAAGCTGTTGCGGCTCAACGTGCCCTCGCCGATGAAGTTCATCAACCGGAACCTGGGCAACCAGGCGAAGCTGGTGCTCAACCGGAACCCGCACGGCAGCGTCGCGGCGTTGCTGGAGGACTGCGTCAACTGCGCGCTCGACGAGCTGATGGCCGCGGGCGGCGGGCCGACCTGGGACGAGGCTGGCTTCGCCGTACTGCTGCAACGGGTGCGGACCGGGCTGAACGCCACGGTGGTGCGCGTGCTCGCCGACGTGGAGCAGGTGCTGCGGGCGTCGATCGACGTGGAGACGCGGCTGACCGAGGTGCGCGGACCGGCGCTGGCGGAGTCGCTGGCCGACATCCGCTCGCAGCTCGACGAGCTGGTGTTCCCCGGGTTCGTCACGGCCACCGGCTCGGCGCGGCTGCCGGACCTGGTGCGGTACCTGCGGGCGATCGAGCGGCGGCTGGACAAGCTGCCCAGCGACCCGGCGCGGGACGTGGAGCGGCTGCGCGAGGTCCACTGGCTGCGGGACGAGTACCGGTCACTGGTGAACGCGCAACCGCGCGGTACGTCCTCGGCCGCGTTGCGGGACGTGCGCTGGATGATCGAGGAACTCCGGGTCAGCTTCTTCGCCCAGACGTTGCGCACCGCGTACCCGGTGTCGGTGAAGCGGGTGCTGCGCGCGATGGACGACGCGGCCGTCCCCGCCGGCTGACCGTCGTCAGGCGGGTGCCTGCTTCGCGGTCAGCTTCTGGATCGGCTGCAGGTCGGGTGCGTCCAGGCTGAGCGTGTCGACGTGGATCTTCAGGGACTCGGTGATGTCGTCGATCTTGCCGTGGAGCGCCTCGGCGACCTCCTGCACCTTGCCGACGTAGGAGTTCACGATGCCCTGCCAGTCGCCACCGGCGGCCACTTCCTCCTCCTCGCTGACGATCTGGGCGGCGGCCGCGCTCGCCGTGGCGATGAACCCGCCGGCCAGGGAGGGCAGGCTCGCGATCCCGCCGGTCGCCACGCCCGCGACGATGGTGATGATGGTGATTGCCCGCATGAGTTCTTCGCGGTCGTCGTCCTCCTGCTTCTGCGAGGACAGCTCGCAGAAGGCGAACATGAGCTGGTCGAAGTTCTCGATGCCCGCTTCGATGACGCTGCCGTAGTTGAGCACCGCGGCGATCACCGAGGTGAGCACCCTCTGCTCGGCGACGAGGTAGGCCTTGACCGCGCCCATGTAGGTTCTGGCCAGGTCGGCCGAGGCGCCGTCCCAGTTCTGCTGGGAGATCACGTTGGTGAGGAAGGCGTCGACCTGGTGGATGGTGTCGTCGCCACCGTCCACCCAGACCTGCCGCAGCGCTTCGTACGTCGAGCCGAGTGTGTTGTCGTCGACCGCGGTGACCGCGCACGCGTGCCGCACCAGGTCCGGCGCGTGCAGCGAGTCGTCCAGCTGGAAGTTCGCGAAAGCCGCGTGCTCCTTGAAGAACGGGAACATGTGGCTGTAGGTCGCGTCGAGGACCAGGTTGTACGGCGGTCCGGCCATCCAGTCGCTCATGAGCCAGCCCGCTTCTCGGTGCCGGGCAGGTCCTTCAGGATCGCGGACATCGTCTTCACGCCCTGCGCTTCGGCTTCCTGGTAGCTGTTGAGCGCGGCGCCGAACCGGGTCTCGAAGGCGGTGAACGATTCGTGCAGCGCTTTGCGCCCGTCCATGAGCTGCTGGAGGCAGTTCATCAGTACCGGTGCCAGCTCCCGTTTCGCGTCGCGGATCCCGGACGGGAAATCGCGCCACATGTCCGAATCTTTCCCGAACCCGGCGATCTTGCCCTCGTCCAGGGTGCTCGCCTCGACGTTTCCGTTGAGCGCCTTGTCGGCGGCCGCGAACTGCCGCCGCAATTCGGCCAGCGACTCCTTGCCCGATTCGAGCGCGGCCAGTTTGACCTGGTACCCACCGCTGCCCGATGGCTGCACGGCTGCCATGGCTTTCGTCCTTTCGCCTGGTCATCGGACGATAGCGCGCGACCGGCCGGGGCGTCTCGAAGTCGGGGAACTTCACTTCGCGTCGGCGTAGGAATCGACGGTGGCGATGTGGAGCGGGAAGCGGACGGGACAGGAGGGGCCGAATACCAGCGCGGAGGTTTCCTCGACGGCCGCGGTGATGCGGGCTTCCACTTCCGCGGCCAATTCGGCCGGGGCGTGCACGATGACCTCGTCGTGCTGGAAGAAGACGAGGTGCGCGGGGGCGGGCAGGCTCAGGCGCAGGGTCGCGATGAGCACCGCCGTCCAGTCCGCGGCGCTCGCCTGGACGACGAAGTTCCGCGTGAACCGGCCCCAGTCGCGGGCGGCGCGCAGGGCGCGGTCGTCCGCCGAGCCGGAGGCGTCGCCGGTGAGCGCGCGCCAGGCGGCGGACGGCGCAGGCGAGGTGCGCCCCAGCCGCGAGACCACGCGTTCGCCGCGTTCCCCCGCCACCGCCGCATGCTCCACATAGGACACAGCAGCCGGGAAGCGCTGACGCAGCAGGGCCAGTAGCGGACCGGCCTCGCCCGAGGTGCCGCCGTACATGGCCGAGAGCATGGCGATCTTCGCGCGGCCCCGGTCGTCCAGGTCCTTGTTGCGCAGGCCCGGCACGGTCCGCCCGCCGGCGAACATCGCCTCGGCCAGGCTGGTGTACAGGTCCGTCGCGCCGGAGACCTCGGCGAGCTGCCTGTCCCCGGACAACGCGGTGAGCACCCGCGGTTCGAGCTGCGCGGCGTCGGCGACCACCAGCTTCCAGCCCGGATCCGCCCGCACGCACACCCGCAGCGTCTTCGGAATCTGCAGGGCCGCCCCGCCACCGCTGGCCCAGCGACCGGACACCACGCCGCCGACCACCCAGATCGGCCGGAACCGGTGGTCCCGCACCCAGGTGTCCAGCCACGCCCACCCGGTGGCCGAATGCAGCCGCGCCAGCTCCTTGTACTCCAGCAGCGGCGCCACCGCCGGGTGCTCGACCCGCCGCAGCACGTGCGCCCGCGCCGAAGGCACCTCGATGCCCGCGTGCGCGAACGCCTTCACCACGCCCGGCGGGTGGTCCGGGTTGACCGGCCGCCCGCCGAAGGCCGCACTGATCTCCTCCGCCAGTTCGACCAGCCGCCGTGGCCGCTGCCCGGCCGGGACCCGGGGGCCGAGCAACTCGGTGAGCAGTTGGTCATGCACGTCGGCACGCCACGGCAGCCCGTCGTGGGCCATCTCGGCGGCGGCCAGCCCGCTCGCGGACTCGGCCGCGGTGAGCAGCCGGAACCGCTCCGGGTGCGGGGTCGCCGCGATCCGGCGTTCCTGGGCGTCCAGCACCGCCTCCGCCGCGTCGGTCGCCCGCGTGCCCGCGGGCAGTCCGGACCCGCGCGGGTCGAACAGCGCCGCCTGCGCCGACTCGTGCGGTGGCGGGGGATCGGGCGGCGGCTCCAGCCCCCGCAGCCGCGCCCACGCCCCGGCCAGCCCCTTCGGCTCGCCCGACCGGCCCTCGGCCGCCAGTAGCAACCCCTCGACCAGCGACAGGTCGTGCCCGCGCGCGACCCGCACCCCGGCCCGCAGCAGCACCGGGTACACCTGGTCGGCCGCCGGGAAGACCCAGCGCGGCCGCCGCTGCTCCTCCAGCTCGGCCACGCGCTTGGCCAGCTCGGCCGCGTCCACCTCGACCCCCTGGGCCGATCCGCGTTCACGAAGGGAGTACCGCTCCTCTCCTTCATCCGCCACGAACATGTGCACGCCCCAGATTGTGCGCCTCACCACCGACAGAAACCGGTGCACTCGACAAGGACGCGGCGAGCCGAATACTGTCGAACTGCGCATACCGTCGGTATGGCAAATCTCGGCCGCTGCAGCAACGGAGGTGCCCGGATGAGATACCCGACCACTGTTTCCGAGCTGGTCACCAAGGTGACGGACACGGCGCGGAGCGTCGGGGTGCTCTGGCAGGCCGGGCTCGTCCCCTTCCCCAGACTCGACGAAGGCCTGCGGTCACTGGTCGCCGTGCGCAAGTTCGGGCCGTTCGCCGGGGCCAACCACATCTCGGCCCGCCGCGACCCGCAGGCCGTCGGCCTGGTCGACGAACTCGGCCCGCTCACCTTCAAGCAGCTCGACGACCGGTCCAACGCGCTCGCCAGGGCCTGGGCCGACCGCGGCATCGGCGTCGGCACCATGGTCGCCGCGCTGTGCCGCGACCACCGCGGCCTGGTTCTCGCCACGCTCGCCACCGGCAAGCTCGGCGCCCGCCTGCTGCTGATGAACACCGGCTTCGCCAAACCGCAGCTGACCGACGTGGCCCAGCGCGAGCAGGTCAAGGCCCTGGTCTACGACGAGGAGTTCACCGAACTGCTCGACGGCATCGAAGGCGACCGCTACCTGGCGTGGACCGAGCAGGGCAGCCGCCACCAGGACGTGCCGGTGCTCGACGAGCTGATCGCCAGTACCGACGACCGGCCGCTGCCCGCGCCGGCCAAGCCCGGCGGTTTCGTGCTGCTGACCAGCGGCACCACCGGCACGCCGAAGGGCGCGCCCCGGCCGAGCGTCTCCGGGCTGGACTCGGCGCAGCTGCTCGACCGCATCCCGCTGCGGGTGGGGGAGAGCACGTTCCTGGCCGCGCCGATGTTCCACGCCACCGGCCTCTCGCAGTCCATCCTCTCCTTCGCGCTCGGTTCGAAGGTGGTGCTCCGCCGCAAGTTCGACCCGGAGGCCACGCTGCGCGGTATCGCCGAGCACCGCTGCACCGCGCTGGTGGTGGTGCCGACCATGCTCCAGCGCATCGTCGACCTCGGCCCCGAGGTGATCGGCAAATACGACACCTCCGCGCTGCGGATCATCTTCGTCGCCGGTTCGGCGCTCTCGCCGGACCTGGGCAACCGGGCGACCAAGCTGTTCGGGGACGTGGTGCACAACCTCTACGGCTCCACCGAGGTCGCCGTGGCCACCGTGGCCACCCCGGAGGACTGGCGGAAGGCACCGGGCACGGTCGGCAAGGCGCCGGTCGGCTGCAAGGTGGTGCTCTACGACGAGCACGGCAAGCGGATCACCGAGCCGGGCGTCACCGGCCGGGTGTTCGTCGGCAGCGGGCTCAGTTTCACCGGGTACACCGACGGCAGACACAAAGAACTCATCGACGGCCTGCTGTCCAGCGGTGATGTCGGGCATTTCGACGAAAACGGCCTGCTCTTCATCGACGGCCGCGATGACGAGATGATCGTCTCAGGTGGTGAGAACGTCTTCCCGATCGAAGTGGAAAATCTGCTCGTCGAACGCGAGGACGTGATTGAGGCCGCGGTCATCGGGGTAGCCGACGAGGAGTTCGGCCAGCGCCTCAAAGCGTTCGTGGTCCCCGCCGAGGGCGCTGACCTGGGCGAAGAGGAGATCCGGGCGTACGTGAAGGCGAATCTGGCGCGGTACAAGGTGCCGCGCGAGGTGGAGTTCCTGCCGGAGCTGCCGCGCAACGCGACCGGCAAAGTCCTTCGCTCAGAGCTGAAATAAGACCAAGATCACCTACTAAAGTAGGTCAGCTCCACTCGATCCCGAAGACGCCGGGACCGAAGTCGAGCGCGACCGCGTGCACCGCGTTCGCGTCATCGATTTTCAGCTCCCGGCGGACCTCGGGTTCGTGGTTCCCGGGGCGGGTGTACTGCCAGCATTTCTCCGGCGTTTCCCCGTTCTCGAAACTCACTTCGAGCAGGTATTCACGAACCGGCCGGTGGAATGCGCGGAACTGCGAATGCCGCCATTGGGGGTTGGGCGGTCCTTCGTCGACCATCGAGTACTCGATCAGCTGCGTCTCACCCCGGTCGATGGGCCGGTCGAACAGCAGTTCCGCGACGGTCAGGCCGTGCTCGGCGTCGACCTCCACCTGGCCGAGCCGGCAGTTGCGCAGGGCGGTCAGTTCGGGGGCTTCCGGCTGGCCCTGGTCGTACACCAGCAGCCACCGGTCCTGCCCGTCCGCGGTGGCCTGGAAGACCGCCCGCGCGGTGACCACCCGCGGACCCCCATCCTCTGTCACCGCACAGTGATCGTGCAGTCCGACGAGCTTGAGCGACTGCTGCTTTTCCAGCGCGTGGGGCGCCCCGATGCGGGCCAGCATCGGCTTGAGCACGGTCTGTGCCGGACTGGGCGCGGAGCGCTCCCGGCGCGACGACGCACCCCGCGGCCGGGGCGGCGGGAGCAGGCCCAGCAGGGCCCCGCTGGTCAGCTCCAGCACCTCCTCCAGCACCCGCACCGCGGAAATGGAACTGGCCCGTTCCGGCTGCCGTTTCCCGGACTGCCAGTAACTGAGCGCGGTGACGCTGACCGAAACCCCGCGGGACTGCAATCGGGCCTGCACGCGGTCGAGGCTCAGCCCGCTGGTGGAAATGGCCCCGCGCAGCGCGGTGGCGAACCCGTTCGGCTCCCCGTTCATCCGATTCCCGCCCCCAGACTCCGGCTACTCGTGGGTAACGATAGGGACAACATTAGCAGTGATCTGTAACGACTTCGGTTGGTAGCTGCGTGCTAAACTCTACGCCAAACGGAGTAGTCACGTTCGGGTGAACGGCCTAGTACTGGTAACTGTGAATCATTGCCGGGGCCTCGGCTGCCGGGATTGCATGGCTGCCACGCAACCAGGTCGGGAACGAGAAAGGCAGCTCATGGCGAACTCTCGGAAGCTTTGGCGCGGTACCACGGCGGGTGTCGCCGCCGCGGGCATCACGGCGGCGGTCGCCGCCTTCACCGCGGGCCCCGTGCAGGCGGCTGAAGGCCAGATCCTCGGCGCGAACGACGCCAACGCCGTCGCGGACAGCTACATCGTCGTGCTCAAGGACGTCGTCGCGGCGCAGGGCGAGGTCAAGGCGGCGGTGAGCACCCAGGCGCAGACCCTGGCCTCGCAGTACGGCGCCGAAGTCAGCCGCACCTACAGCTCCGCGCTCGAGGGCTTCTCGGTCAAGGCCACCGAGGCCGAGGCCAAGCAGCTCGCGGCCGACCCGAAGGTCGCCTTCGTGTCGCAGACCAAGACGGTGCACGCCAGCGAGACCCAGCAGAACCCGCCGTCGTGGGGCCTGGACCGGGTCGACCAGAAGGACCTGCCGCTGGACCAGGCCTACAACTACGACACCACCGCGGACAACGTCACCGCGTACGTGGTCGACACCGGCGTGCTCGCCGACCACCCGACCTTCGAAGGCCGCGTGTCCGGCGGTGCCGACCTGATCGACAACGACGACGACCCGACCGACGGCAACGGGCACGGCACGCACGTGGCGGGCACCATCGGCGGCAAGGAGTACGGCCTGGCCAAGGGCGTCAAGATCGTCCCGGTCCGGGTGCTCGACGACAACGGCAGCGGCACCACCGAGCAGGTCGTCGGCGGCATCGACTGGGTGGCCGAGAACGCCAGCGGCCCGTCGGTGGCGAACATGAGCCTCGGCGGCGGTCCGGACGAGGCGCTCGACGCCGCGGTCCAGGGCGCCATCGGCAAGGGCGTGACCTTCGCGGTGGCGGCGGGCAACGACTCGTCCGACGCCAGCGGCTACTCGCCCGCCCGCGTCGAGGAGGCCATCACCGTGGCCTCCAGCGACGACCAGGACGCGCAGTCGAGCTTCTCCAACTTCGGTTCGGTCGTCGACATCTACGCCCCGGGCACCGACATCACCTCGGCCTGGAACGACGGCGCCGAGAACACCATCAGCGGCACCTCGATGGCCACCCCGCACGTGGTGGGTGCCGCGGCGCTGTACCTGTCGGCGAACACCTCGGCCACCCCGGCCCAGGTCGCCGAGGCGCTGACCGGCGCGGCCACCCCGGACAAGATCACCAACCCGGGTTCGGGCACCCCGAACAAGCTGCTCTACACCGGCAAGTGAGCTTTCAGTGACTGAGCGGGGCCCGGCGTTCGCGCCGGGCCCCGCTTGTTACTTGCTAGTACGGTAGGCGGATGACCGTGCGGAAGAAGATCCTGATCACCGGTGCCAGCTCCGGCCTGGGCGAGGGCATGGCCAGGCAGTTCGCCGCTCGCGGGCGCGACCTCGCGCTGTGCGCGCGCCGGACCGGGCGGCTGGACGCGCTGGCCGCCGAGCTGCGATCCGCCCACGGGGTGACCGTGCTCACCAGCGCGCTGGACGTCAACGACCACGACCGGGTGTTCGAGGTGTTCAAGGAGTTCCGCGAGGAGTTCGGCACCCTCGACCGGATCATCGTCAACGCCGGGCTCGGCAAGGGCCAGCCCATCGGCACCGGCCGGTTCGACGCCAACAAGCAGACGCTGGAGACGAACTTCGTCGCCGCGCTCGCGCAGGCCGAGGCAGCCATGGAGATCTTCCGCGACCAGCGCGCCGGGCATCTGGTCTTCGTGTCCTCGTTCAGCGCCCTGCGCGGTCTGCCGAAGAACCTGACCGCCTACGCCGCGTCCAAGGCCGGGCTGTCCGCGCTGGCAGACGGCATCCGGGCGGACGTGGCAGGCAAGCCGATCAAGGTGACCACGCTGCTGCCCGGCTACATCGAGTCGGAGATGAGCGCGCGCTCGGAAGGGCGCAACCCGCTGCAAACCGGTGCCGAAGCGGGCGCGCGGGCCATGGTCAAGGCCATCGAACGCGAACCGGCGAAAGCCTTCGTGCCGACGTTCCCATGGCTGCCGCTGAGCGTGATCATGCGGGTCGCGCCGCTGCCGGTACTGCGGAAGTTCGCCTGATGGGCGCCATCTACCTGGTCCGGCACGGCCAGGCCTCCTTCGGCGCGGAGGACTACGACCGGCTGTCCGAGCGCGGTATCCGCCAGTCCGAAGTGGTCGGCGAGGAACTCGCGCGACGCGGGGTGAAGTTCGCGCAGGCACGCTGCGGTTCGCTTTCGCGGCAGCGGGCGACGGCGGCGAGCGCGCTGCAGGTGCTGGGCGGCCCGCCGGAAATCGGCGAGGACCCGCGGTGGAACGAGTACGACCACGTCGACATCGCCAAGCACCACGGTGGCGGCATCTCGCAGGACAGCGCCGACCCGCGCGCCTTCCAGGCGGCACTGGACCAGGCACTGGTCGACTGGGTGCTGGCCGGGCACGACAGCCCGTGCGCCGAAACCTGGCCCGCCTTCTTCGACCGGGTCTCCGGCGCGCTGGCCGAACTGGCCGGTGCGCTGGGCAAGGGGCAGGATGGCGTGGTGTTCACCTCGGGCGGGGTGATCGCGGTGCTGTGCGGTGCGCTGACCGGGACACCCGAAGCGGGGCTGGTCAAGTTCAACCGGGTGACGGTCAACGGCGGCATCACCAAGCTCGTTTCCGGACGTGGTGGGGTGAGCCTGCTCTCGTTCAACGAGCACGCCCATTTCTCGGGGGAAGCCGAAGTTCTGCTCACCTACCGCTGAGGAGTTCGCATGAAACCGTTCGGCCAGGTGCGCTTGGTCCCGGTGAACGGGAACGGGCCCGAGGACGTGGTGGTGGACGCCACCGGGGCGGTCTACACCGGGTTCGACGACGGCCGGATCATCCGGGTGTCCGAGCAGGGGCGGCGGATCGAGCTGATCGCCGACACCGGCGGGCGCCCGCTCGGGCTGGAGTTGTACGGCGACGACCTGCTGGTGTGCGACGCCTCGCGTGGGCTGCTGCTGGTCTCGCCGACGTCCGGTGCGGTGAAGACGCTGGCCACCTCCGCGCTCGGCAAACCGATCATGGTCTGCAACAACGCCGGTGTCGCGGCCGACGGCACCATCTACTTCTCGGACTCGTCGGACCGCTTCCCGCTCTCGGCGTGGCGGGAGGACCTGATCGAGCAGCACGCCGGCGGACGGCTGCTCCGGTACTCGCCTGATGGGCAGCTCTCACTGGTCGGCGACGGGTTGCAGTTCGCCAACGGGGTCGCGCTGGCGCCGGACGAGTCCTTCGTGGCGGTCGCCGAGACGGGCGCGTTCGCCGTGCGGCGGTACTGGCTGGACGGCTCGGGCCGCCAGGACCTGCTGGCCTCGGACCTGGCCGGCTACCCGGACAACATCTCCACCGGCTCCGACGGCCTGATCTGGGTGACCCAGGCCAGCCCGCGGGTCCCCGCCCTCGACCTCGTGCGACGGCTGCCGGGCCCGCTGCGCCTGGGCGTCCGGCGGCTGCCGGTCGGCCTGCAACCGTCGCCCTCCCGCAGCACGGGCGCACTGGGCCTGTCGGTGGACGGTGCCGTGGTGCACGACTTCCGCGGGGAGATCCCGGGCTTCCACATGGCGACCGGCATCCGGGAACGGGACGGCCTCCTGTACCTGAGCAGCCTGGAAGAACGGGCGATCGCCCTCACCTCGTTGGCCTAGGCCACGTGGTTGCGGTACGCCTCGATGGTCTCGGCCAGGACTTCGGCGCCTGGCCGGGCCCACAGGTCGGTGTTGAAGACCTCCACCTCGATCGGGCCGTCGTACCCGGCGGCTTCGACGCAGGCACGCAGGCGGCGGTGGTCGATCGGGCCGTCGCCGGGCAGGGCGCGGCCCATCAGGGTGTCGGTCAACGGCACCAGTTGGTCGCACACGTGGAAACCGGCGATCCGCCCCGCCGCCTTCGCGATCAGGTCTTCGACGCGCGGGTCCCACCACACGTGGAACTCGTCCACCACCACGCCCACTGCCTCGGCCGGGTACGGCTCGGCGATCGCCAGCGCCTGGTCCAAAGTGGACAACACGGACCGCTCGGCGCACTGCATCGGGTGCAGCGGCTCCAGGCCCAGCCGCACCCCGCGGTCCAGCGCCAGCGGCACCAGTTCCTCGACGGCGTCCGCGACCAGCTGCCGTGAGCGGACCAGGTCGCCACCGGCGATCCCGCCGACCACCAGCACCAACACTTCGGCCCCCAGCCGCGCGGCTTCGTCGATGGCCACCCGCGTGTCCGCGACACCGTCCACAGGGGACCCATCGGGCTGCACCCCGGTGAAGAAACCACCACGGCACAACGAAGAGACCCGCAGCCCGTGCTCCTTCACCAGCCGTGCCGCTTCGTCGACGCCGACCTCGGCCACCTTGTTCCGCCAGAAGGCGATCCACCCCACCCCGGACTCGGCGCAGCCCCGCACGGCCTCCGGCAGCGACCACGAATTCGTGGTGATCTGGTTCAGGCTCAGCTTGTCCATCAGGCCACCCCCGCCACGCTCAGCAGCGAGCGCATCCGCGCCACCGCGAGATCCGGGTCCTCCAGCACGCCCGCGGCGTCGGCCAGCCGCAGCACGTCGGACAGGTGCACGATCGACCGCGCCGACTCCAGGCCGCCGATCATCCGGAAGTGGTCCTGGTGCCCCATCAGGTGCGCCAGGAACACCACGCCCACCTTGTAGTGCGGGGTCGGCGCGCGGAAGATCTCCCGTGACAGCGCCACGGTCGGGTCGAGCAACGAGCGGAATCCTTCAGTATCCCCGGAATCCAGCCGGTTCAACGCCGCCCCGGCGACCCGGGCGATCGGGTCGAAGATGCCGAGCAGCGCCTCGCTGTGCCCCTGCTCGTCACCCGCGATCAGCTCCGGGTAATTGAAGTCGTCGCCGGTGTAGCAGGAAACCCCGGCGGGCAGCGAACGCCGGAAGCCGACTTCGACCTCCGCGTCCAGCACGGAGACCTTCACCCCGGTGATGACGGACGCGTGCTCGGCGCAGAGCTTCGCCAGTTCGGCGGCGGCGTCGCGGACGTCGGCGTGCCCCCAGTAACCGGCCAGTGCCGGGTCGAACTGCTCGCCGAGCCAGTGCAGCAGCACCGGGCCACCGGCGTCGGCGAGCACCCGCCCGTACGCCTCGTGGTAGTCCTCCGGCCCCTTCGCCACCGCCGCCAGCGCGCGGCTCGCCATCACCACCGGCACCGCGCCCGCCTCGCTGACCAGCGCGAGCTGCTCCCGCCACGCCTCGACGATGTCGTCCAGCGAGGCCGGACCCGATGGCAGCTGGTCGGTGCCGACCCCGGCGCACCAGCGTCCGCCCGCCGCGCGCGCCTCGGCGCCGGTGCGCCGGATCAGTTCCTGCGTGGCGGCCCAGTCCAGGCCCATGCCGCGCTGCGCGGTATCCATCGCCTCGGCCACGCCCAGCCCGCAGCGCCACAGGTGGTGCCGGAAGCGCAGCGTGGTGTCCCAGTCGACGGTCACCTCGAACGCCGGGTCACCCGCGGCCAGCGGATCGGCGACCACGTGCGCGGCCGCGTAGGTCACGCGCGAGGTGACCGGCGCCGGCGAGGTCAGCGGGGTGGTGCGGCCGGTGGGGGAGAAGGGCTCGAGCGTCCGCTCGCGCGTGGGCAACAGCAGTGGGCTCATCGGCGGACTCCCGGTTGGTGAAAGCGCTTTCTGAACAAGGTAGGCAAAACTCCGCGGAACGACAAGAGGCCGTCAGGGCACTCCCGCGGTCAGCACGTCGACGGACAGTTCCCGCACCACCGATTCGTGGACCTCGACGCCGAGTCCCGGGCCGGTGGGCACCCGCGCGATGCCGCCGTGCACCTGCACGGTTTCCCCGGTGGCGTAAGCGGATCCGACGAACTGGCGGCCGTTCAGGTCGACCGGGGTGTCGATGCCGAAGGCGGCGAACAAGTGCAGCGACGCGGCCAGTCCGAGGTCCGAGTCGGTCAGCCCGGAACCCATCAATCGCACCCCGCTGTCTTCGGCGAGCGAGCACAATCGCCGGGAAAGCGTCAATCCGCCACTGCGCTGCACCTTCGCGATCGCCACGTCTACCGCGCCCAGTTTCACGAAGGTGGCCAGATCACTCGGGTGCCGCAGGCTCTCGTCCAAAGCGATCGGCACCGCGGATTCGGCTCGCAGCCGCCCGAGACCGACCACGTCGTTGGCTGGCAACGGCTGCTCGAAGGCGTGAACGTCCAATTCGGACAGCACGCGGGAGACCCGCACGGCCTCGTCGACCGCGTACGCCTGATTCGCGTCCACCCACAGCGGAGCATCGGCACCGGCCGCCTCCCGGACAGCCCGCACCACGGCGAGGTCCTCGGCGTGCAGCCCGATCTTCACCTTGAACGCGCGATAACCGGCCTCGCGGCCCTCGGCGACCCGCTCGGCCACCTCGCCGGGGGACTGCCCGGAGACCATCCAGCCCAGCTCGATCTCCTCTGCCCGGCGCTGTCCCCACAGCACCCCCACCGGCACGCCGAGCGCCCGCCCGAGCAGGTCGTGCAGCGCCATGTCCACAGCGGACTTCGCCAGCGGCGCCCCGATGGAGAAACCCCGGTTGATGACGCGGTCGAACACGCTGGTCACGCCGTCGAGGTCCCAGCACGGCCGCCCGAGGATCGCGGGCGCCAGGTAGCGGTCGATGGTGGAGACGATCGACTCGGCGGTCTCGTAGGTCCACGCCGGGATGGGCGTGGCCTCACCCCAGCCGCTCGCGCCGTCCGCGCTTACCTTGACCAGCACCCGCACGCTCGGCCGTCCGGCCACCGCGACCGCACCGCCCGCGACGCCGAACGAGCGCAACGTCGGCAACGCCACCGCGAAGGTCTCGACCCGCTCTACCACCAGGCCCTTCATCGACGAGCCGCCGTGCTCGAGCGCAGGACCACCTCACCGGAGAGCCGGGTGATCCGGCTGCGCGTGCTCGTGTTGCCCTTGATCGCCAGCTCCATCGCCTTCTCGCCGAGCTCCTCCAGCGGCAGTGCGACCGTGGTCAGCGGGGGATCGAGGTCGCGGACGACCGGGATGTCGTCGAAACCGGCGAGCGACACCTGGCCGGGCACCGGGATGCCCGCCTCGCGCAACGCGGTGAGCGCGCCGATCGCCATCACGTCGGTCACCGCGAACACGCAGTCAGTGTCCAGCCCGCGCGCGATCAGCTCGTTCATCGCGTCGTAGCCGCCGTCGCGGGTGAAGGGCGCCTCCACGATGTCGCGTTCGGCGAGTTCGATACCGGCTTCGGCCAGCCCGTCGCGGAAACCGCCGAGCCGATCGACCACTGTGGTCAGTGCGCGCGGGCCGGTCAGCACTGCGAACCGGCGATGTCCCTGCGCCAGCAGGGCTTTCGCCAGCGCGGCGGCACCCTCGCGGTTCTCCGGCTGCACGGTGTCCACCCGCAGGCTGCGGTGCCTGCTGACCACCGCGACCTGACCGCCACCGCGGCGATACGGATCGATCTCCGCCGCCAGCGCCTTCTCCCACGCCTTGTCCTCGAACCCGGAACCGATCAGCAGGATCGCCGAGGCCCGCTGCGCACGTAGCATGGACACGTACGCGATCTCCTTCTGCGGATCGCGGAACGTGCTGGCCAGCATCACCAGCAGCCCGTTGTCACCGGCCACGCGCATGACACCGCGGGCGATCGCGGCGAAGTACGGGTCACTCACGTCGTGGCAGATGACGCCGACCGTGCGGTGTGACGCCCCGGCCAGCGCCTGCGCGTGCGCGTTCGGCGTGTAGGCGAGCTTCTCCGCGGCGGCGACCACCCGGTCACGCAGGTCGGCGCGCACCTTCGTGGTGCCGTTCAGCGCCCTCGACGCCGTCGCGAGGGAAACCTCGGCGGCGCGGGCCACGTCTTCGAGCGTGACGTGCGGACGACCGTTCATCACGGCTCCCCTCAACGAATCCTTGACCGGTCTGTCTGGTGTGCATACTCTACCTGAAAGCGCATTCAGAAAGCGCATTCAGGGCCGGGAAGCGCACCATCGGGTGCCGGTCGCAGGACGGAGGGTCATGGTCACGCGAACCCCGACCGAGGGACTCGGGCAGTCGGTGGGAGATTCACCGGGCGGCGTCACCGAACGGGCGCGGCCGGGGGCCGGCGATCGCTTCGTCCGCTTCCTCGAACGCTCGTGGCGCCCGTTCGTGTTGCTGGCACTGCTGTTCGCCGGCTGGTGGGCGATCACCGCGGCGGAACTGGTGGAGCCCTTCGAGGTCGCTTCCCCTGGTGTCACGCTGGAAACGATCCTCGCCAAGCCGGACTACTTCCTCGACCACGCCTGGACCACCACCTACGAAACGCTGCTGGGTTTCGTCATCGCCACGGTGATCGGCGTGTTCGCGGCGGTCATCATGGTCTACTCCTCGACGATCGAGAAGAGCCTCTACCCGCTGCTGTTGTTCGCGCAGGTGATCCCGAAGATCGCGGTCGCCCCGCTCTTCGTGGTGTGGCTGGGTTTCGGGCTCGGCCCGAAGGTGATCGTCGCGGTGCTGATGGCGTTCTTCCCGGTGGTCATCTCGATGGTCACCGGCCTGAAGTCGATCGACCCGGAAATGCTGGAACTGTCCGCGACCATGGGCGCCAAGCCGTGGCAGACGTTCTGGAAGATCCGGTTCCCGGCCTCGCTGCCGCACCTGTTCTCCGGGTTGAAGGTGGCCGCCACGATGGCGGTGACCGGTGCCGTGGTGGGTGAGTTCGTGGGCTCCGAAGAAGGACTCGGTTTCATCATCCAGCAGGCCAACGGCAACTTCGACACCCCGACGCTGTTCGCCGGCCTGGTGATCATCTCGCTGATGGGTGTGCTGCTCTTCCTGATCGTGGAATGGCTGGAGGCGCTCGTGCTGCCGTGGCACGCGAGCCGCCGTTCCGACAACGTCACTACAACGCTGTAGAGAAGAGGCGTGAACAAATGAAACTCCGCGCTCTCGCCGCAGGAGCCGCCGCGGTGCTGCTGCTGGCCACCGGTTGCGGTGGCTCGGAAACGCCGCAGTCCACCAGTGCCGACGGCAAGACCCTGGACAAGGTCACGCTGACGCTGAACTGGTACCCGTACGGCGAACACGCCCCGTTCTACTACGGCAAGAACCAGAAGATCTTCGAAAAGCACGGAATCGACCTGGAAATCCGCGCCGGGCAGGGTTCGCAGAAAACCGTGCAGGCGACCGCGTCCGACCAGACCGATTTCGGCTGGGCCGACACACCCGCGGTACTGGCCGGGGTCGGGCAGGGGATGAAGGTCAAGAGCATCGGCGTTTTCCTGCAGACGACACCTTCCTCGGTGCAATTCTTCTCCGAAAAGGGAATCGCCACCCCCGCGGATCTCAAGGGCAAGAAGATCGCCAGCACCGCCGGTGACGCGCTGAGCAAGACCTTCCCCGCCTTCCTCAAGGCGAACGGGCTCGCCGAGGGCGACGTGACCCTGCAGAACACCGACGCGGCGGGCAAGATGGCCGCGGTCATGTCGGGCCAGACCGACGCGCTGCTCGGCTACGCCACCGACCAGGGCCCGACCATGCAGGAGAAGGCGGGCAAGCAGGTTTCCTACCTCCGCTTCGCCGAACACGGGCTGAGCTTCTTCTCCAACGGCCTGCTCACCTCGCAGAAGACGCTCACCGAGCGCAAGGACCTGGTGCAGCGCATGGTCACCGCCTCCAGCGAGGCGTGGACCGCGGCCAAGGGCGACCAGGCCGCCGCGGTGGACGCGATGCAGGGCTCCTCGGAGCAGCTGCCGTCGAAGGCGGTGCTCTCCGAGCAGTTCGCCAAGACGCTCGAGCTGCTGAACACCCAGGCGACGCAGGGCAAGGCGCCCGGGGTCAACGACGAGGCGGACTGGCGCAGGACCATCGAGATCTTCGCCAGCTCCGGCGTGATCCAGAAGGCCGAAGAGCCCAGTGTGTACTGGGACGGCGGGCTCGCCCCGAAGGGATGACGGACGACATGAGCACGGCTGAAGCCACGCCGATCACCCCGACGGGCACTTCGCACGCGGTCGAGCTGAGCGACGTCGCGGTCCGCTTCCGCACCAAGAAGCGGGACGTCACCGCGCTGCACGAGGTGTCGCTGCAGGTGGAGCCGGGGGAGTTCGTCGCCATCGTCGGCCCGTCCGGCTGCGGCAAGTCGACGCTGCTGAAGCTGGCGTCCGGCCTGCTCAAGCCGTCGACCGGCGGGGTGCGCGTGCTCGGCGCCGAGGTCACCGGACCACGCCGCGACATCGGGTACGTGTTCCAGCGGGCCGCGCTGCTGGAGTGGCGCTCGGCCCGCAAGAACATCCTGCTGCAGGCGGAGATGCGCAAGATGGCGCCGGAGGCGGCGCGGCGCCGGGCGGACGAGCTGATCGAGATGACCGGCCTGACCGGGTTCGAGGACGCCTACCCGCACGAGCTCTCCGGGGGCATGCAGCAGCGGGTGGCGCTGTGCCGCGCGCTGCTGCACCGCCCGCCGGTGCTGCTGATGGACGAGCCCTTCGGCGCGCTCGACGCGCTGACCAGGGAGCAGATGAACGTCGAACTGCGGCGCATCTGGCAGGAGACCGGCACCACGATCCTGCTGGTCACCCACTCCATCGCGGAGGCGGTCTACCTGGCCGACCGCGTGGTGATGATGACCGCGCGCCCTGGCACCATCGCCGGCGTCGTCGACGTGGCGCTGCCGGTCGAACGCGACTACGCCAGGACCATGGCGGAACCGGAGTTCGCGCGGGCGACCCGGGTGATCCGCGACCACCTCGGCTCGGCCTCCGCGGCCGACTGAGCACATCCGAACAGACTTGGGAAGGGCTGGCATGGCGGGGATCGAGCAGCGGTCGATCGGGATCGTGATGAACGGCGTGACCGGCCGGATGGGCTACCGGCAGCACCTGCTGCGGTCCATCCTGGCGCTCCGCGAGCAGGGCGGGCTCCGGCTCGCCGACGGCGCCGTGCTGCTGCCCGAGCCGATCCTGGTCGGGCGCAGCGAGGCGAAACTGGCCTCGATCGCCAAGGACCACGGGATCGACCGGTGGACCACCGACCTCGACGAGGCGCTGGCCCTGCCCGACACCGAGATCTACTTCGACGCCCAGGTGACCAGCGCGCGGGCGGACGCGATCAAGAAGGCGATCGCGGCGGGCAAGCACATCTACACCGAGAAGCCGACCGCCGAGGACACCGAGGGCGCGCTGGAGCTGGCCCGGCTGGCGCGCGACGCCGGGGTCAAGGCCGGCGTGGTCCAGGACAAGCTGTTCCTGCCCGGTTTGCGCAAACTCAAGCGGCTCGTCGACGGCGGTTTCTTCGGACAGATCCTGTCGGTGCGTGGCGAGTTCGGTTACTGGGTGTTCGAAGGCGACTGGCAGGAGGCGCAGCGGCCTTCCTGGAACTACCGCGCCGAAGACGGCGGCGGAATCATTGTGGACATGTTTTGTCATTGGCGGTACGTGCTGGAGGAGATCTTCGCCGGCGTGCGGACCGTCCAGTGCCAGGGCGCCACGCACATCCCGCAGCGGGTCGACGAGGCCGGCCGGGCCTACGCCGCCACCGCCGACGACGCGGCCTACGGCATCTTCGAGCTCGAGGGCGGGGTCATCGCCCAGGTCAACTCGTCCTGGACGACCCGGGTGTTCCGCGACGAGCTGGTCGAGTTCCAGGTGGACGGTACCGAGGGCAGCGCGGTGGCCGGGCTCCGGCGCTGCCGCGTGCAGCACCGCTCGATGACGCCGAAGCCGGTCTGGAACCCGGATCTGCCCGCCGGCGAGGACTTCCGCGCCCAGTGGCAGGAGGTCCCGGACAACGAACAGTTCGACAACGGATTCAAGGTTCAGTGGGAGCTTTTCCTGAAGCACGTGGTTTCGGGTGAAGAATTCCCGTGGGATTTCCTCGCCGGCGCGCGGGGGGTCCAGCTCGCTGAACTGGGCTTACAGGCCTGGCGTGAGGGCAGGCGTCTTGACGTTCCGGATTTGAAGCTGTAGGTATTGCGTGAGTCTGTTGCCCCGAATGCTCGATTGACTTCAAGGCATCCGAATCTAATGTTCACAGGGGTAACTGATAGCGCTTTCTTAACGCATTAATGAATAAATCTGTACCGGAACTAAAACGACGCTGAAACGGAAGAGGTCCCCATGTTCGGTCTCAGTCGCGCCCGCAGCCGGTCCCTGGCCGCGCTCACCCTGGCCGCCGCCAGCTCCAGCCTGGGCCTGGTCGCGCTGGCCACCCCGGCCAGCGCCGGTTTCGTCACCTTCTGCGAGGGCAGCGGTGGCGCGGTGACCGTGCCGGGCGAGCTCCGCGTGGCGACGGGCAAGTCGTGCGTGCTGGACGGCACCAGAGTCACCGGCTCGGTCACCGTGGAGCCGGGTGCCAACCTGGTCGTCACCGGCGGCACCTTCGACGGTGGCGTGGCCGTGCAGGACGACGGCTTCTTCGACGCGCAGGCCACCAAGATCGCCGGTGACCTGGTGCTCACCGACGCCTACGGCACCTTCGTCTCCGGCGGTCCGGTCGGCGGCAACGTCAAGGTCTCCGCCGCGGCCCACCCGGAGCGCTCGACCTACGCCTTCCTCAGCGGCGCCGAGGTGGCCGGTGACGTCACCTCCACCGTCGGTGAGGTCTACGCGGAGAACTCCGAGTTCGCCAAGTCGGTCACCGGTACCGGGGTGTCCTACCTGGACCTGACCAACTCGGTGATCGGTGCCAACCTGAGCGTCACCGGCGCCACGCTGGGCTCGGTGTTCTGCGGTGGCGAGGTCTACGGCAACGCCACCTACACCGGCAACTCGCACACCCTGCAGATCGGCGCCGACGGCCCGGTCATCGCCTGCGCGCAGGCGAGCTACTGGGGCGGCAACGTCACCATCTCCGACAACACCGCCGATGTGCGCGTGAGCAACAACATCATCCGGGGCAACCTCGCCGGCACGGGCAACGCCCCGGCTCCGACCGGGGCGGACAACCGCGTTCGCGGCACCGTCTCCGGGCAGTTCGAAAACCTGTCCGCCTCCGCTTCCGGGTTCGCCGCCCGGTCGGCGGCGGTCAGCCCCGAGGCCGAGGCCCAGGCCAAGGTCGACCAGCGCCGTTCCGCGGCCGAGAACGCCGCGGCTGTCGCTGGGCCCGCGCAGCTCTGATCCGGGTAACACCACTGCGCTGAACGGGCTGGGGAAGTAGCTCCAAACCGTGGTGCGGCACCCGCCAGGTGCCGCACCACGGCTTCGCAGCGAACGCCAACAGAGAGGTTGGACCCCGTGAAGCGGTTGAAGTCCCGTGCGCTTTCCAGGCGGCTGTCCGCCGTGGCCGGGTTGTTGCTGGCCACCGCCATGGCGGCGGCACTGACCGCGGCACCCGCCGCGGCCCACGCCAGGTTCTCGGTCCTGGTGTTCTCCAAGGTCACGAATTTCTACCACGATTCGATCCCGGCGGGGATCGCGGCGATCGAGAAGCTCGGGGCCGAACAGCACTTCGACGTCGAAGCCACCGACGACGCCGCCGCGTTCACCGACGAGAACCTCGCCCGGTTCGACGCGATCGTGTTCAACAACACCAACTCCACGCCGGAGAAGGGCGACCTGCTCGACGCCGGGCAGCGCGCCGCCTTCCAGCGGTTCATCCAGGCCGGTGGCGGGTTCACCGGCATCCACGCGGCTTCGGCCAGCGAGCGCGACTGGGCCTGGTACGAGGGCCTGGTCGGCGCCATCTTCACCCACCACCCCGCTCCCCAGGTCGGGCGCGTCAAGGTGCTGGACCGGGTGCATCCGTCCACAAAGGACTTGCCGGAGGTCTGGGAGCAGACCGAGGAGTGGTACAACTGGAAGGTCAACCCGACCGGCAAGGTGCACACGCTGGCCCAGATCAAGACCGGCGACGGCATCCCCGGTCTGGACCAGGGCCTGGAGCACCCGTGGTCGTGGTGCCAGAACTACGACGGCGGCCGCTCCTGGTTCACCGCGGGCGGGCACGCCAAGGAGAAGTTCAGCGATCCGCGGTTCCTGAGCCACCTGCTCGGCGGGATCGAGTGGGCTTCCGGTGCCAAGCCGGGTGACTGCTCGGCCACCCAGGACAAGAACTACCAGCGCGTCCCGCTGCAGACCCAGGGCCTGGCCGACCCGTTCGAGCTGGCCGTGGCCCCGGACCGCCGGGTGTTCTACATCCAGCGCACCGGCGCGCTGAAGATCATCGACCAGCAGACGCTCAAGCTCAGCACCGCGCTGGACTTCCAGTACAGCTCCGACATGACCAGCCAGTCCGACGGGCTGCTGGGGCTGACGCTGGATCCGAACTTCGCCGAGAACAACCACCTGTACCTGCTCTACTCGGACAAGGTGGAGAAGCGGCTCAACGTCTCGCGGTTCACCGTCACCGGCGACGTGGTCGATCCGGCCAGTGAGAAGCGCCTGCTGGAGGTGCCCACCTACCGCGGTGAGGGCCGCGCCAACTCGCACATGGCCGGTTCGCTGGCGATGGGCAAGGACGGCAACCTCTACATCGCCACCGGCGACAACACCGACCCGTTCGCCTCCGACGGCTTCGCGCCGATCGACGAACGCGAGGGTCGTCGCGCCTGGGACGCCCAGGGCACTTCGGGCAACACCAACGACCTGCGCGGCAAGGTGTTGCGGATCACCCCGCAGCCGGACGGCACCTACACCGTGCCCGAGGGCAACCTGTTCCCGCCGGGCACCGAGAAGACGCGGCCCGAGATCTACGTGATGGGCATGCGCAACCCGTTCCGGATCACCGTGGACCCGCAGACCGGCGCGCTGCTGGTCGGCGACTACGGGCCCGACTCGAAGACCGCCAACCCCGACCGCGGCCCGGAGGGCACCGTCGAATTCGACCGCATCACCAAGGCGGGCAACCAGGGCTGGCCGTACTGCACCGGCAACAACACGCCGTTCAACGACTGGGACTTCGCCACCGGCAAGTCGAAGGGCAAGTTCGACTGCGGCAACCTGGTCAACGACTCGCCGAACAACACCGGGCTCACCGAGTTGCCGCCCGCCACGCCCGCGTGGATGTGGTACGCCTACTCGGCCTCGGCGGAGTTCCCCGAACTGGGCACCGGTGGCGGCGGCCCGATGGGCGGCCCGGTCTACGCCTACGACCCGGACAACCCGCTGGTCACCAAGTTCCCGGAGTACTTCGACGGCAAGTGGCTCAACTACGAGCTGACCCGCAAGTGGTTCAAGGCGATGTCGGTCCAGCAGCAGGACCAGGCCTTCACCGACCCGAAATTCCCGCCGGTCGAGGCCGGTGACCTCAACTCGATCAACAGCATGCTCGGCGGCATGAGCTGGATCCAGCCCTTCGAGGCGGAGTTCGGCCCGGACGGCTCGCTGTACGTGATCGACTTCGGCGAGGGCAGCGGCACCGGCCGCGGTGGCAGCAACGAAGGCGCCGGCATCTACCGCATCGACTACGTGGCCAACGGCCGGGCGCCGTCGGCCAAGGTGACGCCCTCGGTGGACAACGGGCGCGTGCCGCTGACCGTCGACTTCTCCAGCGAGGGCACCGGCGGCGGTGACGGCGAGCCGATCACCTACGCCTGGGACTTCGACGGCGACGGCACGATCGATTCCACCGAGCCGAACCCGACGCACGTCTACACCGAACCCGGCCGGTTCACCGCCCGGCTCACCGTGACCAGCACGACGAACGACCTCACCGGGGTCGCCGTCGCCGAGATCACGCCGGGCAACACACGTCCGGAGGTCAAGGTGAGCACGCCGGTGCACGGCGGCATGTTCGACTTCGGCGACCGCATCCCGTTCACCGTCGAGGTCACCGACCGGGAGGACGGCCGGATCGACTGCTCGAAGGTCGTGGTGCAGTCACAGCTCGGGCACGACACGCACCTGCACCCGATGGACAACGTGGCCGGCTGCACGGGCACCGTGCAGACCGACGCGGGCGGCAGCCACGGCCCCGGCCAGAACCTGTACGCCGCGCTCAGCGCCACCTACACCGACAACGGCGGCCGCGGCGCGCCGAGCCTGGTCGGGTCGGCGCACCTGACGCTGGAGCCGAAGCGCAAGGAGGCCGAGCACCACGAGGGCACCGGTGGCCCCAACGGCGGCGTCCAGGTGATCAGCAACAGCGGCGCGTCCGCGGGCAAGCGGCTCGGTGAGATCGAGCACGGTGACTGGGTCGCCTACGACCCGATCAACCTCAAGGGCATCGGCTCGGTGACCGTCGGCGCCGGGTCCGGTGGCCTCGGCGGCACCATCGAGTTCCGCGCGGACTCGCCGACCGGGCCGCTGCTGGGTTCCGCGGTCATCCCGAACACCGGCGGCTGGGGCAACCTCGTCTCACCGACCGTGCCGCTGACCGATCCGGGACGCCCGGTGAAGCTGCACGCGGTGTTCGTGAACCCGGACTGGACCCCGGCCAAGGCTGACCTGCTGTCCCTGGACTGGGTGCAGTTCAACGGCCAGGGCGTGACCCTGCCGGGCATCAACGCCGAGGTCGCCGTCACGGCCGCACCGGCTTCGGGCGCGGCACCGCTGACGGTGGCGTTGAGCGCCAAGGTCACCCCGCCCGCCGGCCGCACGATCGCCGAGTACCACTGGAACTTCGGGGACAACGCCAAGGCCGACGGTGCCACCGCGAGCCACGCGTACCCGCGCAAGGGCAGCTACACCGCCCGGCTGACCGTGGTGGACGACACCGGGGTCGTCAGCAGCGGGCACGTCGTCATCACGGTCAACTGAAAGGGCTGGGAAGATGGAATCACGTCGTACTTTCCTGAAGCTGGCCGCCGGCACGACCGTGGCCATGGGACTGACCAGCGGAATCGCCGCCGCTGAACCGCTGCACTCGGTGCCGTTGGACCACATCGGCATCCAGCTCTACACCGTGCGTTCGCTGATGACCACCGACGCCCAGGGCACGCTCGACGCGCTCAGCGCGATCGGGTACGCCACGGTCGGGGTCAGCGGGCTCTACGGGCACAGCCCGCAGGCGTTCCGCGCCATGCTGGACAAGGCGAACCTGCGGGCCGTGCTCACGCACACCAGCTGGGACGCCATGCGCGCCAACGCGGCCCGGGAGATCGAGACCGCGCGAGTGCTGGGTGTGCGCTACCTCGTGGTGCCGTCGCTGCCGGGTTCGCTGCAGACGGTCGCCGGGTACAGCCTGGCGGCGTCGGAGTTCGGCAGGTGGGGTGTGCTCGCCCGCGGCGCCGGCCTGAAGTTCCTGTTCCACAACCACGGCGTCGACTTCAAGACCGTCGACGGCCGGGTGCTCTACGACATCCTGGTCGAAGAGACCGACCCGCGGTTCGTGAACTTCGAGCTGGACATCTACTGGATCTACAACGGCGGGTACGACCCGCTGGACTACTTCGCGCGGTACCCGGGCCGGTTCCCGGTCTACCACGTGAAGGACATGGCGCCGGACGGGTCGTTCGAGGATGTCGGCCACGGCACCCTGGACTGGCCCGCGATCTTCCGCCGGTACGCGCAGTCCGGGATCCGGGAGTACGTGGTCGAGCACGACCAGCCCAAGGTGCCGCTGGCCTCAGCGGCGCGGAGTCACGAGTACCTCCGGAACGTCCGCTTCTAGCGACCGTTCCGCGGTAGCCCACCTCACCGCCGGGCCCATGGCGAGCCCGGCGGTGAGGAAGGCACCACCGAGGACCAGCCAGCCGAGCGTGCCGCCGGAAAGCACCAGCGTGGTCAGCACCAGCGGGCCGATCATCCGCGCGACGGCGAAGCCCGAGCCGAAGAAGCCCTGGTACTGGCCGTGCTTGCCGTCCGGGGCCAGCGCGAAGCTGATCTCCCAGGCGCCGGAGGCCTGCATCATCTCGCCCAGCGCCTGCAGTGCGGCGGCGCCGAGCAGGATGAGTGCCGCTGTCCACGGTCCGGTTCCCGCGGCGGACAGGGCGAAGACACCGCAGGACGCGAGTAGCAGCACGCCCGCGTACCTCACCGTACGACTCGCCGTGGTCAAGCTCGTGACGCGACGGGCCACGCGGACCTGGAACAGCACCACGCTCACCGTGTTGAGCACCAGCAACGCCGAAACTGTCCAGCTGGGCGCCTGCGTGCGCTGGACGATCCACAACGGGATCGCCAGCCCGATCATCGGGATGTGCAACTGCATCACCAGGTTGAGCAGAGACACCAGCGCGTACGGCTTGTCCCGCAGGACCGCCAGCCGCGGTTCGCCGGTGGTCCTGGCCGGGGCGGGCGGGGTCGGCGGCAACCGGAGCAACAGCAGCGCGGCGACGACAAACCCGGCGAAGTCCACGACGAACACCGCGAGGTAGGCCGCGCGGGTGTCGGCGTAGAGCGCCAGGCCGCCGAGCGCGGCCCCCACCGCGAGCCCGGCGTTCGTGCTGGACTGCAGGTACGCCCGCGTCGCCGTCCGGCTGGCTTGGTCGACCAGCGCGGCGAGCAGCGCCTGCCGCGCGGCGGACAGTCCACATTGCATCGAGGCGTAGACGCAGGCGGCCAGCACGAAAGCGACGAACGAGCCGATGAACACGAAGGCGCCCACGGCGACCGCGGTGGCCAGCGCCAGCGCGACCGCCGTCCCCTTCGGACCGCGGCGGTCGGCGAGCGCGCCGAGCGGCACGCTCGCCAGGAAACCCGCCGCCCAGCCGACCGTCAGCCCGAAGCCGACCTCGGTCGCCGACAGCCCGACCACCCGCGTGAAGTACAGCGCGGAGGTGACGTAGAAGGCGCCGTCGCCGAAGGAGTTGATCAGCTGGGCGAGCGCGAGCACGCGGGGTGGGCCAGGCTGGGGGAGAACGCTCATGGCAGCAACGGTAGGAGTCGCATTGGCCGGCCAGAAGGTCCAATATCGACCAGGGTCGGCTGGGCCAATCCGGGGCCGCCGGAATAGCCGGGCGCGTTCGGGCGTCTGTTGCTGACGAGACAACCAAGTTACGGAGAGGAGCTTTTCCATGCTGTTCGGTGACGAACACGTCCGCCGGTACGAGGAAACCGACGGGGAGGTGGGGCACGACTGGCAGAAGGGGGCGCCGGTGCTCATCCTCACCACGAAGGGCCGCAAGACCGGGCAGGACCGCAAGTTCGCGCTGATCTACCAGGAGCACCAGGGCGCCTACGTGGTCGTCGCCTCCAAGGGCGGGGCCGACCAGCACCCCGGCTGGTTCCTGAACCTGCAGGAGAACCCCGAGGTGCAGGTCCAGGTCAAGGCCGACAAGTTCACCGCGCGGGCCCGTACCGCGGACGAGCAGGAGAAGGCCGTGCTGTGGCCGAAGATGGCCGCGGTGTGGCCTGACTACGATGACTACCAGAAGAAGACGGACCGGCCGATCCCCGTGGTCGTGCTGGAACGCCAAAGCTGATCCACCGGCAGGAAGCGCAGGGCACCATGTCGAAGGACTCGACCGTCGAGGTAGCCGGGTTGCTGGCCAAGCTCGCCGAAGCCGAACGGCAGGCCGAGCGGGGGGAACTCGACCCCGCCGAGGTGCCGGGCCTGGCCCGCGCGCAGCGCATCGTGCGCGAGCTCGCGGCCTGGCCGGTGGAATCCGACTCCGACCGCTGAGGTCCGGCGTGCTGCGCAGGAGAAGTCTTCGGTGGACCCCGCTCGAAACCGGGCGGGGTCCCTTCACGCTCCGTCAACTGTGGGCGGTGACCAGGCGGTTCCCCCGTCGTGGGCGCGGGTTCTTCTACAGCCTGGCGATCGACGTCATCTGGCCGATGCTGGTGTTCGGCACGCGGCCGAGTTTCCGCGGCACCGAGCACCTGCCCGCCTCGGGTGGGTTCGTGGTGGCGTCGAACCACCTGTCCTACGCCGACCCGACCACGCTGACCGCGTTCTGCCTGTCGGCAGGCCGGGTCCCGAGGTACCTGGCCAGGGCCGACCTGTGGCGGTTGCCGCTGGTCGGCTCGATCATGTCCGGTGGCGGGCACATCCCGGTCCACCGCGGCAAGCCGACCGCTTCGGGTGCCTACCGGGACGCGGTCGGCGCGGTCCGGCGCGGGGAGTGCGTGGCGATCTTCCCGGAGGGCGGGTTCTCGAAGGACCCGGACCACTGGCCGGTGCGGGGCAAGACCGGCATCGCCAGGATCGCGCTGGAGACCGGGGTGCCGGTGGTGCCGGTGGCCAACTGGGGCACGCACGAACTGCTGCCGCAGGGCAGCCCGCTGCCGCGGTTCTTCCGCAGGCCGCGGGTGCAGCTGGTGGCCGGGCCGCCGGTCGAGCTGTCCGACCTGGTCGGTGCCGAGCCGACGGCGGCGGTGCTGCGGGAGGCCACCGACCGGATCATGACGGCGGTCACCACTCTCCTCGGTGAAGTCCGCGGGCAGACCCCGCGCGTCACCCGTTAGGGGCATAGGCTGGCGAGCATGAGTGCTCATTTCGATGTGGTGGTGCTGGGAGCGGGGCCCGGCGGGTACGTCGCGGCCGTGCGGGCTGCCCAGCTCGGGCTGAAGACGGCGATCGTCGAGGAGAAGTACTGGGGCGGTGTCTGCCTGAACGTGGGCTGCATCCCGTCGAAGGCGCTGCTGCGCAACGCCGAACTGGCCCACCTGTTCCACAACGAGGCCAAGACGTTCGGCATCCAGGTCGACGGGACGGTCAGCTTCGACTTCGGCGTGGCCCACGACCGCAGCCGCCAGGTCGCGGAGGGGCGCGTCAAGGGCGTGCACTTCCTGATGAAGAAGAACAAGATCACCGAGTTCACCGGCCGGGGCGCGTTCACCGACGCGAACACCCTCGAGGTGGCGCTCAGCGACGGTGGTTCCGAGACGATCACCTTCGACAACGCCATCATCGCCGCGGGCGCGACGACCAGGCTGCTGCCGGGGACGTCGGTCAGCGATCGCGTGGTCACCTACGAGGAGCAGATCCTCACCCGTGAGCTGCCGGAAAGCATCATCATCGCCGGCGCCGGGGCGATCGGGGTCGAGTTCGCCTACGTCATGCACAACTACGGCGTGCAGGTCACGATCGTCGAGTTCCTGGACCGGATGGTGCCGCTGGAGGACGCCGAGGTGTCCAAGGAGCTGGCGAAGCGGTACCGCAAGCTGGGCATCGAGGTGCTCACCTCGACCAGGGTCGAGTCGATCGACGAGTCGGGTGCGAAGGTCCGGGTGACCGTCTCCAAGGACGGCAAGGAGCAGACGCTCGAAGCGGACAAGGTGCTGCAGGCCATCGGTTTCCAGCCGCGGGTGGAGGGCTACGGCCTGGAGAAGACCGGCGTCGAGCTGACCGAGCGGGGCGCCATCGCCATCGACGGCTTCTGCCGGACGAACGTGCCGCACATCTTCGCGATCGGGGACGTGACCGCGAAACTGATGCTGGCGCACGCCGCCGAGTCCATGGGCATCGTCGCCGCCGAGACCATCGGTGGCGCGGAGACCATGGAACTGGACTACCAGATGATCCCGCGGGCGACGTTCTGCCAGCCGCAGGTCGCCTCGTTCGGGTGGACCGAGGAGCAGGCGCGGGAGAAGGGCTTCGACGTCAACGTCGCGAAGTTCCCGTTCACCGCGAACGGCAAGGCACACGGCCTGGCCGACCCGGTCGGTTTCGTCAAGATCATCAGCGACAACACGCACGGGGAACTGCTCGGCGCGCACATGATCGGCCCGGACGTCACGGAGCTGCTGCCGGAACTGACCCTGGCGCAGCAGTGGGACCTGACCGTGCACGAGGTCGCACGCAACGTCCACGCCCACCCGACCCTGAGCGAAGCCGTCAAGGAAGCCATCCACGGCCTGGCCGGCCACATGATCAACATGTAATTCGTCGGGGGTGAGGGGGAGTTCGGGTGCCCCCTCACCCCGCCCCTCGTCTCACCTCCCACTGCCTGAACTCCACATTCAGGCAGCCGAACCCCACGTTCCCGCAGCCGAACTCCGCATTCAGGCAGCCGAACCTCACATTCCCGCAGCCGAGTCCCACATTGGTGCGGCTGATCCCCCCACTCCTGCATCCGAGTGCCACATTCGGGCGGCCGAATCCCGCGTTCGCGCAGTTGGGTCTCGCGTTGTCGCAGCTGAATCTCGCGCTCTCCCAATCGAGTCTGGGGCTCCTGTGGCCAATACCTGTTTTCTGGCAACGAAGTCCCACTTCGGCGCAGTCGAAACGATGTTCCCCCAACCAGGTTCACGTTGCCGCAGTCAAAATTCGCGGATCCTGCAACCGAATCCGACATACCTGCAGTCGAGTCCCGCTTTCCCGTCGCCGGGTTCCGCATTCGTGCGATTCCCATTCACCCGTTTGTGTCCCCAAGTATCCGTTCCAATCGAACGTCTGTTCGCCTAGGGTCGATGACATGGGGGAATCCTTGGAGGACATGCTCCTCACCATGAAAGCCACTGCTGCGGAAATGGCCCGGCTTGACGCTCGGCTGGCTCGGCAGGTGGTCTCGTTCGCCCGCGCTTCGAAGACGAGGCGCGGGGTGGCCGAGGAGTTGGCGATGGCGCTGTGCATGACGAAGTTCAAGGCACAGGCGTTGCTCGGTCATGCCGAGGGCCTGGTCGATCGCTTCCCGCGGGTGCTGAACCTGGTGGAGCACGGTCTGGTCCCCATGGCGTCAGCGGTGGCGGTGAACGGCGCCGCCTCCTGGCTGGAGTACGACAAGGCGGCGGTGGTGGACAAGGTGATGTCCGATCGGCTGCTCGGCAAGAACCCGACGTCGGCCCGGCGCTCGGCGAGCTCGGCGGCGGCGCGTGCTGATCCGCTCGGCTTCGAGGCTCAAGCCATCAAGCGCCGCGAGAACCGCGGGCTGTTCCTGAAGCACGGTGAGGCCGGCGTGGCCGGTCTGTCCCTGGAAAGCGCGCCCGTCGAAAAGGTCACCGCCGCGTACGTCTGCGTCGATCGACAGGCTCGCCAGCTCAAGACCCGTGGCGAGCCCGGCACGCTGGACCAGCTCCGTGCGGACGTGGCGCTGGACATGCTGGTGGGCAAGCAGTTCGGCGGCGAGCCCAAGGCCCATGTGTATCTGTACATGGACGTCCTGACCTACGCAGGCCTCCGCAATGATCCGGCGGAGCTGGCCGGGCACGGTCCGATCCCGGCCGCGCTGGCCCGCCACCTCGCCTCCGGCCGCAAGACGGTCTTCCAGCGCATCATCACGGACCCCGTCGACGGCCAGATCCTCGAGTTGGGACGCCGGCGGTACCGGCCCAAGGCCGGGCTCGACGAGCTGGTCCGGGTCCGTGATCGCGAGTGCCGTCGACCGGGGTGCACGCGACCCGCGCAGTTCGGCGACCTCGACCACTGCGACAGCACCGGTCGGGGCTGGGCAAAGGGTTGTCCGACCAACGCACGGACGCTGGTGGGATTGTGTCGGGCGGATCACAAGCTTCGCGACGTCCCCGGCTGGCGACACACCGTCGGTCCGGATGGCACGCTGACCATCACCACCCCGGCCAACCAGAGCTACACCAGCAAACCGCCGGGCCTGGGCGGGGTGGACGACGTCTACGGGGCTGGAGCGTGATCGGGTGAGTGAGCTGTTCCTGCGCGACGTGCGGCTGGGGCTGGACGGGCCGCTGGTCAACGTGCGGATCGCCGACGGCAGGGTGACCGGGATCGGCGACGAGGGTCCGGGACGTGCCGAGGTGGTCGACGGGGATGGCGGCACCTTGCTGCCGGGGCTGGTGGACTCGCACGTCCACACCGAACAGTGGGCCAGTTCCCGTCGTCGCATCCCGCTCGAGCAGGCGAAGTCGGCGGCTGAGGTGGTCGACATCCTGGTGCGCCACGGACATCGGCCCCAGGAGTTGCTGCTCGGGGGCGGGTTCCGTGACGGGCTCTGGCCGGACGCCCCGCACAAGGACCTCCTCGAACGGGCGCTGCCGGGGCAGGCGATCGCGTTGTTCAGCGCGGACCTCCACACGTTGTGGCTGAGTCCTGCCGCGCTCGCGCTGATCGGCCGGGAGCATCCGACCGGCGTGCTCATCGAGAACGACTGCATGAGCGCGACCGCCGAACTGCCCGCGGCGCCGCCGGAGGTGGTGGATCGCTGGGTGCTCGAGGCGGCGGAGGCCGCAGCGGCGCTAGGGGTCACGAAGATCGCCGACTACGAGTACACCGACACGATGGCTGCCTGGGAACGTCGGCGTGAAGCGGGACCGCTGCCGGTTCGCGTGTCCTGTGTGATCGCCCGCCACCTCCTGGACACGACCATCGCCCTCGGCAGGCGCACCGGTGACACCGACGGCCTGCTCAGCGTCGGCCCCTACAAGCTCTTCGTCGACGGATCGCTCAACACGCGCACGGCCTACTGCCACCACGCCTACGACAGTGGCGACCACGGCCTGCTGGAACTGCCGTATGACGAACTTGTCGCCCTCATGCGACGCGCCGCCGAGCACGGCATCGTTCCCGCAGTGCATGCGATCGGTGATCACGCGAACACGCTCGCGTTGGACGCCTTCGAGGAAATCGGGGTCGGCGGGCGGATCGAACACGCTCAGCTGGTGCGGACCGAGGACCTGCCCCGGTTCGCGAAGCTCGGCGTGGTGGCCAGCGTCCAGCCTGCACACCAGCCCGACGATCGCGACGTCGCCGATCACCACTGGCCTTCCAGGACAGCCGACGCGTTCCCTTACCGCGCCCTGCACTCCGCCGGGGCGACGCTGGAGTTCGGGTCCGACGCTCCGGTCGCGCCGCTGGATCCGTGGGACGCGATCGCGTCAGCGGTCGAGCGGACCGACGACGAACGCCCCGCCTGGCATCCCGAGCAGGCGTTGCCGTTGGAGGCCGCGTTGAAGGCGGCGTCCGGGGGCCGCGGCACCGTCGAGGTTGGCGACGTGGCCGACTTGGTCGTGGTGGCGGCGGATTTGCGCACTGCCGACCTGCGCTCGGTACCGGTGATCACCACCATCCTGGACGGCCGCCGCACATTCTTCCATTCGTTGGGCTGAATGGCTGATGACGGCGTAATTGCGACCTTCGCTACTTAGCATGACTCCATGACACTGACGTTGATCAAAGGAACCTTCCAGATCGTCGGAGCGTCGCCCGACGGTGATTCGGTGCGGTTTTACCCAACCGATGTGGATGCCTTCCTCAAAGCGGGACTGCGTGTGCGTCTGAACTCCCGCGGCGGCGCGCAACTGCGCCTGGAGGGCATCGACGCGCTGGAAACCCATTATCAGAGCCAAGCGCCGGGAGGAGGAATGTGGCACCAGCACCCGCGGCTGGCCAGGGAAGCAGCCGACGCGCTGCTCACACAGCTCGGATTCAAAACAGTGGAAAGGGAGGAGGACGGAACCGTCACCTCGGCGAAACCGGAAAGCGTGCCAGGGCACATCCTGACGCGGTTCGCGGACAAGTACGGCCGCCCGGTCGCATTCGCATTCCGCGGCTCACGTGGCCGCGCGAAGGACGGCAGCCAGGTCCACCTCGACGCGAAGGGCGTCGCCGATTCGGCGAATTACGAAGTGCTCGAGGCCGGGCATGCGTTTCCGACGTTCTACTCCCTGCTCTACCTCGACCTGCGGCAGGCGCTCGCCGACGCCGCCACGGCCGCGCGCAAGGAGAACCTCGGCATCTGGGAGCACGACGTGACCACCGCGGGCTTCCGGCTCAGCTCGCGCAAACAACTACAGGAAGAGGTGGTGCTGCTGCCCAAGCTGTTCCGGCGCCTGGTCGACTACCTGGCCCTCGACGAGAGCGGCGGGGTCTCGCTGGCCAACTTCACGCGCTACCTCGACACGCGCAACGACCGGCTGTTCACCACGCCCGAGGGCCAGGCCACCGAACTGGCCACTCTGGTCGAGGTGAAGCGCCAGCAGCTGCGCCTCACCGTCGACCCCGAGCGGATCGTCTTCCTGGAGGGCTGACGACCGTAGCGCCCTACGAACGGGGAACGCTAACGACAAGCAGCCAAGTCGGACACAGCCAGTGACGACTCCAGCAGTGCGCTGCCCAGCGTGGTCACCGAGTGCCGGGCCGTCCCGCCCTCACGCCGCGTCTCGACCAGCGCCGCCTGTCGTAGCACCGTGGCGTGCTGGCTGGCGCCCGCCGCTGAGATCGTCAGCTTCTTCGCCAGTTCGGTGGTGCTCACCCCCGGCGCGGTGCAGATCGCCGCGAGCACGGTGGCGCGGGTGCGGCCGAGCAGGTTGTCCAGCGATCGCGTGCTCGGCGGTGAGTCCCAGCCCAGTTGCCGCGCCACCGGGTACACCAGCGTCGGCGGCAGGTCCGGGTTCTTCAGCGTGACCGGCAGCCGCCAGCAGAAGAACGAAGGCGCCAGCACCAGGCCCCGGCCGTGCAGGTGCAGCTCCTGGTCGACCGGGTAGTCCACCTCGAGCACCGGCGCCCGCCAGCGGGTGGCCGGGTGCAGGGTGGACAGCAGCCGCTCGACCCCACCGCGCAGCAGCGTCCGGCTGCGTTCGGCGGTGTCGCTGCGCACGCTGGACCGGATCGACGACCAGTGCGGCTCCAGCGTCTCGGCGAAGTACTCCCGGACGGCGTCGCCCAGTTGCCGGAGCGCGGCGGGCCTGCCCTCGGCCAGGTCGATGTTCCACGACGGCAGCGGGCGGCTCTCGGCGAGCAGCGTGGTGTCCTCGGCGAGCGTCTTCTTCGGGGTCCGCATCAGCACGTCGATGCTCGCTTCGACGTCGCCGAAGCCGGCCCCCGGGGTGAGGAAGTCGGCGGTGTAGCCGACCGGGGGCGCGAGCGTGGCCAGGTACCGGTGCGACCGGCCGATCCGCTCGCGCGCGCGACGGCGCCAGCCGGTGAACAGCAGGTCCGGGTTGCGGTCCTGGAGCTGGTGCAGGCTGAGCACGGTCTCCCACAGCGGGTCCGGGCTGTCGAGCAGCTGGACCCTGGTCAGGTCGTCCGGACTGAAATGGATCTTCAACATCGGGTGCCCCCACCCCTGTGCGTGAATTTCGAACGTTCCGGATGAGTTGTACGGGCCGCCTCTGGCACCGCGCTGTCACGCGCTCACTGCTTGACAGCGGCTACCATCTGAGCCACTTCGAGGAGGAGGGGGAGCACGCATGCCGGTGTTGCGCGCGCTGCCCAGGGCGGACCCCACCGAGGTGTTGCACGTCGCCAGGCAGATCGCCGGCGAACTGAAGGGCGGGCTGGGCGGGCGCGGGGTGCGCAACGCCGCCCGCGGCATCCGCCGGCTGCTCGAAGCCGACGCCATCGGCCTGGCTGATCTCTCCGGCGTCGTGGTCTGGGCCGGTCACCCGCCCGCCGGGGTGGACACCGGCGCGCTGGTCCACAACGTGCTCCACACCGAAACCCCCAGCGGCCGCCCGCCCGCGCAGGCACTGCCGCTCTACGCCCGCGACGACCTGGCCGGGGTGCTGGTGATCTGCGGCAGGCCGGACCGCGCCGCGGTGCGTGAGGTGGCCGGCTGGGTGGCCGACGCCCTGGACCGCGGCAGGCTGGAAGCCTCCGCCGAGAACGCCGCCCGTGCCGAGTTGCGTGCGCTGCGGGCCGAGATCTCCCCGCACTTCGTCTACAACGCACTCACCGTGATCGCCTCGCTCGTCCGGTCCGACCCGGACCGCTCGCGTGAACTCATGCTGGACTTCGCCGACTACATCCGGTACAGCCTGGCCAGGCACGGCGAGTACACGACGCTCGCCGACGAGTTCCACGCCATCGAGACCTACCTGGCGCTGCAGCGGGCGGTGCTGGGGGAGCGGCTGACCGTGCAGGTGCGGGTCTCGCCGGAGGTGCTCGCGGTGGCGGTGCCGTACCTGGTGCTGCAGCCGGTGGTGGAGAACGCGGTGCGGCACGGGATCGAGCCGTCGCCGGGCAAGGGCGTGGTGCACGTTTCCGGCGTCGCCGAGGGGACGGACTGTGTGATCAGCGTGGAGGACGACGGGGTCGGCATGGACCCGGAGAAGGCCGAGGCCATCCTCGCCGGGCAGGGCGAGCCGGACAGCCTCGGGCTGGCCAATGTGGACAAACGGCTGCGCAGCGTGTACGGACCGTGGTATGGCCTGGTGGTGGAAACCGCGAAGGACGCCGGGACGCGCGTGGTGCTGCGCGTGCCGCGGTTCCAGCCGGGGGTGATGCCGTGATGACCCAGGGCTTGCGGGTTCTCGCGGTCGACGACGTGCCGCCCGCGCTGGCCGAGCTGTGCCGGTTGCTGGAGGAGGCACCGGAGGTGGCCGCGGTCAGCGGCGCCCCGGACGCGGTGACCGCGCTGCGGATGATCCAGAGCGAGCCGTTCGACGCGGTGTTCCTGGACATCTCCATGCCCGGGCTGGACGGGCTCGAAATGGCCGGTCTGCTGGCCAAGCTGAGCGAACCGCCGGTGATCGTGTTCGTCACCGCGCACGAGGGCCACGCGGTCGCCGCGTACGGCATCGGCGCGATCGACTACCTGCTCAAGCCCGTGCGCGCCGAACGGCTTTCGGCCACCCTCGCCCGCGTGGTGAAGATGGTGGCGGGCGGTGGTGGCGGGGCCGAGCCGGTCGCCCGCCAGACCGACGCGATGGCCGCGCTGCCGGTCGAGGTCGCGGGCCGCACCCGGTACGTGCGCCGCAGCGAGGTGCAGTTCGTCGAGGCACACGGTGACTACGTCCGCCTGCACACGCCGTCCGGCGTCCACCTCGTGCGCATCCCCATCTCCCGCATGGAGGAGTACTGGGGCGGCGCGGGGTTCGTCCGCGCGCACCGGAGCTTCCTGGTGGCGCTGGCCGCGGTCCGCGAACTGCGCAGCGACTCCGCGGGCGGACTGCTCGCGCACACCGATCTCGGCGACGTGCCGGTGAGCCGCAGGCACGCGCGTGAACTGCGCGAGCAGCTGCTCAGCGCCGCCCACCGCGGTGAACTGGACCGGCCGGAGCGGGGAGCTTAGCCGGTGCGCACCAAGCGGGTCGCGGTCACCAGCCCGCAGACACGACTGGCGCACTCACGCCGTCGCGCTCGCACCCGGTCGCCGGTGGCGAAGCTGGAGGCGGGCGACGCCGGGCGCGCGGTGCGGATCTACCGCGCGCAGCGGCGGATGGCGGTGACCGCGCTGGCTCTGCTGTTCGCTTTCCTGCTCGGCCTGCCGCTGGCGCTTTCGCTGCTGCCGTCGCTCGGTGAGGTGCGGTTGTTCAGCATCCCGGTGTCCTGGCTCGCGGTGGCCGTGCTGCCGTACCCGGTGCTGGTGCTGCTCGCGCGCTGGCAGTTGCGGCGAGCGGAACACGCGGAGGACCGCGAATGATCGCGGCGCTCGCCGTGGCGCCGGTCGTACTGGTGACGTTGCTGGTCGGCTTGCGCGCGGTCGCGGCGATGCGGACCACTTCGGACTTCCTGGTCGCGTCCCGCCGCGTGTCACCACTGCTCAACTCCGCCGCGGTCTCCGGTGAGTACCTGTCGGCGGCGTCGTTCCTCGGTGTCGCCGGGCTGGTGGTCAAGGACGGCATCGGCTCGCTCTGGTACCCGGTCGGGTTCGCCGCCGGGTACGTGGCGATGCTCGTGCTGGTCGCCGCGCCGATGCGCCGCTCGGGCGCGCTGACCGTGCCCGACTTCGCCGAGGCGCGGCTGGCTTCCCCGGTGCTGCGCCGGATCGCGGCGGTGGTGGTGCTGGTGATCGGCGGGCTGTACCTGGTGCCGCAGTTCCGCACCGCGGGCCTGGTGCTGGGCGCGGTCGGCGGCACGCCGTACTGGGTCGGCGTGGTGATCGCCGGGGTCGCCGCGGCGACCACGCTGTCACTGGGCGGGATGCGCGCGGCGACCTACGTGCAGGCGTTCCAGTTCTTCCTGAAGCTGGTGCTGTTCCTGGTGCCCGCGGCCTGGCTGGTGTTCCAGGTCGGCCCGGAGGTGCGCGCGCAGGCGGTGGACCCGCGGGAGTTCACGCACTTCACCCACGACACCACCATCGAATTCCGCGTCGGCGCCACGCTCGACTTCCAGGTGCCCACCGAGGTGCGTGCGCCCGACGGCACCACCGAGCTGATCCCGGTCGGCAGCAGGGAAATCGACGCGGGCCGCACGATCATCTTCCCGGCGGGCACGCCGGCGCCGTCGGTGGGCAACGAAGCACCGGGCGGAACGGGCTGGGATTTGCCCACATTGGACCTCCAGCACGCCGGTTACCCGGTGCTGAGCACGTGGGCCGTGCTGATCGCCACCATGCTCGGCACCATGGGCCTGCCCCACGTGCTGATGCGCTTCCACACCAGCATCGACGGCCGGGCAGCCAGGAAGACCGCCGCGCTGACCGTGTTGCTGCTCAGCGCCTTCTACCTGTTTCCGGGGATCTACGGGGCTTTGGGCACGGTGCTGGTGCCGCACCTGTACCTGTCCGACGCCACCGACACCGCGGTGGTCGCGTTGCCCGCGGTGGTCGACCCCGGTCCGGCCGGCGCCTTGTTCACCGTTCTGCTGACCGCCGGGGCCTTCGCCGCTTTCCTTGCCACGTCACTGGGTTTGCTGCTCGCGGTGGCCGGGGCGATCTCGCACGACCTGCTCGCCGGCGGCCTGCGGCAGATGCGGTTCACCGTGCTCGCCGCGGCCGCCGCGGTGGTGCTGCTGGCCCTGCCCGCGGTCCGCCTGGACGCCGGGATCCTGGTCACCTGGGGCTTCACCGTGGCCGCGTCCACCTTCTGTCCCTTGCTGGTACTGGGAATCTGGTGGCCGCGGCTGACCACGACCGGCGCGATCAGCGGGGTGGTGGTCGGCCTGACCGCCTCGGCCGGCGCCATCGCCACTACGCTGTTCGGCCCAGCTTTGTCGGGCTGGCAAGCTATTCTGGTGGCGCAACCGGCTCCGTGGTCGGTGCCGCTCGCCTTCGCCACGATGGTGCTGGTATCCCTGCGCGGGCGCCCGCCCGCGTGGTCGCGCGACGCGATGTTGCGGCTGCACCTCGGCGAAGGACGCAGTCCGTATGTAAACCATCGGCTGTTGCAGGGCCGTGATACAGGCCACTCATCGCAGCCCAGTGGTCGTTCGTCAACCGTTCGTCGCATGGCCCGTCGATTCGTCCGCTGATCCTTACGCCTGGATCCGGCGCCTCCCTAGTGTGTCGCGGCACACACCCCTCGACGTGGAGGTCGACGTGAGTATCTCTGAACCCGCCGTTGGGCCACCAGGCGAAGAAGCGGACTGGAAAGCGATCCAGGCCGGCCCCGAGTTCCAGCAGTTGCGCAGGCGGCTGCGGACCTTCGTGTTCCCGATGACGGGCCTGTTCCTGATCTGGTACCTGCTCTACGTGGTGCTCGCCGACTACGCCCACGGCTTCATGTCCACCAAGCTCGTCGGCAACATCAACGTCGGCCTGGTCCTCGGCCTGCTGCAGTTCGTGTCGACCTTCGTGATCACGGGGTTGTATGTGCGCCACGCGAATCGTCATCTGGACCCCGTTGCCGACAAGATCCGCGAAGACATCGAGGGGGCGGGCAAGTGAACCTCGCACAGGGTGTCCAGGGGTCGAACCCCGTGCTGAACATCAGCATCTTCGGGGCGTTCGTGGTTGTGACGCTGGTGATCGTGTTCCGGGCCTCGCGGAACACGAAGACGGCGTCGGACTACTACGCCGCGGGCCGCGCCTTTTCCGGGCCGCAGAACGGCGTGGCCATCGCCGGTGACTACCTGTCGGCTGCCTCGTTCCTCGGGATCGCGGGTGCGATCGCGGTCTACGGCTACGACGGTTTCCTCTATTCGATCGGCTTCCTCGTCGCGTGGCTGGTGGCGCTGCTGCTGGTCGCGGAACTGCTGCGCAACACCGGCAAGTTCACCATGGGCGACGTGCTCGCCTTCCGGATGAAGCAGCGGCCGGTACGTGCGGCGGCCGCGACGTCCACGATGGCGGTCAGCTTCTTCTACCTGCTCGCCCAGATGGCCGGTGCGGGCATCCTGGTCTCGCTGCTGCTGGGCATCTCGTCCGGCGTCGGCCAGGCCGTGGTCATCTCCGTCGTGGGTGTCGTGATGATCATCTACGTGCTGGTCGGCGGGATGAAGGGCACCACCTGGGTGCAGATCATCAAGGCCGCGCTGCTGATCACCGGCGCGTTCGCGATGACCGTGTGGGTGCTGGCCCGCTACGGCTTCAACCTTTCCGAACTGCTGGGTGCCGCGGTCGATCGCGCCGGTTCCGCCGGTGAGGCCGTGCTGAACCCGGGTGCGCGCTACGGCGTCTCGGAGACCTCGAAGATCGACTTCCTGTCCCTGGGCATCGCACTGGTGCTCGGTACCGCAGGCCTGCCGCACGTGCTGATGCGCTTCTACACCGTGCCCACGGCGAAGGACGCGCGGAAGTCGGTGGTCTGGGCGATCGGCCTGATCGGGCTGTTCTACCTGTTCACCCTGGTCCTCGGCTACGGCGCGGGCGCGATCGTCGGCAAGGAGGCCATCAACAAGGCACCGGGCAAGGAGAACTCGGCCGCGCCCCTGCTCGCACAGGCACTCGGCGGGCCGATCCTGCTCGGGTTCATCGCCGCGGTGGCCTTCGCGACGATCCTCGCCGTGGTGGCTGGCCTCACGATCACCGCGTCGGCGTCGTTCGCGCACGACGTGTACGCCAACGTGATCAAGAAGGGCAAGGTCTCCGACAGCAACGCCGAAGTCCGCGTCGCCCGCATCACCGCCGTGGTGATCGGCGCGGTCGCGATCGTCGGCGGCATCCTGGCGAAGGATCAGAACGTCGCGTTCCTGGTCGCGCTGGCCTTCGCGGTCGCGGCGTCGGCGAACCTGCCGACCATCCTGTACTCGTTGTTCTGGAAGCGGTTCAACACCTCGGGCGCGTTGTGGTCGATCTACGGCGGCCTCGGCGTCACCATCGTGCTGATCATCTTCTCGCCCGCCGTCTCCGGCCTGCCGAACTCGATGATCAAGGGCGTGGACTTCCACTGGTTCCCGCTGCAGAACCCCGGACTCGTGTCGATCCCGCTGTCGTTCTTCCTCGGCTGGCTCGGCACCGTCCTGTCCAAGGAACACAACCAGGACAAATACGCCGAGATGGAGGTCCGCTCGCTCACCGGAGCCGGCGCGGAGAAGGCCGTCTCGCACTGACCCCCACCCCCGGGGCGTGAGTGCGCAGGGTCGTTCTAACGGCCTTGCGCACTCACGAGTGCGGCCGGGGGCAGCCGGGTGTGCTCGGCGGACGGCCAGTCGAGCGGGTCCGGGCCCAGCGTCCGCAGCTCGGCGAGTTGCTCCCGGCACCACGGCGAGATCGCCTGGCTGCCGTCCTCGATCTCCCGGACCAGCTGGTTCCACTCGACCCACCGGTAGGCGTCGACCTCGGTGGGGTCCGGCTCCGGCTCGCCGATCACCTCCACCCGCCACACCGGGCACTTCTCGTTCTCCACCACGCCGTCCATCTCCGCGCGGTACTGGAACTCCGGCAGCACCAGGTCGATGCCGATGCTGGTCAGGCCGAGTTCCTGGGACAGCCGCCGCACGATGCCGTCGCTCATGTCCTCGCCCGGCGCGGGGTGCCCGCAGCAGCTGTTCGTCCACACCCCGGGGAAGGTGCGCTTGCCGAACGCCCGCCGGGTCAGCAGGAACTGGCCGCGCTCGTTGAACGCGTAGGCGGAGAAGGCCAGGTGCAGCGGGGTCTGCCGGTGGTGCACTCCGGCTTTGTCGGCGACGCCGATCGCGTGCCCTTGCTCGTCGAGGAGAACCACCTGCTCAGTCATGCTTCTGACCCTAATCCGGAAGCGGTGCGGCGCACCAAACGCGGGAACCGGATTTCACCCGGCCTTGCAGTCCGGTCACTCACTAGTCCCAATGGACGGCACAGCGCTACTCACGCTGGGGTGTCAGCGGGCCGGATCGAGGCCGAGCCGCGAGATCCACTGCGCCGAAGTGACCACCGCGGTGACGAACTCGGCGACCCGCTCGTCGGTGAACCGCGTGGTCGGCCCGCCGACCGCCAGCGCGGCGATGATGCGGCCCTCACGATCGGTCACCGGCGCGGCGATCCCCGAGGCACCCAGCTCGCGTTCCCCGTGGCTCACCGCGTGCCCGTCGACCGCCGCCGTACCCGCGCGCCTGCGCAGTTCGTCGGCGAACTCCCTGCCGTACGGGGAAAGCGCGGCCACCTGATCGACCACAGTGGACTGGGCGCCGATCAGCAGCACCTTGCCGGCCGCGCCGGCCCACAGCGGTAGCTCGTCGCCGACGCGCACCACGTGCCGGATGTGCTGCGGGCCCTCGTGCTGCGCCACGCAGACGCGGGCGGCGCTGCTGCGGACGTAGATGTTGACCGTTTCGCCGCATTTCGACGCCAGCTCCCGCATCACCTGCCGGACCGGCTCGGACAGCTGCCAGGCGGCGTGCCCCAGCTTGGCCCACCGCAGCAGCCCGGGGCCGATGGTCACCTGGCCGTCCGCGCGGGTCCACAGCAGACCACGTTGTTCACAGGTGGTGACCAGCCGGATCACCGTTGTCTTGGCCAGTCCGCTCGCCTCGGTCAGCTCGCGGATGCTCCACGTGCGGCGGTTCTCGGTGAACAGGCCGAGCAGGTCGATCGCCCGCAGCACGCTGCGCACGCCGCCTTCGTCACCGTCCATGACCGTCCCCACCCCGCTCGACCATCAGACGGCGTGACCGTACCACCTGGTGGGTCAGCGGGGCTGCAGTTCGACGATCACCCAGGAGCCGTCCTGCCGCTCGGCGGTGATCGACAGCTGGGACGCGGCGGCGCTGCTGGAGCTGTTGTCCGCGCGGGTGGCGGACTGGTCGAGGAACACCAGCAGCTGCGCGCGGTCGCCGGAGAGCGACTGCACCGCCGAGCTGACCACCCGCGTGGTGAGCACCAGCTTCTGCTGCGGCGCCAGCGCGCGGACCTGGCCGAAGAGCTGGTTGTAGGTCTCCAGCGCCTGCCCGCGCAACGCCGTGGCCGCCGCCTTCTCGGTCACCTCGGTCTTGTCGTAGGAGTAGGAGAAGATCTTGTTGAGCGAGGTGGTGATCGCCGAGTTCACCTCGGCCGTGGCACCGGTGTCCACCAGCGCGGAGTTCGAGGCCGAGTCGGCGGTCCGCAGCGAGATCCCCTGCCAGGTGAAGAACCCGCCGAGCAGCGCCAGCACGATCGCGGCGGCGATCAGGTACGTCGGCAGGCGCGACGGTTCTTCCGGCGCCTCGGCTGCGGTCTCCTCGACGTTCGCCGACGACTCGGCACCAATCTCTTCCGGTTCCTCGACGTCCGCTGACGGCTCGGCTTCGGTGGTGGTCATCTCGCGTTCCTCCTCAGCCGGCACCGATGGGCACCTGGTCCATGGCGCTGACCTTCCAGCCCGCTTCGGTCCTGGTCAGCTGGGCCGAGAACCGGTTGCGCTTGGTCGAGGTCGCCGCGCCCTCCTTGGCCACGGTGATCTCCACCGAAGCCAGCAAGCGCGCCGTGCCGGTGTGGTCGTCGAGCGAGTTCACCGCCGCGTCCAGCACCTTCCCGGTGGCGACGGTCCCGCCCTCGCGCAGTGACTTCTTCGTGGCTTCATCGGTGCGCGCCAGTTCGTCGTGCAGCTTGCCGGTGGACACCTCCAGCCAGCGGCCGATGCCCTCGTCCACCCGGTGGTGGTCCAGGCTGTTCAGCTCGGCGATCTGCTGCCGGCCGGCGGCGAGCGCGTCGTCGCGGGACTGGGCGTAGGACAGGTCGTCGTCCACCGCGGCGCTCACCCACAGCCAGCCGGAGGCACCGGCGAAGACCACCGCGGCCACCAGCAGGCCGATCGCGAGCTTCAGTTTGGCAGCCACAACATCTCCTCCATGCTGGCCGAGACCTGCGGCAGCGCGGGCGAGCTGAGCGGCCCGGCCAGCTTCGAGCCCGGCACCGCGATCGGCGGCACCCCGCCCTTCGGCGCGTTCTGCGCCCCCCGCACCGAACTCGCCGAACCCTTCGGCAGCGTGCACGCGGCCTCGGTGTTGAACTGCCCCGCCGTGAGGTCCAGCGGCGACCGCCGCGGCGTGCCCTCGTAGCCCTGCTTGCACACCGGCGGATCCACGAACTGGGTCACGATCGACAGGTCCCCGCTCTCCATGTCGATCGAGGTGGAGGTGGCCGCCACCGCCTTGGGGATGGTGACGAACAGCTCCTCCATCCCGGCCGTCCTGGTGGCGAACACGTCCGTGGTGGTCAGCAGGTTGGCCAGCAGGATCGACAGCGACGGGTCGGTGTCCTCCAGCAGCCCGCTGAGCTGCGTGGCCGCCTGCGGCGCGGTGCCGATCAGCGCCCGCAGGTCCCCGTCGGCGCTGGCCAGCTCACTGGCGAAGAGCTTCGCGTTGCCGGAGAACGACTTCCACGCGTCGGTCGAGTCCAGCTGCGTCTGCAGCACCGTCGTGCCGTCGGTGATCAGCGCCTGCGTCTGCGGCAGGTGCTCCGCGGCGGTCTGCGTGAACGCGGTGGTCGAGTCCAGCAGGACCTGCAGGTCCGGGCCGGTGCCGTGGAAGGCGTCGTAGAACTCGTCGACCACCGTGCGCAGCGCGTCCGTGGGCACCGAGGCGTTGAGCGAACTGAGGTTGCCGAGCAGGTCCTGCACCGGCAGCGGCACCCGCGTCGACTCCATCGGGATGGCCGAGCCCTCTTCGAGGAACGGGCCGTCCGCGGTGCGCGGCTGCAGGTCGACGTACTGCTCACCGACCGCCGACCGGTTGCTGACCACGGCCGCGGCGTTGGACGGGATCGGCGGCGCGGACCCGTCGATCAGCAGGTCGACCTCCATGCCGTCGTCGGTCAGCCGCAGTTCCCCGACCCGCCCGACGGCCACCCCGCGGTAGGTCACCTCGCCGTTGGTGAACACCCCGCCGCCGTCGGCCAGCCGCAGCGACACCACGTACCCGCTGCCGCCGAACAACTGGCCCAGCCCGGCGTACTTGCCGCCGATGAACGCGACCGCGGACAGCGCCACCACCACGAACGCCAGCACCTGCACGCGGACTTTCCTGGTCAGCATCAGTTGCCCCCCGGGGTCAGCGACTCGACGCCGCCGGAGGCGGGCAACGGCAGCACCGGCCCGCCGGGCGGCAGCTCCACGCCCGCGCCGGGCTCGATGGTGAGGAACATGTTCAGGTAGTCGCCCTTCACCGCGTCGAGCACCGGGTCGGTGAACGGGAAGGTCGGCAGGATCTCCAGCGCGCTCGGCAGGTCCTGGCCCGCGTCGGCGAGCTGCCCGAGGATCGGCGCGAGCGCGTGGAGGTCGGCGACCATGTCGTCCTTGCTGCGGTTGATCGTGTCGATGGCCACGGTGGACAGCTCGTCGAGCGAGTTCAGCATGGTGACCAGCGACTTCCGCTGCTCGGCCAGCGTGGCCAGCCCGGGTGTCAGGTTCGACAGCGCGCCGTCGATCTGCTCGTCGCGGTCGGCGAGCGTGGCCGAGAGCTGGTTCAGCCCGTCCAGCGCGGCGGTGATGTCCCCGGAGTGCGCGTCGAGGTTGGTCACCAGCTCGTCCACGGTGGCCAGGAAGTTGCGGATCTCCGGCTCGTTGCCGTCGAGCACCTTGGTCAGTTCCTGGTTGATCGTCTGCAGCTGGCTGATCCCGCCGCCGTTGAGCAGCAGTGACAACGCGCCGAAGACTTCCTCGAACTCCGGGTTCCGGTTGGTCCGGTCCACCCCGATCACCGCGCCATCGCCCAGTTCGCCCACCGTCTGCTCCGGTGCCGCCAGCTCGACGAACTTCTCGCCGAGCAGGCTCGACTGGCGCAGCCGGGCCAGGCTGTTGGCGGGCAGCACCACGTCGCCGTTGACCGCGACCACCGCCTCGGCGGTCCAGCCGTCGTCGCCCAGCCGGATCGACTCCACCCGCCCGACCGGCACGTCGTTGACCTTCACCGAGGCCTGCGGCACCAGGTCCAGCACGTCGGCGAACTGCACGGTGACCCGGTACGGGTGGTCGCCGATGTCCGCGCCACCGGGCAGCGGCAGGTCGTAGACGCCCTTGAACCCGTCACCCGAGCACGCCGTGGTCAGCAGCAGGCAACTCGCCAGGCTCGCGGCCAGCCAGCGTCGCCTCATCCGGCACCTCCAGGCACGTAGACCGGACCGGAGACCGGCAGCGGCAGGTCCGGCGCGGAGTCCGGCATCGGCGCGCCGTCGGGCAGCGGCTCCATGCCCGGTGGCACGCTCACCTTCCGCGGGTTCAGGAACTCGTCGAGGTAGGTCCGGCCCTGCAGGGTGCCGGAGTCGGGGTCGAAGGCGCCGAGCACGTTACTCGCGGCCAGCGGCAGCGTGTCCAGCGTCTCGGCCAGCTGCGCCCGCTGGTCCACCAGCACCTGCGTGGTCTGGCTCAGCTTGTCCACGTTGGACTTGATGGCCGCGCGATTGTCGCGGATGAAGGCCTGCACCTCACCGAGTGCCGAGCCCAGCGCGGTCAGCGCGCCGGAGAGCTCCTCGCGGTCGGCCGACAGCGTCTGCCACACCTGGGCGAGCTGCTGGTTCACCGTCTCCACGTCGTTGTCGTTGGCGGCCAGCATGTCGGTGAACTTGCCCAGCTCGTCCAGCGTGCCGAACAGGTCGTCCTTCGAGTCGGACAGCGTCCGCGCCAGGTCGGCGAAGTTGCGGATGTTCTCGTTGATCGCCCGGCCGTTGCCGTCCAGGTTCGCCGCGCCCGTTTCGAGCAGTTCCGACAGCGCGCCGTCGGAGTTCGCGCCCTTCGGCCCGAGCGAGGTGGCCAGGTCGTTCAGGCTGGCGTACAACTCGTCGAGCTCCACCGGGGTGCCGGTGCGCTCCACCCCGATCACCGTGCCGTCGGTCAGCCGCGGGTCGCCCTTGCGCGCCACCGTGGAGAACTGCACGTACCGGTCGGACACCACGCTCGGGGCCACCACCAGCGCCTTGGTCGCCGCCGAAACCGGCGCCTGCCCGTCCACGCTCAGCGTCACCTCGACGTGCTCGCCGACCGGGGTCACCGTCTCCACCTGCCCGATCCGCACGCCCAGCAGGCGCACGTCGGAGCCGCTGTAGACGCCGACCGCCCGCGGGAACAACGCGGTGATCCGCTTGCTGCCGTCCCCGGAGAAGATCCACCACAGCCCGCCGGCGACCACCAGCGCGGCCACGATGAGCACCGTGGCGAGCCGCGCGGCCCGCAGGCCGGTCCTCGTGCTGATCACTTCGGGGCCCCTTCCGGCAGCGGCGGCACGCACGGGTCCCGGTTCTCCGGGACCAGCCCGCAGACGTAGTTGTCCACCCAGCGGCCGTTGCCCATGGTGTTGTTCACCATCCGGAAGTAGGGACCGGCGATCTTCAGGCTGGCGTCGATGTTCTCGGTGTGCCGCTGCAGCACGCCGGTCACCTGGTCCAGCTTCGCCAGTACGCCGGAGAGCTGGCCGGTGTTGTCCTTGACCAGGCCGGAGAGCTGCTTGCCCAGCTCCTGCGCGTTCACCAGCAGCTGGTGGATCGACTCGCGGCGGTTGTTCAGTTCGCCGAGCAGCAGGTTCCCGTCGTCGATCAGCGCCTGGAACTCCTCGCCGGACTCCGCCAGCGAGTTCGCCACCGACCGGGCGTTGCGCAGCAGCTCGGCCAGTTCCTCGTCGCGTGAGGAGACCGTCTTCGACAGCGAGGTGAGCCCGTCGAGCGCGGTCCGGACGTGGGCCGGGGAGTCCTTGAAGGTGTCCGACAGCGTGCGGAAACTGGTCGCCAGCTGGTTGGTGTCGATCGCGTCGACGGTGTTCGCCAGCCCGTTGAACGCGTCGGTCACGTCGTACGGGGTGACCGTGCGGTCCCGGCCGATCGGCGTCTCCGGGTCCTGCTCGCCGTCGCCGATCGGGTACAGCGAGAGGAACTTCCGGCCCAGCAGTGTCTTGATCTTGATCCCGGCCGAGGTCTGGTTGCCGATCCAGGTCTCCTGGACCCGGAAGCTGACCAGCACGTGGTCCTCGGCCAGGTCCACCTCGGTGACCTCGCCGACCTTGATGCCTGCCACCCGCACCTCGTCGCTCTCCTGCAAGCCGGCGGCCTCGCCGAACTCGGCCTGGTAGGTGGTGCCGCCGCCGACGATCGGCAGTTCCTCGTAGTAGAAGGTGGCCGCGGTGATCGCCGCGATCGCCAGCGAACCGGCGATGCCGATGGTGAACGGGTTGCGCTCGCGGAACGAGGTCATGACTGGCACCTCGCTTCCGGCGACCGGACGCCGATGGGCGGGTCGGCGGTCAGCTTCGCCTCGCACAGGTAGAAGTTCAGCCACGAGCCGTAGGTGCCGGTCCGGCCGACCGCGTCGAGCTTCTTCGGCAGCAGCTCGAAGAACTGGTCCAACTCGTCCTCCTGCGCGGCCAGGTTGCCCGAGACGGCGCCGAGTTCGGCGATGGTCTCCTTCAGCGGCGGCCGGGCCACTTCGAACAGCCCGGCGGTGGCGTCGGACAGGTCCGCGACGCCCTGCACGGCCTCACCGATCGCGGTCCGGTCCTCGGCCAGCCCGGACACCAGCTGCTGGAGGGTGGACACCACCGACGACAGCCGGTCGCCCTTGCTGTTGATCGTCTTGAGCACCGAGTTCAGATTGGTGATGACCTGGCCGATCACCTGGTCCCGGCTGGCGAGCGTGGTGGTCAGCGCCCCGGTGTGCATGAGCAGGCTCTCCACCGTGCTGCCCTCACCCTGCAGCACCTGCACGATCTCGCCCGAGAGCTGGTTCACGTCGGTCGGCGACAGCGCCTGGAACAGCGGCTTGAACCCGTTGAACAGGTCCGTCAGGTCCAGCGCCGGCGTGGTGCGCTCCAGCGGGATCTCGTCCCCGGGCACCATCGGCTCGGCACCGGGCAGCTTCCCGCGTTCCAGCGCGATGTAGCGCTGCCCGACCATGTTGCGGTACTTGATGGTCGCGCGCAGGTCCGAGGGCAGCCGGCGCCCGCGGTCCACGGAGAACTTGACCTGCGCGATGTGCTGGTCGACCACCTTGAGCTCCTCGACCTGGCCCACCCGCACCCCGGAAATCCGGATGTCGTCCCCGGCGTTGAGCGCGGTGACGTCGGTGAACCGCGCGCTGTAGGTGTCGGCCTCGCCCACCCCGGTGTTGGCGATGGACAACGCGAGCACGGTCGTGGCCAGCGTGGTCACCAGGATGAACAGCAGGCCCTTGATCAGCGGTGCGCCGAAGTTCCTCATCGGACGGTCACCTCCGTGCCCCGGTAGAGCGGTCCGACCAGCACGCTGCTCCACGGCGCGACCTCGCCGGGCGCGACACCGATCTCCGGCGCCACCAGCGTCGAGATCAGCTCCCGCTCCTGCGGTGAGTTCGGCAGCCCCAGCTCACCGGAACGGCCGGGCAGCAGCGGGTGCGCCGGGCTGCCGGTCTGCGCCACGGTGGCCCCGGTCGTCGGCGCGACCCCGCTCGGGTAGCACTTCGGCCCACCACTCGCGGTGTACACCGGGTCGTCCACGCCGGGCTCGTATCCGCCGCGGCTGGCGAACACCGACGCCTTCACGTGCATGCCGGGTTCGTCGGTGCCCGCGCCCAGCACCTTGTCCATGGCCGGTTTCAGGTCGGTCATCGCCTTGAGCGTGCAGGGGAAGCTGGGGGAGTAGGCGGCGGCGAGCTCGAGCGACTCGCGGCTGTCGACGGCGAGCCGGATGATGTTGTCCTTGTTGTTCGCCAGGAACTCGGTGACGTCCTGGGCGGAGGCGGTGACCTGGCCGTAGAGCGAGCCGAGGTCCTCCTTCTTCTCCGCGACGGTCTGCAGGGTGACCGCGCTGTCGGTCAGCGAGTCGAGCAGGTCCGGCGCGATGTCGCCGTACAACTGGCTGACCCCGGCGAGGTCGCGGATGTTCTCGTTCAGCTCGGGCAGGCTCGGGTTGAACCGCTCCAGGTAGTCGGCCGCGGTCACCAGCGTGTCGCCGAGCTGCTCACCGCGGTCCCGCAGCGCGGTCGACACCGCGGTCAGCGTGGTGGACAGCTTCTGCGGCTGCACCGCCTTGAGCACCGGGAGCAGGTCGTCGTAGACCTTCTCCAGCTCGATCGCGTTGGCCGAGCGGTCCTGGGAGATGACGTCGCCCTCGGCGATCTGCGGTCCGCGCGGCTCGGGGATGGACAGCTGCACGTAGCGCTCGCCGAACAGCGTCTTCGGGATGAGCAGTGCCGAGACGTTCTTCGGCAGCTTCTCCGACTTCTCCGGATCCAGTGCGAGCAGGACCTCCGCGCCACTCGCACCGGACCGGATCTCGCGCACCTCGCCGACGACCACCCCGCGTGCCTTGACCTCCGAAGAGACGTGGAGCTGGTTGCCCGCCCGGCCGGTCTTCAGGGTGACCGACACCGAGGACACGAACTCCTTGCGGTAGACCGCGACCGACAGCGAGACGAACGCGAGCATGGCGGCCAGGAAGAACACCCCGGCCGTGCGCCGGACGTACTTGTGCCTGCGTGCCTTGTTCATCCGGCCACCTTCACCGTCGTGGTGGCGCCCCAGATGGCGAGGCTGAGGAAGAAGTCGAGCAGGCTGACCGCGACGATCGCGGTCCGCACCGCCCGTCCGACGGCCACGCCGACCCCGGCGGGCCCGCCACTGGCGCGGTAGCCGTAGTAGCAGTGCGAGAGCACCACGATGATGCTGAACACCAGCACCTTGAGGAACGACCAGAGCACGTCGATCGGGGGCAGGAACAGCTGGAAGTAGTGGTCGTAGGTGCCGGCGGACTGGCCGAAGAACCAGATGGTCACCTGCCGCGAGGCGACGTACGAGGTGAGCAGGCCGATCGCGTACAGCGGGATGATCGCCAGGAACCCGGCGACGATCCGGGTGGCCACCAGGTAGGGGATGCTCGGCACGCCCATCACCTCGAGCGCGTCGATCTCCTCCGAGATCCGCATCGCGCCGAGCTGGGCGGTGAACCCGCAGCCGACCGTGGCCGAGAGCGCGATGCCCGCCACCAGCGGGGCGATCTCACGGGTGTTGAAGTAGGCGGAGATGAACCCGGCGAAGGCCGAGGTGCCGACCTGGTTCAGCGCCGAGTAGCCCTGGATGCCGACCACCGCGCCGGTGAACACGGTCATCCCGATCATCACGCCGATGGTGCCGCCGATCACCGCCAGCGCCCCGCTGCCGAAGCTGACCTCGGCCAGCAGGCGGACGATCTCCTTGCTGTAGCGGAAGATCGCGCGCGGGGTCCAGGCCAGCGCCTTGAGGTAGAACAGCACCTGGTCGCCCAGGGTGTCCAGGAAGCCGAACCGCCGGTCGATCGCGCGGCCGGCGCGGCGGACCCGGGTCTCCGGCGGGAACATCGTCTCGGTCACGAGGTCACATCCCCTTCGGCGGTACCAGCTGCAGGTACAGCGAGCTGAGCACCAGGTTCATCAGGAACAGCAGCAGGAAGGTGATGACCACCGACTGGTTCACCGCGTCGCCCACGCCCTTCGGCCCGGCCTTGGGGTTGAGCCCGCGGTAGGCGGCCACGATCCCGGCCACGAAGCCGAACAGCAGCGCCTTCAGCTCGCTGATCCACAGGTCGGGCAGCTGGGCGAGGGCGGAGAAGCTGGCCAGGTAGGCGCCGGGGGTGCCGTCCTGCATGATCACGTTGAACACGTAACCGCCGAGCACGCCGACCACGCTGACCAGGCCGTTGAGGAACACCGCCACGGCCATCGCGGCCAGCACCCGCGGCACGATCAGCCGCTGGACCGGGGAGACGCCGAGCACCTCCATGGCGTCGATCTCCTCGCGGATGGTGCGCGAGCCGAGGTCGGCGCACATGGCCGAGCCGCCGGCCCCGGCGATCAGCAGCGCGGTGACCACCGGGCTGGCCTGCTGGATGATCGCCAGCACGCTGGCCGCCCCGGTGAACGACTGCGCGCCGATCTGCGTGGTCAGCGAGCCGAGGTGCAGCGCGATGACCGCGCCGAACGGGATGGAGACCAGCGCGGTCGGCAGGATCGACACGCTCGCGATGAACCAGAACTGCTGCACCAGCTCGCGGAACTGGAACGGGCGCCGGAAGATGCTGCGGGCCACGTCCAGGCCGAGCGCGTAGAGCCGGCCGGTCTCCCGGACCGCGCCCGCACCGGGGAAGGAGCGGGTCTTCGTGCTCATTCCGGCACCTTTCGGCTGCTGTGACCAGGGTTACTGACCAGTACGCTAACTACGGGCCACCCGGTCGACAAGCGATCCGCAAGATCGGCTCATTACGGTCCTGACAAGGCGTTTTTCCTTGTGCCGCAGTGACAAATCCGCCGCCGGGGAGTTGTC